>JAQXCD010000057.1 GCA_029252045.1 Sulfitobacter sp.
CGGCAGGCTCAAAGACTGGAGACGTGTCTCAACCCGCTACGATCGCTGCCCTAAAGTGTTCCTGTCAGCAATCGCTCTCGCCGCAACCGTCATATTCTGGTTATGAGTCCTGACCCTAATGCGTACCGCTGGGAAAACGAGAAATCTGATCCGGATCCTGTCTCCACACTCAACGCGTATCTTGAGGACTACCGGACCGCAAATGCTGGTAAAACCCTTGCGATTGAGCAAACATTTATCGAGCCGGATCTGGATTTTGCTGTCGAGTGCCGCAATACGTTCAACTATTATCACTTCATGACGGAATCCCTCAGCCAGCTTTGTGTGCTGGACGCTGTGGGATTTCAGGGTGACGTCTATTTTCACTTTCCCAATCAGGAAGAGAAACACCGCAATTTTGCCGATGCTTTTGTTGAGGCTCTTTTTCCGGAATATGCGGCGCGTGTGTTTTTTGAACGGGCGCCGAAAGACTATGATCTGGTTCTGACCTCGTTTGGTATGCTTGGGGCTGTGGGACAGATGCCACACGCAGACGTGGCGGGCATCGCAGAGATAGCGCCACAGGGGAGCGCGGTTGGAAGTGTCGAATTCCAACCGCTTCTGGCCATGAATTCGGTCAGTACTGCGATACTCTCCTTGCGAGCTCGCGCGCTTGCTGCTGTAGCGAAATACGATTTCAGCTACTTGCCGAAGCGGTTTTTTGTGGGCCGAGGTGACGCGCAAAGCCGTAGTCGCCCTTTGGGTGGTGAAGACCTGCTGCTGGAGCAGCTTGAGCGGTTCGGATTTCAGTATGTCGTCTTTGAAGAGTTGCAACCGCTAGAACAGATCGCGCTGATGGCGCAGGCGGAGGTGATGATTTCGCACCACGGGGCAGGCTTTACGAACATGATGTTTGCCGCATCCGATGCCTATGTGATCGAAATGGGAATGTTGCAAACGGCACAGCACAGATGGGCGGACTTCTGGCCGTTGGCGCATGCTGCGCAGTGCAGGTACATCAGCTTCTTTGCGGATTTTAACAGCGAAGACCCCTTAACAGAGCCGCATTTTGGCACGGATGGAATTGTTCCTACGGCGGTATCCCCCGCCGCCGTTTCGCAGATTGCCGCGTTTATTCTGACCGTTCTTGGTCATACCCCGAAGATAACAAATGCGGCGACCTTGGAGACACTGGGCCGCCGTGTTCTGCGGGCGGGTTCGCCTGCGCGTGCGGTTGAACTGCTGGAGAAACACAGCGTGGCGGTCGAAAAGAATGTGACGTTGTGTTTGTTGCGTGCGGATTGCCACAAAGCGTTGGATGAACCGAAATCGGAATTGGTTGCGCTGGAGCAGGCCTATGAAGCTGATCCTGCGCGGTGGCAAACATTGGTGCGTATTATTTGGTGTGCCAACCGTTGCGAACGCCCCTCAGTCATTCGTTGGGCGCTAAGTCACTTGGCCGCTGATTTTCCAGACCGTCACGACGCGTTTGTGTCCAATCATGAATGGGTTCGCTTCGTCGCATGATTGTGTGGCGCCGCTTGGCCCGCTATTAGGGTTGAGATGAGATTGCTGTCCCGCTGCTGCGGGCGAAATAATAGTGAAGGTGCCCAGCCCGTGACCAAAAATAGAGTAACAGCCGAAGAGGCGCTTGCCTTCCATCTTGAGCCGACGCCCGGCAAGTTCGAGATTACCGCAACCGTACCGATGACGACGCAGCGGGATTTGTCGCTGGCCTATTCGCCAGGTGTCGCTGTCCCGTGCGAGGCCATCGCGGCAAACCCGCAGTTGGCCTATGACTATACCAACAAAGGTAATCTGGTTGCAGTAATCTCGAACGGGACTGCGGTTTTGGGTCTTGGCAATCTGGGGGCGTTGGCGTCCAAGCCGGTGATGGAGGGCAAGGCGGTCTTGTTCAAACGGTTTGCCGACGTGAACAGCATCGATATCGAACTGGACACAGAAGACACCGAGGCCTTTATCAATGCGGTCAAGCTGATGGGCCCCACCTTTGGCGGGATCAACCTTGAGGATATCAAAGCGCCCGAGTGTTTCATCATCGAGCAGCGTTTGAAGGAAGAAATGGATATTCCGGTCTTCCATGATGACCAACACGGTACAGCGGTTATTTGTGCAGCGGGCCTGCTGAACGCGCTCAAGATTTCCGGCAAGAAAATCGAAGACGTGCGGATTGTTTTGAACGGTGCGGGCGCTGCGGGAATTGCATGCCTTGAGCTGCTCAAGGCGATGGGGGCAAAGCACAACAATTGCATTATGTGTGACACCAAAGGCGTGATTTATCAGGGCCGGACCGAAGGTATGAACCAATGGAAGTCGGCGCATGCTGCAACCACAGATGCACGCACATTGGCGGATGCCATGAAGGGCGCGGATGTATTCCTCGGGGTGTCAGCCAAGGGTGCTGTCACCGCAGAAATGGTTGCGAGCATGGCGCCTGATCCGGTGATCTTTGCTATGGCAAACCCTGATCCTGAAATCACACCCGAAGAGGCGCATGCCGTGCGCGAAGACGCGATTGTGGCAACAGGGCGTTCGGACTATCCGAATCAGGTGAACAACGTTTTGGGCTTTCCCTATTTGTTCCGTGGCGCGCTGGATATCAACGCGCGCGCGATCAATGACGAGATGAAGATTGCCTGTGCCCACGCGCTTGCTAACCTTGCCCGTGAGGATGTGCCGGACGAAGTGGCGCTTGTTTACGGCAAAAACCTGACCTTCGGGCGGGATTATATCATTCCAACGCCGTTTGATCCGCGGTTGATTCACACCATTCCGCCTGCGGTGGCAAAGGCAGGGATGGAAACGGGTGCTGCGCGGCGCCCGATCATCGACATGGAGGCTTATGAGCAGAGCCTCAAGTCGCGCCTCGATCCGACTGCCAATATCATGCGCGGTATTAATGCCCGTGCGCGTGCCAATCAGGCGCGGATGATCTTTGCCGAAGGCGATGATCCCAAGGTATTGCGCGCTGCCGTCATGTACCAGCGTCAGGGTTTCGGCAAAGCATTGGTTGTAGGCCGTCCGGATGATGTGAAGGCCAAGTTGATTGCGGCGGGTCTTGAGGATGCCTCGGACGAGTTGGAAGTCGTTAACGCCGCCAACACGCCAAATTTGGAGACCTATAAGGCGTTCCTGTACGACCGTTTGCAGCGGCGTGGTTTTGACAGCAAAGACATTCACCGTCTTGCTGCCCGCGACCGCCATGTATTTGGTGCTTTGATGCTTGCGCACGGGCATGGTGACGGGTTGGTCACAGGAGCCACGCGTAAATCTGCCCATGTTCTTGACCAGATTAACCACGTTTTCGATGCCAATGCGAAGGGCGGGGCAGCTGGCATCACTGCGGTGCTGCATAAGGGCAAGATCGTTCTGATTGGGGATACGTTGGTGCATGAATGGCCGGATGCAGCAGATCTGGCGAATATCGCTGAAAGCGGTGCGCGTGTGGCGAGGCACTTGGGGCTGGAGCCGCGTGTGGCTTTTGTCAGCTTTTCGACCTTTGGCTATCCGGTGTCTGAACGTGCAGAAAAGATGCATCTTGCCCCCAACGTGCTGGACGAGCGCGGCGTTGATTTTGAATACGAAGGTGAGATGACAGTTGATGTGGCGCTGAATGTAGCCATCCAGAAGACCTATCCGTTCTCGCGTTTGACTGGGCCTGCCAATATTCTGGTGGTTCCTGCGCGCCACTCGGCCAGTATCTCGGTCAAATTGATGCAGGAGATGGCGGATGCAACTGTGATTGGTCCGATCCTGACAGGGCTGGACCAATCTATCCAGATTGCTTCTTCGACTTCTACCACCAATGACATCCTGAACATGGCAATCCTTGCGGCCTGCAAGGTGGGCGGCTGAAATGATCTGGAACCTCGGCTCGATCAACATCGACAATTTTTACGAGGTTCCACATCTGCCCCGTGCGGGCGAAACATTGGCCGCACACAGTTATGGTTTCGGGCTGGGCGGTAAGGGCGCGAATATGTCCGTTGCCGCTGCTCGGGCGGCTGCGCGCGTGTCTCATATTGGCGCTGTTGGCGAGGATGGTCGCTGGACCCGTGAGCGGCTGATGGAATACGGTGTAGATATTCCTCATGTCGCCAATACTCCTGTACCGACGGGCCATGCGAATATTGTCATTGATGCACAGGGCGAAAACAGCATCGTTCTGTTTCAGGGTGCAAACGTTGAATTGACCGAAGCGATCATCGGCGGAGCCCTGACCGAGGCATCGCCGCGTGATTTTTTACTGATGCAAAATGAGACAAACGGGCAGGATTATGCTGCGACAACGGCGCGCGCCTTGGGCCTGCGTGTCGCCTATGCCGCCGCACCGTTTGAGGCTGCGGCGATCAATCAACTGTTAGGTAGGATTGATTTGCTGGTCCTAAACGAGGTGGAGGCAGAGCAACTAGCCGAGGCCACAGGCAAACCTGCGGGCGCGCTGGACATTGCAGATGTGGTGATAACGCTGGGTGCAAAAGGCTGCAAATGGGTCTCTAACGCTGGGGAAAAGTGCTTTGACGCCTATCCAGCAGAGGTTGTTGATACCACAGGTGCCGGCGATACGTTTACCGGATATCTGGTGGCCGGTCTGGACCGTGGCATGGATATGGAAGCGGCGATTGACCTCGCGCTAAAGGCGGCGTCCCTGATGGTGGCGCGGCGCGGCACAGCGGATGTGATCCCGGACCTCAAGGAAATCCAGGACCACTTTGGGTCCTAGTTGGTGAACGGCGCGGCCGAACCCCACAATTTCTTGACGCGTTGATCACGGCCACAGGCATCACGATATGCCTTATAGGCGTTGGCCTGACTTTTCGGTCCGAACCGCGTGATCACCAGCTTGCTGCCTTTGGCATAATCCTGATGATAGGCCTCTGCGGGATAAAATTTGGTTTCCCCCAGCACAGGTGTCACAACCTTTTTGCCCAAGTCTGATTGGGCTTTTGCTTTGGCCTGTTCGGCCACCGCTATTTGGCTGTCGGTTGCAAAAATGGCTGTGCGGTAGCTATCGCTGCGATCACAAAACTGGCCGTCGGCGTCTGTGGGGTCAACCGAGCGGAAGAACAGGTCCAGCAATGTGTCCGCACTGACCACAGCAGGGTCGAACGTAATTTGCACCGCCTCATAGTGGCCTGTGCCACCTGATGTGACTTGCTTGTATGTCGGATTTTCCGTTTTACCGCCTGCAAAACCGGATACTGCGCCTTTGACACCTTTCACTTTTTCGAAATCAGCCTCGACGCACCAGAAACATCCGCCCGCAACGGTGAGTGTTTCTGACCCTGCCGCATGTGACGGGATTGCCTGAACCAACAAGCCGACGGCGATGAGGCCTGCCAGTGTGATTGCCTTGAGATTACTCGGTGTGACCATGGTGCTCTCCTCTTTTCTGGATTTTGGCGGGTAAGGATGCGCTGCGCAACGGGTGTATGGAATTCTCACGCGTAGGTGATTTCAGTTTACCAGCCTGTGCGGGCTGCTATCACTTTCGCGAGTAGAATGAGGATTTGAAAATGCGTATCGCAATGTGGTCCGGCCCCCGCAATCTCAGCACGGCAATGATGTACGCCTTTGGTGCGCGTGATGATTTCGCCGTTATGGATGAGCCGTTTTATGCGCCTTATCTGGCCGCGACAGGTTTTGACCATCCGATGTGGGACCAGATCATTGCGGCCCATGAGACCGATCCGGCGGTTGTCGGGGAAACCTGCATGCAGGAGGGCACGCCCCATATGTATATGAAACATATGCCACATCACATGGTTGCGGGCTTTCCAATGGAGTGGGCTGAGGATTGCATCAATATTCATCTGATCCGGCATCCCGCGCGTGTGATTGCCAGCTATGCCGCGAAACGCGAAGCGCCAACACTGGAGGATATCGGGTTTGTGCAGCAGACGGCCCTGTTTGATAAGCTGGGGGGGATTGTGATCGACAGTACGGACATCCGTGCGCGTCCGGAACAAATGTTGCGGCTGCTCTGCGATGCGATCGGACTGCCTTTTGACCCGGCGATGTTGAAGTGGTCCGCAGGTCCGCGCCGCGAAGACGGCGTTTGGGCCAAGCATTGGTATGGTGCAGTTCACCGCAGTACAGGAATTGATACAGCAGAGGGGCCTTTACCCGAAGTGCCGCAGGAATTGCAGCCCGTATTAGATGCCGCGCTGCCACATTATGTGGGGTTACATCAGCGCCGTGTTTCCCCGTGATTGGAAACTCCAAGCTGATACATATTCACTGTTCTTAAATGGTAACAGTTTACAAGATAAACCGTAAACCGGCTTCCGGTTAGGGTAACGAGTGCACGGCCCAGACAGTCAAATGTCTGGGCCGTTTCTTTTTCTAGCCTTTGATGCGCTTGTCGCGCGCTGCCAGCAGCTTCAAACGAAGTGCGTTCAACTGGATAAAGCCTGCGGCGTCTTTCTGGTCATACGCACCTGCGTCATCCTCAAACGTTACATGCGCTTCGGAGTAGAGGCTGTAATCAGACCAACGGCCAACAGTGCGGACGTGACCTTTGTACAGCTTCAAACGCACGGTGCCGGTGACATGGGTCTGGCTTGCGTCGATGGCAGCTTGCAACATTGTGCGTTCTGGCGAGAACCAGAAACCGTTGTAAATCAGCTCGGCGTATTGCGGCATCAGCTGGTCTTTGAGGTGCATGGCACCACGGTCCAGCGTGATCGATTCGATTGCGCGGTGCGCTTCCAACAGCAGTGTACCGCCGGGTGTCTCGTAGATACCGCGTGATTTCATGCCGACAAAGCGGCCTTCAACCAGATCAAGACGGCCACAGCCGTGTTTACCGCCCAACTCGTTCAGTTTGGTCAGCAACTCGGCGGGAGACAGCGTCACGCCGTTCACAGATACTGCATCGCCGCGCTCGAATCCGACCTCGACGTATTCCGGCTCGTTCGGGGCATCTTCGGGGGCAACGGTGCGCTGGTATACATACTCGGGCGCATCAATGGCGGGATCCTCCAGCACTTTACCCTCGGAGGAAGTGTGCAGCAGGTTTGCATCTACGCTGAACGGTGCTTCGCCGCGTTTGTCTTTGGCGACGGGAATCTGGTTTTTCTCGGCAAATTCCAGCAGTTTGGTGCGGCTGGACAGATCCCACTCACGCCATGGCGCAATCACCTTGATGTTGGGGTCCAGCGCGTATGCGGCCAGCTCAAACCGGACCTGATCATTACCTTTGCCTGTGGCGCCGTGGGCCACAGCGTCGGCACCAACTTCATGCGCAATCTCTACCAGACGTTTGGAGATCAGCGGACGGGCGATGGATGTACCCAGCAGATACAAGCCTTCGTACACCGCGTTGGCGCGGAACATCGGGAAAACGAAGTCGCGCACAAACTCTTCGCGCACGTCTTCGATGAAAATCTGGCTTGCGCCCATCATCTCGGCTTTGGCGCGGGCTGGTTCTAGTTCTTCGCCCTGACCCAGATCGGCGGTGAAGGTGACAACCTCACAACCATACTCGGTTTGCAGCCATTTCAGGATGATCGAGGTATCAAGCCCGCCGGAATAGGCGAGCACTACTTTCTTGGGCGCAGACATGATCTCTTCCTTTGTCGAGTTTCCGCGTTGGCGTAGCGCTTTTCACGGCGCGCGGCAAGGTAGATGGGTTTATTGACGGCCCAGCGATACAGACCTATCGAAGACTACCGCAATAAAAGGGCTGCTACTGATGAGCGATGATTTCCAGATGGGTGCAATTGCCGCCACTCGTGCGATGCGCACGGTGTTTCCGGCCACTCCCTTGATGCGCAATGATCACCTCTCCGAGCGGTACGGCGCAGAGATATACCTCAAGCGTGAAGATCTGAGCCCGGTGCGGTCCTACAAATTGCGCGGCGCGTTTAATGCGATGCGCAAGCTGATCCACGAACATCAGGTGTTTGTCTGCGCTTCTGCGGGCAACCATGCGCAAGGTGTGGCGTTTATGTGCAGCCATTTCGGCGTGCGGGGCGTGATTTATATGCCTGTGACGACACCCCAGCAGAAAATCCAGAAAACCAAGATGTTTGGTGGGGCCAACATCGAAGTGCGTTTGGTGGGTGACTATTTCGACAATACACTGGGTGCCGCACAGAAATTTTGCGCCGAGGAGGGTGCCTATTTCCTCTCGCCCTTCGATGATGACAATGTGATCGAAGGGCAGGCCTCGGTTGCGGTAGAGATCGAGGACCAGTTGGGTCGCGTACCGGACCACATTATTCTGCCTGTCGGTGGTGGTGGCCTGTCTGCGGGAACCCGCGCGTTTTTTGGCGATCGTTGTGCGTATACATACGTCGAGCCGAAAGGCGCGCCGAGCCTTGGGCGCGCGCTGGAGGAAGGCGGGCCGATTGATGTGTCACCCATCAACAGCTTTGTGGATGGTGCTGCGGTGGCCAAGATCGGTGTGCGGAACTTCGAACTGCTCAAGGGGGTCAACCGCTCTGACGTGGTGCATCTGTCCGAGGACCGGATTTGTGTCAGCATTATTGAAATGCTCAACGTTGAAGGAATAGTGCTGGAGCCTGCCGGTGCGCTGAGCATTGAGGCGCTGGGCGAAGTGGCCGATCAGATCAAAGGTAAAACCGTCGTTTGCGTTACTTCTGGCGGAAACTTTGATTTTGAGCGTTTGCCCGAAGTGAAAGAGCGCGCGCAGCGGTACTCCGGCCTCAAGAAGTATTTTATCCTGCGCATGCCCCAGCGGCCCGGTGCGTTGAAGGAGTTCCTGAACATCCTTGGTCCTGATGATGACATTTGCCGGTTTGAGTACCTCAAAAAATCTGCACGCAACTTCGGCTCGGTCCTGATTGGCATTGAAACGCCAAGCCCTGATGCCTTCCCGCGGTTCCTTGCCCTGCTGGATGACGCAGGGTTTACCTATACAGATATCACCAATGATGAGACGCTTGCCCAATTCGTACTCTAGGGGGGCGTTATGGATATTTCGGGTAAAACTGTTGTTATTACGGGTGGGGCTAGCGGCATTGGCGCTGCGCTCGCGCGGCAAGCTGCAGATGCCGGCGCGAATGTGTGTATCGCGGATCTGAACGGAGAGGCTGCGCAGGTCGTCGCAGACCAGATTGGTGGCATAGCGGTTTCTTGTGATGTGACCCAAGAGGCGCAAATTATCGCTGCGATTGCGGCGGCTGAAGCGGCCTTTGGTCCTGTCGATATCTTTGTATCCAACGCTGGTTTGGGGCGGGGTGATCCGTCGCATGCGGCCTCTGCCCCAGATGCGGACTGGATGCTAAACTGGAACGTGCATGTGATGGCTCATGTCTGGGCTGCACGGGCACTATTGCCCGCGATGATCTTGCGCGGATCGGGGCATTTTGTGAATGTCGCCTCTGCGGCAGGTTTGCTGAACCAGATCGGCGATGCGGCATACTCGGCTACCAAACACGCGGCGGTTAGCTTTGCCGAATCACTTCTAATTACCCACGGCGGTGACGGGATCGGGGTATCTGTTGTGTGTCCGCAATATGTGGCGACCCCGTTGTTGGGGCTGGGAGACGGCGATGCGCAGGGCAATTTGCTGACCGCGGGTGATGTGGCCAAATCTGTCTGGCAGGGGGTTGCGGATGGTACGTTTGTGATTATGCCGCATCCAGATGTTGCCAAGTACAATGCGCTGCGCGGTGCCGATCCGTCGCGTTGGATTAAGGGGATGCAAATGTTGCGCGCAAAAGCGATGGCCGAGCATGGCGGAATTAGCGTTGCCGAGTTCTACAAGCTGGTCTAATTCGCCTGACCGTTTTCCAGACCTGCAAGGAACACATCGCGGCTGTCATCATAGCAGCGCAGAATGGGTTCAAGAACGATCTCTGTTGCGCGCCCGTTTGCTGCGCGTGTTTCGCCGGTCTTGCACATCTCGGCGAAGGCACGAAATCCTAGGTTGAGGGCGCTGCCTTTTAGTGCATGCAGATCATCGCCAAGCGTCTCAACGCTGGGGGCGGTGCGTAGGCTGTCGATCATACCAGAGACTTCTTCAATAAATATTTCCACAACTTCGGGGAAATCTTCCTCTCCGATTTCATTGCGCAGTTGTTTGATCCGGGTCCAGTCGATCATTTCAGGCCTCCATTGATCCCCCATGGTTTAAGCCGAAACCCTTAAGAGAGGGTAAGCATGTCTGTTGAGTCGGCTTCACGGGCTGTTAACACCAAACAGCTAGGTCTTTCGCAGTTGGTTTTTTGTGAAAGTACTATGTAGGTTGTTCCCGTAAATCCTTTGAAACTATCCGAGGTGCCCCACGGTGGTGCAATCCAGTATGTATTGGTTGTGGATGATAGCAAACTCCAGCGGAAGATACTGACGCTTGCGCTTAAACGATGGGGTTTTGATGTGGGGGAGGCAGCAAGCGGAGTTGAAGCGCTTGAAATGGCGGGACTCCGGCGGCCGGATTTGGTGCTCAGTGACTGGATGATGCCCGGAATGTCTGGGCTTGAGCTGTGTCGAAAGTTTCGGGAAATGGATGGGGAGGACTATAGCTATTTCATCCTCCTGACTTCCAAAAGTGAGAAGGAGGAAGTGGCGCGCGGGCTGGACAGTGGCGCGGATGATTTCCTGACTAAACCGGTTGATAGCAACGAACTTCGCGCGCGGATCATGGCGGGTGAACGGCTGATCGAAATGCAACGCTCCATGGCGCAGGCCAACCGAACGCTGAGCGATACCTTGGCAGAGTTGCAGCAACTTTACGATAATATCGACAGTGACCTGAAGGAGGCCAAGAAGCTCCAGCAATCGCTGGTGAGAGAGCGGTTTCGCGCGCTTCCGGTTGGTGACCTGTCGCTGATGCTCCGCTCGTCCGGACATGTTGGTGGTGATCTGGTCGGTTTTTTTGAGGCGGGTGTCCAGCATGTCGGGCTTTATGCGCTGGATGTATCGGGCCACGGTATCAGTTCCGCGCTGATGACGGCCCGCCTTGCGGGATATCTGTCAAGCGCGGCACCAGACCAGAATGTCGCTTTGCGAAAGAACGCACATGGTCAGTTTGTGCCGCGCCCGCCTGATGAAGTTGTGGCGTCGCTCAACGACCTCGTCCTTGATGAGATGGAAACCGAGCATTATTTCACGTTGCTCCTCGCCTTCGTCGAACTGGAAACGGGCCAAATGGTGATGTCACAAGCAGGCCACCCGCACCCGGCAGTCCAGCGGGCAGATGGCACAATCGAGCAAATGGGAACGGGTGGCTTCCCCGTGGGCCTGTTATCTGGTGTCAGTTTTGAGCGGTTTGAATTGAAGCTGGATCGGGGGGACCGCATTCTGATCCTGTCGGACGGGGTGACCGAATGTCTGGGCCCGAACGGAGATATGCTGGGCGAAGAGGGGCTGACAGGTCTGATGCATGATCTGGCCGAAACGCGCGGGCCTGCATTCCTTGAAGCGCTGATATGGCGTCTTACCGAATTCAACGGCAGTGACGATTTCCCGGATGATGTCTCTGCAATTCTGTTTGAATATCAGGGTCTGGCAGCAACATAACGCTCAAGAAACCCGCGACCGCCGTCACACCCAAGCGCTGCAATCGCGTCATCCGTATCAAGGATCAGCGTCTCATGATGCGGTTCGGTCGGGTTCTGGATCTGGCGGGTGGGGTGGGCCACATAGATGTGGCACATCTTTTCGGCCCACATGTCGTATTCCGGCATAAACACAAACCGGCGGAAGGCACCGAGCCGTAAGGGCTGCGCGATGGACCATCCAATTTCCTCGCGGACTTCGCGGTAGAGCGCTTGCAACGGGCTTTCACCCGGATCAATGCCGCCACCCGGCAGTTGGACATCTACAACGTCGCTTACATCGGCAGTCAACAAAAAGCGGCGACCGATGGGCAGGATTGCATAGGCACCAGCGCGCATTTTATACTTTTGGCCGCGTTTTGGCACGTCTCCGGCACGTCTGATCATGGTTGCCCCCTTTTGGTCACGGCTTGTCCGCCCTACATAGACGCGGTATGCCAATCACTTCGCGGTAAGGATAGATGAAAATGACAGAGACAAACAGCAGCGGCTGGGACGATACGGTCCTGCCTTTCCAGCTTGATAATGCGGATATTCGCGGGCGTATTGCACGGCTTGATACCGCGCTGGGCGGTATTCTGGCACAACACAACTATCCGCCGCAGGTCGAAGCACTGGTGGCGGAGATGGCATTGCTGACCGCGTTGATCGGCCAAACGATGAAACTGCGCTGGAAATTGCAGTTGCAGGTCCAGTCGAATGGTCCTGTGCGCATGATTGCGACGGATTACTACGGCCCCGAGAAGGACGGCGCACCTGCCCGCATCCGCGCCTATGCCAGCTATGATGCCGACCGTTTGACCGATGGCGCGCCGATTTCCCAAGTAGGTGAAGGCTATTTTGCGGTGATGATCGACCAAGGTGCAGGCATGACGCCGTATCAAGGCATCGCGCCGCTATCGCCCGAAAGCCTATCGAAATCTGCCGAGGGCTATTTTGCACAGTCCGAACAACTGCCCACGCGGTTTGAACTGAGCTTTGGCAAGTCCACTACCGCTGATGCGCCAGAGCATTGGCGTGCGGGGGGCGTCATGCTGCAACATATGCCCAAAGCGTCGCCCTTTTCTGCGCAAGCCGAGGGGTCGGGCGATATCTTGCAGCCGGTTGACCTGTTGGCTGATGACGAGAAAGAGAACTGGCACCGCGTGAACATCCTTCTTGATACAGTGGATGATCTGGAACTGATCGGCCCCACGCTGGAGCCATCGGATGTTTTGTTGCGCTTGTTCCACGGCGAAGTGCCGCGTATTTTCGACAAACAGCATGTACATTTCGGCTGCACCTGCTCTGAAGAACGTGTGCGTCAAAGCCTGTCGATCTACTCGGCGAAGGACATCGAGACGATGACGACAGATGAAGGGCGTGTGACGGCAGACTGCCAGTTCTGTAGCGCCCATTATGATCTTGATCCGCTGACTGTCGGGTTTGAAGCCGTCAAAGATGCGTGAGAGGCTTCATCATTTTCGGACGGCGCTGGCCCGGACGGAGGGTGGCTCGTCCGATTTTGACCTGAATCCCGATACGGTTTTGCCAGCGGGGCGCGTTTTGCGGCCCGCGGGTGTTCTTGCTCCGATTATCGAAACGGATCAGGGGCTATCCTTGTTGCTCACCAAACGCTCCGCCGCGCTCAAACATCATCCAGGCCAGATCGCCTTTCCGGGCGGCAAGCAAGACGAGGGCGATGCCGATGTGATTGCAGCCGCGTTGCGCGAGGCGCATGAGGAAATCGGGTTGCCACCCGGACATGTCGAGGTTCTTGGCACGCTGCCGCGGCATGAGACGGTTACCAGCTTTGATGTGACGCCTGTGATCGGATTTGTGACCAAGCCCTTTACCATAACGCCCGAACCGGGTGAGGTGGACGAGGTGTTTGCCGTGCCATTGAACCATGTGCTGAATCCCGACAACTATCTGATCCAGTCGCGCCGCTGGCGCGGGCAGAAGCGCCACTATTTTGTGGTGCCTTACGGACCCTATTACATCTGGGGCGCAACTGCGCGTATGCTGCGGGCATGGACCGAGATTATTCAAAAATAACATCTGCTGATGCGCCCTGGCTGGCGGAGCCTTCGGCGCGGGCTGTGTGTGATGCTATCGCTACGGGCGGTTACCAGATTTTCTATGTCGGTGGTTGCGTGCGCAATGCGCTGTTGGGTTTGTCGGCAAGCGATGTGGATATGTCAACTGACGCCACGCCACAACAGGTGATAGCCTTGGCCGAGGCTGCGGGGCTAAAGCCGGTTCCGACGGGCATTGATCACGGTACAATTACCGTCGTGTCCGGTGGTGTTCCTTACGAAGTCACAACTTTCCGCCGCGATGTTGAGACCGATGGTCGCCGCGCGGTTGTCGCATTTTCGTCCGATATTTCCGACGATGCCCGCCGTCGCGACTTTACGATGAACGCGCTTTATGCGGATGCAGATGGTGGGGTGATTGATCCGCTTGGCGGAATCGATGATCTGCGTGCGCGGCGTGTCAGGTTTATCGAAGACGCGGATCAACGCATTCGTGAGGACTATCTGCGCACCCTGCGGTATTTCCGTTTTCATGCGTGGTACGGTGATACCTCAGAGGGTTTGGATGCAGATGCGCTTGCTGCGATAGGCTCAAATTTGGGCGGATTAGAGACGCTTTCGGCTGAGCGTGTCGGTTCGGAAGTAAAGAAGCTGCTTGCGGCGGATGATCCGTCAACGGCTGTGGCGGCCATGTCCCAAACGGGCGTGTTAGGGACTATTCTGCCCGCGACTGACACACGCTTTGTGTTATTGATGATCCACGGTTCTGATGTCTTGGGGCTGCGGCCAGACTGGCTTGGCCGTCTTGTGGCTCTCGGTGGTGATGCGGTGCCGGACCGGTTGCGGCTCAGCAAGGCTGATCAGCGGCGGTATGCGTTGATCCATGCAGGCGCTTTTGACGGCGTGGACCTTCGCGCGACAGCTTTTGAAAACGGCGCTGATATCGCCACGCAGGCCCATTTGATACGAAGTGCCTTGGCGGAAACCTTGCCCGATGCCGCCTACATTGCCACGCTTGAGCAAGGGGCAGAGGAGGTTTTTCCCGTCTCTGCCGCTGATCTGATGCCTGTATATTCCGGCGCTGAATTGGGCGCGCGGCTGGCCCAGTTGAAAGCGGCGTGGATTGCGTCAGGCTTTGGTCTGGGTAAGGCCGAACTGTTGGGGTTGCCCGCGCCCTGAGGCTGTGATGGTCTGGGGCAGGTTTGGCGCGCCACCCACCGAGCAAAACAATCAGAGGCAAGCCTTATGTTCCGTTTCTTTGAAAGTCTGGTTGATCCCTACACCGAGTATCCGGACGAGGACCGGCCACCGCGTGATTTGTGGCCGTTTTTTATGGGTTATAGCCAGCCTTTCAAAAAGGTTTTTGCGCTCACCGCGTTTATGTCCATTCTGGTCGCCGCGATCGAGGTCGGGTTGATCTATTACATGGGCCGGATTGTTGATCTGTTGGGCAGTGATCCCAAACTGATGTGGGCGGAACACGGTACAGAGCTGATTGTGGTTGCCTTGTTCATCGTGTTTTTGCGACCCTTGTTTCAGGCCTTTGATGTCGCGCTGGTCAACAATGCGATCTTGCCGAACTTTGGCACGCTGATCCGGTGGCGGGCGCACCGGCAGGTGTTGCGCCAATCTGTGGGTTGGTTCGAGAACGACTTTGCCGGCCGTATCGCCAACCGGATCATGCAGACGCCCCCCGCTGCGGGCGAGGTTGTGTTTCAGGCGTTTGATGCGATCTCGTTTTCGCTTGCTTACCTGATTGGTGCCGCGATCCTGTTGACCACATCTGATCCGCGGTTGTTGTTGCCGCTGGTGATCTGGTTTGTGGTCTATCTGGTGCTGACGCGCTGGGCGATCCGGCGCATCGGGCCTGTGTCCAAGGCGGCATCCGATGCGCGGTCGGCTGTGACGGGACGGGTGGTGGATGCCTATACCAACATTCACTCCGTCAAGATGTTCGCGCATCATGACCGTGAGGAGTTGTACGCAAAAGAAGCCATCGAGGAAGCGCGCCGGACCTTTCAGGTAGAACAGCGTATTTTCACAACGATGGATTTCTCGCTGGTGCTGTTGAACGGTTTGTTGATTGTTGGGGTTGTCGGCTGGGCGTTGGCGCTGTGGGTGCAGGGGCAGGCAAGTGTCGGTACTGTTGCTGCCGCTGCCACGCTGACGCTGCGGCTGAACTCAATGACTGCGTGGATCATGTGGGCGCTGTCTGCGTTCTTTCGCCAGTTGGGTGTGGTGGCTGAGGGGATGGAGACGATAGCCCAGCCGATCACATTGGTTGATGCGGCTGATGCAAAGCCCTTGCTGTTGACCGATGGCCGGATCGAGATGACGGGTTTGACACATCATTACGGGCGCGCGTCGGGCGGGTTGAACGCAATTGATCTGGTGATCGAGCCGGGTCAGAAAATAGGTTTGATTGGCCGGTCGGGTGCCGGAAAATCGACCCTACTCAAGCTACTTTTGCGGTTTTACGATGCCGAAGCAGGGATGATCCGCATTGACGGGCAGGACATCACGGGCGTTACACAAGACAGCCTGCGCCGCCAGATCGGGATGGTGCAGCAAGACAGTGCGCTTTTGCACCGTTCGGTTCTGGAGAACATCCGTTATGGGCGCCCCGATGCAAGCGAAGCCGAGGCGATAGCCGCCGCGCGTCAGGCCGAGGCGCATGAGTTTATCGAAGGTCTGCAAGATCCCGAAGGGCGCACGGGTTATGCCAGCCGTGTGGGCGAACGGGGTGTGAAACTGTCTGGTGGACAGCGCCAGCGGGTCATTCTTGCGCGTGTAATTCTCAAGGATGCGCCGATTTTGCTGCTGGACGAGGCGACAAGTGCGCTGGATAGCGAGGTCGAAGCGGCCATTCAGAAAACTCTTTACGGGATGATGGAGGGTAAGACAGTGATTGCGATTGCGCACCGCCTGTCAACCATCGCGCGTATGGACCGCATTCTGGTGCTGGACGAAGGGCGGATTGTAGAAGATGACGATCATAACGCGCTTTTGGCTGTCGGCGGGCTATATGCCCAGTTCTGGGCGCGTCAATCTGGCGGGTTTCTACAAACGGATGATGATGACGCATGAATATCGGAAACTGGATCAACCCCTTTCGCCCTGCTAATGGGCCACCTCCGCAGGAATTGGGCGCGTTTATGCGTTGGTGCCTGTCAGGTGCATGGCCCGCACTTTGGCTTGCGTTTGCGTTTTCGGCTTTGGCCGGCGCGTTAGAGGCGGGAACAGCGTTGGTTCTGGGGATCGTGATTGATGCTACCGTTGCCAGCGGGCCAGAGGCGTTTTTTGACGGACGCAATACGGTGATGATTGTACTGGCGGTCGGGTTTTTCCTGATTGCGCGTCCGGTGCTATTTGGCCTGTCGGCTGCGACAAACGCGATTATCGTACAGCCCAATGTGAATCCTTTGGTGTTGTCGCGGTTGCACCGTTGGTCGCTGGGCCAGAATATCAGCTTCTTTGATGATGATTTTGCCGGTCGCATCGCACAAAAGCAAATGCAAGCAGCGCGTGCAGTGACCGAAGTGGCGTCTGAAGTGATCAACGTTGTGGCTTTTGCGCTTGCGTCTTTGGTGGGGTCGGTGCTGCTGCTGACTGCGATCAATGTCTGGGTTGCGGTTGGCCTTGCTGTTTGGCTGGTGCTCTATTTTGCGCTGATCAACTGGTTTTTGCCGCGCATTCGTAAACGGTCTGCGGCGCGGGCGGGCGCGCGTGCGCTGGTGTCTGGGCAGGTGGTGGATACGATCACCAACATCAAAACGGTCAAGCTGTTTGCACACGATGATCACGAGGACCGCGCGGCGTTGGGAGCGATGGATGCATTTCGCAAACGTTCTCTCGACTTCGGGTATCTGGCGGCGGGGTTCCGGCTTGCTCTGATGAGCCTTGCAGGCGTTCTGCCCGTTTTGCTGATCGGTGCGACGCTGTTGTTGTGGCAGCGCGGCATGGCAAGCGCGGGTGATATCGTCGCGGCGGGTGCCATCTCGATCCGGATTGCGCAGATGACCGGCTGGGTCAGTTTCACGCTGATGGCGATTTATTCGAATATTGGCGAGGTCGAGGACGGCATGCGCACGCTGACCCCTCGCACCCGTCTGGATGACGCGCCTGACGCGAAGGTGTTGCAGGCCCCGCGCGGTGAGGTGCGGATTGACGGTTTGGGTTTTGCCTACGGGCGCAAGAGCGGCGGTATCGAGGAAATCAACCTGACAATCTGCGCAGGTGAAAAGCTGGGTGTGGTGGGTGCGTCCGGTGCCGGAAAATCGACGCTCGTTGCGCTTATGCTCAGGCTGTATGAGGCGGAGAAGGGGCGCATCCTGATTGATGGTCAGGACATTCGTGATGTGACGCAAGAAAGCCTTCGGCGGTCGATTGCGATGGTCACCCAAGAAACGGCGATGTTCAATCGCTCTGCGCGGGACAACATCATGTACGGCCAACCTGATGCAAGCGAAGCGGATATGATCGCGGCGGCGAAACAGGCGGAAGCGCATGAATTCATCCTTGCGCTGGAAGATCACAAGGGCCGCAAAGGCTATGATGCGCACTTGGGCGAGCGGGGCGTGAAGCTATCCGGTGGGCAGCGACAACGCATCGCCTTGGCCCGCGCCATGATCAAGGACGCGCCTATTCTTGTGCTGGACGAAGCGACCAGCGCGCTGGACAGCGAAGTAGAGGCCGCCATTCAATCTGCTTTGGAGCGGGTGATGGAAGGCAAGACCGTCATGGCCATTGCCCACCGTCTGTCTACCCTGCGAGAGATGGACCGCATTGTAGTGTTGGACCTGGGGCGCATTGCCGAAACGGGCAGTCATGACCAACTTCTGGCGCTGGGTGGTTTGTACGCCGGCTATTGGGAGCGGCAGTCAGGCGGGTTTCTGGACATAAAGGCTGCTGAATAGCAGTATAGAATAGGGGCTGGCGGGATGGCGCGTGCGCCGCTATGGCAGGGGCATGACAGAATATAAAATCACACGCCTTGGTATCTACGGTGACGGCATTGCCGAAGGTCCGGTTTTTGCCCCAATGACGCTTGCCGGTGAAGTTGTCACCGGAACCCTGGAGGGCTCCAACCTGCGGGACGTGAAAATTGTCACGCCGTCGGATGATCGCGTTGCTCCGCCGTGCAAGCACTTCAAGGCTTGTGGTGGCTGCCAGTTGCAACATGCCTCTGATGATCTGGTTGCTGCGTTCAAAACAGATGTAGTGGCGCAGGCATTGGCCGCACAGGGTCTTCAGACCGAAATCCGCCCGATTGTGACGTCGCCCGCGCAAACCCGCCGCCGTGCAACGTTTGCCGCGCGCCGCACCAAGAAGGGGACGATGTCCGGTTTCTATGGCCGCGCATCCGATACCGTCGTCGAGATTCCAGACTGTAAATTGGTCGAGCCCGAATTGCTGGAAGCGCGCGATATCTGCGAAGCACTGGCCGAGCTGGGTGGGAGCCGCAAAGCGACGCTGGCGGTGACAGTGACAACATCGCGTGTGGGACTGGACGTACAGGTGAGCGGTGGCAAGCCCATCGACGGGCCGCTGCGGATTACGCTGGCGGGTCTGTGTGACAGCCGTGGTTTTGCCCGCCTGACGTGGGAGGATGAAGTGATCGCCCAACGCTCGCCGCCCGTGCAGCGGTTTGGCGTGGCCGATGTTTGCCCGCCCCCCGGTGCGTTTATGCAAGCTACCGCCCATGGCGAGGCGCAATTGCTTGCCGCTGTGCAAGAGGCTGTGCAGGGTGCGAAACGTGTCATAGACCTGTTTGCAGGCTGTGGCACCTTTACGCTGCCTTTGGCGAAAGATGCCGAAGTCTGGGCAGTGGAAGGTGACAGCCAGATGATGGCGGCGATGGATAAAGGCTGGCGCATGGCGCAGGGCCTTAAGACGGTCAAACACACCACGCGTGATTTGTACCGCAGGCCGATCCTGCCCGACGAGTTTCTTAAATATGATGCCGTTGTGATGGACCCGCCGCGCGCTGGCGCCGAGGCACAAACAGCCGAAGTGATACGGTCGGGCATCAAGCGCATTGCCTATGTATCGTGCAATCCCGTCACCTTCGCACGGGATGTGGCACAGCTGGTTAAAGGCGGATTTACGCTTGACTGGGTGCAGCCGGTGGATCAATTCCGCTGGTCCTCACATGTGGAACTTGCTGCACAATTGAGCCGCGTTTGAACCTGTGCGAAAATGTTGCAGTAGAGTGTGATTCGCAAACTGGCGTCTTTGTGAACTGAAAATCTTTTGATATGGTGTAGGCAATAATCGTCCGAAAACGGATAGAGCAGCAGGCATATGAAACGTAGAAATTTGATTTTAGGGAGCGCCGCAGTCGCGACGCTCGGCGCGTGTTCCGATAGTAAATTCAAGACCTACAGGGGTCCTGAAGTCACAGGTGTTGTCGTCAACAAAGGTGAGCGGAAGATGTATCTGCTCAATGATGATCGCGTGTTGAAAGACTATGACATCAAACTTGGCTTTGCCCCTGAAGGGCACAAGCAGATCGAGGGAGATGGCAAGACGCCGGAAGGGCTGTACCGGATTGACCGACGCAATCCTAACAGTCGCTTTCATCTTTCTCTCGGAATTTCCTACCCCAACGCGGAAGATATCCGTGTAGCGCAGGAGATGGGTAAATCACCGGGCGGTGAGATATTTATCCACGGCCAAAGACACCCCATGCGGTTGGACAAGGACGACTGGACGTGGGGCTGTATTGCTGTGAGCAATAAAGAAATAGAAAAGATCTATGCGATGATCAAAGATGGCGTACCGATTGCCATCAACGCCTAGGCGTTAGGGATGTTGGCGCTGACCCCTTAGGGGGTCAGTTGCCGATCACCAGTGTCCACCAGATTTTGCCGTTCTCTTCCTGGTACCAGGAAAAGCCCATGCGACGCCCTTCGGGTGCCATGAGGATACGGCGTGTATCGGGTTTCTCCATCCATGCACCTAGTGTTTCAAGCTCGGTCTCGTAGGTTTCCGAGATGACTTCACCAACAAGCGATCCGGCAAAGCCTACGCGCTGTACGCGGTCCACGGGAGAGGAGCCGTCAGAGCCGAAATGCCATGGGCGGTTCTGAACCTGCATGTCGCGCGAGTGTGTCGCCGCCGCTGCCGTCAGCTGCCAATCAAGCGCCAAGGGTGTCAAAGCAGATGCGCCACGCAGTGCATTCACCGCATCCAGCATCCGGAAGGGCAGTTGTTCTGCTTCGCGGCTGCCGATTTTATAAGCCCGTGGCAGGGCGCGCCCGTCGGCGCCAAGCGTCGGCGCGGCTGGCTGGCAGGCAGTCAAGGCTATGGTTCCAAACAACAAAACGGTAAAAAGACGGATCATTACGCTACTCCAAGCCTAAATGTGTTCCTCGGACATACATGCTGAGGTGCAACAGTTCAAATGCACTTCGCGGTGATCCGCCTATCTCACTCGGGTTTGATTTGAAAACGTGTCTTTAGCGCAATATATGGCTCTCAATAGAGCTTTTTAGCCGGAGACATAAAATGTCAGATACCAATTTCAAGATTAACACCCGTCGCGGATTTCTCGCGGGGAGCGCCGCAATGCTGGCAGCACCTGCTTTGGCGCAGACAGCGGGTCTGGATGTAAACAGCCAGGCAACAACCGAAACAGAACGTGACGTGAGCGAGGTTGTGCGCCGCAACATTTCCAGCTTCCGTACGCTGCACTGGCAGCCCTATTTCGACAATACGCGCGGCGGTGCGATCCTTGTCGATATTGATAGCCGCGCCGTACACTATTGGTCCGAAGACCAGAGCATTTACAAGCTGTACCCATCCAGCGTGCCGCTCACGCAGGAGTTGACGCGGCGTGGCCGCACGCAGGTAACCCAGAAGGTCGATGGCCCGACATGGCGTCCGACACCCTCCATGCTGGAGCGGAATCCGGAGTGGCCAAAAGTGATCGGACCTGGCCCGGACAACCCGCTGGGCACGCATGCGCTGTATCTCAGCTGGACCTATTACCGCATCCACGGCACCCATGATACGCGCAAGATCGGGCGCCGCTCGTCCAATGGTTGTATTGGTCTCTACAACGAGCATATCGCGGAATTGTTTGGCATGGCAAAAGTGGGCACGCAGGTGTTGCTAATTTGACGACAACGCGACGTTACTCATGATTGTTTGATGAATGGTTGTTCCATTTCCACAAGAGATGCTATTTAGAGAACATCACGAGGTACGTGCACGGCGCGTTCCATGCTGAGAAACATGACACGCCATCTTCTGGAGGTTATTACTATGAAAAAACTCTTTCTCGCAGCCGCTATGACTGTTGCTGCTTCTTCCGCTTTTGCTGGCTCGCTGGCAGATCCAATCATCGAAGCACCAGTAGTCGTTGAAGAAGCGACAAGCTCTTCCGCGGGCGTTCTGGTTCCGGTCCTGATCCTGGTTCTGGTTGCAGCAGCTCTGGCTGACTAAATTTCGGTCTTTGACTGATAGGAAAAAGGCGGTGCAATGCACCGTCTTTTTGCGTTCTAGGGGTTGGATTTTTGCAGGCTTTGGTCTGATATCCAAAACTGAGAGGACTCATTCTGAGCCCTCTCAAGAAGATACCTGCTAAATCCAGCCCTGTAGATTCTCGCGGATCACGTTGGACATGGCTATGATATGCGCCTCATCATCATTGAGACATGGAATGTAAGTGAAGTGCTCACCGCCCGCATGTTCGAAGCTTTCGAAAATCTCTTCGTTGATTTCTTCCAGTGTCTCGATGCAATCGGCGGAGAATGCAGGTGCGCACACGGCGATGTTCTTTTTGCCCTGCTCGGCCAGACGTGCGACTTCTTCAACCGTGTAGGGCTGTAGCCACTCTTCGGGGCCGAATTTCGACTGGAAGGTGGTTTTGATCTCGGTATCCGCCCAACCCAGACGCTCCTTCAGCAGGCGCGTCGTTTTCTGGCACTGGCAGTGATAGGGGTCGCCCTCCATCAGATAGCGCTGCGGGACACCGTGGTAGGAGCAGACCAGAATATCGGGTCGCGTTTCAAGCTCGGCGTATTTTTTCTCGATAGATTGTGCAAGCGCTTCGATGTAATCGGGGCGGTCAAAGTAAGGCTGAACCGTCCGGCTGGCAGGCTGCCATTTTTCTTTACCCAAAGCTTCGAAGAATTTGTCACAAGCGGTGGCAGATGTGGCGCCGGCATAATGCGGATACAGCGGGAAGAAGAGAATTTTCTGGCAACCGGCCTTCACCATTGCCTCAACCTTGCTTTGCGTCGACGGGTTGCCATAGCGCATGCAGAAATCGACCATTACCGTATCGCCGTAGGTCTCGGCCATCTCGGCTGCAATTTTGGCGGTTTGCGCCTTGGTGATCGTCATCAACGGGCTCTCGTTCTGCTCGTTGTTCCAGATGGATTTATAGGCTGCGCCGGACGTGAAGGGCCGTTTGGTCAGGATGATAAGCTGCAACAGCGGCTGCCATAGCCACGGAGAGTAGTCGATCACGCGGCGGTCTGACAAAAACTCGCCTAGATAGCGGCGCATTGACCAGTAGTCATAGTTGTCAGGTGTGCCCAGATTGGCGACCAGAACACCGATTTTCGGGGCCATTACCTTTGGGTGATCGGCGTTTGCGTGCACGGGGCACGCGCCTGTTTGTGTATCTTTCATCGGGCCATCCTGCATTATTCTGCGTATCAAATAGTTGGTATTTGCTTGGGGTCAATCGGGCAGGGGCGTTTCGGGTGTGCCCAAGGCATCTGCAAGCCGTTGTTGCGCCGATCCGGGGCGGAGTGGTTGCGGCTGTGAGGCATCCGGCGCCCAGCCCGTGAGAACCTGAAGTTCGAAACTGGCCAGCAACCTGCCGGAAGCTGCGGAAAAGTGCTGCGCATAGAGTTCTTGGGCTTTTTGAAACACGGCGCGGCGTGTGGGGTGACGCAAGCGCGCATTCAGGGCGTTGGTTTCGCCCATGGCGCGCAGGTCGTGCATCAGGTGCCAGATGTCGCGGTACTCAACGCTGAGCGTGGCGGTGTCCGCTACAGGCAGGGCAAATCCGGCCCGTTGTAGCAGGCCGCCGAGATCCCGCAGCTCGGGCAGGGGGGCGATGCGCGGAGACAGGCCGCCGGTGACGGCAATTTCGGCCTCGCCCAATGCGCGGCGGAGTTCTTGCAGCGTGTCACCCCCAAAGCTGACGGCGATGAACAGCCCGTCAGGGCGCAATGCGCGGCGGCATTGGATCAACTGACCTACCGGATCATTCGACCAATGCAGGCCCATCATATGCGCAACCAGATCGTGGGATTGTGGAATCAGGTCCAGTGTTTCCGAATCGGAAACAATCGCTGCCTCAGGATGTAACTGGCGCCAGAAATCCGGAAATCCGGTCACAATCGCCGCATCTGTGAACGGCTTGTTAACCATCGCGAGGCGATCCTGAAGCTCGTCCGCGGCGGTGGCATGTAGAAACATACCTTCCGCGGTGGCGCGGGCGCGGTGTCTTTGCAGGGTCGCGGTGTCTGTCATTGGATTATTCATGGAGAGGTACATAGGCTGGTGCTTGCGCAACTTCAAACAGCTGTCTCGCTGATCTATCCGCCTCGCTGCATTACCTGCGGTGATCTGGTGGAGAGTGACTTTGGTCTGTGTGGACCATGTTGGCGCGACACCCGATTTCTGGGTGGTGCTGTTTGTGATGGCTGCGGTGTACCGCTGACGGCAGGCGGGCAGGATGGTGACGTCCACTGCGATGGATGTATGCAAGCGCCGCCTCCCTGGGTGCAGGGGCGTTCGGCGCTGCTGTATCGTGATACGGGGCGCAAGATTGTGCTGGGGCTGAAACACGGCGACAGGCAGGAGATGGCACGGCCTGCCGGCCTGTGGATGGCGAATATGATGCGGGGGATGCTGGCCGAAGATACGCTGGTTGTTCCCGTGCCGCTGCATTGGATGCGCCTTCTCACGCGGCGCTATAACCAGTCCGCGTTATTGGCGAAGGCGGTTGCGGGTAATCTGGGTCTAAAATGGTGTCCCGATGCGTTAGTGCGTGTGCGACGAACCAGTTCGCTGGAGGGGCTGAGCCGCGTCGAGCGATTCAAAACGCTGGAAAATGCAATATGCCCCCATCCGCGGCAGGGAAAAGTACTGGGGGGGCGCCCAGTCGTTTTGGTTGATGATGTCATGACCTCCGGTGCCACGCTCATCGCCTGCACAAATGTCTGTATTCTAGCGGGATCAGGGCCTGTCCGCGTTCTAACCCTAGCAAGAGCGGTCAAAGATGCCTAAATCTTTACCCAACACTTGTTGAAAAGGATCGCGTCGTGAAAACTGTTGAAATCTATACGTCACCGCTCTGCGGGTTTTGCCATGCTGCGAAACGGTTGCTGAATAGCAAAGGTGTCAGTTTCTCCGAGATTGATGTGCTGTCTGATCCGGCCCGCAAGCCCGAAATGATCAAGCGCGCCAATGGTGGACGGACTGTGCCACAAATCTTTATCGGCGATATCCATGTTGGCGGTAGTGATGATCTGCACGCGCTGGAGCGCGCGGGCAAGCTCGACGCGCTGCTGGCGGGATGAAAGCTGCTCTCCTCCAGCTGAATGTCAGCGACGATCCCGCGGCCAATTTGGTGGTAACGCGGGAAATGCTGGCGGATGCTGCGGCGCAGGGCGCGGAGTTTGTCCTGACCCCAGAGGTGAGCAACTGCATCTCTACCAGCCGTGATCACCAGCAGAGTGTTCTGCATCATGAATCAGAAGACCCGACGTTGGCCGCGCTGCGCAGCGATGCAGCGGTGCTGGGCGTTTGGGTGCTGATCGGTTCGCTGGGTCTCAAGACCGGTAATGCAGACGGGCGGTTTGCCAACCGGTCCTTTTTGATTGATCCGCAGGGCGGGATTGCCGCATCCTATGACAAGATTCACATGTTCGATGTGCAGGTGACGCCTACTGAGACATGGAAAGAATCAGCTGCATACCGTCCAGGTGCACAGGCTGTTATTGCGCAAACGCCTTTTGCCAAAATCGGCATGGCCATTTGTTATGATGTACGCTTTCCCGCGCTGTTTCAGGCGCTGGCCGATGCGGGCGCGCAAATTCTCACCGTTCCGGCGGCGTTTTCTCCGGTCACAGGCGCTGCACATTGGCACACTCTGTTGCGCGCCCGCGCGATTGAGACGGGGTGCTTTGTGATTGCACCTGCGCAGACGGGCACCCACGCCAGTGCCACGAACAAGACGCGCGACACCTACGGCCATTCGCTGGTGGTGGCGCCATGGGGCGAGGTTGTTCTGGATGCAGGCACAGAGGCCGGTGTCTATCTGTTCGATCTGGATCTGACGCAGGTGGATGCGGCCCGTGGCAAGGTTCCCAGCCTGAGCCATAAACGCCCGTTTGGCTTGCCGGCATGACCGGCGATTCCAACACGCTTGCCATCATGCTGTTCAGTGAAATTCTGGGCACTGATCAGATTTTGCGCAACCGGCTGAGCAAGGTCCTGCCCAAGGGTATGGAAATCTCGCATTTCTCGGTGCTGAACCATCTGGCGTGGCGCGATGTTGAACGCTCGCCGGCGCAACTGGCCGAAACGTTTCATGTCACGCGCGGTGCGATGACCAATACGCTGACCAAGCTGGAATGGGCGGGGTACGTCCACATTCGTCCCGATTGGGACGATGCGCGCCGCAAAATGGTGACGATCAGCCCCGCAGGCCGTCAGGCCCGCGAAGCTGCATTAAGCGCGATTGCCCCGATGATCACGCAGGTGGTTGAGCAGTTGGGCGAGGATAAAGCCCGCGCTGCCCTGCCGATCCTGCGCGAATTGCGCAACCAGCTGGGTTAGGCTGCGGGCTTCAGGCTGGCGGTGACGTAATTCACGCTCAGGTCTTTTGCCGACAGGCTCCAGGTCCACAAGATCGGGTTGAATACAAATCCTTTGCGATCAACCGGGTCCAGTCCTGCCTCTTCGAGTAGTTTGTACAACTCGTCCGGTGTGATGAATTTGGACCATTCATGCGTGCCTTTTGGCAACCAGCGCATGACGTGCTCCGCCCCGATGATCGCCATCATGTAGGATTTGGCATTGCGGTTCAGGGTAGAGCAGATGTGCAACCCACCCGGTTTCAGCAGCTGACGGCAGGCAGTCAGATAGCTGATCGGGGAGGCGACGTGCTCAACCACTTCCATGTTCAGGACCACGTCGAACTGCTCTCCTGCTTCGGCCATCGCCTCGGCTGTGGTGTGGCGGTAGTCGATCGTCAGGCCTGATTGCTCGGCATGGATTTGCGCCACGGGAATGTTCCCCGCTGCGGCATCCGCGCCCACAACGGTGGCACCCAAACGGGCCATCGGCTCGGACAGCAGCCCGCCACCACACCCGATATCGAGAATGCGCAGACCCGCAAATGGGGTGGGTGCTTTCAGGTCGCGGTCAAACTCACCCGCGATCTGGGAGGTGATATAATCCAGCCTGCACGGGTTCAGCATGTGCAGCGGCTTGAACTTGCCTTCTGTGTCCCACCACTCGGCGGCCATGGCTTCGAACTTTGCGACCTCGGCGGGATCGACAGTGCTTTGATGCGCTTGCATTTCTATGCTCCTCGTATTCAATGTCACTTCGTACTATATAGGCCGGTAATGGATAAGACCCACGATCAAAAGAATGCAGCGCAATATCTGTACCCGCCGCTGGACCCGTTTGACCGGCGTATGTTGGCCGTGGGGCAGGGACATCATGTGTATATGGAGCAATGCGGAAACCCTGACGGCATCCCCGTTGTGGTTTTGCATGGCGGTCCGGGCGGCGGATGTAGTCCGTCGATGCGCAGGTATTTCGACCCAGCCAAATACCGTGTGATTCTGTTTGATCAGCGCGGCTGTGGCCGCTCCACCCCGTTTGCCAGCGTGACAGACAACACCACATGGCATCTGGTCGCCGATATCGAGCTGATCCGTGAGACGCTGGGCATTGGCCAATGGGTGGTGTTTGGTGGCAGCTGGGGGGCTACCCTGTCGCTGATCTATGCCCAAACCCATCCCGAGGCTGTTCGCAATCTGGTGCTGCGCGGTGTCTTCCTGATGACGCAAGCCGAGCTGGATTGGTTCTATGGCGGCGGTGCCGGGAAATTCTGGCCCGAGGTGTGGGACAAGTTCACAGCGTTTGTGCCGCGCGACGAGCAGGGTGATTTCATCAAGGCCTATCACAAACGCCTTTTCAGCGATGATATGTCGCTGCAAACGCGCTATGCGCGGGCGTGGTCCGGCTGGGAAAATGCGCTCGCCTCGATTTCATCGGCGGGTCATATGGTAGAGGGGCCGGGCGAGTATGCCCGTGCCTTTGCGCGGCTGGAGAATCACTATTTCATCAACAACGGCTTTCTGGATTACGACGGCCAGATATTGGCACAGATGGACCGGATTGCGCATATTCCGGGTGTGATTGTGCAGGGCCGCTATGACATGATCTGCCCGCCCGCCAGTGCTTATGCAATTGCCAAGGCGTGGCCAAAGGGTGAATTGAAAATGGTGCGCCATGCGGGCCATGCGCTCTCCGAGCCGGGGATCAGTGCCGAGCTGGTGCGCGCAATGGACCGGATTGCGCTGTCATGAGCCGCAAACCTCTTGACCGTCGTGCGCTATTTGCCAGCGGTGCCGCCGCAGCTTTGCTGGCTGCCGCAGGGGTGAGTGCGGGGCCGTTACCGCAGCGCGGTGGCAAGCTTCGCCTTGCCCTGTCGGGGGCTGACCGCGGTGATGACTGGACGCGCGGTGACGGGCTGTTCATGCAAGTTGCCCGTTTAGGTCTGGTGTTTGAGACACTGACCGAAGTTGCAGCCGATGGTACCCTTCGCCCGGAACTCGCCACTGCTTGGGCAAGCACGCAAAATGCAACCGTCTGGACTTTTGACCTGCGCCAAGGGGTAACGTTTCATGACGATACGCCGCTTACGGCACTTGACGTTGCCCATAGCCTTGCGGTGCTGGGCGAGGTGCGCGCGCTGTCGCGCAGCCGCGTCCAGATTGCGCTGGCGGTACCTGATGCCGCATTGCCCTTCACCCTCAGCCGTCCGGCATATGTGATCCGTCCTGCGCATGCTCCGGATGCGGGCATTGGTACAGGCCTCTACCGCGTGGATCATTTTGCGGCGGGCCAGCAGCTGTTGGCAGGACGTGTTGTGACGCATTGGAAAGACCGGCAGGCGGGCTGGTTCGACAAGGTTGAACTGGTTTCAATCCCGTCCGAAGCCGTGCGCGTGCAGGCCTTGGCCGAATATCTGGTGGATGGCGCGGATATCGCGGATCCCACGGCACTTGCGGCCTATAGCGATATCGTGGTCGCTGGTGGCCACGCCGTATCTACCGGCGTAGTGATGCCCGCAACTCTGGGCCGTGGTGTATTTGATGATCTGCGCGCACCACAACGGTGGTGGGGGGCTTGATGTTCTCCGGTATCAGGCGTATACGACGTCTTAACAGCGCGGTGCTAGGGTCCAAACCAAGCGCCCACCGATCCTCTGACACGGGCCGCGCGCCCGTTTTTTTGTGCCCGAAGATAATGCCTGTAGGCAAGTGAGTTTATGAATAACGATCTGATTGCAAAAGCCGCGATGGACCGGCGTCTGGCCGGGATTATCACTCCTGTCATCGAAGACCTCGGTTTCGAGCTTGTGCGCGTGCGCCTGATGACGGGCAAGAACGCAATCTTGCAGATCATGGCGGACAAGCCAGAAGGCGGGATCGAAGTTGATGATCTGGCCCAGATCAGCACGGCCGTTGGTGCGGTGCTGGATGTGGAAGACCCGATTGTTGAGGAATACGCGCTTGAAGTGTCCTCGCCCGGTATCGACCGCCCGCTGACGCGCCTGAAAGACTTCGCAATGTTCGAGGGCTATGAGGCCAAGCTGGAGACCGACGATATGATCGATGGCCGCCGCCGCTTTAAGGGTGAACTGGCGGGCGTTGAGGGCGACGAAGTGTTGATCAACATCGAAGAAGGCACCGTGGGCCTGAAATTTGACTGGCTGACAGACGCCAAGCTGGTCCTGACGGACGAGCTGATCAGAGAAATGCTGCGGCAGCGCAAAGCGACTGGTGCAATTGACGAAACCCAATTTGATGAAGTGCAGACACATCTGTCTGACGAGGGAGAAGACTAATGGCCATTACATCTGCAAACCAGCTTGAGCTTTTGCAAACTGCCGAAGCTGTTGCCCGTGAAAAGATGATCGACCCCGTGCTGGTGATCGAAGCGATGGAAGAATCCCTCGCGCGCGCAGCCAAGTCTCGCTACGGCGCGGAAATGGACATTCGCGTGGCGATTGACCGCAAGACAGGTCGTGCGACATTCACGCGGGTCCGCACGGTTGTGGCGGATGATGAGTTGGAAAACTATCAGGCTGAATTTACGGTTGAGCAGGCCAAGCCGTACATGGCTGACCCTCAGGTTGGTCAGGAATTCTCGGAAGAGGTTCCACCTGTTGAGATGGGCCGTATCGCGGCACAATCCGCCAAGCAGGTGATCTTGCAGAAGGTCCGCGAAGCCGAGCGTGACCGCCAGTACGAAGAATTCAAAGACCGCGCAGGCACGATCATCAATGGTCTGGTCAAGCGGGAAGAGTATGGAAACGTTATCGTTGATGTAGGCGCCGGCGAAGCAATCCTGCGCCGCAACGAGAAGATCGGCCGCGAATCGTATCGCCCGAACGACCGTATCCGCGTCTACATCAAGGAAGTGCGCCGCGAGCAGCGCGGTCCGCAAATTTTCCTGAGCCGTACAGCGCCGGAGTTCATGGCCGAGCTGTTCAAAATGGAAGTGCCCGAAATCTATGATGGCATCATCGAGATCAAAGCCGTAGCCCGTGATCCGGGTTCGCGCGCCAAGATCGCCGTGATTTCCTATGATAACTCGATCGACCCTGTTGGCGCTTGCGTTGGTATGCGCGGTAGCCGCGTCCAAGCGGTTGTGAACGAGCTTCAGGGCGAGAAGATCGACATTATTCCATGGAACGAAGACACGCCAACGTTCCTTGTGAATGCGTTGCAGCCTGCGGAAGTGACCAAGGTTGTTCTGGATGAAGAAGCCGGCAAAATCGAAGTTGTGGTACCAGAAGAGCAGCTGTCGCTTGCGATTGGCCGCCGTGGCCAGAACGTCCGTCTGGCAAGCCAGCTGACAGGTCTGGATATCGACATCATGACCGAAGAGCAGGAAAGCTCGCGCCGTCAGGCCGAGTTCGAGCTGCGCACCAAGCTGTTCATGGATAACCTTGATCTGGATGAATTCTTTGCCCAGCTTCTGGTGTCCGAAGGCTTCACAAGCCTTGAGGAAGTGGCATACGTCGAAGTTGACGAACTGCTGGTCATTGACGGTGTTGATGAAGGTACTGCCGGCGAATTGCAGGCCCGTGCCCGTGACGTACTGGAAGCGCAGAACACGGCAGCGCTGGATGCTGCCCGTGCGCTGGGTGTCGAAGACAGCCTGTTTGAGTTTGAGGGTCTGACACCCCAGATGATCGAAGCGCTGGCAAAAGACGACGTGAAAACGCTGGAAGATTTCGCCACTTGTGCGGATTGGGAACTGGCCGGTGGCTGGACCACAGCAAACGGCGAACGCATCAAAGATGATGGCACGCTTGAACCTTTCGGCATGACACTGGAAGAAGCACAGGGCCTGATCATGACGGCCCGCGTGCTGCTGGGCTGGGTTGACCCGACCGAAATGGACGGCGAAGCCGAGGACAACGCAGAAGAGGAGGCCGAAGCCTGATCTCAGGCTTCGGGGGAACCGGTATGGGACGCGGTGGCGCATCAAAAGACGCTGAGAGCGGTGCAGAACGCAAGTGTCTTGCCACGGGCGAGGTGCAGCCAAAGTACAAGATGATCCGTTTCGTCATTGGCCCGGAAGGGCAGGCATTTGCTGATGTGATGGGCAAATTGCCCGGTCGCGGAATGTGGGTGTCGGCCGATCGTGCCGCCCTTGAGACGGTTGTAAAAAAGGGGTTGTTCTCGCGCTCTGCGAAGCAGCCCGTCAAGACATCAGATGATCTGGTGGAAGAAGTAGAACGCCAGTTGGCCCGCCGCGTGGTGGACCTGATCTCGATGCAGCGCAAAGCGGGTAAAGCCATTGCGGGCTATGAAAAGGTCAAAAGCTGGCTGCAAACGGAAGAGGCGCTGGTGTTGATCCAGGCTGTGGATGGATCAGGTCGCGGCAAATCGAAATTGAGTACGCCGCATTACGGGCACTATATCGGGTGTTTGACTGCGGATGAATTGGGTTTGGCATTCGGTCGCCAAACTGTGATACATGGGGCGCTCGCCTCTGGTGGACTCACTCTGCGTGTTGTAGAGGAAGCCCATAGATTAAACGGCGTGCGCAAAAACGAGGCTGGCAGCGGCCAGCCGAAAGGATGACGAGCTAGATGAGCGATAGTGACGGCAGAAAAACATTGGGTCTGGGCGGTTCGCGTCCCAGCAACGTAAAACAAAGCTTTAGCCATGGGCGTACCAAGAACGTCGTGGTGGAAACCAAGCGCAAGCGCGTTGTGGTTCCCAAACCGGGTGGCCAAAAGCCAACCGGCCCCGGCGCGGGCCCTGTCGGTGATCCGTCACGGCGTCCGGCTGGTATTACCGATTCCGAGATGGAGCGCCGCCTGAAGGCAGTTCAAGCCGCCAAGGCACGCGAAGTCGAAGAGGCTGCCGCACGCGAAGCGGAAGAAAAAGCACGCGCTGAAGATCGTGAGCGCCGTCGCGCCGAGATCGAAGCGAAAGAGATCGAAGACCGCGAGCGCGAAGAAAGCCTCAAGGCGAAAGCCGAGGAAGACGAGCGCGCCAAGCGTGAAGCAGAAGCTGCTGCACAACAAGCCGCCGCACCTTCACCGTCCTCCGAGCCTTCACAGGGTCGTGCTGCGCCAAACAAGGCACTTCCTGCTGCAACGCCTCGCAAGACCGAGCGTGACCGCGAGGAAACCAACAAGAAGAACCGTCAGGATGAAGACAGCCGCCGTTCCGGTAAGCTGACTGTCAATCAGGCGATGCGTGGGGGCGAAGGCGGCCGTCAACGCTCCATGGCGCAGATGAAGCGCAAGCAGGACCGCGCCCGTGCAAAGGCAATGGGTGGCAATGTCGAGCGCGAAAAGATCATCCGTGATGTACAGTTGCCACCAGCGATTATGGTGTCTGAACTTGCGTTCCGTATGGCCGAGAAAACCGGCGCCGTTGTTAAGGCGCTGATGAACAGCGGCCTGATGATCACGCAGAACGAGACGATCGACGCTGATACAGCTGAGCTGATCATCGAGGAATTCGGCCACCGTGTAGTTCGCGTTTCCGACGCTGACGTTGAAGACGTGATCAAGATCGAAGTTGATGACGAGGGTGATCTGATTGGTCGTCCTCCTGTGATCACGATCATGGGTCACGTTGACCATGGTAAGACATCTCTTCTGGATGCGATCCGTAAGGCGAAGGTTGTTGCGGGCGAGGCCGGCGGCATCACCCAGCACATCGGCGCGTATCAGGTAACGACCGAAGGCGGGCAGGTTCTGTCCTTCCTCGACACACCCGGCCACGCAGCGTTTACCTCTATGCGTTCGCGCGGTGCGCAGGTAACGGACATTGTGGTTCTGGTGGTTGCTGCGGACGATGCCGTGATGCCACAGACGATCGAAGCGATTGCCCACGCGAAAGCGGCCAAAGTGCCGATGATCGTGGCGATCAACAAGATTGACAAACCGGCCGCTGACCCTGACCGCGTGCGTGCAGCATTGCTGCAGCATGAAGTTATCGTTGAGAAGATGTCGGGTGACGTACAGGACGTCGAAGTTTCTGCTGTAACAGGCCAAGGTCTGGATGACCTGCTGGAAGCCATCGCGCTTCAGGCAGAAATTCTGGAACTGAAAGCAAACCCGAACCGCGCCGCCGTTGGTGCCGTGATTGAGGCGAAGCTGGATGTCGGCCGCGGCCCCGTTGCGACTGTTCTCATTCAGAATGGTACGCTGCGCACTGGTGATATCTTTGTTGTGGGTGAGCAATACGGTAAGGTCCGTGCGTTGATCGACGATCAAGGTAACCGCATCAAAGAAGCTGGTCCGTCTGTTCCTGTAGAGGTTCTGGGCCTGAACGGCACACCCGAAGCAGGCGACGTCTTGAACGTGACAGACACCGAAGCGCAAGCGCGTGAAATCGCTGAATACCGCGCCAAGGCTGCCAAGGACAAACGCGCTGCCGCTGGTGCTGCGACAACGCTGGAACAGCTGATGGCGAATGCCAAAGCAAACGAGAGCGTGTCCGAACTGCCCATTCTGATCAAAGCGGACGTGCAGGGTTCTGCTGAAGCGATTGTTCAGGCGATGGAGAAAATTGGCAACGATGAAGTCCGCGTGCGCGTGCTCCACTCAGGTGTGGGGGCTATCACAGAGACAGACGTGGGTCTGGCCGAAGCATCAGGCGCGCCGATCATGGGCTTTAACGTCCGTGCCAACGCATCTGCACGCAACACCGCCAACCAGAAGGGTGTCGAGATTCGCTATTACTCGGTCATCTACGATCTGGTGGACGATGTAAAAGCAGCGGCATCTGGCTTGCTCAGCAACGAGATCAAGGAAACCTTTATTGGCTATGCCAACATCAAAGAGGTCTTCAAGGTTACGGGTATCGGTAAAGTTGCCGGCTGTCTGGTTACTGAAGGCGTCGCACGCCGCTCGGCTGGTGTTCGTTTGCTGCGCGACAACGTCGTTGTTCACGAAGGTACGCTCAAGACACTCAAGCGCTTCAAGGATGAAGTGCCAGAGGTCCAGTCCGGTCAGGAATGTGGTATGGCGTTCGAGAACTACGATGATATTCGCCCGGGCGATGTGATCGAGATCTTCACGCGCGAAGAAGTCACGCGTACGCTAAGCTAAGGCGCTGTAAGCGATAAACATTAAAAAAGGGACGGTGCAAAACACCGTCCCTTTTTCCGTCTCAAAGATATCAAACGATTATTTCTTTGTGATGGGCATGCCAGAATAGATGGTGTTGTCCACTTGAACAGAAATCCGGCCATCTGGATTTGCGCGTACAAATGTGCCCTGTACGGGAACACAGCTTCCAAGCGTGATGGTGCGTAGCATAGAAATCCTCCCCAGAATTGATCCCGCCTCAGTTTAGCCACAATTCGTCGGCTATCCAGAACAAATAATACCTAAGATTGAAAATAGTAGTTTGCGAAAATCGTACTTTCGTAGGGCTAGAGCCAATCTCGCAGGACCGAAATCAACGGAATATCAGCCGCCGGCATTGGATAATCACGCATCTGCGCAGGCTTAACCCACTTCAGGACTTGGCCCTCACGCGCGCGCGGCGTGCCGTTCCATTTGCGACAGGCAAACAGGGGCATCATCAGGTGGAAATCATCATAGCTGTGGCTGGCAAAGGTCAGCGGGGCAAGGCAAGAGGCCCATGTATCAATGCCCAACTCTTCTTCCAGCTCGCGAATCAGAGCAGCTTCGGGGGTTTCCCCTGCTTCCACCTTCCCGCCCGGAAACTCCCACAGGCCCGCCATGGATTTTCCGGGCGGGCGCTGTGCGAGCAGAACGCGCCCGTCTACGTCGATCAACGCAACCGCCGAGACGAGCACTATCTTCATTGAGGCAACTCCGAGACAAGCTTCACGAGCGATAGTCCGCATTGATGTCGATGTAGCCATGGGTCAGATCGCAGGTCCACACCGTGGATTTCCCTGATCCGATGCCGATATCCACACCAATGACGATGTTTTCGCCTTTCATATGTCCGGCTGCGGCCTCTTCGGAATAGCTTTCACTACGCCATCCATTTTTGGCAACTTCTACATCGCCAAAGCGGATACCCAGAGTGTCACGATCTGCGGCAGCGCCGGACTTACCTACAGCCATAACGATGCGGCCCCAGTTTGCGTCCTGTCCTGCGATGGCCGTTTTGACGAGGGGCGAGTTTGCAATCGCCATCGCGTGAGTCTTGGCGTCCGCATCATTTGCCGCACCAATCACGTTGATCTCGACGAACTTCGTCGCACCTTCGCCGTCACGGACAACCTGATGGGCAAGGTCCCGCATCACACCGTGTAGGGCGTCTGAAAAGGAGCTGTTATCATCAACACTAAAACCACTTGCGCCCGTTGCCGCAACAATCAGGCTGTCGGACGTTGAGGTGTCACTGTCCACTGTGATGCTGTTAAACGTGACTTCGTTGTGCGCGCTGACAAGGGATTGTAGCGCGGCCTGACTGATTTTGGCATCGGTAAAGATATAGACCAGCATCGTCGCCATATCGGGTGCGATCATGCCAGAACCCTTCGCAATCCCCGCAATAGAGACTGTTTTACCGCCAATTTCCACAGACGCAGCTGCGCCTTTCGGGAAGGTGTCGGTGGTCATGATCGCTTTGGCAGCCGCAGCAATGTCGGCGACCTTGGTGTTGGCCGCCAAGGTGTCCAGAACTGCTGTGATCCGCTCATGCGGCAGGGGCTCTCCGATCACACCTGTGGAGGAGGTGAATACCCGCATCTGCGGGACATCACAGGCGCGTGCGACCGCAGCCGTGATCGCCTCGACAGACGCGACACCGCCTTTGCCTGTGAACGCATTGGAGTTGCCAGAGTTCACCAAAATGGCAGCGCCCTCGGCAGAGGAATGGCCCAGCTTGGCCTGACAGTCCAACACGGGTGCAGACCGTGTGGAGGAGCGCGTAAACGCCCCTGCAACCACTGTTCCCGGTGTCAGGGTGGCCAACATTACATCTGTCCGGCCCTGATATTTTACCCCTGCTGCAACGGCCGCGAATTTAACACCTTCGATAACAGGAAGGGCCGGAAACGCGGCGGGTGCCAGTGGGGAGACGGCGGTGATTTTTGCCATAGTTAATCTTACTCCAATGCCGAGACTTGTTTGATGACGGAAGGTGCTATGCCCTCTGCGCCGCTGCGGTCAACCTGTGCAGCTGCGGTGACTTCTTCGATCTTCGCCTGCGCGCGGATTTGGCGGATTTGCATTTCCAGCTCGGCACGGACGTCCTCAAGCTTGGGTGCTTCCTGAACGCGGGTCTCATTCAGGGTAATCACATGCCAGCCGAATTGAGTTTTCACAGGTGCGGATACGGCGCCCGGCTCCATCGCGACGACTGCCGCCTCGAATTCTGGCACCATTGCACCTTCACCGAACCAGCCCAGCTGCCCGCCGTTCGGGCCGGATGGGCCAGTGGATTTTTCGCGTGCAACGGTCGCAAAATCTGCGCCTTCTTTCAGCTCTTCAACAATGGCCAGCGCTTCTTCCTCTGTCTCTACCAGAATATGCGACGCGTTGAATTCGGTGCTCTGCTCGGAGTTGCTGTACTCTTCTGCATAAGCGGCAAGCACGTCGGCTTCGGCAAGCGGTGATCCCATGATGCCGTTGATTGCTTCGCCAGCGACAAGTGACCGCTGCTCGTTCTCGAGCTGGAGCGAGATCCGCGAAGGCAGATCACCTGAGAATTGCTGCTGCAGTGCGGTCTGTTGAACAAGCTGGTCAAGGATGCCCTGAAACAAAACGTCATCTGGCAGTCCTTGATACTGCTCGGGCAGGCTCGCCCATGCTACAATCATGTGACCGACCGTGATTTCCGTATCGCCTACGGTCGCAACTACGGTCGAAGGATCGGCTGGTGTGGCGTCCTGTGCTGCTGCGGGCAGGGAAAATGCGGCAAGAAATGCCAGTGGAGCAAGAAAAGTGAGGGGTTTTTGCATGGATCGTCCTATCATTCCGGTGCTATTGGGCCGGTTACATTGACACGTTGTGTGGTGGCCCTTACATCGCTGTTGGGTGCGGCGTACAGCCATCATTCTCCCCTTCTATTTATGGACTGGGCGTATGCGGGGCAAGCAGATCGCGCGATACATTTTAAACTTCGGCTGGAGATCGCATGCTGGGACTCGGAAAAATCACCAAAAAGGTATTTGGGACGCGGAATGATCGCAAGATCAAGGCTGTCCGACCGTTGGTTGATAAGGTGAACGCGCTTGAGCCCGAGTATTCGAAGCTCTCTGACGAAGCGATCAAGGACAAAACAGAAGAACTGGCAACGCGCGCCCTGAAAGGCGAAAGTCTCGATGATCTGCTGCCCGAGGCATTTGCGAACTGTCGCGAAGGCGCGCGCCGCACGCTGGGCCTGCGGGCGTTTGACACCCAGCTGATGGGTGCGATTTTCCTGCACCAAGGCAACGTGGCCGAGCAAAAGACAGGCGAGGGCAAAACCCTGACCGCGACATTTGCGGCCTATCTGAACGCGCTGACCCATAAAGGCGTGCACATTGTTACTGTGAACGAATATCTGGTGAAACGTGATGCCGAGTGGATGGGCAAGGTCTTTGCCTCTCTTGGTCTGACAACCGGTTATATCGTTCCCAACATGCCGGATAATCTCAAGCGTGCCGCGTACGATTGCGATATTACCTACGCCACGAATAACGAGCTGGGCTTTGACTATCTTCGCGACAACATGAAGGCAGAGCTGAGCGACATCTTCCAGAAACAGCATAACTTTGCCATCGTGGACGAAGTTGACAGCATTCTCATCGACGAAGCACGCACGCCTTTGATCATTTCCGGGCCGTCTGATGACCGCTCAGACATGTACCAGACTATCGATACCCTGATCCCCTCCTTGTTGCCCGAGCATTTCGAGCTGGACGAAAAAACCCGCGGTGTGACCTTTACCGATGACGGTATCGAGTTCCTGGAAGAGCAGCTGCGCGCCCGTGAGTTGCTGGAAGAAGGGTTCACCCTCTACGATCCCGAAAGCACATCACTGGTGCACCACGTCAACCAGGGTCTGCGCGCGCACAAGCTGTTCGAGAAAGACAAAGACTATATCGTTCGCGACGGTGAGGTTGTTCTGATTGACGAATTCACAGGCCGCATGATGGCGGGTCGCCGTCTGGGCGACGGTTTGCATCAGGCGATCGAAGCGAAAGAGCGCGTCGATATCAAGCCGGAAAACGTCACACTCGCCTCCGTGACGTTCCAGAACTACTTTCGTTTGTACGACAAACTTGGCGGTATGACCGGTACCGCCCTGACCGAAGCCGATGAATTCATGGAGATTTACGGCCTTGGCGTGGTCGAAGTGCCGACAAACGTGCCTGTCGCGCGTGTGGATGAGGACGATGCCGTCTACCGTACCGCCGCTGAGAAATACAAAGCGATGATCGAGGAGGTCATTGCGGCCCATGCCAAAGGCCAGCCTTGCCTGGTTGGGACGACCTCCATCGAGAAATCCGAAATGCTCAGCGGTTTGCTGACAGCGGAAGGCATCAAACACAATGTCCTGAACGCGCGCCAGCACGAGCAGGAAGCACAGATTGTTGGGGATGCGGGTAAATTTGGCGCGGTGACCATCGCTACGAACATGGCGGGGCGCGGTACTGACATCCAGCTGGGCGGCAACGTCGAATTGAAGGTACTTGAAGCACTGGCAGCTGATCCCGAAGCGGATCCTGTTGCGACACGCACGCGGATCGAGGCCGAGACAGCGGATGAAAAGAAGAAGGTACTGGAAGTCGGTGGCCTCTACGTTCTAGCATCCGAGCGGCACGAAAGCCGCCGGATTGATAACCAGTTGCGTGGCCGCTCTGGCCGTCAGGGTGATCCGGGCCGGTCTTCGTTCTATCTGTCTCTCGAAGATGATCTGATGCGCATTTTCGGCTCCGAGCGGTTGGAAAAAGTGCTGACATCGCTGGGTCTGAAAGAGGATGAAGCGATCATTCACCCTTGGGTGAACAAGTCACTTGAGCGCGCGCAGGCCAAGGTTGAAGGCCGCAACTTTGACATGCGCAAGCAGTTGTTGAAGTTCGATGACGTGATGAACGAACAGCGCAAAGTTATCTTTGGCCAGCGCCGCGAGATCATGGAAGCGCAGGACCTGCACGAGATCACGGAAGATATGCGTCACCAGATGATAGACGATATGATCGATCAATATATGCCGCGTAACACTTATGCTGATCAGTGGGATACGAAGGCTTTTTATGCCGCTGTGATTGAGGAGTTGGGCGTTGATGTACCTTTGATCGCGTGGTGTGAAGAGGATGGCGTAGACGACGACATCATCCGCGAGCGTCTGATTGAAGCAACAGACAAGTTGATGGAAGAGAAGGCCGAGAAGTTTGGCGCCGAGAATATGCGCAACATCGAAAAGCACTTCTTGCTGCAAACAATTGACGCCAAATGGCGCGATCACTTGCTGACACTTGAGCATCTGCGTTCGGTTGTGGGGTTCCGTGGCTATGCACAGCGTGATCCGTTGAACGAGTACAAAAACGAATCCTTCCAGCTGTTCGAGGGGATGTTGGACAGTCTGCGTGCAGATGTGACACAGCGTTTGTCGCGGATCGAACCGCCCAGCGAAGAACAGCAGCAACGTATGATCGAGCAGATGTTGGCACAGCAGCGTGCGGCTGATGACGCAGTTGATGTGGCTGTAGATCAGGCCGAAGCAGCAGCGGAGGCCATTGAAGGGTTTGATGAAAATGACCCTTCAACATGGGGCAACCCGGCGCGCAACGAAGCATGCCCTTGCGGATCGGGCAATAAATTCAAGCACTGTCATGGACGCCTGTAAATCTGTTTAATAACAGTGACTTAGCAATCTGTTGCGCTTCATAAAATGTTATGCAATTGTTATGCAAATAGCGAATTTGCATAGGTTGTTAGGCATTTGTTAGGCAAAACTGACGCTGAGTTTGAAGAAAAGATGGTGGATGGCAAAGTGCTGTTGTTCACTCGCAATGGCATTTTCCAAGTGCGATTGTACAAAGGCAAACGACAGTACATCTACAAAAGCTTGAAGACACGAGACTTGGCTAAGGCACGTGATTTGGCAGTACGTGCACACTACGAATTAGAGTTTCGCAAAGAAGAACAACTGCCACTGCAGATTAAACGCTTCAGTGATGTGTTGAATGAGTATGAACGACTGCGTGAGAGCCAGAATGCACGTGGCACATATGCGCACAACAACAAAGCCAACCAACAGCAGACAAGTGATTACATGCTGCGCCAAATACGGCGTGTGAGTAAGTTTTGGCATGAGTACTGCGGCAAGAAGCCAGTTGATAAGATAGATAACGCACTGCTGCGTGACTATGTGGATTGGAGACGTGATTATTATCATCGTATGCCCAAAGACAAACGCCCTAAGAACCACAGCTTAAATCCAGCAGACAAAACACTTGAGTGGGAAACTACCTTTGCACTCACTGTGCTGAAGTTTGCACAAGAACGTGGCTACAGAGGCAACAAACCAACGCCAACGTTTAGACACAAAGCACAGCGCACTAAAACACGCCCAGCGTTTACATTGCGCGAATACAGCGTGTTGTACAAAGGCATTAGACGTTGGATGCATGAAGAGAAAGACAACGCCAAGTGGCGCTACACACGTGAGCTACTGCGTGACTATGTGCTTGTCCTTGCCAACAGTGGTATGCGTGTAGGCGAAGCAAACAACTTGCGTGTGGGTGACTTAGAGCGGTTTACGGATGAGCGTGGTAGAGAAAACTACGCATTTAACGTCAAAGGCAAGACGGGCAAGCGTTACGTTATCCTACGTGCTAATGCTGCGAGATATGTTGAACGCACACTGGAGCGAAATGCTCGTTGGCAAGAAGAGTGGGCACGTACGGCAGCAGTAGGCGCCAAACAGCACAGCCGTAAAACAGCACAACACGACGATTGGCTGTTTCGTATGCCAGATGGAAACAAGATTATCACGCTGATTGATCAATTTAATGAAGTGCTTAAGCGTGAGAATATCATGCACAACGCTGATGGTGAGAAATACACACTGTACAGTCTAAGGCACTTTTACGCCGTGCAGATGCTGCGACATGGCAAAGTTAATGTGTTTGATATTGCACGTAACATGGGAACCAGTGTGCAGATTATTGAAAGTTACTACGGTAAACACGCAACCGCACAAGAACTTGCAACAAGGTTGGGTGGGAAGAAGTGACTGCTACTTGCGCACACTACGCTTTAAGCGAATGCCCCCAAGTGTTGGCAGTATCGCTATATGTGCCAGCAAGCTGCAGCACTTTGGGCAACGCTTTGTAAGCTTGAGCAACGCTTGTCATCGTCAAATCAACACACAGAGCAAGCTGAAATGGATGGCAGCACTATGAAATGGGTTCTGCAGAGTAAGTATCATTATGCGCAGTTTCTTTGGGTGGAGTACTTATGCTTTTGGGGTGGTGATTTTGCACCCTCATGTGTTGGAGCAAGCACATGACTGCACTCACAGACATACAAAAGGCACTCAACACCATACGCAGAATAACGCAGCAAGAGGCAGAAGCAGTGAGACTTGAGACGCTAGCACTGATGGCTGGCGTTATAGCTGATGAAGCAAAAGACATTGAAAAGAAACGAGAACCCAAGCCTCAGCGAACTGTAGCACAGAAGATAAAGCCGCTGCCTATACCTCAAGTTGGGAGTAAGCCGTCATCGCAAGCACCGCAGCCAACGCAAGATACAAAGCCAGAAGTGGCAGACTTTACGCCTCAGCAGCCAGCGCCACCGCAGTGAAGCGAAGTTGATTCTAATTTAAGTAAGGTGTCATTCTGCCGATTAATGAGAATGTGCCGACGTAAGAAATATGACGGCACATTACGACTTTACGATGTCTATAGGAGACTTTTGGCTTCTTTAGAAATTGTATCCAACACGCAATTCTAATGCGGTATCTGTACCCTTATTCACATGGTCTCCACTTAACAGTGAATAAGCGCCTTTACGATTTTCACGCCGAATAATTGCTGCCCCAACCGTCATCCCACTCTCGAAAGCATAATCAGCGCCAATCGACAGGGCCAATCCTGAAATATCTGCCGTGCCACAACTTGCGACACAATTTGGAACTAGTTTACCTTCAAAATAACCAACACCCATCGATAATAATATGTTGTCTGTTGCATATCCTATTTTGGCTAACGCTGTTGTTGTGCCAGAAATATGGTTTCCAGGAACAGTCTCCATCTCAAGCCTGCCAGAAGCTCGTGACAATTCAACTCCGTAAACAACATTTTCGACTTGGTAGCGATAGCCCGCATGTATGCTTTTCATGCTTCCTGAACGATTGTCTGGGTTCTGAAAGCCTGTTGCTAGCGCACCGTTGAAAAAATCTGTGTTCGTCCCTGAGTGCGAACTAGCGCCAGCACCAATATAAGCACCAGTCCAATCTTGCGCTTGAGCTGGAAGCGCTGCGAGTGTTAGCAGTGCTGCTGCGAGTGATGCTTTTGCTTTGTGTGTAACCATCTCTTCTTGTCCTCTATTTTTTGTATGGCACCAAGATGCTTAAAATATTTTAGCCAAAAGCCAACGAAAATGATGGAATTTGTACAGTTCCGCTAATTTGTTGTTTTCTGACAACACGCAATGTGGAGTGCATGTGCATTCGTGTGAAAGACACAGTTTGCTGCCACGCAGCTTGCGGCACAGTTTTATAATAAACGGCTGTTGGTTGTGCTTTTGTTGTAAAACATGACGATTGTTGATGTTTTACTATGCGTTAAAAGGTTGCTCGTTTGGCAGAGAGGCATAGTTCAAATACTCATGTGACAACGTAGTAGATTATCGCGTGGTTCTGTAGGGAAACACACCTTTGCCCACGTTGTCTATGTACTGCGCTGCAATGTTGAGATGACGCTTAACGAGGTTGGTTTTGCGCCTTCTTATGGTGCGCACAACATCGTCATAGGGTAAATCTAACTTCTTCAGTGCCGCAACCGTTTCCCCTTCAACGCTTTCGCTTACGTACAAGCCAGCCTCTACATGCACCAAATCATATAACTCATGTAGTTTTAGCTTGGGATTAGCTAGCTGTGCATCCCAAACCACCAAATGCTGATGCAAGCTTGTGAGCACTGGCTTTGTTGCAACTGGATACCTTGCACGACTGATACGCTTTGCGGCTTTGGCACGTGCATCATGCTCTTTCAGCACCTTGCGTATGTGTGACAAGAGGTGCGCTATGCGCACTTCCAAAGGCAGTTCAAGCGTCAGCGTATCGTCAGAAAGGGTAGGTTCAAACACACCCTTTGCGTCTAACACCCTTATTTGACGTGCTGTGGGCTCACAGAACAGCTCGCTGTGCGCTTCCTTGCTCCACCAATGCCAAAAGTCGTTGTGTGCATGTACGTCGCCAAAATCAGCGAACAGCGCAGCATACTTGATACTTGCCTTTGCCACCCTTTGCACAGCACTGACGATAGCCCTCGTGTCTGCGCAAGTACTCCCACCAATAGTAATAGACTGAACACTTCCACGTAGGTGCATCCCTATAAGGTGGATTGGGTGGTTTGCGCTTGCTTGGGCGTACACCTTTGAGGGGTGGTGCGTAGATAAAAAAGCGTCTGCCAACCTTGTAGCGCAACGTATCGTTTGGCGTTTCTGTCATCTGTTATACTCCAGTATGATACTCCAATAACGTGCATGAATTTGGCATACATTTATATGGTATAACTTAATAGTCAGCAAGAGTTGACGATAATTTAATCAAATGAAGGAAGTACCAAAATGACTAAGACATCAGCAAAAACAACAGCAAACGCATCTATTGCACAAGCACAGTACAAGGCTATGACAGCTGTGGCGAAGAAGGTAAAAACTTGGAACGACACAAGCTACAAGAAGGCGACTGACGAACTTTATAAGCTACTTGCTGAGTGCTACTCAGTAACACTTAAAACACGTGCGCAAAGCACTGCTGTGATGCGTGAGCTCAACAAGCTGCTTGTAGACAAAGGTTTGACGTTTAACGATGGCACCAAGCTTGAAACAAAGGTTGTACGTGTTGTGTTTGGCAACATTGGCACACGTGCGCACATCTACGCACGTGTGCTTGTAAATGCACGTGAACAAGCTGTTGAAGCTAAAGGGTTTGCAAAGTGGCTTACAGCACAAGGTGGTGTTGAAGCAGTGCGTCGTCAGCACAAAGGATTAACGCCAACGCAAGTAAAGCAGCAAAAGGTACAGACAGCTGAGGAAGCATTCAAAACAGTAGGTTCAAAACTACTTACTTCTGCTCCTAAAGTTGATGGCAGCGACTACGTGCTTGCTTTGGTATAGCATCGCAAAGATGGCAAGCGTGAGATTTTATCGTTCTGCGACAATCTTCCACTCATCAAACAAGCATTGGCGAAACTGTCTGACAGTGCAAAAGCTGAAGCTGACACAAAGCATCGCAGCGAACTTGAAGCTGCAAATCGCAAGCTGACACGCGAAATTAAGCAAGCTGAACAATCTTTTAAAGCAGCTGCCTAATGCAAGTTTGGGGGCACAGTTGCGCTGTGTCCCCACTGTACAACAAAGAAAGGAATAACTTATGCAGAATACTTGTGGCGAATTTGGTGTCAGCCTATGGAACGCAAACACTCCTACGTATTTCAATGACATTGCCTTTGCAGATGATTACACACGTGAAGACTTAGCAGACTATGCCTACAACTCTAATCTCACTGGAAATATCATTTTGGAAGGTGGTTATGGCAGTGGCAAGTCAACCATTGCGCAGATTATTGCAACTGAGAGACTTGCAGACAGTCTAAGCCTCTTTGAAATCAATGGAGAAGTTTGGAGTGATGATACTCTTACTGTCATTGAAAACACTTATGCGTGGGCAACAGCAAATGGCAATATCGCAGTCGTAATCATAAACGAAGTAGATAGGCTCAAAGACAAACAGTTTAAGCTAAGGGACTTTTTGGATAAACATGCACAACGCTTGCTTGTGATTATGAAAACCAATCACTTGGCAAATATAGATGGCAGTATCGTAGACAGAAGTGATGTGTATTACGTGCGAGGATTTACGCCACAGAAGGCTGTGGGCATTGCACAACATGTACTTCAAAGACATGGATATACATTCGCAGATGACGATTTGGAAAAGCTGTTTACAAGGCGTCTTGTAGGCGATGAGGAAGAGTTAAGCTTGCGTCAGATAGGGCGTATTGTAGACAAGCTTTCTATGCAAAATGCACCAACACCGCCTAAACGCGGCGGCAGTTTACGCTTAATAAAGTAGTTATTAAAAGCGTCAGCAAAAATGCTGGCGCTTTTTGTTACGACTTACTATATGACTACGAGTAGAAGTTAGGAGCCAAACATGAGCAAACTAGAAGAACTTATGCAGCAACAAGCTGCACTTGCAGAAGAAATCAAACGTGTTGCCAAAGACGAAAAAGCAGAAGCACTCAAAGAAGTACGTCGTCTTTGTAAGCTGCATGGCTTTACTCATAACCAGCTTAAAGCTTACCTTGCTGCTGGACGTAAGCCAAAGTCCAAGTAACTAATTGATATTAAATTGACTGATTTAGGATGACACTTAGCCAACTCAGAAAGCACAATGTGTGAGTAAGACAAGGAGAATAAAGTGTCATTCCTAAATCAAGTTGAACTAAGCGTGTACAAACCTAACACTCAAAGAAACCCAATTGCACGTCGTAGAGAGAAGCTAGCGTTCAAGTTAAAAGAACAGAGGTGGTCCTAGATTTTAGACCAGTTTTCAGCCTTGTTAAGGTGGATCTGGGTTTTATTTAGGCTGCTAATCTCATTGGTTCGGTTTTGCTGACATAGGCCTCATCTGGGGTCA
>JAQXCD010000058.1 GCA_029252045.1 Sulfitobacter sp.
TCGAAACACACACAAATTTTCAAACAACAATCACCTCTCGCAGCTCACAACAGATCCGAGAGCTTGCCAGTACGCAAAGCATCGATTTCGGGTTTGCAGACTTCCATCCTCCAGCTGGAAAAGAGCAACGGTATTCAGCAGAAATTGTTAGGGCAAACTGTTTTTGCGCTGTGCCTAGTGATCATCACTTGGCCAAGAAGGACATTGTCTCGATTGCAGACTTAGACAATGAGCCTATCGGAACATTGCATCCTGATCACCCCTTTCCACGTCGCTTAGCATTCCTCTTCCAGCAAGAAAACGCGACGTTTAAATCGAACATCGCCGGGCAATTTTTCTTGCCTCTCATACCCTTTATCAGCCTCGGGCATTGCTGTTCAGTCGTAGATCCTCTGACCGTTGTCACGGAACGTGAGCTGAATATCTCAAAAAGTAAGGTCGTGTTTATCCCGTTTGATGCCCCCATTCGCTATGAATATGCGACACTCACTCCGTCATATCGGCCCTCATCAAAGCATGCGACGCAAGTTAAGGAGGCATGGATGAGTTCGTTATTAGAGATGCTTGAGGATATTGACGCAAACCCAACAGTACATGGTACATCATTCAAGATCGCGTAGAAGTTCAAGATCTGTTTGATTTGCGAAGAGCGCCGTGAACGACAGAACAGTCGGCCACTTGATCCTTGAGCGTTTCGTTCTCGCTGCAATTCACATGAACGACCGGTTTTCTCGCGGCACAGCGGCATAGAAATCTACACGCTGCAGCAACATTCAAACTGCAAGCGCCAACAACACCAAATCAGTACGTCCAATGTGGCTCTTTAGGAACCTTCGCCGCACGATCCACGAACGGCAGGTCTAGGATAAACCACCTTACGCTGCGTCGCGCATGAACTGGTAAGGTGAGGACAAAGCCGCTGTTCAGAAGCATTTGAGCAGTGGCCACTTTTACTTGAATGTCGCCCTATGAAGTTGATCCGATGGATGGCCATGTATCACTTAAACGGTAACCTTCAGGCCAAGGATCATCTGGATCAAGCATGTGTTGGTGCGTGCCGGTTATCCAAGCGCGACCGGTAATTTCTGGGATAATAGCAGATTTGTCGCCAACCATTGTTGTCGCCGATATTTTCCCCCGAAACTCGGAGCCGATTATGGATTTGGCCGTAAGGGTGTCTCCAACCTCCATTTGTCCGGATTGGTGTAATAACGCCATGCGAGCAGACAACGCAGTTCCAGTTGGTGATCGATCAATCTTTCCTGGCTGGATCGACACGGCGGCTTTCGTACGCAGTTGATTGCCTTCACGTTCCAGAGTTCCAGCAAAAAGACAAAACGAAAAATGATCCCATTCACTGTTCTCGGGGTGGTGAAAGGTCAGTTGGTCATTCGCGGCATTGGTAATTTGCACCCCAAGTTCTGCCAAACGACCTGCTTCTGGAGCGTCAAGGCTGAAGCCAAGCAGCGCAGCATCCACAACAACGAAACTATCACCACCGTAGGCCGTATCTACTAGGATTTCGCCAAAACCGGGCACGGTTAATGTACGGCCAAGTTCACCCACGAAGGAAGGTAGGTTCTGAACCGTAATGCTCTGAGCCTTCCCGTCACGGCAGTCTGCCCGGACGTGAATAAGGCCACCAGGTGCCTCAAGAACCATCTGAGTGATCGGTTCGACCATAGGAACAATTCCACTGTCCAACAGTACTGTGGCGACACATATCGAATTTGAGCCGGACATTGGAGGCGTGTCTTCCGGCTCCATTATGATCCAACCCATTTGAGCGTCAGGATGTTTGGCTGGCACCAGTAAGTTCACATGGCGAAATACACCGCCTCTCGGCTCATTCAAAACAAAGTTGCGTAGGGTTTGATCTTTCGCAATCCAGTTGCGTTGCTCCCAAAGCGTTTCACCGGGCGGTGGCGCCACACCTCCAACGATAACGTCTCCGACTTCACCTTCAGCGTGGCAAGACACGACATGAATTATTTTTGTGCTTCGCATTTCTGGGCTTTCTTGAACGATATGACGCAAATTCTAACATGCTTGGTTGCGAAATTTGAAACAATGAAATTGATATCTTCAATTGGATTTTGTTCCCCAAGACGCTCGGAAAGCTGACTTTTGCTGCGACACAGAAGTCGATAAGGGCTCGTGGACTAAGCCGCTCGCGCGGCAATGGCGCTTGTTGCGGTCGTACTACCTTCTGATTTGACGTTGTTTTCGTGTTTCGGGCCTCTTGCTTGATGATTGGGACCTTCTCAATCGTCAAACAGGAGGTTCCCATGACACAGGAGAAAGTAAGCCCGCTTCGTGAGCGGATGATGGAAGACATGCGCATTCGCGGGATACAGGAGACGTCGCAAAAGGCCCACATCCGGGCCCTAAAGGATTTCACTGCGTTCCTTGGTCGTTCACCCGATACTGCAGAGCCGGGTGATCTGCGCGCCTATCAGTTGCACATGGCGGATACGAACGTCACGCCATCAACATTCAATGCGCGCATCGTTGCGCTCAGGTTCTTTTTTTCGATGACCTGCGATCGTGATGAGATGAAGAAGTACATGCAATTTCGCACTGAGCCGCGCAAATTGCCTATCGTTCTCAGCGTTGAGGAGGTCTCGGCCTTGCTAGCCTCAGCACCCGGACCTGGTCTCAAATACCGCGCAGCCCTGAGCATTGGCTATGGCGGCGGTTTACGCGCATCAGAAGTGACGCATCTCAAAGTTCGCGATATCGACAGCGACCGCATGCTGATCCATGTCGAACGGGGCAAGGGTGGCAAAGACCGCGATGTGATGCTGTCACCATCTTTGCTTGTTTTGTTACGGGATTATTGGCGCGAGGCGCGCCCGCAAGGGTGGTTGTTTCCGGGCCAGAGCCGCGTCGATCCGATATCGCCCCGTCAGTTGAACCGGGCGTTCACGTCGGCCAAACGTATGGCCGGGATCAAGAAGCCCGCAACGCTTCACACCCTGCGGCACAGTTTTGCGACACATCTGTTGGAGGCAAACACGGATGTGCAGGTGATCCAGGTCCTGCTCGGACATTCCAAACTGAGCACCACGGCGCGATACACCCATGTCGCGACAAAGACGTTGGGTGATATCACCAGCCCGTTTGAGCACGTGAAGAGCCTGACCTGACGACTGCGTTCGCGTGCCAAAACACACGCTGGAGATCGCTGACATCTTTCGCATGCACGGCCCCGCGTGGCGGCGGGCCAATGCTGGGCATGTCAGTCTCAGCCAGCTTAAAGTGATGTCGTCAATTGAAGCCTGCCGAACCGAGGCGCTCGGCGGGCATGTGGCGGCGTGCACCAAGTGCAATCATCAGCATATCGCCTATAACTCCTGCAAGAACCGGCATTGCCCTAAATGCCAAGGACCGGCGGCACGCGACTGGATGGCGGCGCGTGCAGAAGACCTGCTGCCGATCGAGTATTTCCATGTGGTCTTCACACTGCCAGCCGAGATCGCCCGGATCGCGTATTGGAACAAGAAGGCAGTCTACGGACTGCTGTTCCGCGCATCGGCCCAGGCGGTGACCACCATTGCCGCTGATCCCAAACGGCTTGGGGCGCGGGTAGGTATGACCAGCGTGCTGCATACTTGGGGATCGGCTCTCACCCATCACCCTCACGTCCACATGATCGTTCCTGGCGGGGGCCTGTCGCCGCGAGGCAACCGCTGGATCGCATGCAAGCCGGGGTTCTTTCTGCACGTGCGGGTTCTGTCGCGGTTATTCAGGCGTCTGTTCATCGAGGGGCTGTTGGCATTGCACCGCGCAGGCGACCTTGCCTTCTTCGGTGATCTGACGGGGCTGTCAAAGCCGCAAGTCTTCGCCGCATATCTTGCCCCACTGCGCAAAACAGAATGGGTCGTTTATGCCAAACCGCCTTTTGGTGGGCCCGAGGCCGTGCTCGCGTATCTCAGCCGTTATACCCACCGGGTGGCGATCTCAAACAGCCGCCTGATCAGCGCCGACGCCAACACTGTAGCGTTCCACTGGAAAGATTACCGGATCAAGTCCGACGACCGCCGATCTGTCATGCGACTAGCAACCACTGAGTTTATCCGCCGCTTTCTGATCCATGTTTTGCCAGACGGATTCCACCGCATCCGCCATTACGGCTTGCTGGGAAGTGCGACCCGCAAAGCCAACATCGCAAAGGTTCGTACGTTACTTGGGGCTGAGGTGGTCGAGCAAGAAGACCCACCAACCGCAGAGATCATCCCACTTACACTCCGCGAACCATGCCCCGATTGCGGCGGACAAATGCGCATCATCGAGACCTTCAGGCGGGGGCAAAAGCCACAGACCCGCGCGCCACCACGACAGGCCGCCGCATGACGAGATGCCCGTCAGAATGCATAACACCCGCTCCCTTATGCGCCTCATCAGGGTGGAGTATTCTGCTGCGCCAAACGAACCAATATATTGAAAACGCACCAATGTTCATCGTTATCAACGCCAAGATCATGCCACTCATGGCCTCTGAACCGCCTCAATTGCATTCGACAAATACGCCAAGGCCCAAACCAACCTACAGCAGCCTCGCACTTTCCCCATAGGTCACACTCAGCATCCCACGGCTTCCTCCTTGAGAGGTTTGTCAACGCGGGCCAAGGTCAGTCCCCCGCCGAAACCTCGCGCAGTGGCCCGCATCGAAAAACCTTCATCCAAGCCGCCATTCGCTGCGAACTATATCAATGTCGGCTAAGGGCAATGTGAATTGCGGCAAGAGTAGAAACCCAAACCATCGCGTTTTTTGTGGAACATCGACGGGATAGCTGAACGCGCCCGCAGGGACGAGGTCCGGTCCGTTCAGATCTTTTCTGGTGCCCTTGATCACATCATCGCCCTTGGCTCTCAGCCCCTAACAGCATCAGGAACCGGAACTTATGCAGCCGATGGGCTAATCATTCAGCGATATCTTCCGCCCAGAGTTCCGGCTTTTCGTCGATGAAGCGCTGCATCAGGGCAATGCAATCAGGATCGTCTGCAATAATGACTTCGACCCCCTTGGAACGTAGGAAATCCTCGTTGCCGCCAAAGTTCTTATTCTCACCGACGACCACGCGCGGAATACCAAACTGGATGATCGTTCCTGTGCACATCATGCAAGGGCTCAGCGAGGTATACAGCGTCGTATCGCGGTAAGACTTCTGTCGTCCTGCTTTTCGCAGCGCATCCATTTCGCCATGGGCAATTGGATCGCCCTTTTGGACGCGTTGGTTTCGGCCTTGGGCGACAACTTCTCTGCCACGTGCCAGAACCGAGCCAATCGGGCAGCCGCCTTCGTCAAATCCGGCGCGTGCTTCATCGTATGCGATGCGCAAAAGGCGGGTGTCATCTGCGTTCATATGTTCGTGTCCTTTTCCGCAAGGATGTGACCAGAATAATAGGGCAACTTTTCCACAGTAGGGTGCCAAATATCGTCCCGTTGTAACTGGTCCATATGATCGGCGATTTGATCCAAAGTGGCAAACCAAACGTCTTTGGTTCCCTGCGCTTTGGCGATCCACGCTTCGACTTGTTTCCAACGTGCCAGCCGACCGGTCAGAAAGGGATGGATGATCAACATGAAGAACCCGCCAGCATCATACTGCGCGTCGAATTCTTCCCAAAACCCTTGCAGCCCCGTTGAGGGTGCCGCGACAGGCATCATGTAACCGATCTCGTCATAGTGGGCGAAGGGTGGCCAGTCGTCCGTGCCCCAATGCACTGGCATTTCGTAAAGCGACCCCTTTGCCGTTTTCAACTGGTAAGGTATGTCATCCGCCATCATGGAACTGTCGTAGCGCATGTCGTGTTCAACCATCAGGTCCACGACTTCTTGAGTGATGTTGTAAACCGGTGCGCGATATCCCCGTGGCTTCTGCCCACAGATGCGTTGATGCACATCCAGCGTCCGTTCAAACCATTCGCGCTGCTGACCACGCGTCTTGATCGGATCTTCGTGCAGATACCCATGGTGACCAATCTCATGGCCGTCTTTCAGGATCGCCTCGGCCACGTCGGGGTAGGTTTCCAGACACCATCCAGGGATGAAGAACGATTGCTTCAGGCCCAAGCGGCGGTAGGTATCAAGGATGCGGGGCAAGGCGACCATCGGGCCATAGCGCCCCATTGAGATCGGATAAAGCCGGTCGTGGCTGTCCTGAGGCTTGGCGATGTGGATCAGGCTGTCCGCATCCATATCGAATGTGATCGCCACCGCGCACTTCGCGCCATTTGGCCATGGGATTGGATTGCGGATCATGGGTCAGGTTTCGTTCAGGACGTGGGCGCTGGCGGTGTCCCAAGACAGCCAGATTTCTGCCCCGCTCTTGAGGTCGAACTTAGACAACTCGCGCTCCTGCATCTGTACCTTGAACTCATGGCCCTGGGCGTCTTCCAGAAACAGTGTGACCATGGAGCCGACGAATTCTTCCGAGATCAGCTTGCACTGTGCCTTGTTGCCATCATCGGGGTCACTCAACGAGATGTGTACCAAATCGGCCGAGATGACAAAGCTGGCGGTATGCCCTTCGATCAAGCGCACCTCGTTTGTGGGAACGGTGAAGTCACCTGATGACGTGGCGATACGTGCGGTGTCCTCTGTCAACGACGCAACCTTTCCTGACAGGATGTTATTGCGCCCAACAAACTCCGCGACAAACTGATTGGCAGGTCCTCGGTAGATGTCCTTGGGAGAGCCGATTTGGGCAATCTCGCCTTTACCCATAATGATGACGCGGTCGGCCATAGCAAAGGCTTCGGATTGGGAGTGGGTGACATAGACAAAGGTAATGCCCAGTTCACGCTGCAGATCGGTCAGCACGGCCTGCATGCGGATAACAAGGTGGGCATCAAGTGCCGAGAGCGGTTCGTCCAGTAGCAGAATTTGCGGTTCCATCACCAGTGAGCGCGCAAGTGCCACACGCTGTTTCTGACCGCCCGACAAGGTTGAGATATCGCGATTCTCGAACTCAAGGATACCCATCTTGTCGAGCCATTTGATCGCGCGCTCCTTGCGCTCTGCCTTGCCCACGCCGCGCATCTTGAGGCCGAATTCGACGTTCTCGCGGGCCGTCAAAAATGGGAACAACGCAAGTGATTGCCAGACCAGCGGGGTGTCGCGTTCGTGCGGTGCCACGTCATTCATAACGCGGTCATTCAGGCGGATTTCACCGTGCGTCGGGGCCTCCAGTCCCGCCAGCATCCGCAAAGTTGTAGTCTTGCCACAACCCGACGGCCCCATAATCGCCAGAAATTCACCCTCGCGAATTTCAAAATCTAGCTCTTGCACAGCAACAAAATTGCCGAAGTGTTTTTGTACTTTGTCAAAGACAACCAGCGGTTTGCTCATGGTTTGATGCTCTTCATTTGGCGGCTGGCGAAAAAGACCTGCGCTAGCACAACAAGGGTCATGGAAATTAGGAATACAAAGGTGCCGATGGCATTGACCTGCGGATCGATGTTGCCCTGCACTATTTCAAGTATGATCACCGGCAGCGTCTTGTTCAGACCTGAGACGAACCACGAAACGGCGAATTCATCGAAAGACACAGCCGCCGTCAGGAAAAGGGCCGAGAAGATCGCAGGTTTGCAAAAAGGAATGATGACATGGCGCATGGTCTGCCATTCGGATCCGCCAAGGTTCCACCCGGCTGATTCCAGATCAGGGTCCATCTGATTCAGGCGCAATCGGATGACAGCCATCGCAAAGGGTGCCGTCAAAACACTGTGCGCAATAATGATAGAATAAAGCTGCCCAGACATGCCGATTTTTGAAAACCACGCCAACATCGCAAGCGCCATGATGATCAGCGGAATGGTGGGCGGCAGCAAGATCAAGGCGAGGTAAGGGCCCTTGAAGCGGAAATTGTAACGGAAGTCGGAGTAGGCCGTACAGAACCCCAAAAAGGTTGCGATGACAGCGGTTGAACAGGACACAATCAAGCTGTTCAATGCGGCTTCCCATACATCGGGGTCGGCCAAAATTTTAGCGTACCATTCCGTCGTGAACTCCCCCAATGGGATCGTGGGGAACCGCTGTGAGTTGAACGAAAAGATCATGCTGAAGATGATTGGCGCAAAGACGAAAGCAAAGACCATCGCCACATAGATGCCAAGGATCACATTCAGAGAGCGGCTCTGGTTCATTTCGCGCCCTTTCCTTTGCGATACGCCAAGGCGATGCCGGTAAAAGCGATGGCGAAAAGGGTTAGCATCATCATGATTGCCACCACTGCGGCGCGGGGCCATTGTTGTCCGGATTTGGTAGTATCCAGGATTAAGATCGGCAGGGTCGGTTCTTGCGATCCACCGAGATAGAAAGGAGCGACAAAATCACCGAATGACAGAATAAAACAGAAAATCGCTGCGATGATCAGGCCCGTTTTTGATAGCGGAATGATCACCTGCCAGATCGTGCGAAAGGCAGAGCACCCCAGATTGCGCGCGGCTTCGATCAGGTTTTTGTCAATGTTCGCCATGGTGACGGTTTGCAAGATCACCACCAGCGGCAACGTCAACGTCATGTACCCTACCAGCGTGCCAAAGTTGGTGTTCAGCATCGTGTAGGGGCCAAGCCCAATATAACCGAGCATACCGTTGATCACGCCGCTCTCAGAAAGGATGACGAACCATGAAAAGGTGCGGACCAGATAGCTGGTAAAAAATGGAATAATGAGCAGGAATATGGCCCAGCGACGGGTGGTTTCAGAGGCGCGGAAAGCCAGCGCAAATGCAGCTGGAAAAGCGATGCACATCGCGCAGATGGTCGAGATGGAGGCGATAAGGACCGTATACCAATAGCTGTCCCAGAAGTACCCGCGCGACAGCATCTTGGACCAGTTCACAAACTCGAACGCCTCGGTCATGCGGTAGTTCTTCACAAGGAAGAATGACATCGCGACCATGAAGAGAACAGGCCCAACGAAAAAGATGAACTGCCAGAAAATGATCGGCAGCCGCCATGTCAGCGCATAGAGATTGAGTTTTCGACCAGGCGTAGACGACATGTTCTAGGGGTTATCCTTTGTCAAAAAGGGCGACCGGATGGCCGCCCGTTTATATGTGTTTAGAGACTCCAATCAGGCGTTTTTGTACTCTGACCAGAAGTCGTTCCAATCTTCGAGACCCTGCTGCTGCGGGATATCACGGTAGTGGATGCGGCCCTCGTTGATCAATGTGATCGGATCTTGTGGATCGCCATCGATCTGGTGTGAGCGTGTGGCCTCGGCCAGATCTGCTTCAATCAAGGCAGCGCGTCCCGCTTTGGTGACGCAGAAACCCGGATATGCCGCCATCTGAGCAGATTTCACCTGACCGGCAGGGGACATCATGTATTGGATGAATTTCTTGACTTCAGCCGATTTTTCGCTGCCTTTGCCGATGGAATAGCTCTCTGTGAACTGGATGCCGCCCTCTTTCGGGATGACGGAGGCAACAGGCGCGCCGTCCTTTTCTAAGACTCCAGTGATCCAGTCACCGATGCCGACCATCGCCTGCATCTCGCCGTTCTTGAGGCCGTTGAACGTGCCGCCGTAGTCAAAGAACCCGCCGACCTGTTTGCGCAGACCCATTGTCGTTTCTTGCACTGCCGCCCATTTGGCATCGTCCAGATCCCAAAGGCCAGCGCCATTGCCGTTATAAAGGCTCATCATACCCAGCGTTGGCAGATGCCAATCGAAGTGGCCAACCTTGCCTGCAAGCTCTGGCTTCCAGAAGCATTCATAACTTGCCGCTTCTTCAGCAGTCACGGAATTCTTGTTGTAGGACACACCAAGGTGACCGCCACGCAGCATCATGGAATACATCTTTCCATCAGCCCAGTGGCCGGGGAAATTTTTGAAGTCTTCATGCAGCATGTCATCCAGCGGATAATCCGCCGGGTCCATCTCGTCGATGTAGCCTGCAAGGTTCAACTGCTGCACAAATTCGCCGTCAGACAGGATCAGGTCATACGTGCCAGGAGGGGATTGCGCGATCAGCGCCAGCATATTGTCGCCGCCTGCGTAGTACTTTGGCACAAACTTGACGTTGTTGGCCGCTTCATACTCTGCGACCATGTCAGGCTCTCCGTGACCATA
>JAQXCD010000059.1 GCA_029252045.1 Sulfitobacter sp.
AAACCGTAGACCAATATGGCCCTGTTGCAGGAACCAAAATGAGACAGTAGCCTTGTTTTGTAAGGTTAATGCTAAGCGTTGGTGCCTACTGGCGGAGCCATCCCCGTGTGGGGGCACCACTTAATCCTAAAATCATCATTTTTATCAATGACATGAGGCATTCATGTGTATTTTTATCCACCCAAATATACACCCTATGTCTGTCGAGCTTTAGTATGATGTTTGATTTAGGCTAAAGTCTATGCCATGCGCGAATGCGCACGCGCGGCTGTGTGTTGTTGGCGTGAGCCTGCGCCCTCGAAGTGCTCTGTCTGATGACCTCGAAGCCTTCGTCGATCATTACAATCATGGGCGCTACCATGAGAGCCTGAACAGCGTCACGCCATCGGACGTCTACTTCGTTCGCGACAAAGCCATTCTAACAGGATGGGAAAAGATCAAGAAACAGAAGATCAGACAGCGCCACTTGCAACATCAAAAACAAGCCGCATAATCAAACCAACCAGATGAGCCCAACTCTCTCTTAGTTTAGGCCGCCATTGGTTCCAAAAACATCTGACGACGGAAGCACTTTCCTGACAATACGGCAATCGAGGTGAAATATTAGATGACTATCACGTGGGAAGTGCTTGAAAACATCACAGGTAGAAGCAGAGCTATACTTTCACTTGTATCCAAGTCCCTCTTTGAACTGCCTGACGTGTGTGAGGACGGACTTAGTGTTGATCTTGCGCTCAAACTCCTGTTCAAAATGGGGTCTTTTGATCGCAGTCAGAAAATTGAACTCCTCGAGGTGTCTCAAAAGTTGGAACAAAAGAAAGGTGAATTGCTTCAATATGCAGCCGCTCTTGAAATCGTAAAAGCAGAACGCCACCAACTTAAAGACCGCATACAAAGCCTTGAGCTTCAGTCCGCTTCTGATGCAAGAAGGGCTGAGACGGCAGAGGCACGACTGCATGAAGTTACACGATCATTCGCTTATTTGATTGAACGCAACTCGCAGCCTGAGGTTATGCAAAGTCCAAGGGAAAATAAGAAACTTCCACCTCTCCTACTCCTGCATCCAATCCGCACTGGTAATAACCATACGTGACCACCCTGCACTAAGCTAATGCAACGGTTGAGGCTTCCTTACGTTAAGCGATTATCGCCAAAGAATATGCACAAGGGAAACTGCGACATGAAAGCCGCTGTCTTGACCTGTGAGTGCAGCCTTGGCTTTACCTAATGACCCCAACGTACAGCACCATACAGACTGCGAAGCGAGGGTATGTACGTTTGTGAAGGCCTGCGAATTAGGTGACAAGGTTTCACAACGACAGAAGCATAGTGGTCGTTCGCTACGTCATGCGCTGGTCGTACAGACACGTTCACATGTCAAAGTGACTCGACAGCATTTATTATGTCGGAAATGTGTGTGTGGTCAGCGTGTGTGGTAGGCCATTCGAAGCCAAACGTAAATTCCGTTATTTATATGGCAAAATAGATCATAAAGGGGAACTGGCGGAGATGCAGGGATTCGAACCCTGGGAACCCTTTAGAGGCTCAACGGTTTTCGAAACCGTCCCGTTCGACCACTCCGGCACATCTCCGCGGGGATCGTAGGACGGGCGTTTAGTCCGGTTTGCGGGTGTGGGCAAGTGCCTGTCTGCGCTTCTTCGCCACCTTGGGGAATTTTCATTGCAGCGCCTTGCAGAACAGCTAGGTTGAAGTCGGCAAAATACAAAGGAAAGCGCATGCTATTGATCCGTCAGGCCCTCATGATCCCCGTAGCTGCCCTGCTGGTGGGGTTTGGCGCCTGTGTCGCGCAAGCAGAGGGCCCGGCACGTCCCGAAGTCGAAGCATTTCTGGAAGTGACCGGATTTGATGTGGCGCTGGAGAGCATCCGCCTGTCCGCTGATGCGGCCCCGCAGATGTTGGGTATGCAGGCCGAGGATTTCGGATCGGAATGGAAGCGGTTGGTGGCAGAAGTGTTTGACACAACGCTGATGCACGACATGGCGATCGGGATTTTAGACAAAGCACTGACCGAGCCGCTGCTAACCCACGCGGCAGATTTCTATGCCTCTGATCTGGGCCAGCGTCTGGTGGTGGCCGAGAACAGCTCGCATATGATCGAGGAAGATGGGCTGAAATCCGAGAGCGGGAGCCAGATCATCGAAGGGCTGAATGGCATAGGGTCGCCGCGCGTGGCGATCCTGTCGCGGCTCAATAACGCGAGCGGAAGCGAGGAAAGTACGCTGCGCTCTATTCAGGAGGTGCAAATCCGTTTTCTGATGGCGGCTGCGGGCGCAGGGTTGATCGAGTTGCAGATGGACAAGCCGGTCCTGCGCGAAGCCATGCGCGCGCAAGAGGAGGAGTTGCGCACAGGCCTGCGGCAGAGTGCGCTGGAAGGGGCGGCCTATACCTATCAGGCGTTCTCGGATACCGAGATGACAGAATATGCTGCGGCACTTGAGCATCCTGATATGAAGCAGGTCTATGCGTTAATGAACGCGGTACAATATGAAATTATGGCTGACCGTTTTGAGGCGGTGGCCGCACGGTTGCGGATGATGCAGCCCAGTCAGGACCTGTGATGCATAAACTTCTTGCTGCCCTCATGGTGTTGGCCACGGCGCTGCCGCTGTGGGCCGGCGCGCGCCACACGGTCTTGATGGATGTCCTCCAGATTCGCGAGCTGAGCAGTATTCTGCATGCTGAAGGTCTGGTGTTTGGCGATACGTTGAACCGTGAATGGATGGAGGGGCAGGGTGGCCCTGCATGGGCCGGTCAGGTCACGCGCATTTACGATCCTGAACGCATCGCCGAAAGCATCCGCACGGGTGTCGAGCCTGTGTTGAAAGGCGATTTGCTGGAGGAAACCATCAGCTTTTTCGCCTCTGATCTGGGCGGCCAGATTGTGATGCTGGAAAACTCCGCCCGCCGCGCGATGGCGGACCCTGCCATCGAAGAACACGCCCGCGCCGAATATGCCAAAGCCGTAAACGCCGAAAACCCGCGACTGGAGCAGATCAACCGGATGATCGAGGCGGGTGATCTAGTGAACCGTAATGTCACGTCGGCGTTGAACTCAAACTACCAGTTTCTGCGCGCATTGGTGGACGGGAATGTCTACGCGATGAGCGATGAAGAAATTCTGACCGATGTGCTGGCCGAGCGTGATGCGATTACAGAGGACACGGCCAGCTGGCTGGGCGCATTTTTTATGTTGGCCTATAGCCCGCTAACCGATGAAGAGCTGACAGCTTATGCCGATTTTGCGGAGAGCCCGGCGGGCAAAGCCCTCAATAACGGGTTTTTTGCCGGTTTTGATCCGCTCTACGAAGATATCTCCTACGCCTTGGGCCGCGCGATGGCACTGAACATGGCGGCAGAAGAGTTGTAAGCTGGGGATTGTACCATTTAACGTTGGAATTCACGGATTGTTTGGGTAAATCGGCTTGACTTGACCCGCTGATCCGCTGATAAGCCGCCAACCCGACAAGCCATGCCTGTATCGGGTATATTTTTAATGACGCCCCAAGGGCGCGCTGTTCCAGGTGGATGCAGGGGTAAAGCCCCGATCCGAAACACCCGAATGCGGGGGGCCAAAGAACGCGGCAAAAGTGAAGGAAGACCTATGTTTGCGGTCCTGAAAACAGGCGGTAAGCAATATAAAGTACAGGCGGGCGATATGCTGCGCGTGGAACGTATTGCGGCATCTGCCGGTGAGACTGTTCAATTCAACGAAGTGCTGATGCTGGGCGGTGACAACCCCCAAGTTGGCGCGCCCATGATCGCAGACGCCGGCGTACAAGCCGAAGTTGTTGACCAGATCAAAGGCGAGAAAGTTATCCACTTCGTCAAGCGTCGCCGGAAGCACTCTTCCAAGCGCACAAAAGGTCACCGTCAGAAGCTGACACTGGTAAAGATCACCGAAATCCTTGCCTCCGGTGCTGGTAAATCCGGTGTTGCAGCAGCAATAGGCACAGGCTCGGTTTCCGCAGCCGCCGTTGCCGCGATCACAGGCAAAGCAGTTGATGCGGCGCCTGCGAAGAAAGCAAAAGCAGCCAAGCCAGCGAAAGCGGCGGCACCTGCAGAAGAAAAAGCAGCAAAGCCAGCTAAAGCCAAGAAGGCTGCAAAGTCTGGTGGCGATGATCTGTCCGAGATTTCCGGCGTTGGTCCCGTTATTGTGGGCAAGCTGAACGATGCGGGCATCACAACATTCGCGCAAATCGCGGCGTGGACAGATGCGGACGTAGAATCGATTGAAGAGATACTGTCGTTCAAAGGTCGTGTGGGTCGTGAAGACTGGATCGCACAGGCTAAAGTTCTGGCAAAAGGCTAAGGAGAGACCTAATGGCACACAAAAAAGCAGGCGGCTCATCCCGTAACGGACGCGACTCAGCTGGTCGTCGTCTTGGCGTAAAGAAATACGGCGGCGAGCTTGTCGTTCCGGGCAACATCATCGTGCGTCAGCGCGGTACACGTTTCCACCCCGGCCTGAACGTAGGCATGGGCAAGGATCACACAATCTTTGCAACGGTTGACGGCAATGTTCAGTTCCACAAGGGCCTGAAAAACCGCACGTTCATCTCCATCGTACCGTCAGCGGAAGCTGCTGAATAAGCCGTACCCGTGAGATAAGACACATTAGGGATCGGCGGAAACGCCGGTCCCTTTTTCTTTTTCCCGTTTGCCCGTGAAAGTAACCCGCATGAGCATCACCATTCTCCCCCTCGCTATCTTTGCGGCGTCGCAAGTAGGCACGCCGGGTCCCGCAAATATGGCGTTGCTGGCCACAGGTGCGCGCTTTGGCTTTCGGGCAGCCTTGCCGTTTGTTGCAGGGGTGGCGCTGGGGAAGCAGTTGATCATCTGGCCCATCGGTTTTGGGCTGATGGAGCTGGCCGAGGCGGCCCCGGCTGTGTTTGCCGCGCTGAAGTATATCTCTGCGATGTATATCATTTGGTTGGCATGGAAAGTTGCGAATTTGCGGTTGGGGCAGGGGAATGCGGGGGCTATGGCGCCCGGTTTTATGGCGGGTTTGATTGTGCATCCGCTCAACCCCAAGGCCTGGGCAATGATTGTGGGCAGCTTTACCGCCTTTGTCGGGCCTGACATTCCAACCCTGACAGCGACGGCCACGGTGGCCGCTGTTTTGCTGGCCTGCCAATTGGTCATGCACCCGTTGTGGACCTTGGGCGGACAGGCTATTGCAAGCACCGTTGCAGGCACCCGTGCGGAGCCTTATCTGATGTGGAGCCTTGCGGCCTTGACCGTGGCATCGGTTCTTTTTGTACTATTCGCCGGAGGGGCCTGAGATGGATGTGTCGTTGCAGCAAAAAACCTTGCAGACCGAACGCTTTGTCCTGCGACCCGTACGCATGTCCGATCTGACGCGGATCGAGCATTATGCATCCGACAGCCGTCTGGCGCTGCACACCCCCCGCTTGCCGCACCCCTTGCCGCCCGGCGTGATCGCCGCATTCATTGAACGCGCAATGTCGCCGAACCGCGATGAAGACGTTTGGGTGATGGATGGCGGGGATCATGGTGGCGAAGTTATGGGGGTGATCACCCTCTCGCGGCTGGACCGTAACCAGTCCGAAGTTTCCTATTGGGTGGCTCCGCCGTTCTGGAATACCCATGTCGCCTCTGATGCAGTTCAGGCGCTGGTTACAAGCAACCCTCTGGACAATGACGCGATGTTTGCAAGTGTCTTCCATGACAACCCCGCCTCTGCCAAAGTCCTCACCAATGCGGGCTTCGCCTATCTGGGCGATGCCGAAATCTTCTGTCTGGCGCGCAATGCGACTGTGCCCACATGGACCTACAGCCTCAAGCTGCGATAACCTTTTAGGATATAACATGAAGTTTCTCGATCTCGCCAAAGTATACATCCGCTCCGGTTCCGGTGGCGGCGGCTGTATCTCGTTCCGCAAAGAGAAATTCATCGAATTTGGCGGGCCGGATGGCGGTGATGGCGGCGGTGGCGGCTCGGTTTGGGCGGTAGCTGTGGACGGGCTGAACACGCTGATTGATTTTCGCTACCAGCAGCACTTTTTCGCCAAGAACGGTCAGGCCGGTATGGGCAAACAGCGCACGGGCAAAGATGGCGATGACATCATTTTGCGTGTGCCTGTGGGAACTGAAATTCTGGATGAGGATGAAGAAACCGTGCTGGCCGACATGACCGAGCTGGGCCAGCGCGTGCAACTGGCGCGCGGCGGCAACGGTGGCTGGGGCAACCTGCAATTCAAATCCGCGACCAATCAGGCGCCGCGCCGCTCCAACCCCGGTCAGGACGGGGTAGAGCGGACGCTGTGGCTACGGCTCAAGCTGATTGCAGATGTCGGGCTGCTGGGGCTGCCCAATGCGGGTAAATCCACGTTTTTGGCGGCCACCTCCAATGCGCGGCCCAAGGTGGCGGATTATCCCTTTACGACGCTACACCCCAATCTGGGCGTTGTGGGCGTGGATAACACCGAATTTGTGGTTGCCGATATTCCGGGTCTGATTGAGGGCGCGCATGAAGGCCGCGGCCTTGGCCACCGGTTTCTGGGCCATGTCGAACGTTGTGCCGTGCTGCTCCATCTGGTGGATGGCACGTCGGAGACTGTCGCAGAGGATTATCAGACCATCATCGGTGAGCTTGAAGCATATGGCGGGGAACTGGCCGACCGGCCCCGTATCACCGTGCTGAACAAGATTGACGCGATGGATGAGGAACTTCTTGCAAGTGCCTCTGCTGAATTGAAAAAAGCTTGTGGTGGCCCGATCATGATGATGTCGGGTGTGGCTAAAACAAACACTGTCGACGTCTTGCGGGCTCTGCGCGGCGAGATTGATGCGAACCGCTTGCGCGAGACTGCCGGTGAGGAGGAAGCTCCTTGGCAACCCTGACCGACGCTAAGCGCATTGTTATCAAGATCGGTTCTGCCTTGCTGGTGGACCGTGCCACAGGCCGTTTGCGCGAAGACTGGCTTGCGTCACTTGCGCAAGATGTTGTCTGGCTGAAGCAGGCAGGCGCTGATGTTGTGTTGGTCTCGTCCGGCTCGATCGCGCTGGGGCGCGGGGTGCTGGGCCTTGGCCTTGGCACGCTGGCGTTGGAGCAATCGCAGGCTGCCGCAGCTGTGGGGCAGATCCGTCTCGCGCGCGCCTATGAAGAGGTGCTCGCACCGCACGGAATCACCACTGCGCAGGTGCTTGTGACGCTGGAAGACAGCGCAAACCGCCGCCGCTATCTCAACAGCCGCGCCACGATGGAGACCTTGTTGGGCCTTGGCGCTGTGCCGATTGTGAACGAGAATGACACGGTTGCCACGGATGAAATCCGCTTTGGCGACAATGACCGCCTTGCCGCGCAGATTGCCGTAACGGTGGGCGCAGACCAGTTGATCCTGTTGTCTGATGTTGATGGATTTTACAGCGCGAACCCGTCTGAAGACCCAACTGCCACGCGGTTTGACGTGGTGGACCGGATCACCCCGCAAATTGAAGCGATGGCCGGCGATGCGGGCTCGGGCCTCAGCAAAGGCGGGATGAAGACCAAGCTGATGGCGGCGAAAACGGCTGTATCAGCCGGTTGTGCGATGGCGATCACCGAAGGGTTTGTGATGCGCCCGCTGACTGCCCTAGCAAATGGCGCAAATGCCACTTGGTTCACCGCCCAGACTGACCCCCAAGCTGCGCGCAAAAGCTGGATTGCAGCGATGAAACCACTGGGCACCGTTACACTGGATGCAGGGGCCGTTGCGGCCCTCGGGCGCGGCAAAAGCCTGCTGCCCGCGGGGATAACAGCCGTTGCCGGCAGTTTCGAGCGCGGTGATGCCGTGTCGCTGGTGGGGCCGGACGGGGCGGGCATCGGATCCGGCCTTGCACGCTATTCGGCTACGGAGGCGTCCCTGATCAAGGGCCACCAGAGCGCCGAGATCGAGGCCTTGTTGGGCTATCCCGGGCGTGCGGCGCTGATCCACCGTGATGATATGGCCCTGTGAGGAGTAAGGAATGACACAAGATACAGATATTTCCGCCCTGATGGCCGACATCGGCGCGCGTGCCAAAGCGGCTGCTGCGGTGCTGGCCACTGCCACGGCTGAACGAAAACATGCCGCGTTGATCTCCGCTGCGGATGCTGTCTGGGCGGGGCGCGCGCAAATTTTCGCGGCAAACGATCAGGACATGGCGTACGGCGCCGACAAGGGACTGACGCCTGCGATGCTGGACCGGCTCAAGCTGGACGAAGACCGCCTGCGCGGCATCGTCGACGGTTTGCGCGCCATTGCAGCGCAGCCCGATCCTGTAGGCGAGGTGCTGGCGGAGTGGGATCAGCCCAGCGGGCTGCACATTGCGCGTGTGCGCACACCGCTGGGTGTGATTGGTGTGATCTACGAATCCCGCCCGAATGTGACAGCCGACGCAGGGGCGCTGTGCCTGAAGGCCGGCAATGCCGTGATCTTGCGCGGTGGCTCGGAGAGTTTTCACAGCAGCCGCGCGCTGCATGCCTGCTTGCAGCAGGGTTTGCGGGATGCAAACCTGCCCGAAGACGCGATCCAGTTGGTGCCGACCCGCGACCGTGCTGCGGTGCAGGCGATGTTGACCATGACCGATAAGATTGATGTGATTGTGCCGCGCGGCGGCAAGGGCCTTGTTGGGCTGGTGCAGCGCGAGGCACGGGTGCCGGTGTTTGCCCATCTTGAGGGCATTGTGCACATCTATATCGACAAGGATGCCGACCCTGAAAAGGTGCTGCGCGTGGTGTTGAACGCTAAAACCCGGCGCACGGGTGTTTGTGGTGCAGCGGAGTGTTTGCTGATCCACAAGGACATTGCCAAGACCATTGGTCGCGGTGTGATTAGTGCGTTGATCGATGCAGGCGTGGAAGTGCGTGGCGATGGTGGTTTGCAATCCATCACGGGCGTTGTTCCGGCTTCGCAAGACGATTGGGGGCATGAGTATCTGGATATGATTATCGCTGCCCGCGAGGTCGACAGCCTTGAGGACGCGATGGCGCATATCCGGCGCTATGGCTCAAACCACACCGACTGCATCCTGACAGAAGATTCAGCAGCAGCCGAGCTGTTTATGAATACGCTCGACAGTGCAATTGTGATGCACAATGCCTCGACCCAGTTTGCCGATGGCGGGGAGTTCGGCATGGGCGCCGAGATCGGGATTGCGACGGGCAAGATGCATGCGCGCGGGCCAGTGGGTGCTGCCCAGCTGACCAGTTTCAAATACAAGGTCACAGGTGACGGGGCCGTGCGAGGCTAGAACCTTATGGTAACGGGGGGCGTGGTGTCCACAACCAGCTGGCCCCCTCATCCCGCGCAATCACTGGCAGCAGGCCGAATTGAACCTATGCGGGGCGGAGATCACCTGTGGGCGTCCCGGCGGCAAGTGGCAGCCAGAGTGTTTCGTCGAAGTTGTATTTATCCGCATGGCCGACAAGCGTGATCTGCCCTTCGTCCTCGGACACCTCAATCCGGCCACCGTAGGGCATGGCCGTTTCCATACACATCAGGGCCAGAAACGTCAGACGTACAAGGTGTCGCGGTTGCCCTTCCAGCGGGGTCCATGACACAGTCAGGCGTGAGGGGCCGTAGATGTCGGCAAGGATCGCAGTGATTTCGGGGCGGCCGACAACCTGATCGCTGGCGGCCCCAAAGGCGATACGGAAAAACCGGATGCGCGCGCTGGCGTTTGTTACACTCTCCGAGATCAGGGCCATTTCAGGGCTGATCGACGGGCGGCTCATCTCGATCAGTTCCAGACCGTTGTTGATGGCACCGATTGGCGATATCAGGTCATGAAAGATGCGGCTGCCGATCAGCGCTGCGAAATCGGTTTCATGGCCCATTTACAGTGGCCTCCTTACAGGTGAGGGACAGGGTATGAACGACATGAATGCAATCCTGACGCCCGGTATGCTGGTGCGGCATCCGGGCATGCCCGATTGGGGGGTGGGGCAGGTACAAAGCAACATTGGCGGCAAACTCACTGTCAATTTCAGGGAGGCAGGCAAGATCGTGATTGATAGCTCACGCGTTGCATTACATCCGGTTTTTGATGACCAGTAATTCCAGACCATTGTTAACAAATGGTAACTATTTTACTCTGGCGGAGGAAATATCAATCACAGGTTGTATTGCGATATGCCCGCCCGCGTTGCCAATTTGCACCGGAGCGCTTAACTGCGGCGCAACCTCAGGGCGGGATGCAGGTGAGCAACGTGAATAGACCGGATTTCAGAGTTAAACTGGCTGATACACCGGACGAGCTCCGAGCAGCGCAGCGCCTGCGCTATGAAGTGTTTGTGCGTGAATTGGGCGGTGGCGGCGATCTGGTAGACCACGACGCGGGACTGGAATGCGACCGTTTTGATCCGTATTTTGACCATATGATCCTGACCGAGCAGGGCAGGGATGCCGTGATCGGCGTCTACCGTCTGTTGCGGAGCGACCGCGCTGATGCCGCAGGCGGGTTCTACTCCGAAAGGGAGTATGATCTGACCCCGCTCAAGGCGTCGGGGCGGCGGTTGCTGGAGCTGGGGCGCTCCTGCGTACACCCCGATTATCGGGGCGGGATGGCGATGCACAGTCTCTGGCAGGGGTTGGCGGCTTATGTTGCACGGCACAGGATCGAGGTGCTGTTTGGTGTGGCCAGCTTCCATGGCACCGATGTGGGTGCGATTGCAGCTCCCTTGTCGCTGCTACATCATCGCCATCTGGCGCCATCAGAGCTGCGGGTGCGTGCGCGGGAATTCCAGCCGATGGATTTGCTTCTGCCCGACGGCATCGACAAGGCGGCTGCGATGGTAAAGGTTCCCAGTTTGATCAAAGCCTATCTGCGGCTTGGCGGTTATGTGGGCGAGGGGGCCTATGTTGATCACGCGTTTAATACCACGGATGTTTGCCTGATTATGGATACGGCCAAGCTGAACGCGAGGCAGGCCAGAATGTACAAAGGGGACCGCGGGTGAGTGCAAGATGGGAGAACGGCGTGCATCCGGACATGCCATTCTTGGGCGCGCTTGGCTGGTTGCGCGTGGCGTTGCGGGCGTTGGTGCTGGCGGTGCTGGTGTTTGGCGGGCTGGTTGTCTTGCTGCTCTGCCGTCTGCTCGAGCGTCCGTTGTGCGGTATGAACAGGCCCGTCACGCCCTATATCACCCAGTCTGTCTGCCGGAACGCCTTGCGCATTATGGGCATGGGGCTGCGGATGCAGGGCGCGCCGATGCAGGCGCGGGGCGCTGTGGTGGCTAACCATACCAGCTGGCTGGATATCTTCGCGCTGAACGCCGCCAAGCGGATCTATTTTGTGTCAAAGTCCGAGGTTGCCGGCTGGCCCGGAATAGGCTGGCTGGCCCGCGCCACCGGCACCGTCTTTATCGAGCGTAATCCGGCCCGCGCGCGCGAGCAGACAGAACTGTTCCAGATGCGCCTGTTGGCGGGCCACAAGCTGCTGTTTTTTCCTGAGGGGACCAGTACGGACGGGCTTCAGGTGCTGCCGTTTAAAACCACGCTGTTTCAGGCCTTCTTTGCGTCTGAGTTGCGTGACCAGATTTATGTGCAGCCTGTTGCAGTGATCTATCACGCGCCTTTAGGACTGGATGCGCGCTATTACGGGTGGTGGGGCAGTATGGAGTTTGGCACGCACCTGCTGGCTACGCTTGCACCAGTGCGCGCAGGATCGGTTGAGGTGATCTACTGCACGCCGCTGAAAGTTGCTGATTTTGCGGACCGCAAGGCGCTTGCTGCGGCGGCGGAGACAGCACTGCGTCAGGCGCATGGGACGACATTGACCGCCACCTAGCATTGTGATGCCATTTGCACTTGCAGAATATATTGCTGTGGGGTATGCGCGCCCTACTAAATCCCGCAATCGGGGATTGGGACAGGTCAGGGAGAAATCCTGACAGGTTCCGCCGGTTGGCCTGCATCCCGTAGGTCAGACCCCCGATGAGGTTAAACCGGAAAGGTATAAAGACATGGCTCTTCCTGAGTTCTCCATGCGCCAATTGCTTGAAGCAGGCGTACACTTTGGTCACCAGACACAGCGCTGGAACCCACGCATGGGCCCGTACATCTACGGCGCGCGTAACGGCATCCACATCATGGACCTGACACAGACTGTCCCCATGCTGGAAGACGCTCTGAAAATTATCCGTGATACAGTCGCCAAGGGCGGCAGCATCCTATTTGTTGGCACCAAGCGTCAGGCTGCACAGCCGATTGCGGACGCCGCAGAGAAATGTGCACAGTATTACATGAACCACCGCTGGCTGGGTGGCACGCTGACCAACTGGCAGACCGTGTCCAAGTCCATCCAGCGCCTCAAGCACATCGACGAGCAGTCCGAAATCGGCTTCTCCGGTATGACCAAGAAAGAGCGTCTGGGCATGGAACGTGACCAGGCGAAGCTGCAGGCTTCCTTGGGTGGTATCCGCGAAATGGGCGGCCGTCCCGACCTGATCTTTGTCATCGACGTACGCAAAGAGCAGCTGGCGATTGCAGAAGCAAACAAGCTGGGTATTCCGGTTGTGGCCGTGGTTGACACCAACTGCTCGCCAGACGGCATCGACTATATCATTCCGGGTAACGATGACGCGGCACGCGCCATCGCTTTGTACACCGATCTGGCTGCACGCGCGGCACTTGACGGTATGTCCGCACAGCTGGGCGCCGCCGGCGTTGATCTGGGCGCGATGGAAGAAGCACCGATGGAAGAAGCGCTTGCTGAAGAAGCACCTGCGGCAAGCTAAGCACAGCACTGCTGTCACAAGCTTGTAACTCGGGGCAGGGATACCTGCCCCGAACGCATATATAAAACCCAATATTAGGAGACCCTGAGCGATGGCAATTACAGCATCCATGGTCAAAGAACTCCGCGATTCCACAGGCGCGGGCATGATGGACGCCAAGAAGGCACTGACAGAAACAAACGGCGACATCGAAGCCGCTGTTGACTGGCTGCGCACCAAAGGTCTGGCCAAAGCGGCCAAGAAGTCCGACCGCACAGCAGCAGAAGGCCTTGTGGCCGTGAATGTTGAAGGCGGCCGCGGTGTGGCTGTTGAAGTCAACTCCGAGACAGACTTTGTTGGCAAGAACTCCGACTTCCAGAAAATGGTTTCCGGTATCGCGGACGTTGCTGTAAAAGCAGCTGACATCGACGCGCTGAAAGCGGCTGACATGGGCGGCAAAACCGTCGAGCAGACCGTAATGGACGCTGTTGCTGTTATCGGCGAGAACATGTCTGTCCGTCGTATGTCCTCGATCGAGGGTGATGTGGTTGTGTCCTATGTGCACAACGCAGCGGCACCCGGCATGGGTAAAATCGGCGTTCTGGTTGCAATGACCGGTGGCGACGAAGCCTTCGGCAAGCAGGTTGCAATGCACATCGCAGCTGTGAACCCTGCGTCCTTGTCCGAAGCTGATCTTGATCCGGCAGTTGTCGAGAAAGAAAAGCAGGTCCAGATCGACATCGCAAAAGAGTCCGGCAAGCCAGACGCTGTGATCGAGAAGATGATCGTTGGCCGCATGCAGAAGTACATGTCCGAAGTGACATTGCTGAACCAGGCGTTTGTTGTGAACCCTGATCTGACTGTTGGTGTCGCCGCAGCTGAAGCCGGTGCCACAATCACCGGTTTTGTGCGTCTGGAAGTAGGCGAAGGCATCGAAGTTGTGAAAGAAGATTTCGCAGCAGAAGTGGCGAAAGCTGCAAAAGGCTAAGCTGCCTTTACGCAACTGATTTGAAAAAGGCGGGGCTTGGGCTCCGCCTTTTTTGCGTTGTGCTGATGGCGCCATGTGCCAAGCGGCAGAGGCAAAAGTGCACAACATGGCACTTTTCTCAAAACTTGAAATCAAAGTGATGACATAATTTGCCCCAACTCCGAGAGTAACGCTCAATTGAGCAGTCAAAAAGAAACGGGGCAACATGTCGAAATTCGAGCAAGATACCGATACAATGCAAAACGGTCAAAAACCTGACATTGCAGGATCTCTGGTGCGCGTCGCGCGCGAGAGTGGGCGAACGCCATTTTCAATCGCATTTGATTTTCTCAAACTGCGCCGCCAACGGGGCAAGCTAAAGCTATCCGAGTATTTGTTATATGAGTTGTATGACACAAAAAAGTGGACGGATGACGCGCGAGATAGCTTCATCTCGGCGTATAGGCATTGGCCGGTTGTGAATGCCTGCAACGATCCACATTGGTAGGCTGTGACCGAAAACAAATGGCTGTCGTCGGTGTTCCTAAAGCAAAACGGCATCCCGATTCCAGAAAGCAAAGCAATCTTTGACGTCGGTGTTCAGCTGTATCGGGATGCGCCAAAGTTGCAAAATGCAGATGACCTCAAGTCGTTCCTGACGGAATGCAAAGATTACCCGATGTTTGCCAAGCCGATTGGTGGCATGTGGAGTGCAGGCGCTTTCCGGATCACAGGTCACACAGATACGCATGTTCTGGTTGATGGCAGCGAGCCGGTGACCTTCGCCGAGCTCGTCGATGGGACTTTGGCCAAGACGCCCTATATCGTCCAATCCTGTCTCAAGCCGCATTCCTTTTTTGAGGGCATTACAGATGCCACTGCGACGGTGCGGTGTTTGAATCTTATCCATAACGGCACGTTCAAAGGCCTACACACTGTTTTGAAAGTCCCGCAGAAGGGGAATGTCGCGGATAACTTTTGGTGGTCAGGCAATGTGCTGTGCAACCTTGACCACGAAACAGGCGAGATCAAAAGCATCGTCACATCTGAGGGTGGCCGCCGTATTGTCCATGATGCGCTTCCCGATAATGCCCGCACGCTGCTGGGGGAGCACTTGCCCTGCTGGAGCGAGTTGCGCGCGCTGAATGAACAAGTTGCACTGTTGCATGCCGCCAACCGCTATGGCTCGACTGATATCGCATTGACCGAGAACGGGCCGGTCGTCATCGAAGTGAACAACGGTTGCGCGTTTGAGTTGATCCAGATGGCGACAGGTGAGGGGTTGCTGACGGGCGAAATGACCCAGTTTTTTCAGGACTGCGGCGCCAAGCTCTAGGGCCTGTCGCAGGGCAGCCAATCTCGAAGCAGTACGGCAAAGCCGCGCACAAATAGGCTGTGCCGCACCGGTGGTCCTCCGGGGGGACAAGGACCGCTTTTGGCTCCGGCCAGCAAGACCTGAAAAGGGCCGTGCTGGAACCGGCGACCCACCAGAGCATTGAAATTGCAAAGTTTTTGGGCCGTTTGCCAGATCAGCTAAGCTACAATGACCTGACAAGGGGAATGTGCAGCAATGTTTCCCCAACGGAAAGTGAGGGAATCCTTACCTTTTGGTTAATTTCCGAAAATGTCAGGCGTCGAGGACAAACATCTGGTTGGCAAAGGCGGCTTTCAGCACGGCCTGTGCGGTTGTATCCACGGCCAGCGCTTCGCGGGCAAGGCGCAGATGTTTCTCCACCGTGGCGGCCGTCAGGCCCATGATCGACCCGATGTCCTGCGCGGTTTTGCCGTCACCGACCCATTCCAGAACCTCGCGCTGGCGCGACCTGAGTGCGCGGTTGGGGGCTGTGTAGGGCAGGGTGAGGATTTTGAGGTGGACGATGTTGTTCATCAAGGTGATGTCAGCCCCGTGCACGTCCCAAACCGCATCAATGGTGGCCTGATCTATCTCGCGCCGCGCAGTCAGGGCAATGGCCCCTTTGGAGCGGGCCGAGATCGATTTAAAGCTGACCGAATAGCCGGCCAATACACCCATGTCGCGGTTGAATTCCAACACACGCCGCTCAGGCGCGCTGAGCGTTTTTGTTCGCTCCATTTCCGTCAGAAGCTTCCAGCTTTTGGCCCCTTCGTTTTCCAGCGCCCAATGTATCATAGGGGCATGGAAGAAATGGCCTTCGTCAAGAAAGACGCTGGTGTACTCTTTGGTATGGTTTGTCAGGATGATAAAATCGCTGGGATCACCGAGGGAATTTGCGGTGCGGTAGCGGGTAAAGCCGTAGATCAGCCGATCAAAGCCGAACTCGGCCATTTTGGCAACATGCCCCTCCCACAGCTCCTCCATCGTTTTGCTGTTGGCAACACGCAGAAGATAATCCCGTAGGCTCATTTCACGGCCAGCCTTTCGGCCAGTGCGTCCAGCGCCATCAGATAGCCGCGTGGTCCGAAGCCGCAGATTTGGCCGATGGCAACGCGCGCCAGATAGGAGGTGTGGCGGAATTCTTCGCGGGCGTGGATGTTGCTCAAATGAACTTCGACAGTCGGTAGCTCCACCGAGGCGACGGCATCCATCAGGGCAATCGAGGTATGAGTATAGGCACCTGCATTGATCACCAGCCCGCCGTGGGTGCTTTTGGCCGCGTGAATGGCGTCTATCATCACGCCCTCATGGTTGGACTGCAAAAACGCCACATCCATGCCCAGCGACGCTGCGTGGGCCGTGCAGGCGGCCTCGATATCGGCAAGGGTTGTGCGGCCGTAAACCTCCGGCTGGCGTTGGCCCAGCAGGTTGAGGTTTGGACCGTTCAAAACAAGAACCGAAGGCATATGGATTCCGATACAATTTGGATTGCTTTACCTTGTCAGCCCGAGCCCAATCTGTCCAGCGTTCAGAGGGGTATAGAGCAGGGCGCGGTACGATTGCACCACGCCCTGACAGGCTCACCCAACGGCGGTGTTGATCAACACAAACAGGATGGCAGACAACAGGGCCGCCGCAGGGACCGTTATGATCCACGCTGCAATTATGGTCATGAAATGCGAACGGCGGACCAGTTTACGGCGGCGGCGTTCTTCGGGGGCATAGCTGGTCCGGTCCGGCATGTCCTGGCGGGTCTTGCGGATGCGGCGCTCGGCGTCCCATTCGCGGAAGAAGCCCACACCAAACACGCCGCCAACGGCGATGTGGGTCGAGCTGACAGGCAAGCCAAGCCAACTGGCGATGATGACCGTGATCGCAGCCGACAGGGCCACACAATAGGCGCGCATCGGGTTCAGTTTGGTGATCTGGCCGCCAACCATCCGGATCAGCTTGGGGCCAAACAGGAACAGACCAAAGGAGATACCAAAGGCGCCAATGATCATGACCCATGCGGGGATGTTCACTTTCCCGAGGAAGTCACCGGATTCGCTGGCGTGAACAATGGCAGCCAGAGGACCAACCGCATTGGCCACATCATTCGCCCCGTGCGCAAAGCTGAGCAGGGCTGCCGAAATCACCAGCGGGATACCAAACAGCACCTTGAGGGACTTGTTACGGTTCTCCAGCCCTTCGGACTGTTTGCGGATCACGGGGATCATTACCAGCCAGATGGCCACGCCAACCACCACACCGATGATCAGGGCTGTGGGCATATCAATCTTGATCAGCTTTTTGAGTGCTTTGAGCGCAAGATAGGACGTAAATGTCCCGCCCATGATCCCAACCAGAATGGGTACCCAAACGCGGGCGGAGGCAATTTTGTCGTCACGGTAGATGATGCGCGACTTGATCAACCACAAAAACGCGGCAGCAACACCGCCGCCCAGAACCGGTGAAATGACCCAGCTGGCTGCAATTGCACTCATCGTGGGCCAGTTCACGGCGCCAAAACCGGCCGCGGCAATGCCTGCCCCCATAACACCGCCCACAACCGAGTGTGTTGTCGAGACAGGAGCACCGATCCATGTGGCCATGTTCACCCAGAGAGCCGCTGACAACAGCGCGGCCATCATCGCCCAGATGAACGTGGAGGCCGTTCCCATGCTTTCAGGGGCAATGATGCCCTTGGCAATCGTCGAGACAACGTCGCCGCCCGCTAGCAACGCGCCGGCACTCTCAAAAATCACCGCAATGGCAATGGCACCGCCCATGGTTAGGGCATTTGCGCCAACAGCCGGCCCCATATTGTTGGCCACGTCATTTGCGCCGATATTCAGCGCCATATAGGCGCCCAGACAGGCCGCAATTACCACAATCGCGGAATTGCTTGATTGATCGAGAAACAGCATAGCCGCGATGCCGGCCAGCACCACAAACACAAGTGCGATGCCCGTTCCGACCATGGGCCGTGACACATAGGCCGTCGCAATTTCCAGATTGGAGTAGCGCGCAAGATCACGGTCCAGCGTTTCAAGATGGCGTAGATCGCCCTGATTGTCCGACATAGTATTCATCCCCCGTTTAGGGAGTGCCTAACCCCGTAAAGGCTGCAAAAGCAACCATACATAAGGGGCAGGGGGCAAATATTTACTGTTCGCGGAAGATGTTTTTCAACTCGGTCTCGTTGACCATTTCAGCCGCTGCCGCCGCACTCACCCATTTGCGGCTGCGCTGGTGGGCTTCGGGAAACTCTTCCGAGAGGTCCTCGACAGCTACAGAATAGACCAATGTTTCCACAGGAATTTCCAGACCGCTGTTCTGCCGTTTTTGGTAAGTATAGGAACCGATTGGATCAATTGTGGCGCGGCTGTTGCGCACGCCGGCTTCTTCCCAGGCTTCCTGCAAAGCAGCCTCGTTTGATTTGAGGCCCCGAATTGGCCATCCTTTGGGGATAATCCAGCGACCAGTGTCGCGGCTTGTCACCAAAAGGAATTCACGCTCTGGGCCATCACCGCGATGACACAGCGCTGCGACCTGTAATCTCTTTGGCCGCTGCAACAGCGGAGCAAGGAAGCCGTCCCAGACGGCCTTGAGTGCTACATTCATGTCTCGACTACTCGATTTATTATTCTTATGTCTGTGGACATACAGCTTATATCGCAAAGTTGCAATTTTCTGTTAGCAGCTGGGCGTTTGTGGGGTTTTCGTAATGCCAATGCCGGGCAGCATATCGTCGTGCTAAGTGGGCGGAGCTGTTTTGGGGGCACAACCAAACATGTATCGTGCAGACTGAGGCTGAGCTGTCTTTTCGTGTTGGAGGCTTTAAATATCAGTGATTTCAGTCTGGTAAATGGGCTTTCTCACTGATTTCCATACACCATTAAATTACATAATACTGATTATAAACTTAGGGGATTACCCTGAATGTTGTCTCAATTACACCCCAGGTCCTGATTGCGCATTGACCTTCCGGCACGGGTTATGAAACCTGCCAGAGTTGATTTTGACCACCGGAGCCCCCCCCTATGGATCGCGCAGCTATTGTTCATCAGAATTTCCTGCGCAGGCTTGCTGCAGATGATCTGCCCGCCGGTGCACAGGCTGATCCGGCAATCGCGCCCGCAAAGCTGGTCGAGCTGTTTCGCAGTCAGGTGCTCAGCCGTCAGCTGGACCGCACCAGCCGTGTAATGCAATCGCAAGGCAAAGGCTTCTACACCATCGGCTCGTCCGGTCACGAAGGCATGGCTGCCGTCGCCGAAGCGCTGCGGCCTACGGATATGGCGTTCTTGCATTACCGCGATGCTGCATTCCAGATCCAACGCGCGGCACAGGTTCCGGGCCAGACACCCGTGTGGGACATGCTGCTCAGCTTTCGCACCGCCAAGGATGATCCGATCTCTGGCGGCCGTCACAAGGTGCTGGGCTCGCGCGTGCTCAACATCCCGCCGCAGACGTCGACCATCGCCAGTCATCTGCCCAAGGCTGTTGGTGCGGCCTATTCGCTGGGCCTCGCGCGCCGCTGCGCGCCCGAGCATGCCTGCCTGCCGGCAGACAGCATTGTTATGTGTAGTTTCGGCGATGCCTCCTCGAACCATTCTACGGCCCAAGGTGCCATCAATACGGCCTGTTGGACCAGCTATCAGTCCGTGCCACTTCCGTTGCTATTTGTGTGCGAAGACAACGGCATAGGCATCTCTGTTCCCACGCCGCGCGGCTGGGTCGCGGCGAATTACTCTAACCGTCCGGGGTTGAAGTACTTCACTTGCGACGGGCTAGATATGGCGGAAACGTTGCAAGTATCGCAAGCTGCGGCTGACTACGTCCGCCGGACGCGCAAGCCCGCATTCTTGCACATCGCAACCGTGCGTCTCTATGGCCACGCAGGGTCTGATGTGGAAATGACCTACCGGGACAAAACCGCCATCGAGGCCTCGGAGGCGAATGATCCGCTGCTGCACTCGGTCCGTATCTTGCGCGATGCGGGCGTTAGGACACCCGCGCAGTCCCTTGAAATATATCATGAACTTGAAGAAACCTGTACCCGTGTCGCTGGCGAGGTCATGCAGTTGGATGGCCTGCGCACGGCAGCGGACGTGATGGCGAGCATCATCCCGCCTGCCCGTGTTTACACCCCGTCAAACGGCCCTGCCCCTGATGCCCGCGCTGCCGTTTTCGGTAATGACATCAAACAGATGGCCGAGCCGCAGCCGATGAACCGCCTGATCGGCTGGGCGCTGGCTGACCTGATGCTGGAATATCCCGAGATTATCGTGGCAGGCGAAGATGTTGGCCGCAAAGGCGGGGTCTATGGCGTCACCCAAAAGTTGCAAAACCGCTTTGGCCCCGACCGTGTCATTGATACATTGCTGGACGAGCAATCCATTCTGGGCCTTGCCCTCGGGATGGCCCACAACGGTTTTGTTCCGATCCCGGAAATCCAGTTTCTGGCCTATCTGCACAACGCCGAAGACCAGCTGCGCGGCGAGGCAGCTACCCTCAGCTTCTTCTCCAATGGTCAATACACCAACCCTATGGTGCTGCGAATTGCCGGTCTCGGATATCAAAAAGGCTTTGGCGGGCATTTTCACAACGACAATTCGCTGGCCGTGTTGCGCGACATTCCGGGGATCATCATTGCCTGCCCTTCCAACGGGGCCGATGCTGCGATGATGCTGCGCGAATCTGTTCGCCTTGCGCGCGAGGAACAGCGTGTGGTGGTGTTTATCGAACCGATTGCCCTCTATCCGATGCGCGATCTGCACAGCGCGCGAGATGGTGCATGGATGCACAGCTATCCCGCCCCTGACCGCCGTATCCCCCTGGGCGAGATCGAGGTTACAGGTGACGGAACCGATCTGGCCATTGTCAGCTATGCAAATGGCTATTACCTCTCAACTCAATCTGCCAATGCTTTGAAAGAAAAAGGCATTCACGCCCGCGTGATTGATATGCGCTGGCTGGCCCCCTTGCCCGAGGACGCCTTGCTGGAGGCCACAAAAAACTGCAAGAACATCCTGATTGTCGATGAATGCCGCCGCACGGGCAGCCAGTCCGAGGCGCTGATGGCGCTCTTCCACGAGGCGGGTCGCGGGCGCGTGGCCCGTGTGACTGCCGAAGACAGCTTTATCGCCACGGGTCCTGCCTATGCGGCCACCCTACCCTCTGCCGACAGCATCACAGCCGCCGCAACCGCGCTGGTGGCATCATGAGCCGCCCGACAGCCGTCCTTATCTGCCCGGGCCGTGGCACCTATAACAAGACCGAGTTGGGCACATTAATGCGGAGCCACGCAGGCAATCCCCTGATCTCTGGCTGGAACGCCCAGCGGGAGCAGACAGGTCAGGAAACCCTGACGGCTCTGGACAGTGCTGCGCGCTTCTCGGCTGCGCGTCATACCACGGGCGACAACGCCTCACCCTTGATCTATGCGTGCAGCTATCTGGACGCACAAGCCGCGTTTGGCAGCCATGACATTCGCGCGGTGACCGGTAACTCGCTGGGCTGGTACATCGCCCTTGCCGCAGGGGGTGGTGCTACGCCAGAAGCCGGCATGCAAATCGTCAATACGATGGGCACGCTGATGCACACCCACGGCACAGGCGGGCAAATCCTCTACCCTTTCGTTGATGAAAACTGGCAGCCAATTGAGGGCGAGCATACCCGCCTGACCGAATTGATCATCTCAATTGACGCGCAACCGGATCATAGGCTGGCTTTGTCCATTCATCTCGGCGGGATTCTGGTGGTGGCGGGCAATGACGCGGGCTTGTCGGCATTCGAGAAGGCCGTTGCGGGGGATGACACCCGCAAATCCCCACGCCTGCCCAATCACGCGGCCTTCCATACCACGATGATGGAGGATGTCGCCCGAATGGGTCAAAGCAGCCTGCCCCAAAATCTGTTCACGGATCCCCACACTGCCCTGATTGACGGACGCGGCGCTGTTTGGAATCCCGCTGCAACAGACCTCACCGCACTGCGCGCCTACACCTTGGGCCAGCAGATCACCCGAACCTATGACTTCACCGCGGCCATTGTCAGCGCGGCGCGTAATTTCGCGCCCGATCGTTTCATTATTACCGGTCCAGGAACAACTCTAGGTAGCGCTGTTGCACAGGCGCTTATCGGCATCAAATGGCAAGGTATCGACAGCAAAGCAGCCTTTCAGGAACGTCAATCAAAAGCCCCGCTTATCATCAGCATGGGCCGCGAGGACCAACGTGGCTTGGTGCTCTGACACCAGCCACACTGCCCTTTCTTTATTTTGCCCTTAAACTCAATCCAGCAGCCGCTACACGCGCAACGGTCTATCCCAGAGAATATCCCGCGCCCCGCACGGTGCGGATGGGGTCGCTACCACCGCTTTTTGTCAGCGCCTTGCGGAGGCGCGCCACATGAACATCGACAGTGCGTGTATCCACATAAATGTCGCGTCCCCAGACCAGATCCAACAGCTGGTCACGGCTCAACACGCGGCCCGGTTTCTCCATCAAAGTCAGCAACAGCCGGTATTCCGTCGGTCCCAACTTGACCTCTTCGCTATCACGCGTGACGCGGTGGGTCTCGGCGTTGAGGACAATATCCTCATACGCTAACGCCTCGCCAGAGGCGGCAGGCCGCACGCGGCGCAACTGGCCCCTCACCCGTGCCATCAGCTCGCGCAGGTTATAGGGTTTGATCACATAATCATCGGCGCCTGTGTCCAGCCCGCGCACGGCATCCACTTCCTCGGACCGCGCGCTGAGCATGATCACCGGAATTTCCCGTGTCTCGGCACGGGATTTTACACGGCGGCAGACTTCGATCCCCGACATCAGCGGCATCATCCAGTCGAGGATGATCAGATCGGGCGCTGCCTCATCAATCAGCATCATGGCTTCTTCGCCATTCTCGGCCCGCCGCACGGCATAGCCTTCCGCTTCAAGATTATATGCCAACACTTCGCGTTGCGCAGGCTCGTCTTCGACCAGCAGGACTTGCATCTGGCTCACAGACATTTGCCTACCCCTTCAATTGCACCGATGTTTCATCCGCTTTCGGACGGGCCTCGTCTGGGTGGCGGCCATTGACCAGATAGATCACCTGCTCGGCCATCGAGGTGCAGTGATCGCCCATCCGCTCGACGTTTTTGGCGATGAAATGCAGATGCATACAGGCGGTGATGTTGCGCGGGTCTTCCATCATGAAGGTGAGGAATTCGCGGAACAGTGCATTATACATCTGGTCCAGCTCTTCATCACGGGCAATGACTTCGGCGGCCAGCGCCACATCGCGCCGGATATAGGCATCCAGCGCGTCCTTGAGCATCTCTTCGGCCAAACGCGCCATGCGGCGGATTGCACCCGTGCTGTCGTTCACGGGCGGCATCTGTGAGAGCACCCCTGTGCGCTTGGCCATGTTCTTGGCATAGTCGCCGATCCGCTCCAGATTGCCGGAGATCTTCATAACGCTGAGGATCATCCGCAAATCAACCGCCGTGGGTGCGCGCAGGGCAATGACCCGTGCGGCGTTCTCGTTGATATCGGCCTCTAGCGTGTCGATGATACAGTCGGCGGCGCGGACCTGTGCGGCCAATGCCTCGTCTCGTGTTTCAAGGCTGTTGGCGGCAAGGCGGATCGCGTCTTCGACCAGCCCGCCCATTTTCATGATCTGGGCCTGAATTTTTTCTAGGTCGCGGTCAAAGGCGGAGGCGATGTGATTTTGGTCTGACATATGCTTAACCGATCCTTCCGGTGATATAGCTCTCTGTGCGCGGGTCTTCGGGAGTGGTGAAAATCTTGTCTGTATCGCCAAACTCCACCAGATTGCCGAGGTGGAAAAACGCGGTGCGCTGGCTGACGCGCGCAGCCTGTTGCATGGAGTGGGTGACGATCACCACGGAATAGTTCTGGCGCAGCTCGTCGATCAGCTCTTCTACCTGTGCGGTTGCAATCGGGTCGAGTGCCGAGCATGGCTCGTCCATCAGCAGGACTTCGGGTTCTGTGGCCACAGCGCGTGCGATGCACAAACGCTGTTGCTGCCCGCCCGACAGGCCCGTACCGGGTGCCGCTAGGCGGTCCTTGACCTCGTCCCAGATCGCACCGCGGCGCAACGCACGCTCGACAATCTCGTCCAGCTCGGCCTTGTTTCGGGCCAGCCCGTGAATGCGCGGGCCGTAGGCCACGTTGTCATAGATGGATTTAGGAAAAGGGTTCGGCTTTTGGAACACCATGCCGACTTTGGCGCGCAGCTGCACCGGATCAACCTTTGGGTCGTAGATGTCTTCGCCATCCAGCAGGATTTTGCCCTGCACGCGGCAGATATCAATCGTGTCGTTCATCCGGTTGATGCAGCGCAGGAAAGTGGATTTGCCACAGCCGGACGGGCCGATAAAGGCGGTAACCGTCTTGTCCTCGATCTCGACGTTGACGTCCTTGATGGCATGAGTGTCGCCGTAATGGACCTGAACGCCCGTGGCTGAGATTTTTGATTTCTGGGCCACTTGTGCCTCCGGTGTTTGAGTGTTGTCGCGCATCTTGTGTTCCTCCTTTTACCAGCGTCGCTCAAAGCGGCGGCGGAGCAAAACAGCGATTGCGTTCATGCCGATCAGAAAGACCAGCAGGATGATGATGCCGCCCCATGCGCGTTCATAGAACGCAGGGTCAGCGCGTTTGGCCCATTCATAGATTTGGGCAGGCATGGCCGAGTTCGGATTGAGCAGGCCTTCGCTGATGCTCTCGGGGCCGTTGGAGGCAATAAAGCCCACCATACCGATCAGCAGCAGCGGCGCGGTTTCACCCAATGCCTGTGCCAGCCCGATGATGGTGCCTGTCAGGATACCGGGGGCTGCTAGGGGCAGCACATGGTGGAACACCGATTGCATCTTGGATGCCCCTACCCCCAGCGCCGCATCGCGGATGCTGGGCGGCACCGCCTTAAGCGAGGCGCGGGTGGAGATGATGATGGTCGGCAGGGTCATCAGGGTCAGAACCAAGCCGCCCACCAAGGGTGCCGAGTTGGGCAGGTGCATGTAATTGATGAACACCGCCAGACCCAGAATACCGAAAACAATCGACGGAACCGCCGCAAGGTTCGAGATATTCACTTCGATGATATCGGTGATCCAGTTCTCGGGGGCGAATTCCTCAAGGTAAATACTCGCCGCGACACCGATGGGCAGGGCCAGCGCCAGTACCACCAGCATCATGAACAGCGATCCTACCATCGAGACCCCCATACCCGCCGCCTCTGGCCGCGCATCCGAACTGTCAGCACCGGTGATAAAGGCAAGGTTGAACTTCTTTTTCAGCAGGCCTGCGGCCCTCAGCTGATCCACCAGATCCAGTTGCTCGACGCTGATGTTTTTGTCGTTGGCAATGCTGTCACGCGTCACGCGGTCTTTCAGATAGCCGTCCACGCGGCCTGATGCCAGAAAGTCGAAGGATACAGTCTGTCCGATCAGATCAGGGTCATCCAGCACGGCGTCACGCATCCGCGCTTCCGCCCCTTTTGACAAAAGGCCGGACATTTCTTTGGGTTTCAGGTCCGATGAGGCTGCACCACTGTCAACCAGCTGTGCAAAGGCGTCGTTCAGCAAGGGCGCATATCCGAAGGTCGAGACCTTTTTGATATCTTCGATATCGCGTTTGCCCTTCTTGTCGAGCTTGGCGGCGTCCAGTGTAACGTCCAATGTCAGATATGTCTGCTGGAAGGCGCCTGCGCCGCGGCTGAAGATCGTACCCAGCAAGATCACCAGCATCAGCACACCGATCCCGATGGCGATCAGCCCGTAGGCCTTGAAGCGGGCCTCCGCGCGGTTGCGCCGCGCCGTGCGTGCATCTTGTTTGAGGAGGGATGTCTGGGTCATTCGTACTGCTCCCGGTATTTACGCACGATATAAAGGGCAACAACGTTCAGCCCCAGGGTCAGGACAAACAGCGTCAGGCCAAGGGCAAAGGCCACTAGTGTCTCTTGGCTGGCGAAATCGGTGTCGCCCGTCAGCTGGCTGACGATGCGGGTGGTGATGGTGGTCATCGCCTCAAACGGGTTGCCGGAGATGCGGGCGATGGCCCCTGCCCCCAGAACCACAATCATCGTCTCGCCGATGGCGCGGGAGGCTGCCAGCAGGATCGCCCCCACGATACCGGGCAGTGCAGCAGGCAGCACAACATTGCGGATTGTCTCGGAAGGTGTGGCGCCCAGCCCGTAGGAGCCATCGCGCAGACTTTGCGGGACTGCGTTGATGATGTCGTCGCTCAGCGAGGACACAAAGGGGATCAGCATGATGCCCATCACCAGACCGGCTGTGATCACGGCAGTGGCCCCGGACATCAGCGCATCGCCATCACGCAGGCCCTCGGCGCTCAGCAGACCGCCTGCCCCGAACACGCTGACCAGAAACGGCCCCACGGTGATCAGGGCAAACAGGCCGTAGACGATGGTAGGAATACCGGCGAGGATTTCAAGCAGCGGCTTTGCCGCGCTACGCAGTTGAGGGCTTGCATATTCACTGAGGTAAATCGCGGCAAACAGGCCAACCGGCACCGCAACCATCAGCGCAATGATGGAGATATAGAGCGTGCCCCACAGCAAAGGCAGAATAGATAACTCACTGTTGCCGCGAAAATTGGGTGCCCAGTTGCCGCCCAGAAAGAAGTCCTGCCATGGATGCAGGGAGAAGAAATTGATCGTCTCGAACAGCATCGATAAAACGATGCCCAGCGTTGTGAGGATCGCCAGCGATGCAGCAGCAATCAGCAGCGCCATCATGCCGCGCTCTACCACGTTGCGGGCGCGGAACGCCGGATCGGCAGCGCGCACAGCCAGCGCCAGTCCCGCCAGCCCCAGTGCGACAACAACAAGGCCACGGACAAGACCCCAGCGGGCCTCAAGGCCGCGTGTAGTCTCGGCGGCGGCCAGCACATAAGGCTCCACCTCTGATCCCAGCGCCACACCGACCCCTGCCAACGTTGCCCGCAACGTTGAGGGATCATCGCGCAGGGCGGCAATTGCGGGCGCGTCCAGCACGCCTTGCTCAATTGCTAGGGTCAGGCCACCTGCAACGCGGTTCACATCACTCAGTACCAGCGACGTCGTCCCCGCCGTTTCAGTGGCGGCCGCAGGCAGCAAAGGTACAACAGCGTTCTGGATCAGCATCGGTTGGGCCAGCAGCCAGATTACCATCACCCCCAAGGCAGGCACAGCCGCAAACATCGCCGCCGTCATACCGTAATAGTTGGGAAGGGAATGGAGCACCCGCGCATCGCCACCTGCCCGCGCCATCGCGCGACGGCGTGCCAGAAAATAGCCAACACCGGCAACGGACAGCACCAGCAGTGTCAGGGTCAGGGGATTGCCGAGAAAGTTAAACGTCATAAAGTCTCCGCCGTTTTGGCGTCAAAGGTAAGGGGCCGCCCGAACAGCAGCCCCTTGGTGTTTTTCAGGGAATGCGAAGGCTCAGGAGCCGCCGCCCATAACGGTTTCGTTTGCGATAGCTTCCTGAGTTTCGGCCAGTGCCGGATCGGATACAAGACCGTATTCCGCCAAGGGGCCATCGGGGCCTGCAATCTCGTCTGCGACGAAGAATTCAGCAAATTCTTTCAGGCCGGGGATGACGCCGATGTGTGCCTTCTTGATGTAGAAGAACAGCGGGCGCGACACGGGGTATTCACCTGTCGAGATGCTCTCGGTCGAGGGAACAACGTCGGACATGGTGGCCACTTGCAGCTTGTCAGTGTTGTTCTCGTAGAAGGCCAGACCAAACACGCCGATGCCGTCTTTGTTGCTCTCGATGCGGGCCAGTGTCTCGGTGTAGTCGCCGTCGATGTCGACAGATTTGCCATCTGTACGGATCGCCATGCACTTGCCTTCGGCGGTGTCTTCGTCAACGCCTGCTGCTTCCATCGCGGCAAGGATACCGCTGTCTTTGCAGCCCGCGAGGATTACTTTTTCTTCAAACACTTCGCGTGTGCCATGCTTGGTGCCCGGAATGAACGCCATGATCGGCTGTGCGGGGAAGGCTGGGTTGACCTCATCCCAAGTTGTAAAGCTGTTGGGAACCAGCGCACCATCAACGAAATGCTCGGCGGCCAGTGCTTTGTACCAGTCTTCGGGTGTGAATTTGAACGCGTTGCCGTTGATGTCAGAGGCGAAGACGATGCCGTCATAGCCTACGCGCACTTCGATAATGTCGGTCACGCCGTTGGCAGCGCAGGCTGCAATCTCTTTTTTGCGGATCTGGCGGGACGCGTTTGCGATGTCGATGGTGTTTTCGCCCACACCTTCGCAGAAGCGCTTGAGACCGGCAGAGGAGCCGCCGGATTCAACAACAGGTGTCGGGAAATCAAAGTTTTCGCCAAAGGCTTCGGCCACGATGGACGCATAGGGCAGAACGGTGGAGGACCCCGCCACCTGAACCTGATCGCGCGCGGCAGCGGCGGTTGCGGACACGGCGGCAATTGCCAGCGCGGAAGTTGTGAGTTTTGCGAAAGACATGGTGTCTCCTGTCAGCAGTCAGTTGAAATCACCCCCATGGTGATCTGCACCTGATCTAGGCCAGTGGTGCTATGCTTTTGTGACACTCAGGTTACAGTTTTATGACAGTGTATTTTCTTCGTCCATCCAGCTGAAGTTCTGTGTGGCAAAGGCGCAAAAGAGCCGGAATTATGAAGAGTCCAGCGGCAAAATCACTTTGAATTCAGAGCCATGTCCGATTTCAGAAGTGATTTTGAGCCGCCCGCGATGGCGGTTGAGAATATGCTTCACAATCGCAAGCCCCAGCCCCGTGCCCCCCAGCGCGCGGCTGCGGTGGCTGTCAGCGCGGTAGAATCGCTCGGTCAGGCGGGGAATGTGATGGGCCTCAATGCCGACACCTTGGTCGCGCACCGATATTACAAGGGCTGGCCCCCGTACCGCGTCCGCATGCGCCGCGCGTTCGAGTGTCACATCGACGCGTTTTCCTTTTCCGCCGTATTTGATGGCGTTTTCAATGAGATTTGTGAAAACCTGCATCACCTGATCGGTGTCGGCTGCCAGCATGACAGGCCCTTCGGGCAGGTCAGGCATGATCGTCACATCGGCCTCAACCGCCAGCGGGTTCAGATTGCGCAGCGTGCCTGCAAGGATATTGTTGACGTCAACCTGAACGGTCGGGCGCACCCTTTCTGCGGCCTCGACCCGGCTGAGCGACAGCAGATCGCCGACAAGGCGGTTCATCCGCTCGGCCTCGCCCTGCATGATCTCTAGAAAATGCTCGCGTGCAGGTGCATCGTCGCGCGCAGGGCCGCGCAGAGTCTCGATAAATCCCATGACTGCGGTCAGCGGAGTGCGCAATTCGTGACTGACATTTGCCACAAAATCGCGGCGCATCTGGCCCGCAGCAGTGACCAGAGTGGTGTCTTGAAAGGCCACAAGGGCGATGCCCGTTTGCCCCACAAGGCTGGCGGACACAGTATATGTGACATCATTGCCGTTTTCGCGGCTTTGGTAGCTGGCGGTGGTCTGCGGATTACCGGCAAGGCACTTCTCCACGGCTTCCACAACCGCAGGCTGGCGCAGAACGGTTATGAAATGACGCCCCTTTGCGTCCATCCCCAGCAGCGTTTGGGCGGCGGGGTTCAGGGCGATGATCTGCTCGTCCTGCCCGATGGCAAGTGCGGGCGCAGACAGCGCCGCCACTACATCACTGACAGGCAGCGCAGAGGTCACGCGCCTAGACTTCTTTCATATCGGCCGCAAACCGCGCGGCGTTTTCCTGATAGTGCAGCGCGCTGGCGGTGAGGCCCGCAATAGCCGCCTCGTCCAAGGTGCGCACGACTTTGCCGGGTGCGCCCATCACCAGACTGCCATCCGGGATCACCTTATTTTCGGTAATCAACGCCCCTGCCCCGATCAGGCAATTCTTGCCGATCTTGGCACCGTTCAGGACTGTGGCGCCCATCCCGATCAGCGAGTTATCCCCGATGGTGCAGCCGTGCAGCATGACCTTGTGACCGACGGTGCAATTTACACCGATGGTCAGCGGATATCCCAAGTCGCTGTGGAAAACGCTATTTTCTTGCACGTTTGATCCGGCGCCCACCGTAATCGGTTCATTATCGCCGCGCAGGGTGCAGCCGAACCAGACAGAGGATCTGGCGGCCAGCATGACATTGCCAATCACATTGGCGTCGGGGGCAACCCATGCGTCTTCGGCGATGGTCGGGGTGATGTCGGCAAGGGCGTAGATGGTCATTTCAGGTCCTCGAATTGTGATTGCAGGCGGCGGGCGATATCGCTCAGGCCCGGCTGTTGGGTGCGCTTGAGCCGTTCTGCTGTTATAATCGTCTTAAGTTTGTGTTCTGTGACATCCAGATCATCGTTTACCAGAACGTAATCGTAGCCATCCCAATGGCTGATCTCGTCCCAGCTTTTCTGCATGCGTTTTGCGATTGTTGCCTCATCGTCCTGCCCGCGGCTGACCAACCGGCGGTGCAGCTCGCTGATCGAAGGCGGCAGAATAAAAATCGACAGTGTGTACAGCCCCAGAGGCGAGTTGCGGATTTGCTGTGCGCCTTGCCAGTCGATGTCGAACAGCACGTCGTTGCCCGCATTGATCCCCTTCTCGACCGGCCCTTTAGGGGACCCGTAGAAGTTGCCGAAGACATGGGCGTGCTCCAGCATCTCGCCCTCGCCTACCCACTTGCGGAATGTTTCTTCGTCAACAAAGCGGTAATCCTTGCCGTCCACCTCGCCCTCGCGGGGGGCACGGGTAGTGGCCGAAACGGAAAAGCTGAGCGTGTCATCCCAGACCATCAACCGTTTGGCGAGCGTGGATTTACCTGCCCCGGACGGGGAAGAAAGGATTATCAAAAGGCCGCGCCGCTGGGTCATCGTCTACTCCACATTCTGTACTTGTTCGCGCATCTGGTCGATCACGGCTTTCAACGCCAGCCCGACCCGTGTCAGTTCACTGCTTTGGGCTTTGGCGCAAAGGGTGTTGGCCTCGCGGTTGAACTCCTGCATCAGAAAATCCAGCTTGCGGCCTATGGGGGCATCACTGTCGAGCAGTTCGGTCGCGGCGGCAACATGGGCGCCCAGACGGTCAATTTCTTCGGTGATGTCCGATTTAACAGCGATCAACGCCAGCTCGGCCTCGATCCGGTCGGGGGTGATGCCGTCCAGGTTATCCATAACCCGCGCCAGATTGCGTTTGAGGATTTCTGCGGTTTGGGCGCTGCGGGCCTGTGCCAGATCGGCCGCCTGTGCCGTGAGGTGTTTGATTTCGGTCAGCTGATCGCGCAAGATACGCTCCAATGCGGCCCCTTCGGCGGTGCGCATGGCGTTGAAATCCGCCAGAACGCCGGTAAACTCCGCCAGCAGCGCGGCGGCCAGCGCGTCATTGTCATCCTCGACGACGGCCTGTTCCAGAACACCACGCATGGTCACGATATCGGTCGCCTTGGAAGGGGCAAGCGACACCCCGGCGTCCATTGCCGCAGATTCGATCCGGCCCAGAGCATCCAGCACGGTGGCAAGCTGTGCCTCGTTCACTGTCAGCCCGCCGCCGGTCCCCTCTTCGCGGATCACCCGCAGGCCCAGCGTGACATTCCCGCGCGCCACCCCCGCGCTCAGCACGCTGCGCAATCCGGTCTCAAGGGTCGGTATCCAGTCCGGCACGCGGATCCGCAGGTCCAGCCCCTTGCCGTTCACTGCGCGCAGTTCCCAGCCCCAGCTGTGGGGCGCCAATGCGCCGCTTTTCGCTGCAAAGCCTGTCATCGACCTGATCATGCCTGCGCTCCTGTCCAATTGTCCTTGGGGTCTGGCATAGGTTTTTTCCCCCCCAACCCGCAAGCCCCAAGGCGCGGATTTATGCTTTTGCGCAGTGGATGGGCGATTAACCAATATGAATCAAATGTGAACCTAAGTTGAATTTACCTGCTACATCTGCCGGAACGTGGCACCGGCACAGAAAGTGCATTTGGCCAAACCCGAGCAGAAGTGGCAAGACGCGCGGAAATCCGCCCGTATGACGCCCCGAACCGCCCCCAGATCGAGAGCATTTATGGACAACTCTGGCATTAACCAGCACAATATTTTCACCAAGACCGGACACCAGCCTCACAGCGGATACGCCCCCCCTGTCGCTTGTCGAAGCCTATTGGGAAGCGTTGCGTGCGGGCAGTCAAATGCCCAAGCGCGCGGATATTGATACGCGTGGCATAGAAAGCGCGCTGGAATTTGCCTTTATTCTGGAACGTGTCGCCCCGGGTGTGGCGCGCATGCGGATTGCGGGTAGTCACCTGCATGACCTATTGGGGATGGAAGCACGCGGCATGCCGCTGACGGCCCTATTTGCGCAAGATGTGCGGATCCGTGTTGCGGGACTGCTGGAGGAAGTGTTCCAGACACCGGCCACGGCCGAAGTAGGGATGCATTCTGCCGCCGGCGCGGGGCAATTGCCGCTTGAGGCGCGGATGGTGCTGCTGCCCCTGAAAAGTGATCTGGGTGATGTGAGCCGTATTCTGGGATGTCTTGTCAGTCAGGGCGAAATCGGAGAGACGCCACGCCGTTTTGATCTCGGCGAGATCAAGTTGCGGCGTTTGGGGGATGCTCCCGATACGGAAGCGGGCACGCTGCGTAATCGTGCGGCGCAGGGTTTTGCTGAAACGCAAAAAAATTCGCCGCTCCTGCGTCCGCAACCGGTCGCCCAAAACGGCCCACCTATTTGCGACTTGTCAAATCTGACGATCAGCAAGAATAGAGGCAGGGCACATGACGCGCCCTGCCCCCTTTTTAGATGGTTAGCCAGCGGCCTGAAGGGCGGCTTTTTCACGCCGCGCCGACAGCTCTTCTGCCACTAGAAACGCCAGTTCCAGCGACTGGCTGGCGTTCAGGCGCGGATCGCAGGCTGTGTGGTAACGGTCCGAGAGGTCCTCATCCGAGACATCGCGCACGCCACCTGTGCATTCGGTCACGTCCTGACCTGTCATCTCGAAATGCACGCCGGCAGGCACGGTGCCTTCCGCTGCATGCACACCAAAGAACTCACGCACTTCGCGCAATACGCTCTCGAAGGGGCGTGTTTTGTAGCCCGACGAGGATTTGATTGTGTTGCCGTGCATCGCGTCACAGGTCCAGACCACATTGGCGCCCTCTTCCTGTACCGTCTTGATCAGACGCGGCAGGTGGTCCCCCACTGCGCCCGCACCAAAGCGCGCAATCAGGGTCAGGCGGCCTTCTTCGTTTTGCGGGTTCAGTTTGGCCATCAGACGCTTGAGATCATCGGCTTCCATTGTGGGACCACACTTGAGGCCAATCGGGTTTTGCACACCGGAGGCGAACTCGACATGGGCGCCGTCGGGCTGACGCGTGCGGTCACCGATCCAGATCATGTGACCCGAACCTGCAAGCCATTTGCCGGTTTCGGCCTCCTGACGGCATAGGGCTTCCTCATACTCCAGCAAAAGAGATTCGTGGCTGGTGTAGAATTCAACGGATTGCAGTGTATGGGCATTTTCAGATGTCACACCTGCGGCTGCCATAAAATCCAGCGTATCAGAAATACGCGATGCCAGATCACGGTATTTCGCGGCCTTTTCGCCATCTGTAAAACCAAGCGTCCAGCCGTGCACCTTGTGCACATCGGCATAACCACCGGTCGAGAAGGCGCGCAGCAGGTTCAACGTGGCTGCGGCCTGCGTGTAGGCCCGCATCATGTTCTGCGGGTTCGGGATGCGCGATTCCGGTGTGAAAGCCAGATCGTTGATGATGTCACCGCGGTAGCTCGGCAGCTCCACACCGTTGATCGTCTCGGTATTGGCGGAGCGCGGCTTGGCGAATTGCCCCGCCATGCGGCCGACCTTGATCACGGGCACTTTGGCGCCATAGGTCAGCACCACAGCCATTTGCAGCATGACCTTGAAGGTGTCGCGGATCATGTCCGAGCTGAACTGCTCAAACGACTCCGCGCAATCGCCGCCCTGCAACAAAAACGCATCGCCGCGCCCTGCGGCGGCCAGATGTTTGCGCAGTCGACGGGCCTCGCCCGCAAAAACCAGAACCGGATAGCGCGACAGCTGCGCCTCAACGCTGTTGAGGGCGTCCTGATCAGGATAGTCGGGCATTTGAATCCGTGGCAGTGAACGCCAGCTTGATTTGCTCCAGTTGGTCATGTCGTGTCTCCGGTCTTTGGCGGATGCGCATAAAATGTTGGCGCAAACGCTGGGTCTGGCCGTAGCTATACAAAATCCGTTGGATAGTGACCATATCCCATTTGTACGCTTGACGTCGCTTTTAAATTTCTGCCCTAGTGACGCACTAAAAATATCTCAACCTGTCATTACTGTGGAATTTGCCTTGATGGCCAAAGCACTCCCTGCCCAACGCGTCCCCAAGAACCTCGACAAGCCGGGCCGGTTTGTTTTTGTGCTGTTGGACAACTTCAGTTTGCTATGCTTTTCCACAGCGATAGAGAGTTTGCGCATTGCAAACCGCATGTCTGGGCGGAAACTGTACGAGTGGATTTTGATCGGTGAAGGTGGTGTCTCTGCGGCCTGTTCGGCGGGCACTGTGTTCCAATTGGACCATGATTTGGTCGAGATGAACCGCGACGACACTGTACTGGTTTGCTCTGGCATTGATGTTCAAAAAGCGACGACAAAGAAAGTTTTGTCCTGGTTGCGCCGTGAGGCCCGCAAGGGGCTGATGATGGGGGGGCTGTGCACCGCGGCCTATTCGCTGGCCAAGGCGGGCCTGCTGGATGGCAAACGCGCCACGATCCATTGGGAAAATCAGGACAGCTTTGGCGAAGAGTTCGAAGAGGTCACCCTGACCAAGTCGGTTTTTGTAGTTGATAGCAACCGCATGACAACGGCGGGCGGGACATCCTCTATCGACCTCATGCTCAAGATCATCGCGGATGATCATGGCGAGGAGTTGGCAAATGCGGTGGCGGACCAGTTGATTTACAGCTCCATCCGCACCGATCAAGACACCCAGCGCCTGAGCATTCCAACCCGAATCGGTGTGCGCCATCCCAAGCTTTCACAGGTCATCCAGATCATGGAGACCCACATCGAAGAGCCGATCAGCCCTTCGACCCTTGCCAGTGATGTGGGTATGTCCACCCGTCAGCTGGAGCGGCTGTTCCGCCGCTATCTCAACCGCTCGCCCAAGCGGTACTATATGGAGCTGCGTTTGCAAAAGGCCCGGAACCTGTTGATGCAAACGGATATGAGCGTGATCAACGTGGCCCTTGCCTGTGGCTTTGCCTCACCTTCACACTTCTCCAAATGCTACCGCGCGCATTACGACACCACCCCTTACCGCGAACGCGGCAGCCACGCGGCGCGCCTGTCGATTTGAAGAAGGCGTAAAGTTAATCCTCATCGGGGCTGTGCTGGTGCGGGGGGTCTTTCTGGCGACGATGGTCCTGTTTTCCGAGCCCAATTTCTTTGGGCTTCGGCCCCACGCGGTAAAACGCGGACTGGACATCCATTCTGCCGGTGATTTTCTGGCGCTGGCCGAACATGGGTCTGTCACCGGCATTTTGACCTATGACACGTGGTATAAGGACCGCGATGGGCAAACCGGCTGGTTCTTTTTGCCGTCAATCACAACCAAGAGCCTCCCGTTTGCGGTGAACGGTTTGCTTGACCCCGGTCTATCCAAGCTGTTCGGCACTGCACCGCGCCGTTGTGTTGGACCGCGCCCTTGCCGCTGCGCAGCCTGTACCTGACGGATTGTTCCGGTTCCTTGATATCCTGCGCGAAGCGGAAGTCTCCCGCACGCAATTGCATGCCCCGACGTCACAGGAGCGGCAATTTCCGTTTACCTGGTATGAAAATCCCACGCCTTGAGGTGCAATTGACCTATTGAACTGCAAATTATGTCAAATCGGATAGTTCTACCCGCTAATGGCCTGAAATGCGGGTGATTTGCCCCTAAAAATCTACTTCTCTTTTCCGCTGACCCCGCATAGTCTGCTTTGCGAACATTACGTTCCAACTTGGGAGAGACACATGAAAAAGATGCTTATGGCCACAACGGCTGCAGCACTTGTTGCGACCGGCGCTTTCGCCGAAGACGTAAAACTGGGCATTCACTTCGGCTTTACCGGCCCGATTGAATCGCTGACCGGCCACATGGCTGATGGCGCCGAACTGGCGATGAAAGAAGTATCCGACAGCGGCATGCTGCTGGACGGTATGACAGTGACGCCAATGCGCGTTGATTCGGGCTGTATCGACAACGGTCTGGCCGTGTCCAACGGCGAGCGTCTGATCGCAGACGGCGTGGCCGGCATCGTGGGCTCCGATTGCTCCGGTGTAACCGGTGCGCTGCTGCAGAACGTCGCCATTCCAAACGGCATGGTTATGATTTCGCCATCCGCGACATCCCCCGGCCTGACCACAATGGAAGACAACGGCCTGTTCTTCCGCACATCCCCTTCGGATGCGCGTGAAGGTGAAGTGATGGCGGAAATCCTGCAAGAGCGTGGCGTAAAATCCATTGCCCTGACCTATACAAACAACGACTACGGCAAGGGTTTGGCGGACGCGATTGAAACGTCGTTCAAGGCACTGGGTGGCGAAGTCACAATCGTTGCGGCACATGAAGACGGCAAAGCGGATTACTCTGCCGAAGTCGGTGCATTGGCCTCTGCGGGCGGTGATATCCTTGTTGTTGCGGGCTACCTTGACCAAGGCGGCGCGGGCATCATCAAAGCAGCACTGGATGCAGGCGCATGGGAGCAGTTCGGTCTGCCTGGCGGCATGATCGGTGACTCGCTGCCAGAGAACATCGGTCCCGACCTGAACGGCTCGTACGGTCAGATTGCCGGTTCTGAAGGTGAAGGTATCGACAACTTTGTGAAAATGGCAGAAGCAGCCGGCTTCCTTGGCGCCTCGCCTTACACACCTGAAAGCTATGATGCGGCAGCGCTGCTGTTGCTGGCGATGCAGGCAGCGGGTTCTGTTGATCCAGCAGTCTACAAAGACAAGATCCTCGACGTTGCAAACGCACCGGGCGAGAAAATCTACCCAGGCGATCTGGCAAAGGCGCTTGAGCTGATCAAGGCCGGCACGGACATCGACTATGTTGGTGCTTCCGCGGTCGAGTTGATCGGGCCCGGCGAATCCGCTGGTAACTACCGTATGATCGAAGTTCAGGACGGCAAGAACGCCACCGTAGGCTTCAAATAAACCTGTCCCCCAAGGGGGATTGATACAAAAGGCAGCCCGGGGATATCTCCCCGGGCTGTTTTCACAAAGGCTTGAACCTGTGCGATGACACGGGACAGCAAACGGGGATGGAACATATGATCGTCGTTGACGGTTTACACAAACATTTCGGCGGATTTCACGCTGTAGACGGTGCCAGCCTCACGATCGAGGAAGGCTCTATCACCGGGCTGATCGGCCCTAATGGCGCTGGAAAAACCACGCTTTTCAATGTGATCGCCGGTGTTCTTCAGCCGACGTCGGGCACAGTGAAGATGGCGGGTGAAGACATCACCGGCCTGCCACCCCACTCGCTGTTCCATAAAGGACTGCTGCGCACCTTCCAGATCGCCCATGAGTTCCATTCCATGACCTGCCGCGAGAACCTGATGATGGTGCCGGGCGGTCAATCGGGTGAGACATTGTGGAACACATGGTTCGGCCGCAAGCGGATTGCAAACGAGGAGCGCGCGCTAGCAGCGAAGGCAGACGAGGTGCTGGAGTTTCTCACGGTTTCCCATCTGGCAGACCAGAAAGCAGGCCAGATTTCCGGCGGGCAGAAAAAGCTGCTGGAGCTGGGGCGCACAATGATGGTGGATGCCAAAATTGTATTTCTTGACGAAGTTGGTGCCGGCGTGAACCGCACCCTGCTCAACACCATTGGCGATGCCATCCTGCGCCTGAACAAAGAACGCGGCTATACGTTTGTGGTGATCGAGCATGACATGGATTTCATCGGCCGCCTGTGTGATCCTGTGATCTGCATGGCAGAAGGCCGTGTGCTGGCCACGGGCACCCTACCCGAGATTAAAGCAAACGAACAGGTGATCGAGGCCTATCTGGGTACGGGTCTGAAGAACAAAGAGCAGGTGGGCGCATGAGTGTTTTTGAGTTTGGCTCCCAGTGGCAAATGTCTTGGGGCGCTGCCCCAAACCCCGGAGGTTATGGGCACAATGAAAAAGCGCCAAACGGCAATGGGGTGTCTTCATGAGCGAGCCATATAGCGACCGCGGCAATAAAGATTTGTCAGTCGGAAACCCGCAGGGGCAAGGATCAATCATGCCAAAAGCAAGCGGTAAAAGCCATGTCTCACCCGGCGGGCCGTTCTTGATCGGCGATACAATGACAGGCGGATACGGTAAAGGGCCGGACATCCTGCATACCTGCACCATTTCAGTGGATAAGGGCGAGATTGCCGTGATTGTCGGGCCGAATGGTGCGGGCAAATCTACAGCGATGAAGGCTGTCTTCGGGATGCTTGATGTGCGTTCAGGCTCGGTCAAGCTGGACGGTGAAGACATCACCGGCCTGTCGCCTCAGGCGCGGGTGGCCAAGGGGATGGGCTTTGTGCCGCAGACCTCCAACATCTTCACCTCCATGACGGTTGAGGAAAATCTGGAGATGGGCGCATTCATTCGCAAGGATGATTACAAAGACACCATTGCGCAGATTTACGATCTGTTCCCTATCCTAAAAGACAAACGTTATCAGGCGGCGGGCGAGTTGTCCGGCGGGCAGCGCCAACAGGTGGCCGTGGGCCGGGCGCTGATGACAAAGCCGAAAGTGTTGATGCTGGACGAGCCGACGGCAGGTGTTTCGCCGATTGTCATGGACGAGTTGTTTGACCGGATTATCGAGGTGGCGCGAACGGGTATCCCCATCCTGATGGTTGAACAAAACGCGCGCCAAGCACTTGAAATTGCGGACAAAGGCTATGTTCTGGTGCAAGGGGCGAATGCGTTTACGGGAACGGGCAAGGAACTTCTCGCCGACCCGGAAGTACGCAAATCGTTTCTGGGGGGCTGAGAGAATGGAACACTGGAAATGTGTGTTGCTGTCTGCCGGACTTTATTGCGTGGCCGGTACAGCGGGCGCAGCACAAGTACTGACCTGTAGCTTTGTGACCGAATGCATCGAAACAGAGGACTGTGCGCCCACGCAGTATGATGTCACGGTGACCTATAAGGATTTTGCGCAACCTCAAGACGGCATGGATGCCAGCGCCAACTGGACAGATGACGCGGTCACGCGCAGCGTTTTTCTGCGTAGCAGGCCCGATATCACCTTTGCGATGTGGGCTGAGAACGACGGGCGCGTGTTTGGGCGCCTTGTCGTAGATGCCACCGGTACTGTGCGTTACGTGGTGATGGACGCCACCGTACCGATGATGATTACCTACTACGGCACTTGTAAGGACGTGGCATAATGGATTTTCTCAACGCAATCGTCGCACTGGCGAATTACGTTCTCATCCCCGGTATTGCCTATGGCAGCCAGCTGGCTATTGGCGCGCTAGGGGTTACCTTGGTATATGGCATCCTGCGGTTCTCGAACTTTGCGCATGGCGACACGATGGCCTTTGGCACGATGATCGTCATTCTGGTGACATGGTGGATGCAGGGGGCAGGCATTAGCCTCGGGCCTGTGCCTACTGCTCTGCTGGCCCTGCCCTTTGGTATTGTGGGCTGTATTGTCTTGGTGCTGGTTACCGACCGGACAGTGTACAAGTTCTACCGTGAGCAGAAGGCTAAGCCGGTGATCCTTGTGATCGTCTCGATGGGTGTGATGTTTGTGATGAACGGGATCACCCGTTTCATCATCGGCCCTGACGACCAGAGCTTTGCCGACGGGCCGCGATTCGTAATTTCCGCACGTGATTTCAAAGAGATGACAGGTCTGGAGGAAGGTCTGGGCATCCGGACTACCCAAGTCATCACAGTTCTGACGGCCATCGTGGTGGTTGCCCTGCTATTCTGGTTTCTGAACAAGACCCGCGCGGGAAAATCCATGCGCGCTTATTCGGATAACGAAGACTTGGCCCTGCTGTCGGGCATTAACCCCGAGCGGGTGGTGATGATGACGTGGATCATTGTTGCAACCCTCGCGACCATTGCGGGTACGCTTTACGGGCTGGATAAAACGTTCAAACCTTTCACTTACTTCCAGTTGCTGCTGCCGATTTTTGCCTCAGCTGTGGTTGGCGGCATCGGTAACCCGCTGGGCGCTATCGCGGGCGGCTTTGTGATCGCCTTTTCCGAGGTCACAATCACCTACGCTTGGAAGAAGATCTTGGTCTATGTGATGCCGGAAAGCCTTGAGCCATCGGGTCTCGTCCAGCTGATGTCCACTGACTATAAATTCGCCGTAAGTTTCGTGATCTTGCTGATCGTGTTGCTGTTCAAGCCTACGGGCCTCTTTAAAGGGCAGACAATCTAATGACCGATACTGTCAAAAATACGCTGCTGTTTGTGGTGGTGTTCACGCTGATCATCATCTCGGGCTTTTTCCAAGGCTGGAACAACGCGATGTTCACGCTCAATATGGGGATCATCTCGGCCATTATGGCGTTGGGGGTGAACCTGCAATGGGGCTATGCGGGGCTGTTTAACGTTGGCATCATGGGCTTTGTGGCCTTGGGTGGTCTGGCGGCGGTGCTGGTGGGGATGCCTGCCACACCCGGTGCTTTCAGCGCTGGCGGTGTTGGCGTGGTGCTGGCATTGCTGCTGGGCGTGGGGACCGTGGTTGCTGCCGCGTTCACCTACAAGCGCATGCTAAAAGGCCGGAACCGCAATCTGGTTGTTACCGTCATTCTAGTTTTTGGCTTCTTTGCCTTCCGTGCTTTGTTGGACCCGAATGTTGCGCTGATTGAGGCGGTGAACCCCGCTGCAACCGGTTATCTGGGCGGTCTTAATCCATACTCGGTGGAAACCTACCGCGAAAACCGTTGGATTATGTTGATTGCTTGGCCCATAGGCGGGATGTTTGCAGCAGGCGCAGCATGGTTGATTGGCAAGGCGGCCCTTGGTTTGCGCTCGGATTATCTGGCGATTGCAACGTTGGGTATTGCCGAAATCATCATCGCAATTATGAAAAACGAAGACTGGCTTTCGCGCGGTGTGAAAAACGTAAATGCCCTACCCCGCCCTGTTCCTTTTGAGGTCGACTTGCAGAGTTCAGCCGCTTTCGTAGAACGCGCTGCCGCGCTGGGTTTTGATCCGGTTGAAGGGTCAACGATCTTTGTAAAGCTGCTCTATGCGTTGCTGTTTGCGGCCGTGTTGGGCATTCTCTTCTGGCTCAGCCAGCGGGCACTGAATTCTCCTTGGGGGCGGATGTTGCGGGCGATCCGGGATAACGAAGTGGCCGCGGAGGCCATGGGCAAAGACGTCACGGCGCGGCATTTGCAGGTGTTCATTCTGGGGTCGGCCATTTGTGGCATTGCGGGTGCGATGATGACAACGCTTGACGGTCAGTTGACGCCGGGCACCTACCAGCCGCTGCGCTTTACCTTCCTGATCTGGGTCATGGTGATTGTGGGAGGATCCGGCAGTAACCTCGGCTCGATCCTCGGCGGGTTCCTGATCTGGTTCTTGTGGGTTCAGGTGGAACCGATTGGTCTGTTTATCATGGATATTATCACCTCGGGCATGGCCGAGGACAGCTGGTTGCGGGCACATCTGATTGATAGCGCAGCGCAAATGCGTCTGATGACGATGGGTGTGATTATGATCCTTGTGCTCCGGTTCAGTCCGCGCGGGTTGATCCCCGAGAAGTGAGGCTGGACTTAACTCTGTCGTAGGCGTCCAGAGGATAGGACAGCATTGAGTTTAAGGGCAAAATAAAGAGGGTGGCCCGCGCGCTTTGTATCATACAAAGCGCGCGGTTTTTTTTGGGGGGGGTTAGCGGCCTTTGAAGAGCCCGCCCAGAATGCCGCGCACGATGCGGCGGCCTGTGGTACCCTTGAGTTCCTTGATCACAACGTTGGCTATGGCGCCGCCGATCCCGCCAGTGTCTTGGGTGCTGCGGCTGGAGGTTGTGCGGCGGGTCGGGGTGCTATCCTTGCCTGCGTAGCGGCGGGCGTTTTTGAAGTCGCGCAGCGACGGTGTTTCAGCGGCGGCTGTTTTGGCAGCTTTTGCCTCTTCCTCCGCTTTGGCGATTGCGGCTTCTGCTGCTTCGGCTTCGGCGGCGGCTGTTACGGCCCTGCCCCGCAGGATTTCAAATGCGCTTTCACGGTCGAGTGGCGTGTCGTATTTTCCCGCCATCTCTGACAGGGCCATAAGGGACCGGCGCTGTGCGTCTGTGATGGGGCCCAGCTGCGAGGATGGCGGGCGGATCAGGGTCCGCTCGACAATGCCGGGCACGCCTTTGGGTTGCAGCATAGAGGTCACTGCTTCGCCCACGCCAACTTCGCGGATTGCTTCTTCTGTGCTGAAGGCGGGGTTGTCGCGATAGGTTTGGGCAGCCAGACGCAGCTCTTTCTGGTCCTTGGCGGTGAAGGCGCGCAGGGCGTGTTGCACGCGGTTGCCGAGCTGGCCGAGGATATCTTCGGGGACATCCGCAGGGTTCTGGGTGATGAAATAGATGCCCACGCCTTTGGAACGGATCAGGCGCGCGACCTGTTCCACCTTGTCGACCAGTGCTTTGGGCGCGTCATCAAACAGCAAGTGGGCTTCGTCAAAGAAGAAGACCAGTTTGGGTTTGTCGGCATCACCAACTTCGGGGAGTTCTTCGAACAGTTCTGACAGGAGCCACAACAGGAACGTGGCATAAAGTTTGGGTGCGCCCATCAGTTGGTCAGACGCAAGAATATTGATCATGCCGCGGCCGTCGGCATCGGTGCGCATCAGGTCCGACAGCGCCAGTGCAGGTTCGCCGAACAGTTTGGTCCCGCCCTGGTTTTCCAGCACCAGAAGGCGGCGCTGGATGGCGCCCACGGATGCCGAGGACACGTTGCCATAGCGCAGGGACAGATCAGCCGCGTTTTCGCCGATCCAGACCAGCAGGGCCTGGAGGTCTTTGAGGTCCAGCATCGCCATGCCCTCTTCGTCAGCCACACGGAAGGCAATGTTGATGATGCCCTATTGGGCCTCGCTCAGGTCCAGCAGCTGCCCAAGCAGCAGCGGTCCCATTTCGGAGACGGTTGTGCGCACAGGGTGGCCTTGTTCCCCGAACAAATCCCAAAAAGTGACGGGGAAGGCTTCATATTTGAAGTCCGCAAAGCCGATTTTTTTCGCGCGTTCGGTAAAGGGCGCGTGAAGTTTGTGGTTGGGGTCGCCCGCCATGGCAAGGCCGCTCAAATCGCCTTTGACGTCTGACAGGAACACCGGCACGCCCACATTGGCGAAACCTTCGGCCATGATCTGGAGGGTGACTATCTTACCAGTACCAGTTGCGCCGGCCACGAGCCCGTGCCGATTGGCATATTTCAGCGACAAATACTGTTGCGTGCCATAGTCTGGCACGCCGCCACCGATAAAAAGATCCGTACTCACAATCACATTCTCCTCAAAGCTGATGTGCAACCGGCCTATGCCGCGACATCGCGCCTGAGGAACGTACTAACTTAACCATTAGGCGCCATAGTCAATTTGTCTGCGGTTCATATGTCCTTGGACTGCGGACACTTCCTCCCTGTCAGACTGGCCGCGCCTTCGGGTACGGCCTTTTTTTACGAAATTGTTGAATTTACAACTCAAAAAATCCTGTCTTTCTAGTTGACCACTCGGGAAGGCTTGATTATCGTGGCCCCATAAGTCGGCTCAGTCCGGCAGGGAGTAACAATAAATTGAAAAAGAGGGCATCATGAGCCCTCTTTTTTTATGGCTATGGCTCTTTGCGGGTATGGAATTAGTTCTATCAGCAGAAAAGCGCTGTAAGGGGCCAGTTATGGTGTCCATCCCCCCTGACATCCCTGATTGGCAGTGGTAAAGCGAAGCAACTGTAAACAATTCGACGGATTTCCAATGAACAAGTTTTCAACAGCCCTCACGCTCTGTGCTGCTCTTGCTGTTTTCGCGCCTGCTGCGGTTTTTGCCCAGACGGCGACAACAACTGAAACCGAAGCAACGGCAGAGACTGCGACGCCATCCGTGCAGGACCAGCTCAGCTTTGCCGATGAGGCAGATAAGCCTACCGAAGTTGGTCAGCCCTACACACGCGAGACGATTGGCGCTTGGGAAATGCGCTGCATCAAGGCGGCCGAAGGCGAAGAGCCTTGCCAGATGTACCAGCTGCTGGATGACGGTCGGGGCGCACCTGTTGCCGAAGTTTCCTTGTTCCGCTTGCCAGCCGGTGGCAAGGCCACTGCAGGTGCAACTGTGATTGTACCCCTTGAGACCGCCCTGCCCGCGCAGTTTACTGTTCAGGTCGATGGCGAAAAAGCACGCCGTTATCCTTACGCGTTCTGTAACCCTGTGGGCTGCTATGTACGTTTGGGCCTGACCGATGCCGATATTGCGGCGTTCAAGCGCGGCAAAGAAGCCAAGATGACCATTGTTCCAGCACTTGCACCGGATCAAAAGGTTGAACTGACGCTGTCACTGGAAGGCTTTACTGCTTCTTATGATAAGGTTTCCGTGCTCGACCAGTAAGGTCAGGCGCTTCAAGATAAGATTGGCCGCTCCTTCGGGGGCGGCCTTTTTCGTTCGGGGCGGTCAAGGTAGCGTGATTAGAGGTTGCGCAGGGCGATGACGGCGTTCATGCCGCCGAAGGCAAAGGCGTTGCTGATGGCCACGTCCACTTTTGCCTCGCGTGCTGTGTTGGGCACGACGTCCAGCGCACATTCAGGGTCCGGTTCTTCGTAACCGATGGTGGGGGCGATCACCCCGTCACGCAGGGCCATAATACAGGCCAGCAGCTCGACAGCGCCGGTGCCGCCGATCAGGTGGCCGTGCATGGACTTGGTCGAGCTGATCATCAGACGATCCGCATGGGGGCCAAACACATCAGCCACAGCGGCGCATTCGGTTTTGTCATTTGCGGCGGTGCCGGTGCCATGGGCGTTGATATATCCCACCTCGGACGCGTTTATCCGGGCGTCGGCCAATGCGCCGGCCATGGCACGTGCAGCCCCGTTTTTGGAGGGCATGACGATGTCACTGGCATCGGACGACATGGCAAAGCCTGCGACCTCACAGAGGATCTCGGCGCCGCGCGCACGGGCGTGCTCGAATTCCTCAAAAACAAAAATCCCTGCACCCTCGCCTTGAACCATGCCATTACGGTTGGCGGAAAACGGGCGGCAGGCGTCGCGCGACATGACACGCAGGCCTTCCCATGCCTTCACGCCGCCAAAGCACAGCATTGATTCCGATCCGCCTGTGACCATGGCAGGTGCCATGCCGGAACGGATCATCATAAACGCTTGCGCCATCGCGTGATTGGAGGATGCACAGGCGGTGGAGACGGTGAAAGAGGGGCCTTTGAGGTTCCACTCCATGCTGACGTGGCTGGCAGCAGCATTGTTCATCAATTTGGGCACTACAAAAGGGTGCACGCGGTTTTTGCCTTCTTCATAGACGGCGCGGTAATTGTCGTCCCATGTGCTGACGCCCCCGCCTGCCGTACCCAGCACAACACCCGAGCGCGCGGCCAATTCACCGGTGAACACCAGCCCGGACTGGGTAATCGCCTCGCTGGCGGCGGCAAGGGTAAACTGGGTGAAACGGTCATAGAGCGACATTTGCTGGCGGTTGTAGCGGCCTTCGGCCTCAAAGCCCTTTACCTGCCCGCCGATCTTGATTTGCAGGCGGTCTACATCGCGGATGTCCAGCGGGCCTATGCCACATACGCCTTCGCGCAGGGCGGCATAGGTTTCCGGCACTGAATGCCCCAGCGCGTTGATCGTTCCGGCACCTGTGATGACGACGCGCTTCATGCGCGTGATTGCTCGGCGCGCAGCCGCTCGATCCCTGTGATGATGCTGGCAACACTTGTTATGTCGAAATCAGACGCGGTCGGATTGTTGGCGTTGAAGGGCACCGTGATGTCAAAGGCTTCTTCGATGGCAAAGATGCTCTCGACGAGTCCTAAACTGTCAATGCCAAGGCTCTCCAGCGTGCTGTCGGGTATTACATCTTCCGGCTCAAGCAGGGCTTGTTCGGCGATGATGGCGATGACTTGATCTGTGACGCTCATTTACGATCCCCTTGCACAGTGCTGATGCTGATTTAGGTGTCCTTGGTGTCTTTGAAAACCATCTTTTTCAATTCGGCTACATCCCGCATGAGGCGCGGCAAGCGGCGCAGCGCTTTGTAGCCTTCGACCTGCTTGTCCATTTGGGTGGCGGGATAGCCCAGCATCGTGCGTCCGGCGGGGACATTCGACATCAGCTTGGTGCCGCCCCCGGCAATCACGCCGTCGCCTACAAAGATATTGTCGTTCACACCGCATTGACCGGCAAGCACGACGTTGTCGCCGATGGTGGCAGATCCCGCGATACCCACCTGCCCGCAGATCAAGCAGTTGCGGCCAATCACAACGTTGTGGCCCAAGTGCACCTGATTATCGAGCTTTGTGCCGTCGCCGATTTTGGTATCGCGGATTGTGCCACAGTCGATGGTTGCACCCATACCTATCTCCACATCGTCGCCGATGGTCACGGAGCCTAGCGAATGGATACGCGTCCAGTCCTGCGCCTTGGCTTCGCCTTGGTCGCCCAAGGTTTTGCGGACCGATTCAACGCTGCTGGGTTCTGCTGTGACGAAAGAAAACCCGTCCCCGCCAATCCGCGCACCCGGTTGTGCGATAAAGCGTGCCCCGATGGTGACGCGTGCGCCAATGCTGACGGCCTCGCGCAGATAGGCACCCTCGCCCAGTGCGGCGTTCCAGCCAATGAAACACTGCGGACCAATCACACTGCCCGCACCTATCTTTGCACCTTTGGAGATTACAGCAAGCGGGCCGACACTGACGCCCGCGCCCAGCTCGGCGTCGGGATCGACAAAGGCAGTCGGATGGATGCCCGCGGCATAGCCCTGCCCTGCGTCCAGGATGCGCGTGAGGCCGGCCATGGCATAGCGCGGTCGCGGTGCGATGATGGCCGCTTCCAGTCCCAGTGCTTGCCAGTCGGCACTTTCCCACAGCATCGCAACGCGCGCGCGGCCCTGTCCCAGCGTTTCGGCAAATTTCGGGTTCATCGCCAGCGCCAGATCATCTGGACCCGCCATGGCAGGTTCGGCCGCGCGGGTCACCATAATATCAGTAGCGCCAAAGGCTTGAGCCCCCAGCGCTACTGCAATCTCTTCTACTGTATGGGTCATAACGCACTCCGCTTGGGGTTGCGCGCAGACTTACCCCTGAATGAGGTCCAGTTCCACCCCTGCCTTTTGCAGAGCATCCCAGATGCGCGCATCCCTGCCATAGATATCGCGGCGGAAGTTCAGGTTGCCCTTCGCATCGGTAAAGGCTGTACGGTAGATGATGTGCACGGGCACGGGTTGGTCCAGATTAACGCGTGCCTCGCGGCCTGTGCGCAGCTGCGACTGGAAATAGGCCTTTGGATCGGCCTCCTGTTTCGCCAGCAGCGCATAACCGAAATCAAACGGGTCACGCAGGCGGATACAACCGTGGCTGTAAGCGCGCACTTCACGGCTGAACAGGCTCTTGGCCGGCGTGTCGTGCAGGTAGATGTTGTATTTGTTCGGAAACATATACTTGACCAGCCCCAGCGCGTTTGAGGGGCTGGGCGGCTGGCGCATGGAATAAGGAAAGCTGCTGGCCGAATATCTGGCAAAATTGGCCGAGCTACGGTTGACCACACGGCCACGGCTGTCGGTGATCTCGAGGTGGCGAACCGCGTTGGGGTTGGCACGCAGTGCCGGCAGATATTCCCCCACGACGATCGAGCGCGGGACATACCAGCTGGGATTGATGACCATATGGTCCATCTCGTCCGAGAACTCGGGCGTTTCGCGGTCCGATCCAAGCGCGCCCACAACCGAGCGGGTCTCGAAAGTGATGCGGCCCTCGTCGATGATCTTGGCGGTAAAATCGGTGATATTTACAAGGATATGGCGTGTGCCGCGCTCGCGGTGCAACCAGCGCTCGCGCTCCATTGCCACCAGAACGGATTTGAGGCGGTTGTCGATGCTCTCGTTCATCTCTTTGATGGTGCCGCTGCCTGCAACGCCGTCCGGCTCCAGCCCGTGGGCTGTCTGGAAGGCCTGAACGGCTGCTGCCATGGCGGTGTCGTAAGTCTTGGCGTTTGACCGCTCAAGATACCCCATCGCCATCAGGCGGTTGCGCATGGCCAGAACGGCTGGGCCTGTTGCGCCCGGTTTGAGCGATGATGCGTTAACCGTGGGGCCCCACCCGCCATTGCGCGCGCGCTCTTGGAGCAACATCTTTTGTTTGATCAACGCCGCATATTCAACGGTACGCGGAGCAAGGCCGCGCAAATAGGCGGCGGGCTGGGAGGATAGAAATCCGGTGATCAGTTCCGCGCGGTCAGTATATTCCACTTCGCGCTTGATTGCATCGATCACGTCACCGGGGATCAAGGCACCGCTTTGAATGTCGCGGGCGTATTGCAGGAACATCCGTGTCATCTCGACTTCGATGATACCCAGATCACGGGCAGAGCGGGCATCGCGCATCTGGCGTTCCAGCGCGTCTATATTATAGCGTGCCACCGGCAGGCCATGGTCGCCGGCATGACGCAGCGCATCCAGCAGGGCGGCACGGCGGGCGGTGTGGACTTCATCGTTGCCGGTCCAGACACCCTCGAAATTATGGGCGCGGTAGAATTTGGCAATGCCTTCGTCGCGCGATCCGGTTTCCGCCACGGCCTGTTTGAACGCAGTAACCTGTGCGCCCGCCTGCTGGGCCGGCGCGGCAAAAAGCGCGCTCAGGGCAAGCGCAAAGAGAACCGATCTGGTCATAGTCTTGGGTGCGGTACAGATTCGCATCGTCGAAAGCATCAAATATCCCCTGAAATTTTTAATTTCTTTAAGGAAAACTATGCATAAAGCGCAAGGTCCAAGTCCATTCACAATCAGGATAGATGGTTAAAAACCACGGATGATGATGCCCAAACAGCACCTTAAAGGACAACAAAGCCCAATCATGGTCCTGAAATGCGCAAGAAGTCGCCTAAAATTCCCCGTATCCAGACCGAGGGGGATTCATCTCTTGGTTCCTTTTTTGGCTTATGCAATAGAGAAGATGCATCTGGGGAGATGTTAGCAAAGCCCGTGTAACATCACGGGCACAGAGGCAGGATCCACAGGCACGCCGACGAATGGCGAGAAACGGGACAGACAGTATGACAGTCAAAACCACATCAGGTATGACGCGGCGCGGCCTATTGGGCGCATTTGCGGCAACAGCAGTCACAGCGGCTCCAACCTTTGCTAATGCAGCGGGTTTCCTGCGCGGTGCGGGCGATATTCGCCGCATCAAGATGTATTCCGGTCGCACGGGCGAACGGATCGATATGATCTACTGGATCGAAGGCAAATATATCGGCGACGCGGTCAAGGAAGTGAACTACTTCATGCGTGACTGGCGGACAAATGACGTCGTTAAAATGGACTTGCGGACGGTTGATATCATGGCCGCCGCGCACAACCTTCTGGACGTGGATGAGCCATATATGCTGCTCTCTGGCTACCGTAGTCCCAAGACAAACGCGATGCTGCGCTCCCGCTCGGGTGGCGTTGCAAAGAACTCCCTGCACATGCGCGGTCAGGCTGCTGATCTGCGGTTGAGCTCGCGTTCGGTTGGCCAGATGGCGAAAGCTGCAGCTGTGTGCCGCGGTGGCGGTGTTGGCCGTTACTCCGGTTCCAACTTTGTTCATATGGATTGCGGTGTTGTGCGGAGCTGGGGCGGCTAAGCCTCCCTCCTCCCCCACCGTATGATTTGAAAAGCGCTCTTCGGGGCGTTTTTTCGTTTTTGGGGCGATAGTGCTTGCCGTGTCATCATCAATGATTTGCGTCACGTCGCGCAACATGCGACGCAGGAGGCCAGCCTGCCAAGGAGACGCACCAATGACATTTCTGCAAATAACCTCGCTTCTGATCGTCCTTGCGGGCGGTTTCGGGGCGGTGAACTACTTGTTTTTGCGCCTTCCTTCGGCAATTGGCATCCTTGTCGTCTCGCTGTTGGCGTCCTTTGTTCTGCTGGGGGTGGATGTTTTGCTGCCTGCATTAGGGATTGCCGATACGGTGCGCGGCATCGTGACCGGCATCGACTTTTCCGAGGCTTTGCTGGAAGGCATGTTGGGCTTGCTGCTGTTTGCCGGGGCGCTGCATGTGAAATTGGGGGATTTGCGTGCACAATGGAAGGTGGTCTTCCTGATGGCTACCTTGGGGATTGCCCTGTCTACAGTGGTTGTCGGCTTTGGCTTCTCCTGGATCACGGGCATGCCACTGCTGACGGCGCTGGTATTCGGCGCGCTGATTTCTCCGACAGATCCGGTGGCCGTTTTGGGCGTGCTCCGCGAAGCCGATTTGCCCAAGGCGCTGGAGACGAAGATTGCCGGTGAAAGCCTGTTCAACGATGGTGTGGGCTATGTGGTGTTTCTGGTGTTGGTTGGCCTCGCCTTTCCCCATGACGCGGGGCACGGACCTGCGGGAAATCCGCTGACAGGGGCTGCCGTTCTGTTCTTTCAGGAGGCTGTTGGCGGCGCTGTTTTGGGGCTGGTTCTCGGCTGGCTGACGTTTCGGGTGATGCGGCGGATTGATGATTATCCGCTGGAGGTATTGCTGACGCTCGGTCTGGCCTTCGGGGGATACGAACTGGCCGTCTGGTTGCATGTCTCGGCCCCGATTATGGCGGTTTGTGCAGGGCTGTTGATTGGTGATGTCGGCACGTCAAAAGGAATGTCCGCCCAGACGCGCACCTATGTTGCCGGCTTCTGGGAGTTGATTGATGAAATCCTGAACGCGGTTTTGTTCTTGCTGATCGGGTTTGAAGTGTTTGCGATTACCTTTGAGGACAATGTCTTGCTGACGGCGACAGCAGCGATCGCTCTGGCGTTGGTAGCGCGGTTTGTGGCTGTGGGAGTCCCGATTGCCCTGCTGCGGCCTTTCCGTAGCTTTAATGCGGGCGTCGTCCCGATCATGACCTGGGGCGGATTGAAGGGCGGCATTTCTGTTGCATTGGCGCTGTCCCTGCCCGAGGGCGAATGGAAGCCGCTGATCCTGACCTGCACCTATGTTGTTGTCATTTTTTCGATCATCGTTCAGGGGCTGACCGTTGCGAAATTGGCAAACCGCGTCGGCCGCGCCCCCGATATGATGTGACCTGAGCGAGGGTATGAGGGGGCCAGCCCCCATTGCCCTGAAGGCCAATCCCCCCGGAGGATTTATAGCCAAATAAGATAGGCGGGATCAGCCGTTATGGCGGTGGATAAAGCTGACAAGAGCGGCGGTTGATCCGTCTTCCGCGCTGGTATCTGTTGCGCCCTCAATAACGGGTTGTAGCGATGTGGCTAGCTCCTTGCCGAGCTCGACGCCCCATTGGTCAAACGAGATGATGTCAAGGATGATGCCTTCGACAAAAACGCGGTGCTCGTAGAGGGCGATGATCTGGCCGAGTGTGAAGGGATCAAGCTGCGGATAGAGGAGTGTTGTGGAGGGGCGGTTGCCGGGAAACACACGGTGGCGGGCCTGACGGTCCAGCTCTGCTCCGGTAAAGCCTTTGGTCGCGGCGATTGCACGGGCCTCGTCGAGGCTGCGACCTTGCATTAGTGCTTTGGATTGGGCGAGGCAGTTGGCGACCAGCAATTGGTGGTGGTGGGCAAGTTCAGCCTCGTGACCATTGGCGGCGAGCAGGAATTCACAGGGGATCACTCGGGTGCCTTGGTGGATCAACTGGTAGAAGGCGTGCTGTCCATTCGTACCCGCTGCCCCCCAGACGACGGGTCCTGTATGGCGCGGGCTGTTTACACCACTGCGCTGCACGCCTTTGCCGTTCGATTCCATTTCAAGCTGTTGGAGGTAGTTGGGCAGCAGACCAAGCAGTTCGTCATAGGGCAGAACAGCACGGGTTGCATAATCACATATCTGGTTGTGCCAGATGCCTGTGAGCGCCAGTAAAACGGGCAGGTTTTCATGCAAGTCAGCGACCCGGAAGTGGGTGTCCATGTCTTGGGCGCCGCGCAGAAACGCGTCGAACGCCTTCGGCCCGATGGCGATCATCAGGGACAGGCCGATGGGACCCCATACAGAGTAGCGTCCCCCCACCCAATCTTCGAAACCGAAAACACGCGCGGGATCAATCCCGAACTCGGCGGTTTTATCTGCGGCAGTGCTGAGCGCTGCAAACTGGGTTTTGGGATCTCCGCCGTGATCGTGCATCCAGGCGCGCGCGGTACGCGCGTTTGTCATCGTCTCGATTGTTGTGAATGTTTTCGAGGCGACAATCACCAGCGTTGTCTTGGCATCCAGTCCGCGCAGGGTGTCGGCGATATCAGCGCCATCGACGTTCGAGACAAAATGGCAGCGCGGGCCGTCATGGTAGGGTGCCAGCGCCCGCACGGCCATGGCGGGGCCCAGATCGGAGCCGCCGATCCCTATGTTAATGACATCCGTGTAGCTGCCGCTGCGGACCTCGTCCGCATAGCGCCGCATGGCGACCAGTGTATCAAGAACGGCTGGCATCACGTCATCACCCTCGACCATGACGGGGCCGCCGTCCAGATTACGCAGGGCGGTGTGGAGTACGGCGCGGTCTTCGGTCTCGTTGATGTGGACCCCGCTGAACATCTCGTTGCGGCGGGCCTCTACGCCGGCATCGCGGGCGAGATCGAGCAGCGTGTCGCGGGTTTGCGCGTCAATGTTGGTTTTCGAGTAATCGAAATACATGTCACCGACCTGCACAGAGAAATCACTGGCGCGGTCAGGGTCATCAAACAGGTCGCGGATCGCGCGGTCTTTATGGGCTGCGTGTTGCTTGCTCAGGGTGGTCCAGCGGCTCATGTGGCGCTCCAGTGAATGGTGGCGTTCGGGAGGATAATTTGTACGGGGGCCTGGGTCGCTGGCAAATGTGCGGCCTGTGTGACTGCGGCGCGTTTGTCGGGGCCTGTGATCAGCAAATGGGTGCTGCGCGCGCTGCGCAGTGCCGGCGCTGTGAGGCTGAAGCGGCGCGATTGTTGGCCGGGGGCTGTGATGGGCAGCAGCAAGGGCGCGTCATCAGCCATCGCTTCGGTCAGCCCTTCTGCCTTTGGAAACAGGGAGGCCGTGTGCATGTCAGCGCCCATTCCCAGCAAAAGCACATCGATTGGCAAAACATGTGCGAGGCTGCGGGACAATGTGCGGGCAGCCGTTTCGATGTCACCCGTGTCCGTGTAATAGGGCGTGAACGATGCAGCAGCAGCGTGGCCTGTCAGCAGCCGTGACCGGATCAGGGCGGCGTTGGATTGTGGATCATCCTCAGGCACCCAACGCTCGTCCGTCAGCAGCACATGCACGCGGGCCCAGTCCAGCGGCAACTGCGCGAGTGCATCAAACAAGGGGCCCGGAGTAGCGCCACCCGGAACAGCAAAGCAGACAGCCTCACGCGCGGCCAGTGCTGCAGCCAGATCAGCCGCAAGCGCCTGCGCCACAGTCGTCATCAACGTTGCGCGGTCGGGGTATTCAATCAGGTTCATTCTGCAAGCTTCCGCCATTCACGGCCCTCGCGACGCATCAGCTCGCTTGCGTCTGTCGGGCCCGTACTGCCATGGTCGTAGGGTTTGGGTACGTCATTGCGGGCCTCCCAACCTTCGATGATCGGGTCGGTCCACGCCCATGCAGCCTCGACCTCGTCGCCGCGCATGAACAAGGTCTGGTTGCCGCGGATCACATCCATGATCAATCGCTCATAAGCGTCGACATGTTCGACATCATCGGGGTTCAGGGTTTCGGCAAAGGTCATGTCCAGTGGCACGTCAATCAGGCGCATGCCGCCCGGACCCGGCTCTTTGATGGTCACGCCGAGGGTGATGCCTTCGTTCGGTTGCAGCCGGATCGACAGCACGTTCCGGTGGCGGCCCGCCTCCTCGCCGAAAATACTGTGCGGTGTGTCTTTGAACACCACCGTGATTTCAGAGGAGCGCGCGGCAAGGCGCTTGCCTGTGCGCATGTAAAACGGTGTGCCCGCCCACCGCCAGTTGCTGATTTCGGTCCGCAGGGCGATAAAGCTCTCGGTGCGCGAGCGCGGGTTTTCAACGGCCGTGCGGTATCCGGGATTCTTGGCCTCGTTGCAGGGCTCTGCCTGATACTGGCCGCGCACGATGTGGTAAGGCGCCACAGGGTCCAGCGCACGAATGACTTTCAGCTTTTCATCGCGCACTGCATCGGGGGAAAACCGCGCGGGCGGCTCCATCGCGATCAGGCACAACAACTGCATCAGGTGGTTTTGCACCATATCGCGCATCGCACCGGATTTGTCGTAATATTCACCCCTGCCCCCGACACCCACGGTTTCGGCAACAGTGATCTGGATGTGATCCACATATTGGCTGTTCCACAACGGCTCGAACAGCATATTGCCAAAGCGGACGGCCATCAGGTTTTGCACCGTTTCTTTACCGAGGTAATGGTCGATCCGGTAAATCTGGTCTTCGTTGAAATAGGTAGCGAGCGTTTTGTTCAGCGCGCGGGCGGTTTGCAGATCACGGCCAAAGGGTTTTTCGACCACGATACGAGCACGGGCGTCTGCCATACCCCATTTTTGCAACCGTTCCGCTAAATCCCCGAAAAGCGCGGGTGCAACGGAAAAATAATAGGCCTCTACCCGCTCGGTGCCGGCCATCAGGGTCTGAAGTTCTTTCCAGCCTTGATCCCCGCGCGCGTCTATTGTGACATACTCCAGCTGCGCCAGAAACGCCGCAAGGTTGTCCGCTTCGCAGGCATGATCGCCGCCGAACTCTGCAATCGCTTCTCGGATCATCTCGCGGTAGCCTGCTGTGTCCAGCTCGCTTCGGGCCGCACCAATGATGCGGGCCTCGGGCGGCATCTGGCCTGCGCAAAAACGACGGTACAAACCGGGGAGGATTTTTCGGCGGGCCAGATCACCTGTGCCGCCGAAAATCACCAGATCGAACTGGTCTACCGGAATAACGCGCGAAACCATGGGTGCTACCTTTGTTTTCACCGCGCGCCGGTGGGGTCCTGCGCGGGCTGTATTTTTGCACAGGTGATGCCAGTGCTTTTGGGGATGTGTAAGGGATTCCCGCCCCTGACGCCTTATGTTAGCGCAAACATACATAAATATTTGCTGATCACAAGAGTGTGCGCAGGGCCGCCTTGGTCTTTTCTTGCCTTTGCACTTCACCTACCCCATGTAAACGGCACGACAAATCTATCGGAGGGTAAGCGGGTGAAAGACATCGCATTGGCAAATCAGGGCAAATTCTCCGACGCGAAGGTGACGGCCAAAGGCGAGCCGCGCGCAACCGTCGCGCTGAGCAATCCACAAACCCTGTGGTTCAACACCGGAACGCTGTGCAATATCGAGTGTACGAACTGCTATATTCTCTCCAGCCCCACCAATGATGCGCTGGTCTATATCACGGCGGAAGAAGTGCGCGGGTATCTTGACCAGCTAAAGGCGCGTAATTGGGGTGTGCGCGAAATTGCCTTCACCGGCGGTGAGCCCTTTATGAACCCCGAGATGATCGGTATTGCGGAGGCGTCGCTGGCGCGCGGCTATGATGTTCTGATCCTCACCAACGCCATGCTGCCGATGATGCGCAAACGGATGCGCGAGGGCCTGTTGCGTCTGAACGCCTCCTACCCCGATAAATTGACGCTGCGCATTTCGGTGGATCACTACCGCGCAGACCTGCATGATGCAGAGCGTGGCAAAGGGGCACTGGCCAAGACGATTACGGGCATGAAATGGCTGTCAGAGAACGGGTTTACCATGGCTGTGGCGGGCCGGTCGGTGTTTGAGGACACAGACGCCGATAGCCGCGCAGGCTATGCCGCGTTCTACGCCGAGCACGGCTTCAATATTGACGCCGAAGACCCCGCGATGACTGTTCTTTTCCCCGAAATGGATGAAGCCGTCGAAGTTCCTGAAATCACAACAGCCTGCTGGGGTATTCTGGATAAATCCCCCGATGCGGTGATGTGTGCCTCCAGCCGGATGGTGGTCAAGCGGCGCGGCGCGGAAAAGCTGGCCGTGCTGGCTTGTACGCTGCTGCCCTACTCTCCCGAGTTCGAACTGGGCGAGACATTGGAGGAGGCCGAGCGCGATGTCGCACTCAACCATCCCCATTGTGCAAAGTTCTGCGTCTTGGGTGGGGCCAGCTGTTCGGCCTAAAGCTGGATGATATGCCCCTCACGCGGGTTGGCCGTGCCATCGGCGAGCGCGCCATAGACGCCCGCCGCCTCTGAGATTCCGCTGTGCACTTTTACGTCCAGCCAGCCCCCCGCATCTGCCGCCAGCCGCTTCCATGCATAGGTGATTTGCTTTTCGATCACCCCCACACCCCATTCCTCGCGCCGCTTGGCAATCTGGGCGGGGGCAAAGAAGAACTGCGGCTTCACGCCTTCCACTTTGTTCTGCGGCTGGAATTGGTCCCAATGGCTGATCCCAACGGCGGAGGAATGTTTAAGCTGCGCACCTAAGGTGCTGTGAACCTGTACTTTTACCTGTGCGTTGCCCGACATATCGACATAGACAGACGGGACCTGCGGCAGCTGTGCAATTTCGTCATAGGTCAGAACCTGGTCGCAGGCGCCCAGCCCTTCGACAAAGCTGCGGTTGCGCGCGGAGGTCAGGCCGATGATCTTGTAATCGCGCGCCTCGGGCTCGGACAGATATTTGCACAGGCCCAGCCCCGTTTTGCACGAGGCACTGCCGATAATGATCTGTTTGGCGCCAAAGCTGTCATTGTCCATCAGCCAGTCAAACAGCAGATAGGACGTGGCCAGCAGCGGTTGCAACAGCGCGCGCATGTGGTCATCGGCAGCAGAACCGCTGCGCACGGGCGTGTAGCGGTTGTAGACGGCGGGAAGCTCTGCGCGGTGGGCGGCAGCATCGACAAAACCGCCATGGCCATCGGCTTGCGGTGTGATCACCAACTCTTCTGCGAGTGGATAAAATCCGTAAAGTCGGGTGCCGACCGCCAGTTCGGTGCTGTCGCTCTCTACCACTTCTGCCGTGCCCCAGACAGGCACAAGGCCCTGCCCCTCAATCCCCGTGGGGAAGAAGTGCCAGTACCCGATGGCAAAGCCCGACGCCGCATAGGTCACATTGTTTGCCGTCAGTGCAAAACTGTCCAGTTTGAGCCGCGCCTGCCCTGCGCCCAGTGCTGTGGGGGGCACATCTTCGAGACGCGTGGTGGTGATTGTTTTGTGATCTGTCAGCAGGCGTTGCATAGGGGTGCTCCTCGCGTAATTTTCACCACCTTAGAGGGTGATTTTCCTGTCGGGTGCGTAACGTAGCGTCAGTGATTTTCCGGCACTATGGCGGGCAACTATTTAGATAGAACTGCTGTCGCTGCTAAAGTCGCAATCGCGGAACTAACTTTCAATATAAAGCAATGGCTTACGCTGTGCGCCCATAGTGAGCCAAGAGCAAGGGCACGGGCGGGATTGCACCTTATATAGGGTCCGTTTATAGTAAATCACAATATATAGAACACATCAGCCAAGCTGGGACAGACTTTGACCGATACGCCGGAAACTCCTGAAAACGAAGACGAAAACCGCCCCGAGCGGCCTGTATTTGACGGGCCTTCGGTCACGATCGAACATGAGATGCGGACAAGCTATCTCGATTACGCGATGAGCGTGATCGTGTCGCGCGCCATTCCCGATCTGCGCGATGGTCTGAAGCCGGTGCACCGCCGTATCCTTTATGCGATGCATGAAGGCGGCAATACGGCTGATAAACCCTACCGTAAATCGGCGCGCGCCGTCGGTGATGTGATGGGTAAATATCACCCCCACGGTGACAGTGCTATCTATGATGCGCTGGTCCGGATGGCGCAGGATTTCTCGATGTCGTTGCCGCTGCTGGACGGTCAGGGCAACTTTGGTTCCATGGATGGGGATAATGCGGCTGCGATGCGCTATACCGAAGTGCGTATGGACAAGCCGGCGGCGTTTCTTTTGACCGACATCGACAAGGATACGGTCGACTTCCAGGATAACTACGACGGCAAAGACCGTGAGCCGACCGTGCTTCCTGCCCGTTTTCCCAACATGCTGGTCAACGGCGCGGGTGGTATTGCGGTGGGTATGGCGACCAACATTCCGCCGCATAACCTTGGTGAAGTAATCGATGCCTGTCTTGCGCTGATTGAAAATCCCGATCTGACGTCTGAAGACCTGATCGAATATGTCCCCGGCCCCGATTTCCCGACAGGCGGGATCATGCTGGGCCGTTCTGGTGCGCGCAAAGCGTATCTTGAGGGGCGCGGCAGTGTCATCGTGCGCTCCAAAACCCGCATCGAGGAAATCCGCAAGGACCGCTGGGCGATTGTGATCGACGAAATCCCCTATCAGGTGAACAAGGCCACCATGATCGAGCGGATCGCCGAAGCCGCCCGCGACAAGAAGATCGAAGGCATCGCCCACGTTCAGGACGAATCCGACCGTAACGGTGTGCGTGTGGTGGTTGAGCTGAAGCGCGATGCGACAGCCGAAGTGGTGATGAACCAGCTGTTCCGCTTTACGCCGATGCAAACCTATTTCGGCTGTAACATGCTGGCGCTGAACGGTGGCCGCCCCGAGACGCTGACCCTGCGCCGCTTCCTGACCTGCTTTATCGACTTCCGTGAGGAAGTTGTGGCGCGCCGGACGGCCTTCTTGCTGCGCAAAGCCCGTGAGCGGAGCCATATCCTGTGTGGTTTGGCCGTGGCCGTGACCAATATTGACGAAATCGTTGCCACCATCCGCTCCTCTGCCGATGCCGCCGAAGCGCGCGAAAAGCTGATGACGCGCCGCTGGCCTGCGGCCTCCATTCTGGAATACATCGCGCTGATCGACGATCCGACACATACGGCCAATGACGATGGCACCTATAACCTGTCAGAAACCCAAGCCCGCGCCATTCTGGAACTGCGTCTGCAACGCCTGACACAGATCGGCGTCAAAGAAGTCACCGACGAGCTGGAAGAACTGGCCGCCAAGATCAAGGAATACCTTGAAATTCTGGGCAGCCGTGACCGGATCATGGGCATCATCCGCGATGAGCTGTCCGAGACGCACGAGCTGTTCGCCGTGCCGCGCCGCACCCATATTGTCGACTGGTCCGGAGACATGGATGACGAAGACCTGATCGAGCGGGAAGATATGGTGGTGACTGTCACCTCCGGTGGCTACATCAAACGCACCCCGCTGGCCGATTTCCGCAGCCAGCGCCGTGGCGGCAAAGGTGTGTCCGGCATGGCCACCAAAGAAGAGGACGTGGTGACCACCCTTTTCGTAGCCAACACCCATACGCAGCTGTTGTTCTTCACGACAGACGGCATGGTCTACAAGCTCAAGACATGGCGCCTGCCCCAAGGGGGTCGCACATCCAAAGGCAAGGCGATCGTCAATATTCTGCCGATCCCTGTCGGGGTTTCTATCGCGGCAATCATGCCAGTGGACCGTGACGAGAAAGAATGGGACGACTTGCAGGTGGTCTTTGCGACCTCCGCGGGTACCGTGCGCCGTAACAAACTGTCGGATTTCACCAATGTCATGCGGAATGGCAAGATCGCGATGAAGTTTGATGAAGAGAACGCAGATGTCACGCTGATCAACGCGCGTATCGCCAGCAATGATGACGATGTGATGCTGGTCACCAACTCGGGCCGTGCGATCCGCTTCCGCGCGACCGACGTGCGTGTGTTTAACTCCCGCGCCTCTATCGGTGTGCGCGGGATCAAATTGATCGGGGATGACAAGGTTGTTTCCATGTCGATCATCCGCCACTTCAACGCGGCCTCCGAAGAACGCACCGCTTATCTGAAAATGCGCCGTGCGATGGCGGGTCTGGCGGATGAAGTATCCGAGGACGACGAAGAAGCAGCACCCGCCGATCCGAACTTCTCGAACGAGCGTTATGTCGAGATGTCTGCCTCCGAAAACCTGATCCTGACGATCACGGCAAACGGCGCGGGCAAGCTCTCCTCCAGCCACGACTACCCGCTGCGGGGCCGCGGTGGCATGGGTGTGACAGCGATGGACAAAGCCATGCGCGGCGGCGAGATCGTCGCCTCCTTCCCCGTCGAGATGGAAGACCAGATCATGCTGGCAACGTCCAAAGGCCAGTCGATCCGCGTCCCGGTTGAAGGGATTTCCTTCCGCTCGCGCAGTGCAGGTGGTGTGAAGGTGTTTGACACCGGTAAGAACGAAATTGTCGTCTCGGTCGCGTGGATTGCGGAAGCAAATGACGACGTTGAGGGGGATGAGGGCGAAGCCGAGGAGAGCGCGGAATAATCCCCAGCCCTTGTGAGAAATGCAAAAGAGCCACTTCTGATTGAAGTGGCTCTTTTTCGTTTTCGTGTGTTCGAATTTTGATCCTGCCACAAACCTCCAACAACTTACCGATTTTTGAACGGGGTTTTTGGCAGGGTTGATCGGGGTTGTTTACGGATGTGTCAAAAAGGAGGGTTTTGGGAATGTTTGGTTAACTGTCAAATACATGAGACCAATAAAATTACACAATGTAGATAGGTGGAAGAATTAAAAACGAGAGCCATACGATAAGCCCAGGGTGGGACCGTAACCCTGTTTTCAAAGCAGCAAACGCTTATCTCGATGCGGCAGAAAACGAGTATTCAAGAGCGTTGACAAAGACGGGTTATTTGGACTTCCAGAATTGGTTCGTCGTTCACTACCTCACTGTGATTGCGACCGAACTTTTCGTGAAATCATTTCTGGTAACGGTCACGCACTCAACCGTCATAAGCGAAGATGGACCAGATGACGAAAAATTTGAACATGCCTATCGTAATCACAAAACAGATTTGGATGCGCTAGATCCGAAAGATGCTAAGGGACTAGAAGACTATCTCTCTGATCCTCTATTTGCTCTGTTGAAATCGGCATCGCCTAATAAAATTTCGCGAGGACGCTACCCATACGAAGCTCATAATGGCTCCACTCGATTTCCAGTAGGTGATGAGGCTGGGCAGAAGTTAGTGGACGACTGGTTGATGCTTGCCCGCGCGCTTTCAAAGTATAAGCGGCACCCCTAATTTTGAGCAAAAGGCTAGAGGCGACAATGGCGAATAAGTGGAATATTCCTAAGTGGCTTGAAGATGAAGTTCGGGAACGGGACAAGGTTTGCGTGTATTGCGGAAAATCGTTCACCACCAGTGAAATATCTAGCAAATCGGCTCCTAGCTGGGAGCATATAATTAATGATACCAAGATCATCACTAGAGATAACATTGCCCTTTGCTGTCGTGGCTGTAATGCAAGCAAGGGACAAAAAACGGTGTCTGTGTGGCTGCGATCTAATTATTGTAAGGATCGGAACATAGGCCATGATACTATAGCTACAGTTATTAAACAGGCGATCACAAAGGGGCAGTAAACCCTTCCAAAAACGACGGTTTTTGGAACAAGAATTATCCCCTCATTTTCACCACATAAAGCGCGCATAAAATTTGTCTTTACGAAAGGTCAGAGCCTCCTGACCCGTCGTAATTTTCATGTTCGCGACATGTGGGCTTTACAGCCCGTAAATCCCGCTGAACTTCTCTTGCAGATACGCCAACAGTGGCACTTCGCTTGGCGCCTGACCTGCGGCGCGCTCGATCACGTCGCGTGGCTCATAGAGCCCACCATGGGTTTGCACATTTGCGCCCAGCCATGCAGTTGCGACGGATGTGTCGCCCTTGGCCAGATCGGCATCCAGATCAGGCAGCGCTTTGCGCATCGCCTCGTGCAGACAACCGGCGTAGACGTTGCCCAGTGAATAGGTCGGGAAGTAGCCGAACAAGCCTACGGACCAATGCACATCCTGCAATACCCCGTTTGACGGTTTATCGACGGCATAGCCAAAGTCCGCCTCGAAACGGTCGTTCCATGCCGCCTCCAGCTCGCTCACTTGCAAGTCCCCCGCCATCAAGGCGCGCTCCAGATCAAAGCGCATCAGGACGTGCAGGTTATATTGCAGCTCGTCCGCCTCGGTACGTATATAGCCTGCTCCCACACGGTTGACGGTACCATAGAACGCCTCTTCGTCTTTCACGCCGAAATCGCCGAAGGCGTCTTTCATCTGCCCAAACAGCCAGCCCGTGAAGGCGCGGCTGCGGCCGATCTGGTTCTCGTAAATGCGACTTTGGGACTCGTGTACGCCCATGCTTACGCCACCGCCCAGCGGGGTAAGCAGATAGGCTTGGTCGATGCTCTGCTCATAGGCGGCATGGCCGACCTCATGGATAGTAGAATAGAAGCAGTTGAATGGATCGGCGGGATTGGTGCGGGTGGTGATGCGCGCATCGTTCCCCGACCCAGACGAGAACGGATGCACCGCTTTGTCCACGCGGCCGCGCGCCATGTCATAGCCAAATGTTTTGGCAAGCTGGCGCGTCAGTTTCATCTGCGCGCCCTCGTCAAAGGTGCCGCTGAGTGCCGCGGGCCCTTTGGCCGCGCGGACCGCTGCGCGCAACTCGGACAGCACGGGACGCATTGCGCCAAACATCGCTTCCAGTTCAGCGGCTGAGGTGCCCGGTTCATAATCAGCCAGCATTGCGTCATAAACATCGCCGCCGGCCGCCAGCGCCTGACCCTCTTCGCGCTTGAGCATGATCACTTCGGCCAATGTCGGTGCGAAGGCTTTGAAATCGTTGTCAGCGCGGGCTTCGGCCCAAATGCCCTGCGCGGCTGAGGTGAGTTTTGCCAACCGGGTGGCAAGCGCTGCGGGCACTTTGCTGGTGCGTTCAAAACTGCGGCGGATGTGGCGCATCTGCGCCTGCCCCACGGTGTCCAGCGTCTTGTCATCAATTGCGGCCAGCCAGTCCGCCACACGCGGATCAATCCGGCGGGCATGTAGCACAGACTCCATCGCGGCCATCTCTTCCGAGCGCTGTGCCGCGGCGCCGCGTGGCATCATCGTCTCCTGATCCCAGCCCAGACGCCCTGCCACCTGCCCCAATGCTTGGGTGCCGCGAGTGAATTCCATCAGTTCGTCGTAGGCAGTCATGTTTTGGCTCCTCTGAGCGATGTCGTGATTGGATAGGCAGACAGGTGCCGCGCCTGCAGGATCAGCACCCAGCACAGAACGGCGAGGCCCTGATGCGCCAAGGCTACGGGCATTATGGCTGCAACCATTACGGTGGCAATACCCAGCAGGATTTGCGCGCTAAGTGCCAGCATCACAGCATTAAAGGCAAAACGCGTTTTCGGATGCGCCGATTTGCGCCCCCGCAACCAGACGACGATGGCAAAGGCCAGTAGCGCATAGCCGGTCATCCGGTGGATAAACTGCACCAACCCCGGGTTTTCGATGAAATTAGTCAAGAACGGCTCAAGCACAAAGGCTTGTGGCGGGAAGAACTGACCGGCCATCAGGGGCCAGTCGGTATAGGTGCGCCCTGCGTCAATCCCTGCCACCAGCGCACCGATGAGGATTTGCAGGAAGGTGAAATGTAACAAGCCTGTGGACAGACCGTAGAGCTTGCCCTCTTTCGCACGGCGGGCCTGCATCAGATCCCGCTCGGGTCGGCCCAGCGACAGGGCAAACCATGTGATGAAGCCCATGATCACAAAGGCCAGACCCAGATGGGTGGCAAGCCGCGTACTAGCAACCGTCACGATCGAAGTGCCAGAGGTCACACCGGAGGAGACCATCCACCAGCCGATCACGCCCTGAAGCCCGCCGAGCGCGCCCAGCAGCAGCAGGCGCGGCGTCCATCCTGTCGGGATTTGACGGCGCAGCAGGAACCAGAAAAACCCGATAGCCCAGACAAGGCCAATCACGCGGCCCAGCTGGCGGTGCCCCCATTCCCACCAGTAGATTTCTTTGAAATCGGCCAGTGTCATCCATGCGTGTTGCAGGCGAAACTGGTCAATGGTCTGGTATTTGGCAAATTCGGCCTCCCAGTCTGCTGTGCTCAGCGGCGGGATGGAGCCTGTCAGGGGCCGCCATTCCGTGATGCTCAGCCCGCTATCGGTCAGCCGTGTAGCCCCGCCGACAAGGATCATCACAAAGACCAGCGCAAACAGGATCATCAGCCAGATGCGGATTGCGCCGCGGGCACCGCCGCGGCCTGCGTCAATCACACCTTTGGTGGCGACAGGCTTGGCGGTCTGGGCGCCGACATCTTCGAATAGTTTGCGTTTGGTGGCCATCGGTTCACTCCATCGTGTTGGTGCGTCAAGAGGTAGTGCGCGGGCGGGCGGGCGTCTAGCCGCGTTCCTTCCAGCGGACCATCTGCCGCAAGGTGCCATGCAGGATTTGCACATCCGCACGGGTCAACGGCAGGCGGCTCCACATGTTGCGCAGGTTGGTTTTCATGGAGGCCGCTTTGTGCTCCGGATAGAAGAACCCCGCCTCCTCCATGCGCTCCTCGTAATGTTTCGCCAGATGTTCGATCTCGGAATGATCCGCCCAGTCAGTGCCCGGCATCGCATGGACAACCGGGGCCTGTTTTGATTGCAAGCGCATCCATTCATAACCCACCAACAGCACACATTGCGCCAGATTGAGCGAGGCGAAATCAGGATTCACCGGTACCGAAATAATAGCGTTAGCACGGGATATATCGTCATTCTCCAGCCCAGCCCGCTCCGGTCCGAACAGTACGGCAACCCGTTCGCCGGCGGCGATCTTTTCGGAGGCCAGCTGCATTGCAGCTTCGGGGGTATAGACCGGCTTGGTCATATCCCGCTCACGGGCAGTGGTGGCAAAAACAAAGCTGCAATCGGCCAGTGCATCGGGCAGATCGGGCGACAGCAATGCAGCATCCAGCACCCGTCCCGCCCCTGACGCCATAGCAACCGCTGCCGGATTGGGCCAGCCGTCGCGGGGGGCTACGATGCGCATGTGATCTAGGCCAAAGTTCAGCATCGCACGCGCGGCCGCACCAATGTTTTCCCCCATCTGTGGCCGGACAAGGACAAAGGCGGGTGCGGAGGGTGGTTTAACTGTCATGCAGCCCTCTTACCTTGCGCCATTGGGCTTGCCAATATCAGCCGCACTTGCGGATAACAGTTTCCATCCGCGCGCAGTTTGCGCTAGTCACTGCGGCAAGCACCAAAGGACCAATCCCATGTCAAACGCCCCCGAGCAGCCGCAACTCTATCTCATCACCCCACCCGAGCTGGAGCTTGCCAGCTTTGCCGATACGCTTGCGGCAGTTCTGGACAGTCACGCCACGGCATGTGTGCGCCTTGCCTTGTCCACCAAGGACGAAGACAAGCTGTCGCGCGCCGCTGATACGCTGCGTGTTGTCACCGATGCCCGTGAGGTGGCCCTGGTGATCGCGGATCACACCCTGCTTGCCGAGCGTCTGGGCCTTGACGGTGTGCATCTGTCCGACGCTGCACGTTCGGTGCGTCATGCACGCAAGGTCTTGGGGCCTGATGCAATTGTCGGCAGCTTTTGCGCAGGGTCACGTCACGACGGTATGAGTGCGGGCGAAGCCGGCGCGGATTACATTGCTTTTGGTCCGGTTCAGGCAACAGCCCTGAACGACGGCGAAATCGCAGAGGCCGAGATGTTCCAGTGGTGGTCCGAAGTGATCGAAGTACCCTGCGTGGCCGAGGGCCAGCTGGATGCGGCGATGATTGCAAAACTGGCCCCGATGACGGACTTCTTCGGCATCGGAGAGGAAATCTGGGGCAGCGACGATCCTGCCGCCGCCCTCAAAACCCTTTGGTCCGCCATCGGCTGACCCGCACGGGCGCTGCGTTACAGCAGCGTCCGCTCGATCACCCAATAGATCCCGATCAGGGCAATGATCAGCGACCCCGTCACTGACAGGGCGCGGAACATGACCGGATATTCGGTCACCAGTTCCTCTACGCCCGTCAATGCCGCGCGCTGCGCCGCCAGCACCCCCATCCAGATCAGCACAAAGGCAAGAGCGATGACAGTCAACTGCCCCAGCTCAACGCCCACGTTAAAGCCGATCAGCGCAGGCACAAATTGATCTTCCGGCAAACCGAACTCGCCCAGTACAGAGGCAAAGCCCAACCCGTGCAGCAGGCCAAAGCCGAAGATCACCACGGGCCGCCAGCGGGTCAGGCCCCGCGCAAAGATATTCTCGACCGCGACATAGACAATGGAGGCGGCAATCAGCGGCTCGACGATGCTGCCGGGCACCGTGACCAGACCCAGCGCCCCCAGCGCCAGCGTGACCGTATGGGCCAGCGTAAATGCCGAGACCTGCCAGATCAGCGGGCGCAGATGTGTGGACAGGAAAAACAGCCCCAGCACAAACAGGATGTGATCCAGCCCTTTGGGCAGGATGTGGTCGAATCCTACAGGGATATAGCTGGCGAATGCCTGCCAGCCGGATTGCTGCCCGCCCCCTGCAATCGAAATGGCAGGACTGCTGCTGCCGCCGCTGATCAGACCTGTAAAAGGCTGTTCGACATTTTGCTGACGCAGCACCAGATCACCGCCGCCCTGCGGCCATGCAACATAAATGGTCGCTCCCTCAGGCGCGTCTGCGGCCAAGAACCATTCCGTGATGCGTGGCAATTCGGGGTCGATCTCGGCGGGAACCTCAATCGTCACGGTTTGTAAGGCAAGCGGGACACCGTCCACACTCAGCACAGGAAGTGCGTTCCAGCCTGCCAGCAACTCAGCTGCACGCGCGGCCAAGGCGTCTTCGAGCAAGGCGCGCAGAGCGTCGTAGTCGGCGGCCTGTGGCACTTCGTCGGTGTCTTGGGCAGTGTCCAGATCAACACCTGCCAGAAACGCTTCCAGATTGATACTCAGGCTCAACTCGGCGCTGCCCTCAACCACGGTGAGATCGGCTATTGTCGGCAAAACTTCGTGTGCGCGCGCCAGCGTGCTTGACAACAGCAGCGCCAGCGTCAGCTTGCATAGTAACAATAAGGAAGTTTTTCGCATGTCTCTCACCCGTCTATATTCGTTAACCTGTGTCACGCTTCTAGCTGCACCTATGGCCCTTGCCCATGAATTCTGGATAGAACCTACAGAATTTCAAGTAAATAGCGGTGCAGCCATTGTAGCGGATTTGCGAAATGGCCAACTTTTCAAAGGCAGCGCCCTGTCCTATTTTGACAAAAGCAACACCCGTTTCGAAGCGGCACAGGGTGATGAGACCACTCCAATCACAGGCCGTATGGGCGACCGCCCCGCGATCCAGCTGCCCGCAACGGGCCGCGACGGGCTGGTGATCCTTGTCCACGAGGCCGCACCGGCGGTGATATCGTACTCGGAGTGGGAAAAGTTCATGAAGTTTGTCGAACACAAGGATTTTGCGCAGGCCGAAGCGACCCACATCAGCCGTGGTTGGGCGCAGGAAAACTTCAAGGAAACCTACAGCCGTCACTCCAAAGCGCTGGTTGCCGTGGGCACAGGCGCAGGTGCCGACCGCGCTTTCGGCCTGACAACCGAGTTTGTCGCACTGGATAACCCATATGCAGCAGATTTTGACGGCACATTGGATATTGAACTGCTCTATGATGGTGCCCCGCGCGCGAATGCGCAGGTTGAGGTCTATGCGCGTGACGCGCAGAACGCAGTGACGGTTACGATCACCCGTACGAATGATCAGGGCCATGCAGCAATACCCGTTGTCGCGGGAACGGAGTATCTGCTGGACGCCGTTGTTCTGCGCCCTGTCACAGGTGCCACCACGGTCGAGGCAGGCCCTGTTTGGGAAACCCTCTGGGCATCGATGACCTTTGCCGTGCCGGCCCGCTGATCCGAAACCCGCTTGCACGCCCCTGCGCATCAGGTCAAAACGCAAGTCATGAAGAACACACATGACATTTTGTGCATCGGCTCGGTCCTGTGGGACGTGATTGGCCGTTGTGCAGCCCCGATGCGGCAAGGTGCGGATATGCCGGGCCGGATAACCCGCCTGCCCGGCGGCGTCGCGCTCAACATTGCGATGGCGTTGCGGCGGTTTGGGCTCTCGCCTGCTTTGCTGAGCGCGGTTGGCCGTGATGTGGACGGCGATGCCCTGATTGCTGCCTGTGTTCAGCGCGGTCTCGGGACCGATTTGATCTACCGCACCGATGATCTCCCGACGGATCAATATATGGCAGTAGAAGGCGCCAACGGGCTGATTGCAGCCATTGCGGATGCCCATTCGCTTGAGGCTGCTGGCGACAGGATTTTACTACCTCTGCGCGACGGCTCCCTGCCTGCGCCCTACGCCGACGCGGTGGCGCTGGATGGCAACCTGACGCCCGAGCTTTTGTCTGAAATCGCCCAGGGTGATCTGTTGGCCCATGCGGATTTGCGCGTGGCCCCTGCCTCACCCGGCAAGGCGCTGCGCTTGCTGCCGTTTGTGCAGGCAGGCCGCGGGACGCTTTATGTAAACCTTGAAGAAGCAGGGTTGTTGTGCGGCTGCGTATTTGACAGCTCTGCCCCTGCTGCAAGTGCCTTGCTAGAGGCGGGAGCCGCGCGTGCCGTAGTTACCGACAGTGGCAACCCAGTCACCCTAGCCATGCGCGGCAAACGCATCAGCCGAGAACCGCACGCTGTTACGGTCACCCGCGTCACAGGCGCTGGCGACACGTTTATGGCCGCCCACATCGCGGCAGAGCTGAGCGGGCGGGACCTTGACGCAGCTCTTGAGGCGGCGCTGTCCGCCGCCGCCCTTTATGTATCCGGAGAGACCGACATATGATCCCGATGACCTATTCTGCCGAAGTAGATGCCGCACGCAAAAATGGGGCCGCTATTGTCGCGCTTGAAAGCACGATTATCACCCATGGCATGCCCTATCCGCAAAACATCGAAGTGGCGCGGCAGGTTGAGGGAGACATTCGCGATGCCGGTGCTGTGCCGGCAACCATCGCGGTCATCAAGGGCACGCTCCACATCGGGCTGGATGATGACCAGCTGACCAGTCTGGGACAAGCCAAAGGTGTGGCAAAGCTCAGCCGTGCAGATATGGCAGCCTGCATCGCCACAGGAGGCACAGGGGCAACCACAGTCGCGGCAACAATGATCGCGGCGCAACTGGCGGGTATCCACGTTTTTGCCACCGGTGGCATTGGCGGGGTTCACAAAGGCGCCGAGAACAGCTTTGACATCTCCGCAGACCTGATGGAGCTGGCGCAAACTGCCGTGACAGTTGTAGCCGCCGGCGCCAAAGCCATTCTGGACGTCGAGAAGACGCTGGAGGTGCTAGAAACCCAAGGGGTGCCGGTGATTGCCTACGGGCAGGATGCCTTCCCCGCCTTCTGGTCGCGCGGATCAAAGTTGAAAGCGCCTTTACGCATGGATGACCCTGCCCAGATCGCCGCTGCCCACCTGATGCGGGGCGCTATGGGGTTGCCGGGCGGGCAGCTGATCGCCAATCCGATCCCTGCGGATGCGGAAATTCCCGCAGCAGAGCTGGCCCCGATCATTGCAACCGCTCAGGCCGATGCAATGCGGGCCGGCATTACCGGTAAAGGTGTGACACCTTACCTACTGCAACGGATATTCGAGCTGACCAAAGGCCGCTCGCTGGAGGCCAACATCGCACTTGTGCGCAACAATGCCCGCTTGGCCGCGCAGATTGCCCTGAAATTACGCGAACTGGCGTGAATTTTGACGCAGTGGGGCATTGTGACTGCGCCTTTGAGGACATAGCTATACCATTAACCAATTCCTCCATGCGGATGCAGCAATAACGATGACCACGCCTTTTGATCCTGATCCCGTCACGCCGCACAAGCGCGGGCTGCTTGGCCGCTTTCGCGGAAACTTCCTGACCGGGCTTGTGGTAATCGCGCCCGTGGGCCTGACCATCTGGCTGATCTGGAGTGTTGTCGGCTGGATCGACGGTTTTGTCCTGCCGCTGGTGCCGCTGAAGTACCACCCCGACCGCCTGATACAGGACCTGCTGGGTCTGGACCCGCTGCTGCAAATCAATGTGCGCGGCATTGGCGTGATCATCTTTTTGCTGTTCACCGTGCTGGTGGGCTTTATTGCCAAAGGGATTATTGGCCGCTCGCTGATCCGCTTTGCCGAAAGTCTGGTAGAGCGTACACCTGTGGTCCGCTCGATCTATTCCGGCATCAAACAAATCTCCGAGACGATCTTTGCCCAGAGCGAGACCAGCTTCGAGACCGCCTGCCTAATCGAATATCCGCGCAAGGGCATCTGGGCCATCGGCTTTATCTCGACCGGGGCCAAGGGCGAGATTGCTGCCAAATCAGGCGGGGAAGGGGAGATGATGTCAGTGTTCCTGCCAACCACACCGAACCCGACATCGGGATTCTTGCTGTTTGTGCCCAAAACCGATGTGATCGAGCTGGACATGAGCGTTGAGGATTCAGCCAAACTGGTGATCTCGGCGGGGCTTGTCTATCCGAACGCCAAAGCGTTGGAAGACGGCGATGCCCCTATCGCAGACTTGAACGGGCGGGATTAACCGAACATTTCCGGCAGGTTCACACTGCTGCGTTTGCCAATGTTATCTATGTCACCGCGCAGGAACGTTTCGGCTGCGGCTATCCCTGCGTCTTTCAACGTTGAGATGACGGCGGGGTTCGGCACGGATTTTGTGACCGCCGACAGTTTTGCCATTAGCGCGTCGTCGGCAATCATGTGAATGCGCACGCGGCTCATAGAATCCGACGTGACGGTGCCCTTTTCGATCAAACGCTGCACAAACTCGATCGCGCGCAGCTCGCGCAGCAGGCTTGAGTTAAAGCTGATCTCGTTGATGCGGTTCTGGATGTCCTGCGGCGTGGTTGGAATTGTGTCGCGCTCCAGCGGGTTGATGTTGATGATCACAATGTCATCGGGCAAGTCGTGGTGAAACAAAGGGAACAACGCCGGATTTCCGGTGAACCCGCCGTCCCAGAATGCCTCCATCCGGTTGGTTGTCTTGTCAAACATCTCGACCGCTTGGAACATCGTGGGCAGACAGGCCGAGGCCATCAATGCATCGGGGCCAATCTCGTCCCCCTCAAACACGCGGATCTTACCGTTGCGCACACGAGTCGCCCCCACATAAAACAGCGGCTTTTCATGGGCGCAGACCTGCTCGTAGTTGAACTTCTCAACGATCTGGGCCAGCGGATTTTTGTAAAACGGCCCGTAGCTGTAAGGCGACATCATTTGCGTAACGGCAGTACCCATCAGATACGGCAGGCTGTTGGCCATCTGTTGGCCCAGAAACGCAACACCGAAGGGTGCCATCCAGTCGCCCATAGCCAGTTCGCGTACGCCCGCGACCTGCATCCACAGCCATTCCAGATTGTCGCGCGCGCCCTGCCTGCCGCCGCTGATCATGCCCGCCTTGAGGGCAGCACCATTGAGCGCGCCGGCCGAGGTGCCGGACATGCCGCAAATCTCCAGACCGTCCTCTTGCAGCAAGCGGTCCAGCACACCCCATGTGAATGCGCCATGTGCGCCGCCCCCCTGCAGGGCGAGATTGATCTTTTTGGTCTGTGCCATGTCTCTCGCCCTTTGGGGTTGTTTGCTTACAGTGCTGTCCAGCCGCCATCGACGCTGATGGTGGTGCCGGTGATCTGGTCTGCTGCCGCCGAGCACAAGAAGGCCGCCGTGCCGCCCATCTGGTCAACGGTCGCAAATTCCTTGCTCGGCTGGCGCTTGAGCATGACATTCTGGATCACTTCCTCACGGGTCATGTTGTATTCCTTCATCGTATCGGGAATCTGCTTCTCGACGATGGGGGTCAGAACATAGCCCGGGCAAATCGCGTTGGCGGTGATTGGTTCTTCTGCCGTCTCCAGCGCTGTTGTCTTGGTCAGGCCAATGATGCCGTGCTTGGCCGCGATATAGGCGGATTTATAGGGGGATGCCGTCAGGCCGTGGGCCGACGCGATGTTGATCACGCGGCCCCAGCCCGCCTTGCGCATCATCGGCAATGCAATCGCCGTGGTATGAAACGCCGAGCTGAGGTTGATGGCGATAATCGCATCCCACTTGTCGGTCGGGAAATCGGGAATGGCGGCCACGTGCTGGATACCTGCGTTGTTGATCAGAATATCGCACACACCCGCATCCGCGATCAGACGGCGGCATTGATCACCTTTGGACATGTCGGCCTGAATATAGCGCACCTGTACGCCGGTTTCTTTGGCCAGCTTGTCCGCCAGAGCGTGATCATCGTCCGTGTCGGTAAACGAATTCAGAACAATATCCGCACCCGCCTGCGCCAGCTGCTGCGCGATGCCCAGCCCGATGCCAGAGTTGGAGCCGGTGATAACAGCGGTTTTGCCGGACAGATCATAGATAAGGGCCATGGGGATACTCCTAAAATGGGTGTTTGCCGCGTTTATGGCGCGGGGACGCTGGAATGAAAATGCACAATGAGGGGAGATCGTTCCCCGCCTAGCCGACAATTGATGAAGGAAGAATGAATGCTCAGCCCGCTGAAGCCAAAAAAAACGCCCGCACAAGGCGGGCGTCAAGTTATTGAGGCAGGTTTCATACAGGCAAGAAACCTATCGAGCAGTGACCCCTCTATAGGGAATTACCCGCTAAACGCCAAGCTAAAAGTTTGCGCCTGCTTAAAGACCCCGTTAGACGTTTAGATAATAAAAAAAAGGGCAGCGCAGGATTGTTTCGAAAATGGCTTTAGATTTTTTCTCAAGGGTACGGGACCTTGTGGCGGTCTCTTCACTGATTCTATCTGGGGGTGCAGCGCTGGCTGAACCCCAGCATGCCATTGCAATGTATGGCGTTCCCGCTTTGCCTGTGGATTTCACCCACCTGCCCTATGTGACTGCGGATGCACCCAAAGGCGGCGCGATCACCTTGGGCAATACGGGTGGCTTTGATACGCTCAACCCTTTTGTGCTCAAAGGCACCTCGCCGTGGCAACTGCCTTATTTCACCCACGAGACGCTGATGGGCCGTTCCTGGGACGAACCATTCACACTTTACAGCCTGCTGGCCGAATCGGTTGAGACCGATGAGGCGCGCACATGGGTCGAGTTTACCCTGCGCGAAGGCACCAAATTTTCCGATGGCAGCCCGCTGACGATTGAGGACGTCATTTTCAGCTACGAGTTGCTGGGCACCCAAGGCCACCCGCGCTATCTGAGTCTTTATGAGCAGATGGAAAGCATCGCGCAAACCGGCCCACGCTCAGTGCGGATCACCTTCAACACCGACAACCGCGAATTGCCGCTGCTGGCGGGGCTGCGCCCGATTGTCTCCAAGGCCCAATGGGAAGGGCGCAACTTCAAGGATGCACCGGTGCAAGACGTCCCGTTGGGATCCGGCCCCTATACGATTACCCGCTACGAGTCCGGCCGCTATGTCGAGCTGACCCGCAACCCCGACTATTGGGGCGCGGATCTGGCTTTTCGTAAAGGCACACATAACTATGACACCATCAAGCTGGATTTCTACGGCGACCTGAAAGTGATGTTCGAGGGTTTCAAGGCGGGCGAGATTTCTGCTGTGCGCGAGTTGAACGCTGAAAGCTGGGACAGCCAGTACAACTTCCCCGCCGCCGAGCGTGGCGATATCGTAAAGACTGTGATCCCGCACTCCAAGCCGTCGGGTATGACCGGATTTGTGATGAACACCCGCCGCGCGCCGTTTGACGACTGGCGGGTGCGCGATGCGCTGATCAAAGCGTTCAACTTTGAATACATTAACGACACGTTGACCGGAAACACCCAGCCGCGCATCACCTCCTATTTCTCCAACTCCATTCTGGGGATGGTCGAGGGGCCGGCACAGGGCCGGGTCGCCGAGTTCTTGCTGCCCTATCAGGACACGTTGCCTGTGGGTGCGATGGAGGGCTACACCCTGCCCGTCTCGGATGGATCGGCGCGTAACCGTGCGGGTATCCTCGCTGCCATGGAGCAGTTCGAAACCGCCGGATATATGGTTGAAAACGGGGTGCTGCAACGCGGGGACGGCACGCCCGTAACCTTTGGGATCCTGATCGCAAAAGGCAGCACCGAAGACATTGCCATAGCCGAGCTGTACTTGCGCGCGCTGGAGCGGTTGGGGATCACGGCAACCATTGAGACAGTGGATGACGCGCAGTATTTTGCCCGCACCGGCAGCTTTGATTTCGACATCACTACTTTCCGGCGTTCTCTGTCGCTCAGCCCCGGAAACGAGCAGAAGTTCTACTGGGGTGCCGAGGCCGCAGACCAGCCCGGATCGCGCAACCTGATGGGCGCGCGTAGTCCTGTGATCGACGCGATGATCGACGAGATGCTGAACGCCCGTGACAGCGCGGATTTTGTGGCAGCCACCCGTGCGCTAGACCGCGTCTTGACGGCCGGCCGCTATGTCATTCCCTTCTGGTCCTACACCGAAGGACGCATCGCGCATGTCAAAGAAATGAAGTTCCCTGCAACTTTGCCGATCTACGGGGATGGCGCGCAGTGGATGCCCGAAGTCTGGTGGTGGGACGCAACGAAGTAGCGGTTAGATCAGACCAGCGACGTGACCCAGAGGATCGTCGCATCTTCGTCCGAGACGGAAATAACGTTGTGGCCCATGGCGGCGTCGTAATAGGCGCTGTCGCCCCGGCGCATTTCGATCGGCTCGTAGAATTCTGTGAACAGTTTGATCACGCCTGTGAGGACATAGAGAAATTCTTCACCGTCGTGGCGGACCCAGCCGTCAAACTCTTCCATCTGGCGCGCACGGATTCGCGCGCGGTAGGGCAGCATGTTTTTCTTGCGCAGCGTATCTGCCAGCAACTCGTGCTCATATGTTGCTGTCGCTTGTGCCGCACCCTCGCCCGATTTTGTCACGGCCATGCGGCCATTAATCTGCTCGGCAGCGGGCGGCGTAAACAATTGCGGGACCGATATCTCCAAGCCTACAGCCAGCTTTTTCAGCGCGTCATAGGTGGGCGACATCTGCGCGTTTTCGATCTTGGACAGGGTCGAGCGTGCCAGCCCGGCTTGCGATGCCGCCTGCTCCAACGTCCAGCCGCGCGCCTTGCGCAGCTCGCGCACGCGCGCGCCCAGATCAACAGGCGGCACAGTATGTGCAGCACCGTCTTCGCGGGCAATCTGGATCATGGATTTTGCGGCGTCATCATTCATAGTCATTCCTATACGGCCAAGCTGCGGACCTTGCAACGCGGCCAAACCAGCGGTAGCGAAGATACATGAATTCAGTTTTTGACCAAGGCCCGCCGGCCCCCTGTCCCGCACCGTTTAACATGGCGGCTCATGTGCTGGCGCGTGGCGCGCTGACGCCTGACAAAATTGCGCTCAGCGTGTTGGGCGGCGATAATCTGACCTATGGCGCCCTGCGCGCCGCGGTACTGGGGACAGCGACCGGATTGCTGCAAGCCGGCGCCGTTGTCGGCGACCGCGTTTTGATGCGTTTGGGTAATACGGTGGATTTTCCACTAGCCTATCTGGGGGCGCTGGCGGCAGGACTGGTGCCTGTGCCCACGGCATCCGCGCTAACTTCGCGCGAAGTCGCCCCGATGATCGCCACACTGAACCCTGCCTTGATCCTGCTCGACGCGGATGCCGCCTGCCCCGCTGATGCGCGGATTGTGACCGTAGAGACTTTGCGCGCCATGCGCAGCCTGCCACCTGCCGACTTCCACATGGGCGTCCCCGAGCGCGCGGGATATATCATCTATACATCTGGCACCTCTGGCAGTCCGCGTGCTGTGGTCCATGCCCACCGTGCCATCTGGGCGCGACAGATGATGTTTGACGGCTGGTACGGACTGCACAGCGCGGACCGCGTGTTGCATGCGGGTGCGTTCAACTGGACTTATACGCTGGGCACGGGGCTGATGGACCCTTGGACCATGGGAGCAACGGCACTGATCCCTGCCGCCGGAACACCCGCTACCGAGTTGCCCGCATTGATTGCACAGAATGAAGCAACGATTTTTGCAGCGGCACCGGGTGTTTACCGGCAGCTTCTGAACCAGTCGGAACTTATGGCAATGCCATACCTGCGGCATGGTTTAAGCGCGGGGGAAAAACTGTCACCCGTTGTGCGGGCCCATTGGGAGGCCGCAACAGGAACGACGGTTTATGAGGCCTACGGCATGTCCGAATGCTCGACCTTTATTTCAGCCGCCCCTGCCCACCCGGCAGATGCAACCGTACTGGGCCGCCCGCAACAAGGCCGCAAGATTGCCCTGCTGGGGCCGGATGGCCCTGTGCCACTGGGCGATGAGGGCACAATCGCCGTGCACCGCAGTGATCCGGGTCTGATGCTGGGCTATCTGGACCAGCCGGAAGAAACCGCCGCCAAGATGCAAGGCGACTGGTTTTTGACAGGGGATCAGGGCAGTATGGATAGCGATTTCCAGATCACCTATCTGGGCCGCAATGATGACATGATGAACGCCGGTGGATTCCGCGTCTCTCCGGTGGAGGTGGAAAGCTGTCTGGCCAAATTCGACGGCATCACCGCCGTTGGCGCAGCCGAAGTGATCCTCAAACAGGACGTCACCGGCATCGCGGCCTTCTATACCGCTGCTGCCCCACTGGACGAAACGCACTTGCGCCGTTATGCCGAAGCCAATCTGGCGCGTTATAAACAACCACGCGTCTACATCCATTTGCCGCAGCTCCCCATGGGCGCCAACGGCAAGCTCCTGCGCCGTGCACTGCGCCAGCAATTCGAGGCCACCCGATGACCGAAACCATCAAGCTTGATATCATGTCCGACCCGATCTGCCCCTGGTGCTATATCGGCAAGGCGCATCTGGACCGCGCGCTGTCAGCAGCGCCCAATCACCCGTTTGAGATTGAATGGCACCCCTTTCAGCTGAACCCTGATATGCCCGCAGGTGGCATGGACCGCCGCGCTTATCTGGAGGGCAAGTTCGGCGGCAAGGAAGCCGCAGTGAAGGCCTATGCACCCGTTGTGGAGCATGCTGAAAAAGCAGGTCTCAATATCAACTTCGAAGGGATGAAGCGCACGCCAAATACGCTGAACGCCCATCGCCTGATCCATTGGGCGGGCATCGAGGGGCGCCAGACGGCTGCTGTCTCTGCACTGTTCAAGGCGTATTTTGTCGACACCCGTGACATTGGCGATGCCGAAGTGCTGACCGATATTGCCGACAGCATAGGGATGGACGCCTCGGTGGTGGCGCGGTTGCTGGCAACCCAAGAGGATATGCAGGACATCCGCGACCGCGATGCGCATAGTCGCACGATGGGCATCAATTCGGTCCCGACCTTTATCGTTGGCGGTCAACACGCTGTCCCCGGCGCACAGCCGCCCGAGTTGTGGGCCAAAGTGATTGCCGAAGTCACAGGCAGCTGAACTCGTAGCTGTTGCAAATTCGCCGCTGTCGGATATAGGTATATAAATAACGCTAGGCGGCGCAAAGTCCGTGGCCTAGATTCGACCATAAGAGGCAAAAAGCCTCATCTAATAAAAATACCTTTGAGCAGGTGTGCAGGCAGTGAACAGGTTCCCGTCCCTTTTGGGCGCTCTCCTTTCCATTCAGGATTCGTTTTCCTCGTATCATCACGGCTCATGCCGCGCGTTTGCGCGGGGTTCTGTGTATTGAGAAAGGCCTTCGAGATGTTTTCACCCCCCACTTCCGAGCGTATGACCTCGCGTATTGTGCTCACTTACGGATCATTCGATTTGTTCCACCAAGGCCACGCGCGCCTGTTGCAACGCCTGTCAATGCTGGGCTCCGAACTGATCGTGGGCTGTTCGACCGATGCCTACAATGAGGCGATGGGTGTCCCCGCTGTGACCTCCTATGCGCAGCGCCGGTTGATGCTGGAAAGCTGCCGTTTTGTCAGCCGCGTCATTGCCGAGCAGGATTGGGACCAGAAATACACCGACATCGTGAACTATAACGTCTCGGTTTTTGCTATGGGTGACGAATGGACAGGCCAGTTCGACCATCTGGAAGACATCACACAGGTGCTTTATGTGCCGCGCGGCGAGATGATTGGTACGCGCCGTCCTTTCCACGCAGTGCATGAAACGCCACTGCGTGCGGTGGCAAGCGGCTGATCCGGCGGTAACATTTATCATCCATTGCTCCAGCTACAACCATGAGTTAACCCGTTAAGGATATCGCGTGAAATGCGCCATACCTGTACCGGAGCACCGTTTGCCGTCATCACCAGCGATATTCAAAATGGGCCGCACAGAATTTGTGGCGCTGCTGGCCATGATGATGGCCTCCGTGGCCTTCTCGATTGATGCGATGCTGCCGGCCCTGCCCGCTATCGGTGCGGAATTATCCCCCGAACGCCCCCAGAACGCGCCTCTGATCCTGAGTATGTTTCTGTTCGGTATGGGAGTAGGCACGTTTTTCACCGGACCGATTTCCGATGCATACGGGCGCAAGCGGGTCATTCTGGGGGCCAGTGCCTTGTATATTCTGGGTGCGGCCCTTGCTTGGGCCAGTGCCACGCTTGAGATGGTCTTGTTGGGCCGCGTGCTTCAGGGGTTGGGCGCTGCGGGGCCGCGCATTGTGACCAGCGCCATTATCCGCGACCGGTTTTCAGGACGGCAGATGGCGCAAATCTCTTCGATCATCATGATGGTCTTTGTGCTGGTCCCTGCAATTTCTCCGCTTTTGGGCTCCTACATCATTGGGTGGACCGGCTGGCGCGGGATTTTTATGGCCTTCATCGTCTTCTCGCTGACGTTTACACTGTGGATGATGCTGCGCCTGCCCGAGACCCTGCCGCCAGCGCGCCGCCGCCCGTTGCGCCTGTCCCTGATGTTGGGTGCCGTTGCAGAAATGGGCCGCCACCCGCAGGTACGCCTGTCCATTCTGGTCCAGATGCTGGTCTCGGCGATGCTGTTTCTGACATTGATGCTGGTCCAGCCTATCTATGATACGGTTTATGACCGCGGTGCCGAATTTCCCTACTGGTTTTGCATCATCGCGATTATTGCAGGCAGTGCCAGCCTGTTGAACGCCTTGCTGGTTGTGCGAATTGGCATGCACCGCATTGTGATGCTCGCGCTCGCCGCGCAGATTGCCCTATCGGGCGCCTTTACCCTGTTAGATCTGGGGAGTGGCGCATTCGGCTTCTATTTCTTTCTGCTCTGGCAGGCGTACATCTTCTTTCAGGCTGGTTTGACATTCGGTAACCTGATGGCCATTGCGATGGAGCCTATGGGCCATATCGCGGGCATGGCCGCTTCTGTGATCGGGGCAATCGCCACCGTGGGCGCAGTCCTTATCTCCGGTCCCATAGGCACGCATTTTACAGGGGACGAGCGCCTGCTGACACTGTCTGTGTTGATCCTGTCGGTTGTTGCCTGTGTAGCAATGCTGACAATGGTACGGACCTCCAAAGGGGCCAAAACCAATTAAGAAGCGCGCGCCTTCTTTGCGGCTTTTTCCTTGGCAACCACATGCTCGGCCAGATCGCGGGCAATCGCAAAGCCGCCTTTGATCTTGTCCGCGTCGGTTTTCCAGTCGCGCTGCACAACGATCTTGTTGTCTTTGACCTTGGCCAGACCACGTTGATCGTGAATGAACTTCACCAGCCCTTCGGGTGAAGCGAATTTGTCGTTGTGGAACTGGATCGTGGCCCCTTTCGGCCCGCCGTCAAGCTTGGAAATCCCTGCGCGTTTGCACATGGCCTTGATCCGCACCACCAGCATCAGCGTATTAACCTCACGCGGCAGCGTGCCGAAACGGTCAATCAACTCGGCGGCAAAGCCTTCCAGCTCGACCTTGGTGGTCAGCTCGGACAGGCGGCGATAGAGGCCAAGGCGCACATCCAGATCAGGTACATAAGCCTCGGGGATGAGAACAGGCACACCCAGATTGATTTGCGGCGCCCACTGGCCATCATCATCCACAACGCCTTCCAGCTCACCGGATCGGATCTTGGCAATCGCGTCTTCCAGCATGGACTGGTACAGCTCAAAGCCTACATCGCGCATCTGGCCGGATTGCTCTTCGCCCAGCAGGTTACCCGCCCCGCGAATGTCCATATCCTGTGAGGCCAGCGAGAACCCTGCCCCCAGCGTATCAAGGCTGCCAATGACCCGCAAGCGTTTGTCCGCCGTTGCGGTCAGCTTGGCGCGTGGTTTCGTGGTCAGGTAGGCATAGGCACGGGTTTTGGAACGGCCCACGCGGCCTCTGATCTGATAGAGTTGCGCCAGACCGAACATATCGGCGCGGTGAATAATCATTGTATTGGCTGTCGGGATATCCAGACCGGATTCCACAATCGTGGTGGCCAGCAGCACGTCGTAGCTGCCGTCATAAAAGGCGTTCATCCGGTCGTCCAACTCACCCGCAGCCATCTGGCCATGGGCCACCACATAGGACAGCTCCGGCAGTTGATCCTTCAGGAAGGCCTCGATCTCGGGCAGATCGGAGATGCGCGGCACAACATAGAAGGACTGCCCGCCGCGGTAATGCTCGCGCAGCAGCGCTTCGCGCAGGGTGACGGTGTCGAACTCGGAGACATAGGTGCGGATGCTCAGGCGGTCCACGGGCGGCGTGCCAATAATGCTCAGATCGCGTACACCTGTCAGGCTCAGCTGCAAGGTGCGCGGAATCGGTGTAGCTGTCAGCGTTAGCACATGCACATCCGTGCGCATGGCTTTCAAGCGTTCTTTGTGGCCCACGCCAAAATGCTGCTCTTCATCGATGACAAGCAGGCCCAAATCACGGAACTTAATGGTTTTTGCCAGCAAAGCATGGGTGCCGATGACAATATCCACGGTGCCTTTTGTCAGGCCGTCACGGGTGGCCGCCGCCTCTTTGGCGCTGACAAAACGGCTCAGCTGGCGGACCTCGATGGGAAAGCCGCGGAAGCGTTCGGCGAAAGATTTATAGTGCTGGCGGGCCAGCAGCGTAGTGGGGGCAATCACGGCCACCTGTACGCCGGCCATGGCCGCAACAAAGGCCGCCCGCATGGCAACCTCAGTCTTGCCAAAGCCAACATCGCCGACCACCAGACGGTCCATCGGCGCACCGCTGGTCAGATCGTCAATCACATCGCCAATCGCTGTCAGCTGGTCATCGGTTTCCTGATACGGGAAGCGGGCGCTAAACGCGTCCCACATCCCCGGCGGCGGCTCTAGCACGGGCGCTTTGCGCAAGGCACGCTCGGCCGCGATGCGGATCAGCTTGTCCGCCATAATGCGGATGCGCTCCTTCAGCTTGGCCTTCTTGGATTGCCATGCCCCACCGCCCAACTTGTCCAGCAGGCCCTCTTCATGGCCATATTTGCTCAGTAGCTCGATGTTCTCGACCGGCAGATACAGCTTGGAGCTTTCGGCATATTCCAGCACCAGACACTCGTGCGCAGCCCCCGCAGCGGAGATGACTTCCATGCCCAGATACCGGCCAATGCCGTGATCCACATGCACCACCAGATCATTCGGTGTGAGGCTTTGTACCTCGCTCAGGAAGTTCTCGGCGCGGCGTTTGCGTTTGGGTCGGCGGATCAGGCGGTCGCCCAGAACGTCCTGTTCCGAGATCACCGTCAGGTTAGCTGTCTCGAACCCGTGCTCCAGCGCCCAGACCGCCAGATGCAGCCCGCGTTTGCCGATGCGCGTTGCATCGCGCACAGGGATCGCCTCGGCCAGTCCCTCTTCCTCGATCAGCCCTGTCAGGCGTTCGCGCGCGCCCTCGGAATAGCTGGCGATCAGCACAGGGCCTTTTTCCAGTTTTGCTTTCACATGGGCCGCCAAGGCACCGAACAGGCTCACGGATTCCTGTTGCCGCTCCGGCGAGAAATTGCGCCCGATGCGCCCGCCTGCATCCAGCACACCCAAACCTGTGGGCTGCGGCAAGGGCGCCAGTTGCAACACGCGCCGCGTGCCCACTGCTGCTGCCCATGCAGCATCGTCCAGATAAAGGCCGGAGGCCGGGGCCGGTTTATACACGCTATCCATTTTGGAGCGTGTCGCCATGGCAATTTTGCGCGTCTCATACTGATCGGCCACAGAATCCCAGCGTGCCAGCCGCATCGCGGTCAGCTGGTCATCCAGCGTGACAGTCGCCTCCGGCAGGTAGTCAAACAGGGTCTCGAGCTTGTCATAGTAAAAGGCCAGCCAATGCTCTGCCCCTTGATGCTTGCGCCCTGCTGAAATCGCCTCATAGAGGGGATCATCGGTGCCCGCCGCGCCAAATTCGATGCGGTAGTTCTGGCGGAAGCGTGTGATCGCGGCCTCGTCAAGGATCACCTCCGACACGGGCGCCAGCTCAACCAGATCCAGCTTTTCTGTCGTGCGCTGGGTGGCGGGATCAAAACGGCGCGCGCCGTCCAGCACATCACCGAAGAGATCAAGCCGCACCGGTCCCATATCGCCGGGCGGATAGATATCAATGATACCGCCGCGCACGGCATAATCACCCGGCTCCATCACTGTGGGGCTTTGTACAAACCCCATGCGGACCAGAAATTCACGCAAGGCACGCTCGTCCACGCGCGCGCCCACTTGCGCGCTCCATGCGGCATCCCGCAGGACCTCGCGGGCGGGCACACGCTGGGTGGCGGCACCCAACGTGGTGAGCAGGATAAACTTGGGCGGCATCCCGTGGACCAGCCCCGCCAGCGTGGCCATCCGCGCGGCAGAAATATCGGCATTGGGCGACACACGGTCATAGGGCAGACAGTCCCAGCCCGGAAAGGTGATCACCGGCATATCGGGCGCGAAAAAGCGCAAGGCTTCTTGCATCGCGGCCATGCGTTTGTCGTCGCGCGCGATATGGATCAACGGCGCGCCTGACTTGGCGGCCTCTTCCAGCTGCAGTTTGGCGTCAAACCCTTCGGGCGCGCCCGAAAGCGTGATATGTGTGGCTGGGTTCATAGAATGCGTGATGTGGTGCGCAAGGCGTTCGTGTCAACCGCCAAAGGGGCCAACATTCAGGTTCTGGTACATCCCCCATAGGGCGGTCACAAAAATCGAGATCATCCCGATGATCTGGCTGTACAGGCGATGACGCAACAGGCGCTTGCGCAACTGCTCGCCGCGCGCGTTTTCATCGCGGATCAATTGCGCCGTGGAAAGGCTGAGAAGCCCGACCAGTGACAATGGTAGTGCCAGAAGTACCACAGCCTGAGCAAATTCGTTGCCATAGACAAAGCCTAACATCACCAGCATCGTCAGGAAGAAGCAGGCAAACCCGGCAATCCATAGCCCCGACATCTGCGCAATAAACAGCAAACGGTTGGAGTTGATGCGGACAAGGTCTTCAAGGTCAATCTCGCTCTGGCCGCCGTGCCGCTTGGCGCGCAGCACCATATCAAACGGTACACCAAGGCCGTAGTGACTGGTCGTGGACCACACAACCGCCAGCACAATCCAGAACCACAAGTTCGTGAAAGAGCGCATGTCGATCAGCTCGAAAATCGTTTGATACCAGTCCAAATTATTATCCATAACAATTGTTGCACCCGTCATAGCGGGCGTGCAGCGTGATTCCTACCCCTCGTGGCCTATTGAGGATGGCAAAGATTCATGTCAGCTTTAGCGTACAACGCTTTAAAGGACATGTACGATGAACCCGATCCAAGCCGCCTACCCCGCAACCCGCTTGCGCCGCCTGCGCCAGAACGAAGGCATCCGTGGCTTGGTGCGTGAGAACTATCTGTCGGCGTCGGATTTTATCTGGCCTGTTTTTGTGCGCAGTGGTGAAGGCGTGGTCGAGGAAATCCCCTCCATGCCGGGTGTTGTGCGCCGTTCTGTCGACAAGATTGTCGAGGCGGCGATCGAGGCGCGCGATCTGGGGATCGGCGCGATTTGCCTGTTCCCCTATACGGGGCTGGAGGAGCGCACGGAAGATTGCGCAGGCGCCTGGGACCCCGAGAACCATGTGAACCGCGCCATCCGCGCCATTAAGGCGGCCGTTCCGGAGATGGTGGTGATGACGGATGTGGCCTTGGATACCTATAATATCAACGGCCATGACGGGTTTGTCGTGGATGGCCAGATCATCAATGACAAGACTGTTGAGGCACTGGTGAAAATGTCGCTGGAGCAGGCGCGCGCAGGAGCCGACATCATCGGGCCGTCGGATATGATGGACGGGCGAATCGGTGCAATCCGTGCAGGGCTGGAGGCCGAAGGCCATCAGAATGTGATGATCCTGAGCTACGCTGCTAAATATGCCTCGGCCTTTTACGGCCCGTTCCGTGATGCGGTGGGCGCGTCGGGCGCGCTGACCGGCGACAAGAAAACCTATCAGATGGACTCCGCTAACAGTGACGAGGCGCTACGACTGGTGGCGCGTGACCTCTCGGAGGGGGCGGATATGGTCATGGTCAAACCCGGCCTGCCCTATCTGGACATCTGCCGTCGCGTGAAAGACGCCTTCGGCGCGCCGACCTTTGCCTATCAGGTGTCGGGCGAATACAGCATGATCAAGGCGGCCGCTGCCGCAGGTATGATCGATGAGGAGCGCGTGATGATGGAAAGCTTGATGGCTTTCAAACGCGCGGGCTGTGACGGGATATTGACCTATTTTGCGCCGGCAGCCGCAAGGCTGCTGCGCGGTTAGGCGCTTGTGGTGGTATGTTGGTAAGAACAGTAACGATTGCAACGGTAGTGATGTAGGATGAACAGACGCAAATTATTGATCGGTGGCAGTGCAATGCAGGGATGGCAATGGGCGGCCCCCTGATGGCGAAAACCAAAGGCGGCTTTTTTGTCCCCGCCGAGGAAGCGCCGCATCAGGCCACGTTTATGCAATGGCCGGTGAACCGCAAGGTTCATCCTGACGGCGTGTTTCTGGAAATGGCACAGCAGACCATCGCAGATGTGGCCAATGCCATCGCCGCCTTTGAACCTGTGATCATGCTGGCAGATCGGGCCGATCACGCAGGCGCGCGCCGTAAACTGTCCGAGAATGTCGAGTTGTGGGACATCCCGACCGAGGATTTGTGGTGCAGTGATGCGGGGCCCATCTTTGTGGTAAACGGCAAAGGCGAGATGTCCGTGAGCCAGATCCAGTTCAACGGCTGGGGCGAAAAACAGGTGAACACACGCGACAGCCAGATTGCCCGCCTTGTGGCCGAACGGCTCGGCCTCCAGATTATCCCAACCGGCTTGCACGGCGAAGCGGGCGGTGTGGAGCAGGACGGCCACGGCCTGCTGATGGCGCATGAAAGCAGCTGGGTGAACGAGAACCGCAACCCCGGCATGTCGCGCGACCAGATCGAGGCGGCACTGCTGGAAGCCTACGGCGCGGAGCAAATGATCTGGTCCGAAGGCGTCTGGGACGAGGACATCACCGACTATCATATCGACAGCCTTGCGCGGTTTACCGGTCCGGGAAAAGTGCTGATCAACCTGCCCAAAAGCCCGGATTTATCAAACCCATTCCATCTGGCAGCCCTTGCCACCCATGACCGCATGATCGAGGCGGGCCTCTATGTGGACTGGATTTCGGAGCCGGAGAAGCGCCGTGGCAAAAGCTTTGATTTTATGGCCTCCTATGCCAATTACTATGTTTGCAACGGGGGCGTGATCGCTGCCCAGTTTGGCGACCCGAAGGCAGATCAGCTGGCGGTAGACGCCCTGCGTCGGCATTATCCGGACCGTGAGATCATCACACTCAATGTTGACCCGCTGGGTGAAATGGGCGGCGGCATCCATTGTGCCACCCAGCAGATGCCCTCCCTGTGAGCGGGCTATCGTGTCTCACGCCGCTGCGCCTCAAGCGCGGGCGGCAGTGGTCACCGCCGCTGTTGCTGTTGCGGCCCTGATCGGAGTGAAATTCCAGCTGGACGAGGCGGACCGCCTGCAAAAGGAACAATCCGCCCGCTAGGCCTACCGGGCGCATCTGGCGATTGCAGCCACCCTGCCTGCTTTTGCCCGCCTTTGCCCGCCCGCAAGGCGGCGCTTATGCCGCGTTTGTAGACCACCTGCTCTATTCCGCAGAGCAGATGTTGAGCGTGAGTGAAGGTTGGGAGCCAACGTTTCTCGACCAGCTAGAGCCGCATCACGATTATATCTGCGCCGCAGATGGCCCCATTGGCGAAACCGAGGAAACCACCCGCTTGCTCAGCGCGTTCAAGGAATCGGCCTGTGGCGCAATGCCATCCTGTAGCCCGGACAATTGTTCCGGCAGCGCAAACAGCATCTTTTCGCCAATTGCACCAAAGCCGATGACATCCCGCAAAAAACCGCCTATGGTTGCGCACAAGCCGGACCGTACCGGTATCAAGAGCAGCACAAACGATACAGGCAAAACACATGACCCATTTTCGACTTTCGCGCCGTGCATTCGCACTGGGCGCGGTGGCAAGCAGCTGTGCGCTGGCAGCTTGTGGCAACGGCGTAGGTTCTCGCGGGGCGGGCACAATCGACGCGCGTGCTAATGCAACGCTGGGACAGATGTACCGGACGTTCCCCAACACCCGCACGCTGGCGGATAAATCCAACGGGATGCTTGTCATGCCGCTGGTGACCGAAGCAGGGCTTGGCCTTGGCGGTGCATACGGGCGCGGTGTACTCCGGGTAAATGGCGTAACTGTCGATTATTACTCAGTGACCAAAGCCACAGGCGGTTTGCAGATCGGGGCACAGCAATACGCTCACGTTCTGTTCTTTATGACCGCCGATGCGCTGGAAAACTTCCGCCGCTCGCCCGGTTGGGCAGCTGGTGCGAACATCGAATATGTGATCTCGGATCGTGGCGACAGCGTGAACGCAGATACAACCACGGCGCTGTCGCCGGTTCTGGCTGTTGTGTTTGGCCGTGCCGGTCTGCGCATCGGGGCAACACTTGAGGGCAGTAAATACACCCGCATCATTCCGTAAACAGCGATGGCGCTACTGTAACGTAGCGCCATACTGCCTTGATATCTAACCCATCTTGCGCAAGCGCTGGATCAGGCTGGAGGTATCCCAGCGGCCCCCGCCCAGCTTTTGCACATCTTTGTAGAATTGATCGACAAGCGCTGTCACCGGCAGGCTTGCACCCGTCTCGTCTGCTGTGTCCAGACAAATCCCCAAATCCTTGCGCATCCAGTCGACGGCAAAGCCGTGGTTGAATTTGTCATCCAGCATCGTCTCGTAGCGGTTGGCCATTTGCCAGCTGCCGGCCGCCCCTTGGGAAATAACCTCAACCACCGCGCGACCATCCAGACCAGCTTTCTCGGCAAAGTGGAGCGCCTCGGACAGGCCTTGGACCAACCCCGCAATGGCGATCTGGTTACTCATCTTGGTCATCTGGCCCGCACCGCTGTCACCGATCCGGCGGCAAATCTTGGAATAGACCTCCATCACGGGCAGCGCGCGGTCAAACGCCCCCTGATCACCACCGCACATGATCGACAACTGACCGTTTTCCGCGCCGGCCTGACCGCCCGATATCGGCGCGTCAATAAAGCTGATTTGGGCGTGATCGGCCGCCGCGTACAGCTCGCGCGTAACGGCGGCAGAGACGGTGGTGTGATCCACAAACACAGCGCCAGACACCATGCCCGCAAACGCGCCGTCATCGCCCAGCGTGACCGAGCGCAAATCATCATCATTGCCCACGCATGCCATAACAAAATCCACACCCGCTGCCGCTTCGCGCGGGGTGACTGCATGTGTGCCGCCATAGGTTGTGGCCCAATCTGCCGCCTTGGACGACGTGCGGTTGTATACGGTCACATCATGGCCCGCTTTTTGCAGGTGGCCCGCCATAGGCGCTCCCATTACGCCCAGACCTAAAAACGCCAGCTTTGCCATTTGCTTTTCCTTGCTTTGATGTTGCGCTATTGCTCCGTCATTCCTATCACCGTGGTCCGCAGGGTCAAACGGCGCTTGGATGTTTTAGAAGAGGTTTCTCATGGCTTTGGTTTTCCGCTGGCTTATCCGTCTGGCCGCGACCCTGCTGGTACTCAGCGTATTGGCGGCGGGCATTATCTATTGGCTCGCCTCGCGGTCCCTGCCCGACTACAATGCCGAAGTCGAAGTGCCCAATCTTGAGCATCCTGTCGAGATCGTGCGCGACAATGCGAACGTGCCACATATCTTCGGGCCCAAAGACGAAGACGTGTTCTTTGGTCTCGGCTTTGCCCATGCGCAGGACCGGCTGTGGCAGATGACCACGATGCGCCGCACCGCACAGGGCCGCCTGTCCGAGGTGTTCGGCGCGCAAACGCTGGATGTAGATAAACTGCTGCGCCGGTTTGACATCTATGCCTTGTCTGTCGCCTCGTTCGAGGTATTGGACCAGACAACCCAGAACGCTTTGCGCGCCTATTCCGCCGGCGTGAATGCGCGGCTGGACCAGATCAATTCGGATGCTCTGGGCCGCGGCGCGCCCGAGATGTTTATTTTCAACGCGCCCATGGCGCCGTGGCGTCCAGCGGACAGTATCGCGATCATCAAGCTGATGGGTTTGCAGCTGTCCGGTCATCTGGACGCCGAAGTGATCCGGGCACAGGTGTCACTGGCGCTGCCTAATGTCGAGCGGTTGCGCGATATTCTGCCTGACGCACCGGGCACCGGCGTGGCGGCATTGCCCGAATACGCAAGCCTGTTTCCCGATGTTCAGCGCTTTGCCCATTCAACACCCTATACCTCCCACCCTTTGTCCCCGTTTAAACGGATGGCCTTTGCTGGGGCCTCCAACGCTTGGGCTGCGGCCCCGTCCCGTTCGGCATCTGGTGGAACGCTGCTGGCAAATGACCCACACTTGGGCTTTACCGCCCCCGCCATCTGGTACCTTGCACGGTTGGAGCTGCAATCCGGCGGCGTGATAGGTGCGACAATTCCGGGTGTGCCAACGGTGCTTGCGGGCCGTTCTGCCGATCTGGGCTGGGGGCTTACCTCGTCCTATATGGACGATCAGGACGTCTATATCGAAGAGCTGAACCCAGCTAACCGCGAGGAATACCGAACGCCGGACGGGTTCAAGAAATTCCGCACACGGGCGTCCATTATCACCGTCAAGGATATGGACCCTGTCACGCTGACCCTGCGCTGGACAGACAATGGCCCCGTGCTGCCCGGTAGCCACTATAACCTTGCGGATATTACCCCACCGGGCACTGTCGCCGCTGTTAACTGGACCGTACTGAGCCAGCGCGACACCACCATGCAAGCGGCGATGGAGCTCATGCATGCCAAGACGGTTGCAGACGGGATCGAGGCGGCAGCGCTGTTTGTGGCGCCCTCCCAGAACCTCACACTGGTGGACAAGCAGAACATCGTTATGAAAACCATTGGTGCCGCACCCAAACGCGACCCCCTACACCAAAGTCAGGGCCGTCTGCCCACACCCGGCTGGATCGAGACAAACCGCTGGCAAGGCATACTGCCCTATACCTACAACCCCGGCTTTGTGGCCCCTGCAGGCGGGATTTTGGGCAATACCAACAACAAGATGATCGACAGGCCCTTCCCCAACCATATCTCGTTTGAGTGGGGCGACACACAACGTGTGCAGCGCTGGCAGCGTCTGATGCAGGGCCGTCAGGTCCACACCCGCGACAGCTTTATCGAGGCGCAGCTGGACACGGTCAGTTTTACCGCCCGCTCGCTTCTGCCGCTGATCGGCGCAGAGCTGTGGTTTACCGGCGAAGCTGCCCCTGCCGGCACACCCGAAGCCCTGCGCCAGCGCGCACTGGCCCTGCTGGCCGGCTGGTCGGGCGATATGGGCGAGCACCTGCCAGAGCCGCTGATCTACGCCACATGGCTGCGCGCGCTGCAAGATCGTTTGATCCGCGATGAATTAGGACTGCTGGCCGCTGAATTCACCCATGTAGAGCCGTTGTTTATCGAGCGTGTGTTCCGCGATGTCGAAGGTGCGTCGGTCTGGTGCGACGTCTTTCAATCCGCGCCCGAAGAAACCTGCGCGGATATGGCCCGCCTTGCGCTGGATGATGCGCTGCTGGAAATCACCCAGCAATATGGCACAGCGCTGGAATCCCTGCGTTGGGGCGATGCACACCAAGCAACCCACGACCATCCGGTGTTGGGGGACGTGCCCGTGCTGCGGTATTTTGTGAACATCCGCCAAAGCACATCGGGTGGTGATCACACACTGATGCGCGGACGCACCCAAGGAACGGACCCGAACCCGTTCCAGAACGTTCATGGCGCGGCTTATCGCGGGGTTTATGATTTCGCGGATCCCGACAGCTCGGTGTTCGTCACGTCCACGGGGCAATCGGGGCATTTCCTGTCACGGCACTATGCCGATCTGGCCCAGCTGTGGCGGCGCGGGGAATATATCCCGATGTCGCTGGATCAAGACCTTGCACGGGCGGCCTCTGTCGGTGTGACACTCCTGATTCCCCAAGCGCCATGAGTTCCGAGCGCGTCATCCTGTTCAACAAGCCTTACGGTGTGCTCTCGCAGTTCACCGACAAAGGAACCGAGGGCTCGCCGCGTCCGACACTGTCGGGGTTTATCGACGAGAAAGGCTTCTACCCCGCGGGGCGTCTGGACCGCGACAGCGAAGGCCTGATGGTGCTGACCGATAGCGGGCCGTTGCAGGCGCGGATATCGAACCCGAAATACAAGCTGGAAAAGACCTATCTGGTGCAGGTTGAGGGCACGCCGGATGAGGCGGCCCTTGCGGCCTTGCGGCGCGGGGTTGCGCTTAAAGACGGGATGACCCGCCCTGCCCGCGCGGATCAGGTTGATGCGCCCGATGATCTCTGGCCGCGCGATCCGCCTGTGCGCTTTCGCAAAACCGTGCCGGAGGCATGGCTGCGCATCACAATATCCGAAGGCCGCAACCGGCAGGTGCGCCGCATGACCGCCCATGTGGGGCTGCCCACGTTGCGCCTGATACGCCTGCAAGTGGGCGACTGGCAGTTGAACCAGCTGCGCCCGGGCGCGTGGCGCTTTGCCTCTGCGACGGGGGCCTAGCCAAGGCCTGCCGCTCGGGTAATTGCCACTCCCGCCGCCGCAGAAGCGCCTGTCAGCATCGTGCCCCACGTCAGATCGGTGTAGACCAGTGTCGGTGTCCAGTCCTTTAGAATAGCATAGTTGGTGAATTCAAACGTGCCGTAAGCCGCAGCCCCGATAAGGGCGGCCGAGCCAAAGACCCAAAGCAGCGATTTTCCACTGTCCAGGGCGGGCCAGCCGACAAACCACATCACCACAAACACCAGAAATGCGTAGAAGGCGAAAGCCGGTAAAACACGAAATCCGTCCAGCATCAGCGGCCCGATATCGCGGGCAAACAAGGGTTTGAGCACAAAGCTGAGCCCCACAAAATCAATCAACAGAAAGACGATGAACGTGGCAAGATAGACAGTAAGATAAGACATCTGGAAGCTCCACTCGTTCCTTTTGTCATGATATGTGGCAGTTGCGCAAAATATCTATGCCATGACGCAAACAATCACTTCAGGCGGTGGTATGCCGCCTCTACATCTGCGGGCCAGCGCACGGTAATCACAAAACCGTCTTCGGTCTGCGTCTCCTGCAATACAACTTCTTGCGCAAACAGCCATGCGCGTTTGCGCCCCTCGGCAAAGCCCAGCGTCAGCTCGTCCGTGCGCACCGCCCCTTGCAGCGCTTCTGCCACGGTGGTTTGCAACAGCTCCAGCCCTTCGCCGGTGATGGCGGAAATGGCGATGACACTGTCATCGCGCGCCGCCCGTTCGCGCATCGCATCGGCACGGTCATCGGGCAGCAGATCCAGCTTGTTCCAGACGTCAAAGGTGCGGGTGTCTTCGGGCACGCCCAACGATGTCAGGATTTCGCGCACATCGCGCGCCTGCTCTTCCGTCTCTGCGTGCGAGACATCGCGGACATGCAAAATGATATCGGCGGCCAGTACTTCTTCCAGTGTTGCACGGAAGGCGGCCACCAGTTCTGTCGGCAGGTCCGAGATGAAACCGACCGTGTCACTCAGAATGATCTCGGGGCCGTCCAGCAGCTCAAGACTGCGCATGGTCGGATCAAGCGTGGCGAAAAGCATGTCTTTGACCAGCACATTGGCGCCGGTCAGCCGGTTGAACAGCGTGGATTTACCGGCGTTTGTATAGCCGACAAGGGCAACAATCGGATACGGTATTTTGGCCCGCGCGGCACGGTGCAGCGCACGGGTCTTTACCACTTTTTCCAACTGCCGCTTGAGGCGCACCAACTGGTCGTCGATCGCGCGGCGGTCCGCCTCGATCTGTGTCTCACCGGGACCGCCAACAAAGCCGAGGCCACCGCGCTGGCGCTCAAGGTGGGTCCAGGCCCGCACCAGACGGGTGCGCTGATAGTTGAGGGCCGCCATTTCGACCTGCAACACGCCCTCACGGGTGGCAGCGCGGTCGCTAAAAATTTCGAGAATCAATCCGGTACGGTCCAGCAGTTTAACCTTCCAGACCTTTTCCAGATTGCGCTGCTGAACGGGGCTGACCGGGCCATCGACCAGAACCAGCTCAACCTCGTTTTCTTCCAGCTCTTTGCGGATTTCCTCGATCTTGCCTTTGCCAAACAAGTGGCCGGCGTTGATCGTGCGTAATTGCACCACGGCCGCGCCCAGAACTTCAAGGTTCGGCAAGGCTTCGGCCAAGGCAACAGCCTCGGCCAGTGCGGGACCGGGTGTCCGCCGGTCCTTATCATTTTTGATGTCAGGATGCAGGACCCATGCGCGTGTAAACGCAGGGCCGTCTGTTTCGTCTATCTGAAACTGAACTTTGCTCAAGAAGCGTCTTCGCCCTCATACAAGCTGATTGGCTGGCTTGGCATGATGGTTGAAATGGCGTGCTTGTAAACCAGCTGTGACTGGCCATCGCGGCGCAGCAGGACGCAGAAATTGTCAAACCAAGTGATCACGCCTTGCAGCTTGACCCCGTTGATCAGGAAAATTGTGACCGGTACTTTGGTCTTGCGCACATGGTTCAGGAACGCATCCTGAAGGTTTTGTCTATCAGACGCCATAGTTTGTTCTTCCATTTATTCTTATCGTTTGCCGCAATCGGCGTGTCGTTCCATAACTATGAAGTGCCTCTAGGGAAGTTTCCACCCCCAAAATCAAGGATTTGCGTAGCGTCGCTTTTGCCAGTGTCAGCTGCGCCACAGGTCCGGGGTGAGCAAGGCGATAATCGCAAGGGTCTCGAGGCGGCCCAGAACCATGGCGCCAGCCAGGATTGCCTTGGCGGTATCGCTTAGTGTGATCAGCGCGATCGGGGTTTCGCCGCCCATCTCTGTCAGGGGGCCTGTGGTGCTCAGCATGGCGATTGCCAATACCAGCGCTTCGTCAAATGTAACGCCCACCAGCGTCAGCGCCAAGGTCACGCCGGCAAAGGACAAGGCAAATAGCATAAAGAATATCCATGCAATAAAAGCCCCGCCGGATTGCAAACGCCGTCCCGCAACCCCCGCCCCCGAGACGGAGTGAGAATGCACCAGTTTCTCCATCTCGCGCACCGCATTGCGATAGAGCGCATAGACCCGCAGCAATTTCACGCCGCCCGCCGTGGTCGCAACCCCGCCACCGACCAGCGCCAGCCCCATGAGGATCAGGCCGGGGGTGCCAAGGCCGGACCAGCTCTGCGTGTCGCTCCAATACTCCGAGACATAGCCGGTGGTGGTGAGAAACGAGAGGACAGTGAACAAAGAGCCCCACATGGCCTTGAACGCTTCGCCAAAGGTATTGGTGCTGTCCAGATCAAAGGCCCCCAAGAAGTGCCGTCCGAACAGGGCAACGGGGACAATCAGAAGAATGCTGAGGCCGATCCGGAACTCGGGGTCCGTCCACAAACCGCCTTGGGTGACGGTCATCGTGTCTGCCGAAAAGGTAAGGCGCGACAGGGCCAGCAGCATGAAACCCGCCATCACCAGCTCTCCCAGTATACCGCCATCGGCAATCGCGCTATGACCGGTGGCCGATATACCAGAAGTCGCGATGACAGACATGGCATGGATCCACGCGTTAAACGCGTCCTGCCCCGCAACAATCAAGAGCACCCATAGCACCAACGTCAGACTGATATAGAGCGGGGCCAAAGTGCGCACGGCGCGTCCGATGCGGCGGCGCGGGCTGAGGGGGACCATATTATGTGTGCCCGTTTCACGGCGGCCCGGTTCCGCCTGTGCGGTGACTTCGAAACCGCCCAAGTTCAGCGGCGCAAGAATCGCGACAGCGGCGACCCACATCAGCAATCCGCCCATCCAGCCGACCTGCGCGCGCCACAGATGAAGCGTCGGCCCAAGCCGCGCGGGATCATCGAACAGTGTCGCCCCCGTGGTGGTCAGCGCGCTAAGCATCTCGAAATAGGCATTGTAGAAACGGGTGGTTGGCAAGGCCTCGACAAAGGGGATGGCGAAGATCACCGGCAGGAACACAAAAGCCGAGAACAGCGACAGCAGCGGCCCCAAGGTGCCGTGGCGCGGTGCACGGCCCGCATGGGCCACTCCGATCAGCAGGAAAGTGACTGTGCCCAGCAAACCAGCATAGAAGAACGCCTGACTGGCGCCGTGTTTATCCGCGATAGCAGCATAGGCTGCGGGAATAAACATAGAGGCTACACCAACGCCAAACATCAACAAAAACAGCGGCAGCTGGGTCAGATCATGGCGGATGCTGCTTTTTCTGATGTTCGGCTTGGGCACGGGGGGCGCTCTCTAGAAAAAGTCGATGGAGACCTGCATCAGCTGTTCCAACTGTGCGACGTCTTTGGTGAGAGCAAAGACGGCGATCACATCACCCTCTTCGATCCGCGTATCGCCCATGGGGCGGATGTATTTGCCGGCTTTGCGCACGGCCCCCACCAACGCGCCTTCCGGGAAATCAATCTCGTTGATCTTTTTGCCGGCGATTGGCGAGGTCGACAGCACTTCTGCCTCGATTACTTCCGCCTCGGCATCCCCGATGGAATAGACAGCGCGCACGCGGCCATGGCGGATGTGGCGCAGGATCGAGCTGACGGTTGTCGAGCGCGGGTTGATATAGGCATCGATCCCCAGCGGCTGCATCAGCGGCACCAGTGTCGGGTCGTTGATCAATGCGATTACATAGGGGCAGCCTTCGGCCTTGGCGCGCACGCAGGCCAGCATGTTGGTTTTGTCGTCGTCGGTCACGGCCAGCATGGCATCAGCGCGGTCAATCCCCGCTTCGGCCAGCAAGGCGGCATCCAGACCGTCTCCGTGGAGGACAATTGTGCGTTCCAGCGCCTCAGCCGCACGCTCCGCAATATGACGGTTCTTCTCGATCACTTTGGCGCGGACCCGTTTTGCACGTTTCTCAAGCGTCAGGGCTACAGAAAGGCCGACATTACCGCCACCCACCAGAACAACCCGGTTCTGGGTGGCTGATTTCTTGCCAAAAATCTCCATTGCGCGGGAAATGTCATCGCGATGCACAAACAGATAGCAATCGTCGCCTTCAAACAACTGGTCTTTGGGTTCTGGTGCAAACAGGCGGCCATCACGGCGGATGCCGACCACCACAGCGCGCAGGGTCGAGAACAGGTCCGTCAACTGCCGCAGGGGGGTGTTGAGAACCGGGCATTCGGCATCCAGCGTAATGCCCATCAGTTGGGCATGGCCGTCCATAAACACTTCGGTGTCAAAAGCCGCAGGTGCTGCCAGACGTTGCAGGGCCGCTGCCGCCACTTCCCGCTCGGGGGAGATAACAACGTCGATGGGCAGATGATCCCGGCGGTAGAGGTCGGAATAGATTGCATCGAGGTAGGATTGCGAACGCAGGCGGGCGATCTTGCGGTTGATGCCAAAGACTGAGTGCGCCACCTGACAGGTGACCATATTCACCTCGTCCGAGTGGGTGGCGGCGATGATCATATCGGCATCTCGCGCCCCTGCCCTGTCCAGCACATCGGGATAACTGGCAAAGCCCGCAATGCCTTGGACGTCCAGCGTGTCTGTTGCGCGGCGCACCAGATCGGCGTTGCTATCCACCACAGTGACATCGTTCCGCTCACCCGACAGATGACGTGCGATTTGCCAGCCAACCTGACCCGCGCCGCAAATGATGACTTTCATGGTATTGAGATCCCCCGCTGGGTCAGGCAGCCTCCCAAAGGGGCCGCCGACATGGCCGTGCCTGAACAGCGCCACAAATGTCAGAACCGGCCCATGGGGTCAATTCAAATGTCCAGAAGAGGGGCCAGCCCCGTCCGCCCCTGAAGGGACGGACCCCCCGGAGGATTTAAGGCCAAGAAAGATAGAAGGCTCAATCGTCGTCCATATGCGCGACGCGGGTGCCGGATTTGGCGGAGGTGACCACGCCGAGGCTTTTGAGTTTGCGGTGCAGAGCGGAACGCTCCATCCCTACGAAGTTGGCGGTGCGGGATATATTGCCACCGAAGCGGTTGATCTGGGTGAGAAGATATTCCCGCTCAAACGCTTCGCGAGCTTCACGCAGTGGCAGGCTGGCCATGGCGCCGGAAAGAACGACGCGGCCCTCTTCCTCGCTGTGGTCCTCTTCGCCGGGCAGTTCGCGCGCCTCGATGGGGGCTGTGCCTTCGCCGAGGATAAGAACACGTTCGACCATGTTCTTGAGTTGGCGCACGTTGCCGGGCCAGACCATTGTCTGCATCAACGCTTGTGCGTCATCGGTGAGTGCGCGCAGCGGCAAGCCCTGGTTGGCGTTGAATTCAGCGATGAAGTGAGCAGCCAGTAGCGGGATGTCTTCGCGGCGCTCGGCAAGAGACGGCACAGGGATCGGCACCACATTGAGGCGGTGATACAGCTCTTCACGGAACGTATCGGCTTCAATCTCGGCCAGCAGGTCCTTGTTTGTGCTGGAGATTACCCGAAGGTCAACGCGCACTTTGTCATTGCCGCCGACACGGGTGAACTGTTGGTCCACCAGCACCCGCAGAATTTTGGACTGCGTCCCGAGAGGCATATCTGCCACTTCGTCGAAATAGACAACACCACCGTGGCCTTGTTCCAGCAAGCCCGGCTCGACCCCGCGATCCGGGGACTCGCGACCGAAGAGTACTTCTTCCATCCGGTCGGGGGCTACGCCTGCGCAATTGACCGTGATAAACGGCGCGGAGGCGCGGTTCGAGTTGGCGTGGATATAGCGTGCCGCCACTTCCTTGCCCGCGCCCGCAGGGCCGGTCAGCATTACGCGGCCGTTGGATTTAGTCACTTTATCGAGTTGGCTGACCAGTGTGCGGAAAGCACCGGAATTGCCGATCATCTCGGAGGTGCTGCTGTCCTTGCGTTTTAGGCTGAGGTTTTCGCGGCGCAGTCGCGAGGTTTCCATTGCGCGACGGATCACCACCATCAACTGGTCGATGTTGAACGGCTTTTCGATGAAGTCGTAAGCGCCCTGTTTGATCGCCGCGACTGCGATTTCCACGTTACCATGGCCCGAAATGATCACCACCGGCACATCCGGATTGTCCCGTTTGACGGCCTTGAGGATGTCGATGCCGTCCATCTTGCTGTCTTTGAGCCAGATATCGAGGATCATCAGCGCCGGCGGCTCGGTGTTGACGGCTGCCATGGCATCGTCCGAATTGCCGGCAAGCCGCGTGGCAAAACCCTCGTCCTCAACAATATCCGAGATCAGCTCGCGAATGTCGCGCTCGTCATCAACAATCAGAATGTCGCTCATGGTATGTGCTCCTCAAGGCTTGTCTGTCTGGTCGGCGCCAAGGGGCAGAATGATTTCCGCCATGGCGCCAAAATGGGTTTGCCCCTCGAATAAGGGGGCGTCGGTGAGGGACAGGCTACCGCCATGCTCCTCAATGATTTTCTTGACGATGGGCAGGCCGAGGCCCGTCCCTTCGCTGCGGGTTGTCACGTAGGGCTCGAACAGGCGCGCGCGGTCTTCGGGCAGGCCCACGCCATTGTCTGCGATGGTGATATGCGCGGACGTGCCATCGCTGCGCAGATGTACATGCACCTGCGGGATCAACGTATCTGGCGCGCCGTTTTCTTTGAGTGTGTCGATCGCTTCGCCCGCGTTTTTAATTAGGTTTGTTAACGCCTGTGTAATCATTGTGCCGTCGATCAGCGCGGGGAGTTCCGCGCGCGGCACGTCAGATATGAGTTTGATGTCCGGTCTGCCGGTCTTTTGCAACAAAACCGCATCGCGTACCAACTGGCTAAGGTCTTGGGCCGTGCGCTCGGGCTCGGGCATACGGGCGAATTTGGAGAACTCATCAACGATGCGGCGCAGATCACCGGTCTGGCGGATGATGACACCTGTCAGTTGCTCAAGGCTATCCGCATCCTCGCCCAGTTTCGGTGCAAACTTGCGCTTGATACGTTCTGCCGACAGCTGGATCGGGGTCAGCGGGTTCTTGATCTCATGCGCGATGCGGCGCGCCACGTCGCCCCACGCCGCCATCCGCTGGGCCGAAACCAGATCGGTCACATCGTCGAATGCGACAACGTAGCCCTCAAGCCGGCCATCATCGGTGCGCCGTGTGGCCATGCGAACCAAGAGGTTTTCCATCCGGCCTTGCCGCGAGACTTTGATCTCCTGCTGGGTGGTCTCTGTGCCATTGGCAGTCAACGCCTCATAGAGTGGGCCAAATTCGGGTACGGCCACGGTAAGGGCCAGTGATTGCTGGTCTTCAGCCCAGTCCAGCAGGCGCATGGCCGAGCGATTCACGAAGGTCACACGGCCTTCGGGATCCAACCCTACAACGCCGGAGGTTACCGAGCTGAGCACGGAATCAAACAAGCGGCGGCGGCGTTCAATCTGGCGGGTGTTGTCCAGCAGCGTGTTCCGCTGGCCCTTGAGCTGTTTGGTCATCTGGTTGAAATAACGGCCAAGCTCGGCGATTTCGTCGTCGCCGTCATCCTCGCGGACCTGAATGTCCAGATCGCCGTCACCCACCCGCTGGGCGGCCCCTGTCAGGCGGCCAATCGGGCCGGACAGGCGTTCTGCAAACCACAGACCCAACCATACGGCGGCAAGGATAATGATAACCGCAAAGGCCAGATAGAGCAGGCCGAATTCGAACAGCATGCGGCCCCGTTCGCTTTCAAGCTGTTGATAGAGGCGGACCGTTTCCTGTGTCTCGTCCAGCAAACTGAGAATTTCGCCGTCGACCTCGCGGCTGACGTAAAGAAAACGGTCCACAAATGAATTGAGGCGTACAAGCGCGCGGAATTCATTGTTCTCCCAATCCTCGACCAGCTCAACATTTGTGCTTCCTGCTGCTGCAATCTGCGCCGCAGTAGGTGCATCGAAGTTGAACAGATACGAGCGGTCACCGCGCGCTCTGATGTCGCCTGTGGCGTCGATCATATAGGCTTCGCGCAAACCGCGCTGGATTTGGCGCTGACCCTCGCCCAATAATTCGCTATCGCTCAATTCAATGCCACCGCGGCGGGCGCGGTCAATGCTGCGCGCAAGGCTGACGGCATCATCCGACAGGGCCTGACGTTCCTCATTGGCGTAAGCTTCGGCCGCCAGCAGCGAATTGCCAACCACCACCCGCACCCGCTCTGAAAACCAGCCTTCGATACCGACATTGATCGTGAGCACCGCAAACACCGCGACCGACACGGTCGGGATCAGCGCCATAAGCGCAAATACCCCCGTTAGCCGCAAATGCAGTCGCGATCCTGCGGATTTGGCACGCCGCGCGAGAACCAAGCGCGCCACTTGCGCCAGCACAAGGGCGGCAACGGACAGAATATAGACAAGGTCCAGTAGCAGAATTAGGCGCAGCGCATTGGTGCTGCCCTTATCGAGCGGCCCAAGTGCGAGATAGGTCGCAAGGGCCAGCAACGGGCCCAGTACCACCAGCCCCAAGGTCATTGACGTGCGCACACGACGCTGCCGCCGCAAACGCGACAGACGCATAACCCATGAATTGCGTGTTCTGGACGCCACGCGGGGATCCTCACCTGATGTGGTGCAAATGCACCGTACCGCCATATTATGTAGTCCTGACCAAGGATGTTCCTTGATGGCCACGCTTATGTGACAGTTTTACATCATTTTCCGACCGCGTGTAACCTCTATTTCGAGGTCTGTGATCTTCTTTCGCAAAGTATTCCGGTTTATTCCCAGAAGTTCCGCGCATTTTGCCTGATTGCCGGAGGTGGCTGTCAGCGCGACCTCCAGCAACGGTGCCTCAATCTCGCGCAGGATGCGCTGATATAGGCCGGGAGGCGGCAACATATTGCCATGCAGCTCGAAGTACCGGCGGATGTGCCGCTCGACACTGGCACCCAGCGTCTCGTTGCTGCCGATGGCGTGCACCGGTTCGGGGCCGGCCTGGGCACCGGTGATCTGGGTGGCCTCGGCGGCTGTAATCTCGCTGGCGCGGCTGGTCAGGGCCAGCTGGCGCATCGCATGCTCCAACTGACGGACATTGCCGGGCCAGCTGAAATTTGCAAAGACCTTTGCCGCCGCCTCGGAGAGCGCATGAGGTGCGCCGACACTTGCGTCAGCTTTTTCCAGAAAATGGGCAGCCAGAAGGGGTATATCCTCGACCCTGTCGCGCAGGGCGGGCACTTGCAGGGTTGCGCCCGACAGGCGGTAGTAGAGATCACGGCGCAGCGTGCTTTTGGCCCGATCAAGGGCGGGATCATCTTGGGCAATGGCGATAAAGCGGGGCTGGTTGTCGGTCTCGGCATCCATCATCCGTGCGATGCGCGCCTGCACTTCGGCAGATATATCGCCTATTTCGTCAATCAACAGGGTGCCGCCCCGCACGCGGGCCAACACGCGCGCAGGTCCTTCGATGTCGCGCAGGTCCGCTTCCGTGACGGTCACAAACGGCAGCGAGCGACGGTCAGACAGATCATGGATCGAGCGGGCAATAAGGGATTTCCCCGTGCCGCTCTCGCCCCAGATCAAAACGGGCAGATCGGTATTCATCACCCGTGCAATCACCCGGTAGAGCGCTTGCATTACGGCGGTTTTACCCACCATCGGCAAATCGTCCTCATCCTTTTCATTACCGGTCTGCACCACCTTGCGCGACGCGCCAGAGCGGTCCAGTGCCCGCGCAGTGCGCTTCATCAAATCCGGCAAATCAAACGGTTTGGGCAGGTAGTCATAGGCCTGGGCTTCGGCCGCCTTGATGGCGGTCATAATCGTATTCTGGGCCGAGATCACAATCACCGGCAGATCGGGGCGGTCTTGGGCAATTTTTGGCAACATCTCCAGCCCGTTGCCGTCCGGCATCACCACATCGGTGATCACCACATCGCCTTTGCCCTCTGCCACCCAACGCATCAGGGTCGTCAGGCTGGAAGTCGCATGAACCTTACAGCCCGCGCGGGTCAGCGCCTGTGTCAGAACCGTGCGAATGGTGCGGTCGTCATCTGCGACCAGAACTGTGCCATCCATATTTAACTTTTCCTCAAGTGCTGTGTTTCGTGGGCATCTGCACGCGGCAGCGAGATGCGGAAGACCGTGCGGCCCGGTACGGATGTGACCGAAATCCATCCATCGTGCTCGGATATAATCTTGTTCACCAGCGCCAGCCCGAGGCCCGTGCCGTTCTCGCGACCCGATACAAACGGATCGAATACATCACCCGCAATATGCGCAGGCAGGCCGGGGCCATCGTCGATCACTTCGATTTGTAAAGGCAGGGCAATCCCCTGCCCGTCCGAGCGGCGCAAGCGGAAGGAATGCTCGTAATAGCTGTGCAGCCGGATTGTGCCGCCCCCATTGCCTGCCGCCTCTGATGCGTTTTTCACCAGATTGAGCACCACTTGCAGCAGCTGGTCCTTGTCCCCCCATGCCAGCGGCAGCGAGGGGTCATAGTCTTCGACAATCTTCATCTGCGCGCCAAACCCCAGCAGCGCAGAGCGGCGGGCGCGGTCCAGGACGTCGTGCAGGTTGACGGGGCTACGTTCGGGCAAGGTGTGGTTGCCGAATTGCTCGACCTGTTCCAGCAGTTTCACGATCCTGCGGCTCTCGGCCACAATCAGGTCCGTCAACTCCAGATCATCCGCGCTGAGGTTCATACTCAGCAGTTGTGCAGCGCCCGTTATACCGGCCAGCGGGTTCTTGATTTCATGTGCCAGCATTTCAGCCATGCCAATGGCGGATTTGGCAGAGGATTTCACAGAATTGTTCTGCGTCAGTCGGCCTGCCAGCTCACGCGGAGAGATCATCAGGATCATCACTCCGTCGGACCCTGCAAGCGGGGCAATTTGAAGCTGTGATTGCAAAGGCGCACGCTGGCCGCTGCCAACGTCAACGTCATTCACAAACAGGGTGGTCTCATTCGCCCGGGCGCGGGCGAATGCCTCCTCCAGCGGGGCATCGACGGCGATGATGTCCCACACCGGCGCGCCGGTCACGGCCTTGGCAGAGGCGTTCAGGAAACCTTCGGCAGCGGCGTTTATGTCCGCAATGGTATCGTCGCGCGCCACCAGTACGGCCGGAACCGGCAACGACGCCCAGAGTGCGCGTTCCTGTCGGGCCAACGCGCCTTCGCGGATTTTGGGAGCATCACTCATGCGGCGGCATCCCAATGTGCGGGGTCCAGTGCCGCGGGCAGCAGGATCATCGTTTCTTCGGGGGTTTTTGCCGTCAGGATGGCGCGCCGTGCCTCCGGCGGCGTACCGACATGATCCATATACCACCCCAGATGTTTGCGCGCCGTGCGCAGGCCCAGCTTGGTCCCGTAGAACCCCAACAGCGCATCGTAATGGCCCAACACCATATCCGTAAAATCTGCTCCCTGCGGAATCACAGGCGCGGGTGTGCCGTAAATCTCGTGGGCAATCTGGGCCAGCAGCCAAGGCCGCCCCTGCACGCCGCGCCCCACCATCACCCCCTGCGCGCCCGATTGGGCCAAGGCCTGCCGCGCGCTGGCGGCGTCAATGATATCGCCATTGGCTACGACGGGGATATCCACCACGTCGACCACACCGCGAATGGCGGCCCAATCTGCACTGCCTTTGTAGAACTGACAGCGCGTGCGCCCGTGAATGGTGAGCATCTTGATCCCTGCCGCCTCGGCGCGTGTGGCGATATGGGGCGCGTTGAGCATATCATCATCCCAGCCCAACCGTGTTTTGAGTGTGACCGGAATATCGACCGCCTCCACCACCGCCTCGATCAGGCGCAGCGCGTGGTCCGGTGTTTTCATCAGCGCAGAGCCGGAGGCGCCCTGCGTGACCTTTTTGGCCGGACAACCCATGTTGATGTCGATAATCCGCGCGCCCTGTGCGGCGATCATCTTGGCAGCTTCGGCCATCGGGCCAGCCTCGCGGCCCGCAATCTGCACGGATGTACCTGCAACGCCCAACCCCAGCTCGGCCTTCTCCCGCGTGCCGGGCCGTGAGGTGAGCCACTCACCCGATGCAATCATCTCGGACACGACCAACCCCGCGCCGAACCGCGCAACCAATGTGCGCGTGGGCAAATCGGTGATGCCGGCCATCGGGGCCAGAAATACAGGAGGGGTCAGATCGAGCGGAAATGTCATGGTCGTGAATGCTTAATCCTTAGGCGATACAGCTGGATTAGACCAAAGGCATTGAAGTGACAAGGAATAGGCCGTACTCGCGCGGTCAAAGACCTGCGCATTTGCCTAAAAAACGGGCATCTCGTGACAAGATGCCCGATGGACGGCGCATTGCACCCCCTTGCGGGATTTCCTAAGACAAAGGGGAGAGCCTGAATGAAAGTGATCCCGATGCGTGTCTGTGCCCTGATAGTTGCTGCCGGCCGTGGAACACGCGCAGGCGGCCCGCGTCCGAAGCAATGGCAGATGTTGGGCCAGATGCGCGTAATCGACCATACAATAGCTGCCTTTGCGCGGCATCCGGATGTAACGCACATAACGCTGGTCCTCCACGCCGATGATATGCACGAGGCCGAGGCATTTGCGGCGCTGGGCATAACCGTAGTCCTAGGCGGCGCCAAGCGGAGCGCCTCTGTACAAGCGGGGCTTGCCGCCCTGCCCGCCTGTGACACGGTGCTGATCCATGACGCCGCGCGCCCCTGCGTGAGCGGTGCAGTGATCGACGGTGTGATTGCTGCTTTGGCCACCCATCAGGGGGCGGCCCCCGGACTGGCCGTGACGGATGCGCTTTGGACCGGTGCCGATGATGCTGTGACAGGCACCCAAGACCGCACGGGCCTATATGCCGCGCAAACGCCGCAGGGTTTCCGCAGAGATGCGATTATTGCGGCGCATGCCAGCTATTCAGGTGTGGCCGCCGATGATGTCGCCGTGGCGCGTGCGGCGGGTTTGACGGTTGCCATCACGGCAGGTGACGCCGATAACATCAAGATCACAACGCCACAGGATTTCGCCCGCGCGGCGCGGATATTGGAGATGACAATGGACATACGCACCGGCAACGGATTTGACGTTCACGCCTTCGGGGAAGGTGATCATGTGATGCTGTGCGGTGTGAAAATCCCGCATGCTCAGGGGCTTGTTGGCCATTCCGATGCGGATGTGGGATTGCACACCCTGACCGATGCGATTTACGGCGCGCTTGCCGCCGGTGATATCGGCACCCATTTCCCCCCCTCTGACCCGCAGTGGAAAGGCGCTGAGAGCCACATATTCCTGCGCCACGCCGCCGGGATGGCGCGCGCGCAGGGCTTTGCCCTGACCCATGTGGATTGCACACTAATTTGCGAATTCCCCAAGGTTGGCCCCCATGCGGCGGCGATGCGCGAAGCCGTGGCAGAAATGATCGGCATCGAGGTGGGCCGTGTCTCGGTCAAGGCCACCACGTCCGAGCGGTTGGGCTTTACCGGCCGCGGTGAGGGCATCGCCTGTATGGCCACTGCCACGCTGGTGAAATCATGAGCGCGGGGATGTTGCCGCGTATGATCGGCACCGTTCTGGGGGTGGGCTATATCCGCCCTGCGCCGGGCACTTGGGGGTCACTAGTGGCCCTGCCCTGGGCGTGGTTGATCCATGTGATCGGCGGGCTGCCCCTGCTGGTGGTGGCGATTGTAGCGGCCTTTCTAAAGGGCTGGTGGGCCACGTCAAAAATGACCGCAGGCTCCGAGGATCACGACCCCTCCGAGATTGTGATTGACGAAGTTGTGGGCCAGTGGATTGCCCTGTTACCGCTGTCGATTGCCAGCTGGCGCATGGGAATGGATATCACTGTGATGTGGCCGGGCTGGATTGCAGCCTTTGCGCTGTTCCGGCTGTTCGACATCTGGAAGCCGTGGATCATCGGCTTCGCCGACCGGCGCGGTGACGCGCTGGGTGTCATGCTGGACGATGTGTTTGCGGGTATCTTTGCCGCCATTGGTGTTCTGGTTCTGGCCGGTGCGTATCATGCCTTCTGATTTGCGGGCCGAGATTCTGGCTCGAGCAAAAGCTCGCGGGATCATGATTGCCACGGCCGAAAGTTGCACTGCCGGCATGGTTGCCGCCGCCCTGACCGATCTGCCCGGATCATCAGCGGTGTTCGAGCGCGGCTTTGTCACCTACTCCAACGCGGCCAAAGGCGAGATGCTGGGCGTCACGCCGCGATCTCTGGTGGCGCATGGCGCTGTTTCCGAAGAAGTCGCACGCGAGATGGCGCAAGGTGCGCTGGACTATAGCGCCGCGCAACTGTCGGTATCCCTGACGGGTATCGCAGGGCCCGGCGGATCCGATCACAAGCCGGAGGGACGTGTGTGTTTCGGGGTGGCTGGCCCTGCGGGTGTGCAGGTTGAAACGGTTGAATTTGGCGCATTGGGCCGTGATGCGGTGCGCGCGGCCGCGCGCGATCATGCGCTAGGGCTCCTGCATGCCGCACTTTGCGATTTGCCTGAAAATTAAGCGCCACCCACGCAAAACAGCCCATAAAATACGCTTTCGTGAAAACGCCTGATTTATTGGCGCCCATTTGCCTGTTGCTGCTTTTCGCGGCGGTGATCATCGGTTTTATCCCCACGCAACAATCGGGGAGAATACTAAAATGAATGCCGCTGATACTGCATGGATCATGACCGCAACAGCGCTGGTGCTGATGATGACACTGCCGGGGCTTGCCCTTTTCTATGGCGGCCTTGTGCGCGCCCGCAACGTGCTGAGCGTGTTTATGCACTGCTATGCCATCGCCTGTTTGATGAGCCTTCTGTGGTTCCTGTTCGGCTATTCCATCGCCTTTGGCGAAGGCGACACGGGCCTTTGGGGCGGTTTGGGTAAAACGACATTGGCCGGTGTGACCATCGATAGCCTGACAGGCACCCTGCCCGAGATTGCCTTCTTCGCGTTCCAGATGACCTTTGCCATCATCACCCCCGCCCTGATCGTCGGCGCCTACGCCGAGCGGATCGGCTTTGGCTTTGTGATGCTGTTCTCGGGTCTGTGGATGCTGCTGTGCTATGCGCCTGTTGTGCATTGGGTCTGGGGCGGCGGGATGCTGGCCGATGGCGGTATCTTTGGCGAAACGGGTGTGCGCGATTTTGCGGGCGGCATTGTGGTGCACGAAACCGCAGGCATCGCCGCGATTATTCTGGCGGTCTTCCTTGGGGCGCGCAAAAACCAGCATACCCCACCCCATAACCCCGGTCTGGTGATGGTCGGTGCGGGCCTGCTGTGGGTCGGTTGGTTCGGCTTTAACGGCGGCAGCCAACTGGCGGCGGACGGCGGTGCGGCAATGGCCATCACGGTCACCCATATCTCTGCCGCGACGGCCTCGCTGACATGGGCGCTGTGGGAGCGGATCAAGTTCGGCAAATCCTCGCTGGTTGGCATCGTGACGGGCACCATTGCGGGCCTTGCCTCGATCACGCCTGCCTCGGGTTATGTAGAGCCTTGGCACGCAGTAGTGATCGGTGCGGTAGCGGGGATCATGTGTCAGGAAGCCGTTGTGCTGATCCGCAACAAAGCCAAGATCGACGATACGCTGGATGTTATGGCGGTCCACGGTGTGGGTGGCATCTTCGGTACAATCATGATTGCGGCATTCGGGTTGGGGTCCTGGACCGCTCAGCTCGGCTCGCTGCTGATTGTCGGTGTGTTTACCACCTTTGTTACGGTTGTGCTGATTCTGATATGCCGCGCCATCACCCCCCTGCGCGTGGATGCCGAGACCGAAGTCAACGGCCTTGATCTGGCAGTGCATGGCGAACGGGCCTATGATCTGACCAGCTAAGGTGCTGGGGATAGAATAAAACGGGGCGGTCCAAACGGGCCGCCCTTTTTTGTTGAATTGCTAAATGACAGCTTCGAGCCCCAGAGTGTATGTTACGGTTTTTGGGCACTTTTTAACACTTTGATTTTTTCTTCCGTTTCAGCTCGCTTATTGGCTTCGTCAAATTGATGTATCTCAAACTGTTGTTTTCGTGCTTGCGCTACTACACTCGATGCGAACCAGCCATGTACTATTCCAAACGCGAACGAAATCGTGACGGCAAGCCCAATCCAATCCAATGTAGGGCTTATCCCAAACATTTTGGCCAATGGTAGAAATGAGAGATTTACGAACCAAAACAGCACGATCATTAACGCGGCAAACCCTGCGGTCAAAATTAATGTGACCTCTGAACCGACGTTTCGACTTGCTCGTTTTCCAATCTTCTGGCGTTCTGTTCTAGTCATTTGTGACGGATCAAAAGTACGCATAGTAATCGACTATTTCCAGTTATCATTGACATGGAAACACACAGGTTTCCTGTAATCTAACTTACCGAGCAAGAGTTATCCAGTTTCTAAGAACTGGTCGCTTACCTACGGCAACTACGTCCCGCACAGCGGACATTTACCGACCGTCGTCACCCGAACCCTTGGCTCCTTCAAAACAAGCTGTCACCGCATCCAGATCACTGCCAGTCACCGCAGTCCACAGCGCATCACCGTGCCCTTCGCCCAGCAGCGCTTGGACCTTTGACCGCAGCTTTACACTGCGCGCCTCAAGCGTGATCGGCGTCATCAAATCATGGCGCAGGCGGCGGACTTCGCCGGAAGTCAGCGTCAGGGTGACTTGGGACTGGGTCTCGCTCAGGGTCTCGTCCTCAACCACTTCGATCTTGTCGCGCAGGGCGATGATGTCTTTGTCGCGGGCGACCGCGTCGCTGAAATTGGCGATGGCCCCTGTGCTGTGGCCCAGCAGCGTCATTGCCGCTGTATGACGGTAGCTGAATTTCACTTCCAGCCCGGTTTTAGGCTCGGCGATGTTGCACACGGACATCCAGCGCGGATGGGTGCGGATTTTGACTGCGGCGATGCGGTCGGCCTCCAGCCCCACATCGGCCAGTGCTTCCAGCATGGCGTGCAGGCCGTGGCAGCAGGCATGGAACTTGTGGCTGATTTCACTGATCTGCCACTCCTTGCGGGGAGGTTTCACCTCGGCGCCCTCGCCATGGTGCGTCACGCCAAAGCCCAGCGGGCCTTCCAGCCCGTCCTCGGCGGCGGTCATGCCCGCCTGCGCCCACAGGGCAGCCTCCACGCCCGTGCGGGCGGCAAGGCCAGCGTTCAGCGGCTTGGCCATGGTGCCAAACTGCGCCTTGATACCCGACGCCATGGACGCACAAAGCCCCAAAGCGTGCCGCGTTTGCCCTGCATCCAGCCCCAACATCCGCGCGGCGGCCAGTGTAGCACCAAAGGCCCCTGCTGTTGCCGTCTGGTGATAGCCGATCTGATAGTGCCCACGGCCCAGCCAGACCCCGACCATGATCGAGGCTTCAACCCCTACGGCGGCCGCATCAATCGCGTCGGTTAGCGGGGTGTCCAGTGTCTCGGCCAATGTCATCACGGCAGGCAGCACCGCTACGGACGGGTGGCCGATGTGGGCGAAATGCGTATCGTCGTAATCCAGCGCGTGGCTGAGTGTTCCGTTGATCAGTGCGGCAGTTGCCGCCCCCGCCCCGTCACCGCCGAAAATATGCGCCGGACCTTCCTCAACCATAGCGGCGCGGCGGAACGGTGCAAACTCGGCCTCGCGCGCGCCGGCAATGCCACAGGCAGCCCAGTCAAACAGCGACAGCCGCATCATCGCTGCGGCCTCTTCCGGCACCTCGGCGGTGCTGAATTTAACAAGCTGTTGTGTAAGTCCCATGGTGTCCTCCCTTGACGGGATCAGCCATAAAGCGCTTGGGCGCGCTTCTCAAATGCTTTGACAACCCGCTGCATGGCCTCGTTGAAGACCACGCCTATAATTTTCTGCAAAATGGCGTTCTTGAATTCGAAATCTACAAAAAAATCGACCTCGCAACCACCGTCAACATCGTGAAAAGCCCAGTTTGATTTCATATACTTAAACGGGCCATCCAGATATTCGGTATCGATCTTCATCGGCGTAGGCCATAGCATCACGCGGGAGGTAAACCGCTCGCGGAAAACCTTGAAAGAAATGATCAGATCGGCGTCCATGACCGTATGATCGCCCTTGTCAGTGGTAGACTTAATGCGCGCGGCAGCGGTCCACGGTAGGAACTGCGGATACTTACCGACATCAGCGACCAGATCATACATCTGTTTGGCGCTGTAAGGCAGCTTGCGGGTTTCCGAATGTGTGGGCATTGATTTCCTGCGTCCGTTTGCGTAGCCCTCGTATCAAAGCCCGTTCGGGTGTTCAATCAAGAGGTGGCCATGGTTACGCGTCCTTATGTCATAGACGAGATGATCTCGGCCAAATCCATCGCCGCCCGCATCGAAGAGCTGTGCCGCGAGATCCAGAAAGAGTTCGCCGATACCGACAAGCTGGTTGTTGTAGGCCTGCTGCGCGGCAGTTTTGTGTTCATCGCCGATCTGGTTCGCGAATTGGACCTGCCGATCGAGGTCGATTTTCTGGAGGCCTCCAGCTATGGCAACGGCATGGAGAGCACGCGGGAAGTGCGTATTCTCAAGGACTTGCGCGGTGGCATTGAAGGGCGCGATGTGCTGCTGGTTGAGGATATTGTCGATACCGGCCATACGCTGTTCCACGTCACAGGCATGCTGCGCGCGCGCAAACCTGCGCGGCTCAAGACAGTTGCCTTGCTGGATAAACCCTCCCGCCGCGAAGTGAACCTGCGCGCGGACCATACGGGTTTCGAGATACCGGATGAATTTGTTGTGGGCTACGGCATTGATTTTGCACAACGTAACCGCAACCTGCCGTTTATCGGCAAGGTCCGCTTTACGGATGACGCCTAGGCCATGCTGTCACCGCGGCAGTTGATGCGGGCCAAACGCTGGGTGCAGAATCCGCCTTCGGCCAAACGCGTCAAATTCGTCTTTGGCGTTATTGCCCATGCCTTGCTGATTGTCGGATTGGAGCATTTCGGTTTCTGGCCCGACTGGGCCAAGGCCGAGAGGATACCGCGCAAGTTTTGATCCCTGCGCGGTATCTATTTACGCAATACCCAGTTTCTTGTTCCGCGCGGCCCGCAAGCGCGCAAAATCGTCCCCCGCATGATAGCTGGAGCGGGTCAGAGGTGTCGCAGAGACCATCAGGAAGCCTTTGCCGTAGGCTGCTTTTTCATAGGCGGCAAATTCATCGGGATGCACAAAGCGGTCAACACGGTGGTGTTTTGGCGTCGGCTGTAGGTACTGACCGATGGTCAGAAAATCGATATCAGCCGCGCGCATGTCTTCCATGACTTGCAGGACTGCCTGACGGTCCTCGCCCAGACCGACCATGATGCCGGATTTGGTAAACATCGACGGGTCGAGCTCCTTCACCCGCTGCAACAGGCGTAGGGAATGGAAATAGCGCGCGCCGGGACGCACTTCGGGGTAAAGGCCCGGCACCGTCTCCAGATTGTGGTTGAACACATCAGGACGCGCTTCCACAACCTTTTCAAGGGCTTCCGGCGCGCAGCGGATGAAATCCGGAGTCAGGATTTCGATGGTAGTGTCAGGCGCACGGTGACGGATGGCACGGATGGTCTGGGCAAAATGCTCTGCCCCGCCGTCTTCGACATCATCCCGGTCAACAGAGGTAATCACCACATGGTTCAGCCCCAGTTTGGCCACTGCATCCGCCACACGACCCGGCTCAAACGCATCCAACGCCTCTGGCGGTTTGCCGGTGGCGATGTTGCAGAAGGTACAGGCACGCGTACAGACTTCGCCCATGATCATCATGGTCGCATGGCCCTGCGACCAGCATTCACCCACATTGGGACAGCCCGCTTCTTCGCAGACTGTCACCAGCTTATTCTCGCGCATGATGCGCGCCGTGTCCTCATAGCCTTTGCCGCCCGGCGCGCGGACGCGAATCCAGTCCGGCTTTTTCGGCTGGGCATTGTCGGGACGGCGTGCCTTTTCAGGGTGACGCAGCTCGGGAATTTTCAGATCACGCATGGAACCCTCATCCAGTGGTTAAAGGCTATCTAGCACATGATGCGTTAAACAAAACCCTGTCGTGACGCATTGCCGCTATGATGACAGCAAATATAGCCTACTCCGCTTTGCCTCAAACGTGTCACCCGATCATTGCAGCCCCTGCACTGCTGTCTTGGGCGTAATATTCTTCCAACCGCATGAGTGCGATACGCAGGACAATCTTGCCCGACCGCGCGGACCAGCCCAAAGCCTTTTCCGCAGTTTCCAGCCCTTCCAGAAAGCAACAGCACCGCAGGACCACATCCGACAGCCCCGGCCCCAAATCCTGCAAGGCCGCCACCACACGGGCGCTGGCCAATTGCGCACCGGGCAGGGTATTTGCCGGTTTGGGGGCACTTGCGGGATGCAATGTTTCAAGAAGTCCGTCCCAGTCCGTAGTCTGTGTGGCCCCCATCTGGGCCATCTCGAAATCCTCACGCAGGCGTTCACCCGCGCGGACCATTTCACGGCTGAGAAAGCGGATGCCATTGCGGTCGCGGCGGCGCGCCAATGCCGCCAAGGGGCTTTCGGCCATGCCATAGAGCACCCGTTTAGGGACGGCGACTGCATCGGCATCGCCCATAGCCAGACCCGCGCGCGCGCTCTCGTCTCGCGCCATCATATCTGCAAGGGCGCTGCGGCCGGCTGTTGTGATGTGGTAGCGCGCAATCCGGCCCGTTTGTGACGTCGCTATCCAGCCTTTCAGAGCCATCGCTTCCGCTATGGCACGGTCGACCACACCTGTACGGGTGTTTTCACCGTCTCTACCATCCCGAACGATCACGGCTTTTTCCATGTCCGCCGCAACTGCCAGGACGTCACCGTTTTCACATAACCGGCGCAAAACCCGCAAGCCATGGACGCTTAGCTGTACCATATCGGGCAAGCCGGCACCCGTGGCATCAGCTGTGCCCAGTACTGTGACCGATGGCGTGGAATTTGGCGCGGCAGGCGGTGTTCCCCCCAGTGTTTTGAGTACCCCATCGACAAGTGGATTGTCGCGCAGTGTCTCGACCCGTCTGATCTGCCGCAAGATCGTGGAGGCATGACATCCCTGCTGACGTGCAAGCGCCCGAATGGGCACGCCCATCTCTGTATGATCAATGTAATTCTGCACAGATCGGGGCACCCAGCCCGGCACAAATTCCGTCGCCTGGCCGCCCCGATGTTCGTTTTGTTCAAGTTCCAATACCATCTGTCCCATGTCTGAGTGTCCCTCCTCAGCGTTATTAACAATAGGTAAACACAACCTATGAGGGAAGTGGTTACCCATTCGTTAAAATAATCCGTGAGGAACAGCATTGTTTACAAATGATAAACAATCTTGAACGGGCCGAACGCCGCTTCGGGTACGCACGCAACACCCACAAAAGTAGTGGATGATGGCGGCACCGGAGCAGGCATGCGTCACGCTCCACGCCTAAAGGAGCACAAATCCATGAAAGATATCCACACCCTGCTGGCCACGCTGCACCGTCCCCGCCTGCTGATGCGGGCCGCCCGTATCGGCGCGCAAAGCTACCGCCGCGAAGGCCATCTGCCGCGCCTGTTGGGGTACGGCGTTTTGCCGCGCCACGGGCAGGCCTTGATGCGGCTGATTGAAATGGAAGAAGAACTGGAACAACACCGCACGCAAACCGGCACAGGCTATAGCGTTGTACGCCATGCGGATGTTCTGATAGCCATTGTGGGAGAGGCGCGGGAGCTGCGGGCCGCACAATCGGGCCCGCAGCTGGTCTCGTAGGGCAGCTTACATGAAGCTGTCAGGCTCTGCCGCTTTGCGTGTCGCCACAAAAGCGTCCAGCGCTTCGCGGATTGCGGGGTCCATGGCCGGCTGCTGGTAGTCGTTCAGCATCTTCTCGACACGGATACTGGCGAGGGTTTGCGTGTCGCGCGCGCCTTCGTCTTCCCATGTCTCGAACGGTTTGTAGTCCAGCAGATCGGACTTCCAGAACGCCTTCTTGAAGTTCGCCTGCGTATGCTCGCAACCCAGATAGTGACCACCGGGGCCGACTTCGCGGATTGCGTCCATCGCTTGCGCGTTCTCGTCCATCTCGATGCCACGCGCCAAGTGGTGCAACGTGCCCAGCTGGTCGGCGTCCATCACGAACTTCTCGAAAGACGACACAAGGCCACCCTCCAGCCAGCCGCAGGCATGCAGCATGAAGTTCACACCAGACAGCAGACCCATGTTCAGGCTGTTAGACGTCTCATAGGCCGCCTGCGCATCCGGCAGTTTCGAGCCGCAGAACGAGCCCGCGGAGCGGTACGGCAGGTTCAGACGGCGGGCCAACTGGCCTGCACCGTAAGTAATATGGGCCGCTTCTGGTGTGCCGAAGGTTGGCGCACCCGAGTTCATGTCGATCGACGTGACAAATGCACCAAAAATCACAGGTGCGCCCGGTTTGCACAGCTGGCTATAGGCCACACCGGCCAGACCTTCGGCCAGCACCTGCGTCAGCGTCCCTGCAACAGACACAGGTGCCATCGCCCCGCCCACGATGAACGGGGAAATGATGCAGGCCTGATTGTTCTGCGCGTAGACTTCCAGCGCGCCCATCATCACATCGTCAAATGTCATCGGCGAGTTGATGTTGATCAGCGAGGTCATCACTGTGTTTTGCTGTACGAAATCATCGCCGAACAGAACGCCGCACATATCCACGGAATCCTGTGCGCGCGACGGCTCGGTGACCGAGCCCATAAACGGCTTGTCGCTCAGGGTCATGTGGGCGTGCAACATATCAAGGTGGCGTTTGTTTACAGCCACGTCTGTTGGTTCACAGACGGTACCGCCAGAGTGGTGCAGCCACTTGGACATATAGCCCAACTTCACGAATTTGTTGAAATCAGCCATCGTCGCATAGCGGCGACCACCAGCCGCATCGCGCACAAAGGGCGGGCCATAGACAGGCGCCAGGACAAGGCTCTTGCCACCGACGACGACATTGCGCTCGGGGTTGCGTGCATGCTGGGTGTAGCTGGCGGGCGCTGTCTTGATCAGCTCGCGGGCCAGACCGCGCGGAATGCGCACCCGTTCGCCCTGCACATCGGCACCGGCATTGCGCCAGCGGTCAAGTGCGCGGGGGTTGTCGGGGAAGTTAACACCGATCTCTTCGAGAATCGTCTCGGCGTTATACTCGATAACCTGCAACGCTTCTTCGTTGAGGATGTCGAAGTTGGGGATGTTCCGCTCGATATATTTCGCGGTCTCGAACGAGACTGCGGAACGCTCGGCGCGCCGCGCTGCTCCACCACCGCCACGGGTACGACGTGCTGCTTCTGCCATGTTTAGCCCTCAAATCAATATGCTGGCTTTCAGATACTCGCAAACCCTACCCTGCCTCACGCGGATTACGGCGATGTAGGTAGAAAAGCGACATTCACGTCTGCTCGGGCGTCGATTTCTTCCAAACCCTGACAAGACGGAGCTGCGGGCTGGCAAATCCGCCTTGCCACCCTGCCCGCACGGCCCTAATCAGAGCACATGACACAACATATCCATGACCGCCTCCTTATCATCGACTTCGGCAGCCAAGTGACGCAGCTGATTGCCCGCCGCCTGCGCGAGCTGAATGTCTATTGTGAAATCCATCCCTATCAGAATGTCACTGACGCTGTGCTGGCCGAGATGGCGCCCAAAGCCGTGATCCTGTCCGGTGGCCCTGATTCCGTCACGCGCGACGGCTCGCCGCGTGCGCCTGAGGGCCTGTGGAGCATGGGTGTACCGGTTCTTGGCATCTGCTACGGGCAGCAGACGATGATGACCCAGCTGGGCGGCGAAGTCCGCGGCGGCAAGATTTCCGGCGGCGGCGGCACGGCTGAATTCGGCCGTGCAAAAGTGAGCAAAGCTGCGGACCTCGACTTGCTTGAGGGCTGGTTTGCGGAAAGCGATGAAGTTGTCTGGATGTCGCACGGTGATCATGTAGCCAAAATCGCACCGGGGTTTGAGGTCTATGGCAGCTCCCCCAACGCGCCCTATGCGATCCTCGCCGATGCGTCGCGGCATTTTTACGGTGTGCAATTCCACCCCGAAGTCCACCACACCCCGCGCGGTGCAAAGCTGTTCGAAAACTTCGTGCGCATCGCGGGTTTCACCGGCGACTGGACGATGGATGCCTACAAAGACATCGCAATCGAAAAAATCCGTGCTCAGGTCGGCGACAAACAGGTGATTTGCGGTCTGTCCGGCGGCGTTGACAGCTCCGTGACCGCAGCACTGCTGCATGAGGCCATCGGTGACCAGCTGACTTGTGTGTTTGTAGATCACGGCCTGCTGCGCAAGGACGAGGCCGAAGATGTTGTTGCCATGTTCCGTGACAATATGAACCTGAAAGTCATCTACGCCGATGAAAAAGACCTGTTTCTGGGCCAGCTCGAAGGGCAATCCGACCCCGAAACCAAGCGCAAGATCATCGGCAGCCTGTTCATCGACGTGTTCCAGAAATACGCCAACCAGATCGAGCGCGCCGAGTTTCTGGCACAAGGCACGCTCTATCCTGATGTGATAGAATCGGTGTCCTTCTCGGGCGGTCCTTCCGTGACCATCAAAAGCCACCACAACGTAGGCGGCCTGCCCGAAAAGATGGGCTTGAAACTGGTCGAACCGCTGCGCGAATTGTTCAAAGACGAAGTGCGCGCCTTGGGTCGCGAATTGGGCCTGCCCGCATCGTTCATTGGCCGCCACCCCTTCCCCGGTCCGGGTCTTGCCATCCGCTGCCCCGGTGAGATCACGCGCCAGAAACTGGATATCCTGCGCGAAGCCGATGCAGTCTATATCGACCAGATCCGCAAGCACGGTCTCTATGATGACATCTGGCAAGCATTTGTGGCCATTCTGCCCGTGCGCACTGTTGGCGTAATGGGCGACGGGCGGACCTATGACTTTGCCTGCGCGCTGCGTGCGGTGACGTCCGTGGACGGTATGACTGCCGATTATTATCCTTTCACCCACGAATTTCTGGGCGAGACGGCGACACGCATCATCAACGAAGTCCCCGGTATCAACCGCGTGACCTATGACATCACCTCCAAACCTCCGGGCACCATCGAATGGGAGTGACCCTGAACGGTACGCTGACCTGTGTTACGCAAGCCGAAGCAGACTGCGTTCGTACGGCCCTGCCCGAGCATATACGCCTGACACGGGCCGAAGCGGGCTGCATTTCGTTTGAAGTTCTGCAAACCGCTGATCCGATGGTCTGGAGTGTCGCAGAGCGCTTCACTGGCGCTGCAGCCTTTGAGGCCCATCAAGCCCGTGCGGGCGCGTCCGATTGGGCACGCGAGACTGCGGGCATCGCGCGCGACTATAAAATCGACGGTCTTTAGGAATGAACGTTATCCTCAAAGCGGCACTCTGGATGACGGGGGCCATTGGTTCCTTCTCGTTTATGGCTGTGGCAGGGCGCGAACTGGCCGGTGAATACGACACGTTCGAGATCATGCTCTACCGCAGTCTGGTTGGCGTGATCATTGTGGTTGGGCTAACCGCACTCAACAATCGCTGGCATGAAATCCGCACAGACCAGTTTGGCCGCCATTTTCTGCGCAACACCTTTCACTTCACGGGGCAAAACCTGTGGTTCTATGCGGTGGCAGTTGTGCCGCTGGCGCATGTGTTTGCGCTGGAGTTCACCTCGCCGCTGTGGGTGGCCGTACTGGCACCGCTGGTGCTGGGTGAGCGGATGACACAGGTCCGCGCCTTTGCAGCTGTTATGGGGTTTGTCGGCATTCTGATTGTTACCCGCCCCAGCGTCGAGACGTTTCACATCGGGCTGGTTGCGGCGGCGGCAGCCGCGATTTTCTTTGCCCTGACCATCATGCTGACCAAACGGCTGACCCGCGACAATTCCATCACCTCGATCCTGTTTTTCCTCACCACAATCCAACTGGTGTTTGGCCTGATCACCGCAGGTTATGACGGCGATATCGCTCTGCCCAATGCTGCCAGCCTGCCCTTTCTGGTGCTGGTGGGTTGTGCAGGACTGCTCGCGCACTTCTGCCTGACCAAGGCGCTGTCCATCGCCCCTGCCACCGTTGTGGTGCCGATTGATTTTGCCCGCCTGCCGGTGATCGCGATTGTTGCGATGTTCCTCTATGACGAGCCGCTGGAAGTCTGGGTGTTTGTCGGTGCGGCAATGATCTTTGTGGGCAACTACATCAATATCTGGAACGAGACGCGCAACCGCGCCTGAGGTTTTGCGCAAGTTCCGGATCGCACCAGCCTGCGGGACGCGTTAGAGCAGTGCCATGACATCACATAGCATATCCGCCCGCGCTTGGGGCCTGATGGCCTTGCTTGCAGTTTTATGGGGGGCGGTTTTTCTATCGGTGCGCATTGCACTGGATGAAAGCCCGCCGATGACGGTGGTGGCCCACCGCGTCGGCTGGGCCTCTGTGGTGCTGTGGGCCTATGTATTTGCCCGCCGGATGCCGCTACCGCGCGGGGCGCGCGTGTGGATTGGTTTTGCGGGGATGGGACTGCTCAACAACGTTATCCCCTTCTCATTGATGGCTTGGGGGCAGCTCTATATCCCCTCCGGCCTGACCTCGATCTTCAACGCGACCACGGCAATCTTCGGGGTGCTGGTGGCATCCTTGCTGCTGGCGGACGAGCGGTTGACGCGGCGCAAGGCCATTGGTGTTGTGATCGGGTTTGCGGGCGTTGTTATCGCCATTGGCGCAGACAGCTTGCGGGAGTTCGATATCACCTCGCTGGCGCAACTTGCTGTTCTTGCGGGAACATTTTCCTACGCTTTTGCCGGCGTTTGGGCGCGCAAAATGCTGGGTGGGCTGGCGCCGCAGGTGGCCGCCGCCGGTATGCTGACGGCCTCCACGCTGATCATGGTGCCGCTGGCGTGGTATGTTGAGGGACCGATCCGGCTGGATCTAACGCCGCGCACGCTGATGGCTCTCGCTTATGCGTCGCTGGGCGCCACGGCGATGGCCTATCTACTCTACTACCGTGTGCTGACGCTGGCAGGCAGTGGCAATCTGATGCTGGTCACGCTGTTGATTGCACCGATTGCCATCGTGCTAGGCGCGCTTGTGCTGGGGGAAACCCTGCCGCCACATGCCTACAGCGGCTTTGTCTTGCTGGCGCTTGGTCTGGTGATCATCGACGGTCGGCTGATTGACCGGATCAGGCTGCCGCGCTAGGGAAGAGGCAACCCGAGACCGGAGGCCTCCCATGCTCTACCCCGATGCAGCAAGCTGGCGCGCAGCACAGCATAAATCCGTGATGTTTTTTGGCATGTCGGGACTTGGTAAAACCCATGTCTCCAAGATGCTGGTCCAGCAAGGCGGCTGGTTTCATTACTCGGTCGATTACCGCATCGGCACTTCCGGCATGTATGGCCACATCAAGGACAACCTGATCCGCCACGCCATGGGCGATCCGTTTCTGGCGCAGATGCTGCGCGCGGACGCGATTTATCTGGAACCCAACGTACATGACCACGATCTGAGCGCGGTTGCCGCCTATCTGGGCAAACCGGGTAACCCTGCAAAGGGCGGCTTGCCGTTGGCAGAATACACCAAGCGCCAGTCACAGTTCCGCAAGGCGGAAATTGACGCGCTGACCGACACCGCCGCCTTTATGGCACGCGCGCAAGACCTCTATGGCTACCCGCATTTCATCTGCGACACCGGCGGCTCGATCTGCGAATGGATCGACCCCGAGGATGATCAGGACCCGCTGCTGGCCGAGCTGTCACAGCATTGCCTGCCCGTCTGGATCAATGGCGACGAGGCCCACTCCCAAGAGCTGATCCGCCGCTTTGACCGCGCGCCCAAGCCGATGGCCTATCAGCCCGAATTCCTTGCGGGGGTCTGGGCCGGGTATCTGAGCGAAAACAATATGAAGGAGGCCGATGTTGATCCTGATACGTTCATCCGCTGGACCTATGCGCAAGCGTTGGCGCACCGCCAACCGCGCTATGCCGCGATGGCGCGTGCCGGAGTGACTGTCACCGCCGAAGAGATGCACGCAGTAACAACATCCGCCGCCTTCGACGATCTGATCGCGTCAAAACTCTAGACACAATCGCGTGCACCATCTTGAGCCTGATCAATCCGCGCCCTACCTGTAACGCCCGACTGAAAAAGAAGTAACCTGCCCATGCCTATCAAAATGCCCTCCGGCCTGCCCGCCTACGATGTTCTCACCCGTGAGGGTGTTCATGTTATGGACGAAGACCAAGCCGCGCGTCAGGACATCCGGCCCCTACGCATCGCGTTGCTGAACCTGATGCCCAAGAAAATCCAGACCGAGAACCAGTTTGCCCGCCTGATCGGTGCGACCCCGTTGCAGATCGAACTGTCGTTGCTGCGCATGTCCGACCACCAGACCCGCAACACCGCCGCCGAGCATATGGAGAGCTTCTACCGCCCCGTGTCCGAGGTCTGGGACGAGAAGTTTGACGGGCTGATCATAACAGGCGCTCCGATTGAGCATCTGGAGTTTCAGGACGTTGATTACTACGCCGAGCTTGAGCGGGTAATGAACTGGACCCAGACCAATGTGCAGTCCACCTTTGCGGTCTGCTGGGGCGGTATGGCGATGATCAATCATTTCCACGGCGTGAAAAAACATATGCTGAACGCCAAGGCCTTTGGCTGTTTCCGACACCGCAATCTGGCCCCGGCGTCGCCCTATCTCAACGGATTTTCCGATGATTGTGTGATCCCCGTCTCCCGCTGGACCGAAATCCGGCAGGATGAAGTCGACGTGCGCCCAGGTCTCAAGACGCTTTTGGGCAGTGACGAGGTAGGCCCCGCCCTGATTGAAGACCCGGCGCACCGCGCTATCTATATCTTCAACCACTTCGAATACGACCGTGACACGCTAAAACAGGAATACGACCGCGACGTCGAGGCGGGTACACCGATTAACGTGCCCGTAAACTATTATACCAATGATGATCCTTCCCTGCCTCCGGTGAATCGCTGGCGCAGCCACGCGCATCTGCTCTACGGCAACTGGATTCAGGAAATCTATCAATCGACACCTTATGACATTGAGAAAATCGGTACCTAGTATGTTTGTCTTCGCCGCCTTCGTTCTGGCGCTTGTTGCTGTTGTGCAATGGCGGGCGACTGCGCGTGAGGCCACGGCGGCGCGGATGTATCCGCCGCAAGGCCGGATCATAGATATAGATGGTACCCCTGTGCATGTTCTGGTGGCAGGCAGCGGGCCTGACCTGGTGCTTATCCACGGGGCCAGCGGAAATGTGCGGGACTGGACGTTCGATCTGGTGGACAGGCTATCAGGCCGCTACCGCGTCATCATGGTAGACCGCCCCGGGCTGGGCTGGACGGGCCGTTTGCCGGGCAAATCGGGCGCGTGGAACACAGCGCACGAATCTCCCATGGAACAGGCAGAACTACTGCAAAAAGCCGTTGAGATTATTGGCGTCGATAACCCGGTGGTTGTGGGGCACTCTTTCGGCGGTGCGGTTGCCATGGCTTGGGCACTGGGCAAACCCGACGACACTGCAGCCGTTGTGATGCTGGCCGCTGTCAGCAACCCGTGGCCCGGTGATCTGGGCTGGACCTACACTGTTGTTGGTACCGCTGCCGGTGGTGCGCTGTTGGTACCCTTGGCCTCTGCCTTTGTGCCCCCGTCGTATGTCGATTCCAGCGTCGAGAGTATCTTTGCGCCGCAACCCGCCCCTGACGGCTATGCGCATCATGTGGGGGCCGCACTTGTGCTGCGCTGCGAAAGCATGCGCGCCAACGCCCAGCAAGTGAATTATCTGCGCCCGCATATTGTGAAAATGTCCGCGCGTTATGGCACGCTCGGGATGCCGTTCGAGATTGTGCACGGCGATGCTGATACAATTGTGCCCCTGTCTGTCCATTCCGAGCCGCTATCCCGCCAGATTGCCGGCGCGCGGCTGACCGTGCTGCAAGGTGTGGGCCACATGCCCCACCATTCCGACCCCGATGCGGTAATCGCCGCAATCGACCGCGCCACTGCACGTGCGGGTTTGCGTTAACCCGATTAACATCGCATATTGCCCGAAATCCCACTCAGGAGCCCCCAATGGACCTGCCCTTTGACGGTGCAATCAGCGCCTATTTCAAGACCGACGCCCCCGAGTCCGTGCGCACCGCGATCAAGACAGCGGACAAGAAGGATATTCTGGCCACACACTATCCCCATGCCAGCCGTCTGGGCCGCAAGAAATACGACCGTGAGATGGCCGCACTCCAGATCGAACTGGTAAAGCTGCAATCCTGGGTGAGGGAGACAGGCACCCGCATCGCCATCGTGTTCGAGGGCCGCGATGCGACAGGCAAAGGCGGCACAATCGGGCGGTTCCTGATGAACCTCAACCCGCGTGCGGCAAAGGTGGTGGCCCTCAGCAAACCCACCGAGGACGAGCAGACCCAGTGGTACTTCCAGCGCTATATCACCCACCTGCCCGCGGCCGGCGACATGGTGCTGTTTGACCGCTCGTGGTACAATCGCGGCGTGGTTGAGCCCGTCTTCGGCTTTTGCACGCCGACGCAGAACACACAGTTCTTCACGCAGGTCCAGCCGTTCGAGCAGATGCTGGTTGAAGACGGCGTGCACCTGTTCAAATTCTGGCTGAACGTCGGGCGGGCCGAACAACTGAACCGCATGTTGCAACGTGAAAGTGACCCGCTCAAGCAATGGAAACTGTCAGGAATCGACGTCAAAGGTTTGCATCTGTGGGATGAATATTCAGCGGCCATTCAGGATACGCTGACGCGCAGCCACACGGCCCACGCCCCTTGGACGGTTGTGCGCTCGGATGACAAACGCCGCGCGCGGCTGAACGCCATCCGCACTGTGCTGCACCGGTTCGACTATACCCGCAAGGATGTCGCAGCAATCGGCGAGATCGACACCTCCATCTGCGGCGGCCCAGAGATTTGGGATGTCTAAACGCGGCTACCATCACGGCAACCTGCGGCAGGCATTGGTCGATGCAGCGCTCCAGCTGATCGAGCTGCGCGGCCCTACGGGATTTACCCTGTCAGAGGCGGCCAAACAGGCCGGCGTCACCCCCGCCGCCGTGTACCGCCATTTTGAGGGGCGCGAAGACCTGATCGCCGAGGCCGCCCTGCAAGGCTACGAGATTTTCGGCGACCTGATGCAATACGCCTACGAGAGCGGCCAGCCCTCCGCCCTACAAGCCTTCGAGGCGACGGGCCGCGCCTATCTGGCCTTCGCGCGCAAATACCCCGGCCAATATATCGCAATGTTCGAGAGCGGCGTGCAGATCAACCGCACGGCGGCCCTTGCCTCTGTCGCCAACCGCGCAAATGCCGTGTTGGAACAGGCCGCGACCGACCTCAGCCAGCATATTCCAGCGCATAAGCGCCCGCCCGCGTCGATGTTCTCGGCACATATCTGGGCGATGAGCCACGGCGTGGTCGAGTTGTTCGTGCGTAATTCGCCGGGGCGCGCATCACCCTTCCCGCCAGAGGACCTGCTGGAGACCGGAATAGGGATTTACCTGCGCGGTCTGGGGCTGATCGCGCCCGATGATTAAGCCGCAACCGCGATATCCTGCAGGGCTGCTGCCGCAATAGAGAACGAGTGTTTGCGCGCGGCATGGTCATGGATCTGGCCCGTCAGGATCACCTCGTCGGGGCGGTATTTCTCAACCAATGCAGCCATCTGTGCGCGCACGCTGTCAGGACTGCCCATGGCAGTGATCCTTAACGCCTGATCCACCCCGCGCCGCAACGCCGGTCCGATCTCGGCGTCGATATCCTCTACGGGTGCGGGCAATTTTCCGGGCATACCACTACGCAACCGCGCAAAGGCTTGCTGCACCGAGGTGCGCAAATATGCCGCCTCTGCATCCGTGTCCGCGCCTATGACATTCACAGCCAGCATGAATTTGGGTGCGGCAAGCGCCGCGGAAGGTTTGAAATCGCGGCGGTAGATATAGCTGGCGTCCTCCAGCGCGTCGGGCGCAAAATGTGAGGCAAACGCGTAAGGCAGACCAAAATGCGCGGCCAGTTGCGCGCCATAGAGGGACGAGCCGAGAATCCACAGTGGTACATGGGTCCCCTGACCGGGATGCGCCTGAACGGGCGCTGCCGGATCGGCATCTCCCAGATAGCCCATCAACTCGGCCACCTCTGAGGGGAAGTGATCCTCACCGCTGCGTCCGCGCCGCATGGCATGCCACACCGCATGATCGCCGCCTGGTGCGCGGCCCAGCCCCAGATCAATCCGGTCACCATAGAGGGTCGCCAATGTGCCGAATTGCTCTGCAATGCTCAGCGGAGCGTGATTGGGCAGCATGATTCCACCCGCCCCCACGCGAATGGTCTTGGTCTTGCCGGCGACATGGCCCAGCAAAACCGATGTCGCCGCCGAAGCGATGCCCGGCATGTTGTGATGCTCGGCCATCCAATAGCGGTGATACCCCAAGCTTTCGGCATGTTGCGCCAGATCGGCCGTGTTGCGCATGGCATCTGCTGCGGTGCTGCCATCGGGCACTGGACACAAATCAAGGATAGAGTGTTTCATTTCGTCCTCTTGTATTTGGCAGAAAATCTGTCGCGTCCGCACTGTTCCGATTTCGACACTAAAGCCCCTTCTGGAGGGGGGCAATGTTAACCTTTAGAAACAAATTTTCTACCCAAAGGTGAAGCCACATCTTGGGATGGGTATATTGCCACCTATCCGTTTGCGCATTTTTTAATCAATTTAGTCAAAATATTACCCGTTTTCGTATTCGCACAAAAACGCAAACCGTGATTTTCAGTATTTAGGAGCAATATTCAAAATAGTGCTCTGAAAATCGCGGTTTTGCGCGTTATGCTACAAGTGTGAGTACTACTTAGCCGAGGTTAACGATGAAATTTTACGAGTGAGTTTTGGTTTCCAATCAATTGAGGCTCGCCCGTTTTGGCACCTCAAGAAAGGCCAAGAACAATGCTCAACTGGGATGACCTTAAATTTTGTCTGGCGCTCGACCGCCATGGGTCGATGATAAACGCAGGCAAAAGTTTAGACGCAAATGTCGCGACCGTGTCACGCCGACTTGAACGGGTGACCAAAGATTTTGGCGAGACACTTTTCGTGCGAAACGGTCAGGAATGGCAACCCACGCCCGCTGGTGTGAAAGTGACCAAACTTGCCCGCGAGATCGAGACACGCCTAGCGGAACTGACCGTAAGAAATAGTGCTGCCCTCCCCGAAGACACGGTGATCAAGCTTTCTGTTTCGTTTACGATCATGCAGACATTCATTCGCAGCATGGTGTCGTACCGCGATGAAAACACACCATTCTACAACGTAGACCTGACGATCCACGACCGCAGTCTGGCGTATTCGGAAGCGGATGTTGCTGTGCGCTATGCACGTCCAGATCACGGCAGCTATATCTGTGCCAAAGTGGCAGAGGTTGAGGTATGCCCCTATATCTCGGCCAATGCGAACAGTTTCCCGACCCACTGGATCGACATCGACTATGACGGCAACAGGTTCCTGCCTGCTGATTTCGGGATAGAAATGCCAAAGGTCCCAAAGCTCCGGATCGAAGGGCTCAACCTGTCGATGCAATCTGTCATCCAAGGAAATTACCTTGCGTTCTTGCCAAAGAAATATGCGGAGCGCATCGATGGGTTGCGGCAGGCCATCGATGACTGCCCAGGCCGGAAACTTGATGTCTGGATGATCTATCACCAGTCGCGTAAACTGGATCCTATTGTGCGTGCCGGTGTTGATATTGTGCAGGCCAGTTTGGCGCTCTCGGAAACAACTTCAGACGGTGGTCCATCTGCGATCGATAAAATTGTCACAGGATAATTCACGCAAAAGTTACTTTGCATTCCTGCCTATCGACCAAAACGCGAAGTCTAGGCAACCTTAGAACAGAGCGGGGAAAATACTCCGCCATTTTTGAGGACAGCGCATGAGACACTTTTCGGACTATATTGCTTTGTTCATCCGCATGACTGCGGGTTTTTTGCTAGTGATGACTGGTTTACAACCTCTTGATGTAGCGGGCATACATGACCTAAATCCTGTCATTCCTGTTTACCTTCAATCAACGAACGTATTTGTTCTTGATGTGATGATGCGCGGCATGTTCGCCATGTTCGGCATCGCTATCCTAGAGGTGGTCCTAGATTTTAGACCAGTTTTCAGCCTTGTTAAGGTGGATCTGGGTTTTATTTAGGCTGCTAATCTCATTGGTTCGGTTTTGCTGACATAGGCCTCATCTGGGGTCAAT
>JAQXCD010000060.1 GCA_029252045.1 Sulfitobacter sp.
TCAGGGCCAGCGGCCATGTGCGTCGCGCTAACAGGCCGAACACAAGACTGCTTCTGACGAAATGCCATGCACGAAAAAGGACTTGCAAAAAGGGAGCCATCCACACAGGACAAAGCGACCTTTCACTGCGGTTACTCCAATGACCGCAAATAGCAAAGTCGCTAAGGCGAAACGCCATGTCGTGGTCAAACTTGAAACGATCTCGCTGACGCAGGCAGTTGAAAATCTACATCCAAGTGAACAGGCATTGATGGGACGCTGCCCATCGGATCGAGACCGTCGGCTGCAAGCTGGTTGAGCCGCTCTCTCTGTTTGACATCCAAAGCTTGAAACCAGTCGGGATTGAAAAAGACGTTCTCCACATGCTTCATTACAAACTGAAGGCACGCTAAAGCTCGTTGATCATCCGGCAGCGCCAAAAGCTGATCTGCGATGACATGCCCGGGCGCGTCGTCAATATTTCGCCAAGAAACACAAATCGTAGCGCTGGAGTCACCAGCAAACGAAGAAACGAAAATCTGTTCAAGAAGTTCGTCCGCATACCCTGTCTGAAGCTCTCCGCCATGGAGGTCGGTAAAGGGCGACCAAGCGCCTGCAAACATGAATGGCAAAGGTGCCGCAAATTCAAAGACAACCGACCTAATTGCATCGAGACGGACATCTACCAGTGCAGTGGTCAACGCATCATGCGTAGCCTTTAGTTCGCGTCGCGCAGCTTCATTCCCTGTGTTAATCTCGTCCAGCATCTGCTGAAGCATGAATTGCTCGAAAGGTTTCAAACCCTTGTCGGCCTCCCGCAACGTTTCTCGCAAATGCGCTCCAGTATCCTTCCCATAGAGTTCTCTGCTCATTGTGCGATAGGCCACAGCAAGGCACTGATCGGGTCGTCCCGTAAACACCTCATTCTCGATACAGGAGAAAAGCTCTCGATCATGCTTGCTGCAAAAGCCGTGGAAAACTGACGCATCTTTGATGCCGATCTTCTTCACAGATAGCTTTCCGCCGTTCTTGTTCATGTCCGATATGCTCGCAACATAGTGCAGCACGTGGCCATCTTTGGCGATCTTTGTCAGGTTCGGTCCGCGCGAGACGGTGTGAGCTTTGATCACGCTACCATCGCAATCACCTAAACCTACGTCGCGCGCACAGCACTTCTTTTGGGAAAAGGCTTTTCGGTTTACATTCACAGCATCCTAGGGATTCCCCTTCGGCTGAGCATCTCGGCCGAGATGGCATTTTTTGAACTTCTTGCCAGAGCCGCACCAGCACGGGGCATTTCGGTCTCTACCCTTCATGGCTTGAATTTCAGGTAAACTAAGGGTCCGATTTCATTCATGATGCGCACTCTAAGAGTTGTCTTCCAATTTAGCGAATAACCCATTTGCTCAGATTGCGGCCGCTCATGCAACGCGCAGCATCGGTGACTCTGGGCTCAGAGCCGTCATTCGCTGCACTCGCAAACCACCCCGCCCCAAAGCGGCAGCTTGCACCTCCCCGTTGCGCAACGTCCGCTCTGTTCACCCGCTCCACCGCGCCCCCGCGTCTGCACGCGCGGTGTACGCCCGGTGTACAGGGTGTGACACGGCCAAAGCCCACGCCCGCTGGCGTCAATCCCCGATTCGCGGCAAAACTGCTGTCATACGATTTCCCCTGCATCCAGCGTTGCCAAAATCGCATCCGCGTCCGCGATGATCGTCTTGCGCTTTTCGGCGTCCATCCGGTCCCATGTGCCGTACATGTTTCCCATGCGTGGATTGCCAGAAAACCGTTCTCGGTGACGGTCCAGAAAGTGCCAATATAGCGTGTTGAACGGACAAGCCTCCTCGCCGGTTTTCTGGCTCACCTTATACGCGCAGCCTTTGCAGTAATCCGACATCCGGTTGATATATGCCCCGGACGAGACATAGGGCTTGGAGGCGATCACGCCGCCATCGGCAAACTGGCTCATCCCTACAACGTTAGGTGCCTCGACCCACTCAAACGCATCGGCATAAACCTCAAGATACCAGTCGGAAACTTGGCCGGGATCAATCCCCGCCAGTAACGCGAAATTGCCTGTAACCATGAGACGCTGGATATGATGCGCATAGGCCTCACGCGCGGTCTGTTCCACAGCAGCCCCCATACACGCCATCTTGGTGGGGCCACCCCAGTACATCGCAGGCAGATCACGGGTCTGTTTAAGCACATTCCGTTTGGCGTAATCAGGCCCCTCAAGAAAATAGATTCCGCGGACATATTCACGCCAGCCAATAATCTGACGAATGAAACCCTCTACAGCGTTCAAAGGGGCATTCCCCTTTTGATATGCCGCCTCGGCCGCCTGACAAACCTCCAACGGCCCCAGCAATCCAATGTTCATGTAAGGGGAAAAGATAGCGTGATACAGAAAATCCTCGCCCCGCAGCATGGCATCCTGATAGTCCCCGAAACTTGGCAGCGAATGTTCCACAAAATGCGCAAGTGCCTCCAGCGCCTGCCCGCGCGTTGTGGCAAACCAAAAAGGCCGTAGCGTACCAAAGTGATCGCCAAAGCGTGCCTCAACCAGTGCCAGAACCTCTTGTGTCACGGTGTCAGGCTCAAACCGCAACGGTCCTTCCGGCACGATATCACCGGGCGCCGGTTTGCGATTGTCATGGTCAAAGTTCCACTGCCCGCCGGCAGGCTGGTCACCCTCCATCAAGAGCCCGGTCTTGCGCCGCATGTCGCGGTAAAAATACTCCATACGCAGGGCTTTGCGCCCCTCGGCCCATGCCTCAAACTCACCATGGGATGCCAAAAAGCGGTCGTCCGGCAGAATGGTCGTCGGGATTGGCGCATGGGTCAGCTTATTGATAAGCCGCCATTCGCCCGGTTCTGTGCAGATGGCGCTTTGCGCCCCGGTCTGCTCTGCACGGCGCAGCAGCTCTCCGACAATTGAACCCGAGTTTTCCGTATCATCCAGCTGGGCATAGGCAACAGTCCATCCGTCCCGCTCTAATGCGGCAGCAAATTTCCGCATCGCTGCAAAGATCAAAGCGATTTTCTTAGGGTGATGGCGCACATACGTCGCCTCCTCCATCACTTCCGCCATCACAACGAGGTCAGTATGCCGGTTTCCCTCACGCAGCGCACTCAGGCTCTCGGACAATTGGTCCCCCAGAACAAGGATAAGCCTGCTCACCAGGGCACCTCCTTTCCCGCCCAATCATAAAACCGGCCGCTTTGTGCAGGGCTCAACCCGTCCAATACAGTCAGAATGTTGTGCGCGGCCACTTCCGCAGGAACCGCTGGATGCCGCCCGAGATACTTGGCGGTAAAGGGTGTCTCGACCGTGCCGGGATGCAGCGTCACACACACCAGATCACGGTGGGTCCGCGCCAGCTCAATCGCAGTGGTATGCACAATCTGGTTCGCCGCAGCCTTGGCCGCACGGTAGCTGGTCCAACCACCGATACGGTTATCCCCGATGGACCCCACACGCGCTGTCAGGACAGCACAGACACTCCGCCTATCCCGTGGCAACAGGCGCGCGACATGGCGCAACACCAGTGCAGGGCCAATGGCATTCACCGCAAACTGGTCCGCCATCGCTTTGGCCGTCACAGCGCGAATGCTCTTTTCGGGTGCAGCACCTTCAATCTCTAACGCGCCCGTCGCCACGATTATCCCGCAAAACGGCCCGTCCAACGCATTCAAATGCGCCTCGACGCTCGCCTCATCCGTGATGTCAAACCCGTCGCCCGACCGCGACAGCCCGACGACATGCCCCCCTTGCGCACGCAACTGCACACCCAATGCGGACCCGATCCCGCCAGAGGCACCAATGATTAAAACTCTATCCATACCCGCCAATTAGCACGCTGACAGGTCAGTTCAACGCCACCCCCGACTTCATTGTGCTCTTAAACTCATTGATGATTGCCCTTGGGCAAGCATCTCTTGAAGAGGTGCAATCTTCCTCTTTCCATCCTCAAAACCGCCGTTATAACTAAGTCTATGAATACAGCCGCACATATCACAACACCTGCGCATTTTCCTGCGCCAATGCTGCGCGCAGTCCTGCTACTGCTAGCCCGCCTCTGAGCGTGCCATCAGGCGCGCCCGCTCAGAGGGATGTGCCGCGCGCCATAAAAAGCAAAAGCAGACAATAGAAAGCCAATAGAATGACACAGCAGAAACAAGACCGCGTCTTGATCTTTGACACGACCCTTCGCGATGGTGAACAATCCCCCGGTGCGACAATGACCCATGCGGAAAAGCTGGAGATTGCACAGTTGCTGGACGAAATGGGCGTTGACGTGATCGAGGCCGGTTTTCCTATTGCCTCTGAGGGTGACTTCGCCGCGGTCTCCGAGATCGCACGCCTCTCTAAGAACGCACAAATCTGCGGCCTTGCCCGCGCGCAGTTCGGCGATATCGATCGCTGCTGGGAAGCGGTGAAGCACGCCAAGCAACCGCGCATTCACACTTTCATCGGCACCTCTCCGTTGCACCGCGCTATCCCGAACCTCGACATGGACCAGATGGCGGACCGTATTCACGAGACAGTCACCCATGCCCGCAACCTGTGCGACAACGTTCAGTGGTCCCCGATGGATGCCACCCGCACTGAGGCGGATTACCTCTGCCGCACGGTAGAGATTGCGATCAAGGCCGGTGCGAGCACAATCAACATCCCCGATACCGTAGGCTACACAGCCCCGCGCGAAAGTGCGGCGCTGATCCGTATGCTGCTGGAGCGCGTACCGGGTGCCGACCAGATCATCTTTGCCACCCACTGCCATAACGATCTGGGGATGGCGACCGCCAACTCCCTTGCCGCCGTCGAAGCAGGTGCACGTCAGGTTGAATGTACCATCAACGGCTTGGGAGAGCGGGCAGGCAACACAGCCCTCGAAGAGGTTGTGATGGCCCTCAAAGTCCGCAATGACATCATGCCGTATCAGACGCGTGTAGATTCAACCAAACTGATGAATATCTCGCGGCGCGTGGCCTCTGTGTCCGGCTTTGCGGTGCAGTTCAACAAGGCTATCGTCGGTAAAAACGCCTTTGCCCACGAGAGTGGCATCCATCAGGACGGCATGTTGAAAAATGCCGAGACTTTCGAAATCATGCGCCCGGAAGACGTAGGCTTGACCGAGACAAACATCGTCATGGGCAAACACTCCGGCCGCGCGGCTTTGCGCTCGAAACTGGAGAACCTCGGCTATGAGCTGGGCGACAACCAGTTGAAGGACGTTTTTGTACGCTTCAAAGAACTGGCCGACCGCAAAAAGGAAATCTACGACGAAGACCTGATTGCCCTGATGCGTATCGCCACGGACCCCGAGGCGGACCGGATCAAACTCAAGTCGATGCATGTTGTTTGCGGCACCGAAGGCCCGAACCATGCCAAAATGACGCTTGTCATTGACGGCGCCGAGAGCAGCACAGAGCAGGACGGTGACGGCCCTGTAGATGCATCCTTCAAGTGCATCAAAGCGATGGTCGCGCATTCCGCACGGTTGCAGCTGTACCAAGTGGCCGCCGTAACCGAGGGCACGGATGCGCAAGCAACTGTTTCCGTCCGGCTGGAAGAAGACGGGCGCATTGTGACCGGCCAGTCAGCAGATACCGATACTGTTGTTGCGTCTGCGCGCGCCTATATCCACGCGCTGAACCGCCTGTTGGTACGCCGCGAAAAAGGCGGCACAGACAAGCGCGAGATCAACTACAAAGACGCGAACTAGGGCACGACCCAAGCAATAGAACCGCGCCGCAGACGATTTGTCCGGCGGCGCGGTAGAGACCCCTTAGGGCACCAAAACAATTCATGATGCGATGAAAGTATACCGATGCGCTTCGCCGCTCCACTCGTTTGCTCCTTTGCCCTGATCGCCGCGGGGCCTGCCACAGCGCAGACCTGCCCCACCCGTTCCGATCTGGACCGTGGCGGCGTCCGGTTGACGCGCAGCAGCCCGTTTATGACTGTTCTCCTGACAAACGCCGGCGAGACGCATGTTGAAGAACGCAGGACCAAACGTGGCGGCGCGACCCAGCGTGTACGGTCAACGTACCTCCACCCGCTGGCAGTAGCACAACGGCAAGACAACAAATCGGTGCTGACTTTCAAATACGGGCGCAACACCAGAAGCTTGCAAAGGCTGGATCGCGACAAGGTCTGGACCAGCCCTGTCACCCTGCTGCAAGGGACCAAGGTCATAGACAAGGGCACCGTGACATCGCGGTTTCGGGGCAAAGGTACATTAAAGGTCGGTGGCTGCTCCTATGCAGTCTGGTCTGTTCTTGAAGAAGTGAAACTTGGCAAAATACCCACCAGCGCCGGAGAAAAAATCTATGCGCCTGAACTGGTTGTCGTTCTCAATTACTAACGGCTCGGACCGGACGGTAAACAACGGGTGTCCGCTTTACCCCCGACAGTATTTTAGCGGAATAACAGGCCCGTACCTCGCGCCTGGTTGCCAGTTTCTGAAGTGGTTTTCTGACGCTTGAACACAGCTCGATTTTCCGCGTCCTCGCCGCCGCGATATTCAAGTGGCACAATCACACCGAATGAGGCCCAAGACCCCCTTTAACCCAGCGCTTTGCAGTCCTATAAGGATGCAGCCTTCGTACCAAGAGTCGCGGGCCCCTAAGTTATTTTGCAAGGTGCTACTTCACATGTCGATCTTTGGAAACTTCCGCGGCCTGTTCTCGTCAGATATGGCGATCGACTTGGGCACTGCGAATACGCTGATCTATGTGAAGGGCAAAGGCATCGTGCTGAGCGAGCCATCTGTTGTGGCCTATCACGTCAAAGACGGTGTGAAAAAAGTGCTGGCCGTTGGTGAAGATGCCAAGCTGATGCTGGGCCGCACCCCCGGCAGCATCGAAGCGATCCGCCCGATGCGCGAAGGTGTGATTGCGGACTTCGACACTGCCGAAGAGATGATCAAGCACTTCATTCGCAAAGTGCATAAACGCTCGATGTTCTACAAACCCAAGATTATCGTCTGCGTGCCCCATGGTGCGACTCCCGTTGAAAAACGCGCGATCCGCCAATCGGTGCTGAGTGCGGGTGCCCGTCGCGCGGGTCTGATTGCAGAGCCGATTGCGGCGGCTATTGGCGCAGGCATGCCCATCACCGACCCGACGGGTAACATGGTTGTCGACATCGGTGGCGGTACTACTGAAGTTGCTGTTCTGTCGCTGGGCGATATCGTCTATGCCCGTTCCGTGCGTGTTGGTGGTGACCGGATGGATGAGGCGATCATCAGCTACCTGCGCCGCCAGCAGAACCTTCTGGTGGGTGAAACCACAGCAGAGCGGATCAAGACATCTATCGGCACAGCACGCATGCCCGACGACGGGCGCGGCACCTCCATGCAGGTGCGCGGGCGCGATTTGCTGAACGGTGTCCCGAAAGAGATCGAAGTCACACAGGCCCAGATTGCCGAAGCGCTGGCAGAACCTGTGCAGCAGATTTGCGAAGCGGTCATGACCGCACTTGAAACCACGCCACCGGATCTTGCAGCAGATATCGTTGACCGTGGCGTGATGCTGACGGGCGGTGGTGCGCTGCTGGGTGATCTGGATCTGGCGCTGCGCGAGCAGACAGGTCTGGCGATTTCAGTTGCGGACGAACCGCTGAATTGTGTGGCCTTGGGCACCGGCAAAGCGCTTGAGTATGAAAAGCAGTTGCGTCACGCTATTGACTACGACAGCTGATATCGCCCCACGGGGCGGCATCGCGGCATTGGCCTGAGGAGGGCGCCCCGCCGTCATGGCTAGAGAGAGATCCAACTCCAGTGACTACACCGGCCCGCTGCGCCGCCTGTTGATGGCGGTGCTGGTCGTTGTGTTGGGGGCTACCTTCCTACTCTGGCGCATCGATAGTCCGCGGGTCGAGCGGTTCCGTGCGCAGGTCACCGACAGGTTGGTGCCCAATCTTGATTGGGCGATGGCGCCGGTCACTGGCACGGTCAATTTGCTGCGCGACTTCCAAAGCTATCAGCGCCTGACCGAACAGAATCAGGAACTGCGGTCGGAACTGCGTAAAATGCAGACATGGAAAGAAGCAGCCTTGCAGCTGGAGCAGGAGAACGCCCGCTTGCTGGACCTGAACAATGTCCGTCTTGATCCACGCCTGACTTATGTCACTGGCGTTGTACTGGCCGACTCCGGCTCTCCGTTCCGGCAATCAGTGCTGTTGAACGTCGGCGTCCGCGACGGCCTGGTTGAGGGCTGGGCAACCATGGACGGCATCGGCCTTGTCGGGCGCATCTCGGGTGTGGGCGAGAATACTGCGCGGGTTATCCTGCTAACCGACACAAGCAGCCGTATTCCCGCAGTGATCCAACCGTCGGGGCAACGCGCCGTAATTGCCGGCGATAACTCTGCTGCGCCGCCCGTTGATTTCCTTGAAAACCCCGACCTGGTGCGTCCCGGCGACAGGGTTATCAGCTCGGGTGATGGTGGCGTTTTTCCAGCGGGTCTGCTGATCGGGCAAATTGCGGCTGATCCCAGCGGGCGCCTGCGCGTCCGCCTCGCCGCGGATTTTGAGCGGTTGGAATTTTTGCGTGTTCTGCGCCATCACGGAACAGATGCAGTTATGTCAACTCCTTCGGTGATCGCAAACCCTGATCGTTTGGGGGCGCCACCCTCTTTTGTGGACGGCGACGCTCCAGCCGAAACCGAATAGCCCAGATGGACGAACTTTCCCCAGCCCGTATCTGGCTTATGCGCAGTATGTTTGTGGTCCTCGCGTTGTTGATCATCTTCTTCCACCTGCTGCCGCTTGATACAGACCCCGTCAGCCTCTTCTCAACAGAGTTGCTACCGCCGCTGGCTACCATAGACCCAGCAGAGGCGCGGCTGCGCACGTTGCTGGACCACGGAACCAACCGTGTGTGGGTGGGCCCGGACCTGCTGATTGCCTTCGCCTTTGCATGGTCTTTGCGACGCCCCGAATATGTGCCGATGATCCTACTTGCCATGTTGTTTTTGCTGGCCGATCTTCTGTTGCAACGCCCGCCCGGTCTTTGGGCGATGCTGGCGCTGCTGGCTTGTGAAAACCTGCGCAGCCGCAGCAGATCATTGCGGGATGCGACCTTTGGCGGGGAATGGATCGCGATTTCGTTACTGCTGGTTGGTATTTTGCTGATGAACCGGATTGTGCTATCTATTCTTCTGGTAACACCTCCACAGTTGGGGCTGAGTCTGCTGGAGCTGGGGATGACGATTTTCTTCTATCCGGCGGTGGTATTTATCACCCGTATGGTGATGGGCGTACGCCGCGCAGCACCGGGCGAGCTCGACTCGCTGGGCGGGCGCGGGTGAAAACATGAGGCGGAACACATGAGACGCAGCAGAGCCGAAACAGATGCCAGCCACACAAAACTCAGCCGCCGTGCCGCGCTGCTGGGAGGTGTACAGCTGCTGTTTATGGGCGGTCTTGCCGCGCGTATGCGCCATCTCCAAGTTGATCAGGCAGACCAGTTCCGCCTGTTGGCCGAAGAAAACCGGATCAACATCCGTTTGATCCCCCCTGTGCGGGGTGAAATTTTTGACCGCAACGGCGTGCAGCTGGCCAAGAACGTCCCCAGCTACCGCATTGTCATGGTGCGTGAGGACGCAGGTGATTTTCGCGCTGTGATGCAGCGGGTCGCCGACCTGATCAATCTGTCGCCCGAACAGACTGCACGCGCACTTGAAGAGCTGGAGGACAACTCGGCCCCGTTCCTGCCTGTGACCATCGCAGAGGACGTGAGTTGGGATGCCGTCAGTGCCGTGTCGGTAAACGCGCCTGCCCTGCCAGGTGTCTCTCCCGAGGTAGGCAGCACGCGCGTCTATCCGCGTGGCTCCGACTTTGCCCATGTGGTTGGCCGTGTGGGTCGCGTGAGCCCCAAAGACCTTGAGGCGCTGGAAAACCCCGATGCCGTCTTGCGGATTCCACGTTTCCAGATTGGTAAAATCAACGTGGAAGCCCGCGAGGAAGACCTGCTGCGCGGCACAGCTGGCAACCGTCAGGTAGAAGTGAATGCAACCGGCCGCGTTATGCGCGAACTGGAGCGCCGCGAGGGACAATCAGGTGCTGACCTGCAGCTGACAATTGACGCAAAACTGCAAAACTATGTGCAGGCGCGGCTGAGAGGCGAGAGTGCCGCCGTCGTGATCCTTGATTGCGAAAAGGGCGATGTGGTCGCCAATAGCTCGGCCCCGTCCTATGATCCGAACCTGTTTATCGGCGGCATCCTGTCGCGCGATTATGATCCGCTACTCAACGACAAATACCGCCCGCTGGTAAACAAGACAGTGCAAGGTGCCTATCCGCCGGGTTCGTGCTTTAAGATGATGACGGCCATGGCTGCGATCGAAGCAGGTATTATCGGCCCCGACGATACGGTTTACTGCCCCGGCCATCTAGAGGTTGGCGGGCGGCGGTTCCACTGCTGGAAACGCTCGGGCCATGGCTGGGTTGATCTTGAGACCTCACTAAAGAGTTCATGCGACGTCTATTATTACGATCTGGCACTGAAAGTCGGGATCGAGAAGATTTCGGCCATGGCCAACCGCTTTGGTTTGGGGATCAAACATGATCTGGCGCTAAGTTCGGTCAACTCAGGCCTCACGCCCACGAAGGAATGGAAGCTGCGCCAGCGTGGCGCGGATTGGGTGATCGGCGACACGGTCAACGCCTCCATCGGTCAGGGATTTATGCTGGCCACGCCCATGCAGTTGGCCGTGATGACTGCGCGGCTGGCAACAGGGCGAGAGGTGACGCCGAGGTTGATCAAATCCGTCAACGGGGTCGAACAACCGGTAAAGGGCAACGGCCCTTTGGAAATGCGTGATGCCAACCTGCGCAAAATGCGCAAATCCATGTATGCAGTCGTGAATGACCGGCGTGGTACGGCCTACCGGAGCCGCATCATCGCAGATGGGATGCGCATGGCCGGAAAGACAGGAACTTCTCAAGTCCGCTCTGCTGTGGTGGATAACAAAAGCGTCCCGTGGGAGCAGCGTGACCACGCCCTGTTTGTGAGCTTCGCCCCTTATGACAACCCCCGTTTTGCCTGTGCGGTTCTGGTGGAGCACGGTGGTGGGGGCTCGACCGCTGCGGCCCCTATTGCCCGCGATGTGATGCTGCAAGCGCTCTACGGTGGAGAGCCGCCGCTGGATGCCTACCCCGAAGGTGATCGCGGCCGCATCAAAGCTCAGCAACGCGCCCTGCGCGATGTCCAGCCTGATGCACGCATCAAGAAGGGCAAAGACCAAGCATGAGCTATCTAGAGCATTCGGTAAAATCGGTCCCGACCGGACTGCGCAAGGTCTTGTTCCTGAACTGGCCGCTTGTGCTGTTGCTGACGGCTGTCGCGGGCGCTGGCTTTTTGATGCTCTACTCTGTCGCGGGTGGCAATTACGCCCCATGGGCAGCGCCGCAGATGAAGCGATTTGCGCTTGGACTTTGTCTCATGATTTCAGTCGGAATGGTGCCTATATGGATATGGCGCAATCTTGCAGGACTGGCCTATGGAATTTCTGTGATGCTGCTAATCGGGGTCGAGCTTTTTGGCTCTGTTGGCATGGGTGCCCAGCGCTGGATCGAAATCGGCTCGTTCCGGTTGCAGCCATCCGAGATGACCAAAATCACCCTGGTGATGTTTCTGGCCGCCTACTACGATTGGCTCCCTGCAAAGAAAATTTCCCGCCCGATGTGGGTGCTACTACCTGTGCTTATTATTATCATCCCGACGGTTCTTGTCCTGAAGCAGCCTGATCTGGGGACTGCCATCTTGTTGCTGGCAGCGGGTGGCGGCTTGATGTTCTTGGCAGGCGTGCATTGGGCCTACTTTGCCACCGTCGTTGCGGCGGGTGTCGGTTTAGTCGCTGCTGTCTTCCAGTCACGCGGCACCGATTGGCAAATGATCAAGGACTACCAATTCCGCCGGATTGATACGTTTCTGGACCCTGCCTCCGATCCGCTGAACACGGGCTACCACATTGCCCAATCCAAAATCGCTCTCGGCTCAGGCGGCTGGACGGGGCGCGGATATATGCAAGGCACACAATCTCGGCTGAACTTTCTACCTGAAAAACACACCGACTTTATTTTCACAACGCTGGCCGAGGAGTTCGGCTTTGTCGGCGGTATGTCATTGCTTGTGCTCTATGCATTGATTGTCGTGTTCTGTGTCGCGTCTGCGGTGATGAACAAGGACCGCTTTGCCTCTCTACTCACTCTTGGCATCGCCCTGAACTTCTTTTTGTTCTTTGCCGTCAACATGTCGATGGTGATGGGATTGGCCCCTGTTGTGGGTGTGCCGTTGCCTTTGGTCAGCTATGGCGGCTCTGCAATGTTGGTGTTGTTGCTGGCCTTCGGGCTGGTGCAGTCAGCGCATGTGCATCGGCCGCGATAACGAGAGCCGTATCTGCATGCAGAAAAATCGCCCCGCGGCATGGATTTCTGGACACATCCGGATAATGGTGCGGGATCGCCAGATAATCCGGAGCAGATGCCAATGATCAATATCCTTTTCGCCGCCCGCCCCGAGCGTTGGACCACCTATGAGGCCCCTCTGCGCACGGCACTGGACACCGCCGGCATTGAGGCACATCTGGCCCAAGACATCGCCCCCGAGGAAGTCGACTACATCGTTTACGCCCCCAACAGCGACTTGCAGGATTTTACACCCTACACCCGTGCGCGTGCCGTGCTGAACCTTTGGGCGGGTGTCGAGAAGATCACCGGAAACCAGACGCTAAAGATTCCGCTGGCGCGTATGGTAGATCCTGGACTGACGACAGGGATGGTTGAGTGGGTTACAGGCCATGTGATGCGGTACCATCTGGGGATGGATGCGCATATCGTGAACCCTTCCCATGTTTGGAGACCAAGCACCCCGCCACTGGCCCGCGAACGCGAAGTGGTCATTCTGGGGTTGGGTGCACTTGGGACCGCTTGTGCGCAGATGCTGCTGGCACTGGGATTCAGGGTCACCGGATGGTCACGCAGCCCCAAGGCTGTGGACGGTGTCACGTGTCTATACGGCGAGGCCGGTCTGGCCGAGGCTTTGGCGCGTGCCGAAATTGCTGTGACCCCTCTGCCCGATACCCCTGCCACCACCAACATCCTCAACGCGAAAACGCTGGCCATGATGCCGCGCGGCGCGTTCCTGATCAATCCGGGCCGTGGCCCGTTGATCGACGATGCCGCGCTGATCGCAGCACTGGATGACGGGCACATCGCCCATGCCACGCTGGACGTCTTCAGGGTCGAGCCGCTGCCGCAAGACCACCCCTTCTGGGCGCACCCGCAAGTCACCGTCACCCCGCACATCGCGGCGGAGACGCGGGCCATCACAGCCAGCGAAACCATTGTAGAGAACATCCGGCGCGGCGAAGCAGGCGAGCCTTACATCAGCCTTGTGGATCGGGCGTTAGGCTACTAGGCCACGGCCTTTCAGAAGCGCTTCGACACCCGGCAGACGACCCCGGAAGGCCACATAGAGCTCGGCTGCATCGCGGCTGCCGCCAGTCGACAGAATGTTGTCTTCCAGTGCCTTCGCGCGCTCGGGGTCAAAGGCACCACCTGCATCCTCGAAGGCCTGAAACGCATCGGCGTCCATCACTTCCGACCACATATAGCTGTAATAACCACTGGAATAGCCATCGCCTGAGAAGACATGCGCAAACTGCGGGGTGGCATGGCGCATGGTGATTGCACCAGGCATGCCGATTTGAGCCAAAACATCGCGCTGCATATCCATCACATCGGCAGGCGCATCGCCTTCGTGGAAAGCAAGATCAACAAGCGCAGAGGCGACATATTCAACCGTCTGGAAGCCCATATCAAAAGTCGCGGCGCCCAGTACTTTATCCAGCAACGCCTTCGGCATCGGCTGACCTGTTTTGGCGTGGGTCGCAAATTCTCCCAGCACTTCCGGCACGTCCAGCCAATGCTCGTAAAGCTGGCTTGGCAGCTCGACAAAGTCACGCGCCACAGAGGTACCGGACATGCTTTCATAGGTTACGTTAGACAGCATCTGGTGCAACGCGTGGCCAAACTCGTGAAACAGCGTCCGCGCATCATCATAGGATAACAGCGCAGGGTCACCCTTGGCGAAGTTGCACACGTTGATCACCACTGGGGTCTGAACCTTTGGATACTTCGCCTGCGCACGCATGGCCGAACACCACGCGCCCGAGCGTTTGGAGCCGCGTGCAAAATAGTCACCGATAAATACTGCCACATGTTCGCCCTTGCGGGTCACTTCCCACGCGCGGCAATCCTTGTGATAGAGCGGCACATCCAGCGGCTTAAACTCCAAACCAAACAACCGCGTTGCGCAGGAGAATGAAGCCTCGATCATCCGGTCCAGCTGGAAGTAAGGCTTGAGCGCCGCCTCATCGAGATCATGCTCTGCCGCGCGGCGCTTTTCTGCATAATAGCGCCAGTCCCACGGGGCCAAATCCCCGTTCACACCGTCCGCGTGCATCATTCCCGTCAGGACTTCCGCATCCGCGTTGGCTTGCGTCTTTGCAGGCTCCCAGACCTGCATCAACAGGTCGCGCACGGCAGCAGGTGTTTTGGCCATTTCAGTCTCAAGCTTGTAATCGGAAAAGCTGTCATAACCCAACAGCGCCGCACGCTCTTTGCGCAGCGCCAGTGTTTCGGCTGCGATCGCACGGTTGTCTGTCTCGCCACCGTTCGCGCCCCGCGCCTCCCAAGCCTTGAACGCGCGCTCGCGCAGGTCGCGGCGCGGGCTGAATTGCAGGAACGGCGTGATCAGCGAGCGCGATAGCGTGACCACAGGGCCACCTGCCTCTTTCTCCTCACCCGCCGCGCGGGCGGCATCGATCACAAAATCGGGCAGGCCTTGCAAATCGTCCTCTGACAGCTTCATGAACCAGCTGCGTTCATCTGCCAGCAGGTTCTGGGTGAACTGTGTGCCCAGCACAGCAAGGCGGCCCTTTATCTCTTTCATCCGAACTTCGGCCGCACCTGTCAGTGCCGCACCAGAGCGGACAAAGCCACGGTAGCTCAGCATCAGAAGGCGGGCCTGCTCATCCGTCAGATCCAGTGTATCGCTGGCCTCCCAAAGGGCGGCGACACGGGCAAACAACGCCTTGTTGCCGGAAATTTCTGCAAAATGCGCCGCGAGCTTGGGCGCAAAGGTGCGTTGCAAACCCTCACGCACAGGATTGCTGTCCGCGCCGGCGACGGTGAAGAATACGCTCACCACCTTGTCGAGCGCGAGGCCAACCACCTCCAGTGCCTCAATCGTATTGGCAAATGTTGGCGCCGCAGGGTCGACTGCAATCGCATCGATTTCAGCAAGGTGTGCAGCCAGACCCACCTCTATAGCCGGTGCAAAATCATCGTCCTTTATCAGGTCGAAAGGCGCGATAGCGAAGGGGGTCGACCATTCGGTCAGCAGCGGGTTTGTCATGGGAAGGCTCCTTTGCACTCAACCTAGGAGCGCGGTGTAGGGGATACAATATCAGGCGCGGGAATGGCCGCACATCGGACAGTCGGCACGCGGAGATATTTTGATGCTGCGGCTTTCCGCATACAGCGCATCATAGATCACCATCTGGCCGCGCAAGGGCGAACCCGCTCCCGTGATCACCTTGATTGCTTCCACTGCCATCATCGCCCCAACAACGCCCGGCAACGGGCCAATCACGCCAGCCTCGGCACAGCTGGGCGCCAGATGCGGTGCCGGAGCAGCAGGGAAAATACACTGGTAGCAAGGTGCGCCCCGGGCGGGGTCAAACACACTCAGCTGACCTTCCCACTGGCTCAGCGCGCCAGAAATCAGCGGGATGCCAGCCGCGACACAGGTCGCATTCACCAGATATCGGGTATCGAAATTATCAGTGCCGTCGAGGACCAGATCATAGTCGGCAACCAGTTCGGCGGCGATGGTTTCGTAGAATCTGCAGTGGTAAGGGCGCACCGTGACAAACGGGTTCTGCGCCTCCATCTCTTTTTGCGCAGAGAACACTTTCGCCATGCCAATGGACGCATCCTTGTGGATCACCTGACGTTGCAGGTTTGTGTTCTCGACCGTATCGGCATCAATCACGCCGATGGTACCCACCCCTGCGGCTGCCAGATATTGCAACGCCGGTGCGCCAAGCCCGCCTGCGCCGATCACCAGCACGCGCGCGTTTTTCAGCGCCTTTTGCCCGGCGCCGCCAATCTCGCGCAGGGCGATGTGGCGGGCGTAGCGGTTCAATTCCGTCTCGGAGAAGCTGCCCTGTTTACCCGCATGCAAGGGTTGTTGTTCCACGTCGACGCCGGTGCGCTGCCGGACGCGGGCAATCACCCGCGAATAGGCCCAAACAAGTGCGCCAATCCCGACGACGATCAGCCACATGGCCGCGCTGCCCCCTGTCGCCACGCGCAGAGGATGACCGTCAGGGAACACCAGATGGCTTGCGATGACCGTAACCAGCAAGAGACCAATCATGATCCAGCGCGCAGAGCGGGGCGTGCCCATGACAATGCCCAAAGCCCAGATCACTCCTGCAAGAATAAATACCAGCACCCGACTACTCCGTTCCGGTGGACCCGAAACCGCCCGCGCCGCGTGCAGTTTCGTCCAGCGTTTCCACGGAAAGGAAGGTAGCCCGCACAACGGGTGCGACCACCATTTGAGCGATCCGAATGCCATGCGTAATGGTGAAATCCTCTGTCCCCGCGTTCATCACGATCACACCCAATGGCCCACGATAGTCACTGTCGATGGTGCCGGGACTATTCGGCAAGGTGATCCCATGCTTGAGCGCAAGGCCCGAGCGGGGGCGGATTTGCACTTCGAACCCTTGCGGTATCGCAAGGCGGAGCCCCGTCGGGACAAGCGCGCGCGCACCCGGCTTCAGCATAATTTCCCCGCGATCCGGCAGATTGGCGCGCAGATCAGCGCCCGCAGCACCTGCTGTCTCATAGCTGGGCAAGCCCAGTGCGCGGTCTGCATCGGGTTCCCACATCATGCGAAGTTCGACAATACTCATGCAGTGATTGCCGCCGCGATGCGTGCGGCCAGCTTTTGCGCTACCGCGTCTTTGGTCATGCGCGGCCATTCTTCGGCACCTGCATCACTGATCAGGGTGACTGCATTCTCGGTTCCGCCCATAATGCCCGTTGCAGGCGACACATCATTCGCCACAATCCAGTCACAGCCTTTGCGCAAGCGCTTGGCAGTCGCGTTCTCGATCACGTCATTCGTCTCGGCGGCAAAGCCTACCACCAGTGGCGGGCGGCCCTGCTTCATCTGGCTGACACCGTGCAGGATGTCGGGGTTTTCAGCAAATTCAAGCACGGGCAAGCCATCTTTGGTCTTCTTCAACTTCCTGTCGGAAGCAGAGCTGACGCGCCAATCCGCCACAGCGGCTGCAAACACAGCCGCATCCACGGGCAACGCGGCCTCTACCGCGTCTTTCATCTGCTGCGCGGTCTGGACGGTGATAACTTCCACATTATCGGGCGGGGGTACATCAGCGGGGCCGGTAACAAAGACCACCTGCGCGCCCAGCGCCGCCAAGGCCCGCGCGAGCGCCGTTCCCTGTGCGCCGGAGGACCTGTTCGCGATATAGCGGACCGGATCAATCGGCTCATGCGTCGGACCGGAGGTGACAAGGATTCGGCGGCCTTTCAGCGGGCCATCCGACAGCTGTGCCTCAATCGCAGCGACGATCTCCATCGGTTCGGACATCCGCCCCGGGCCATGTTCACCGCAGGCCATATCGCCCTTGTTAGGGCCTGTTATTGTGATGCCATCGCCCCGCAAAGTGGCCAGATTGCGCTGGGTCGCGGCATGCTCCCACATGCGCACATTCATCGCAGGGGCAATCATCACTGGCGTATCCGTGGCCAACAACAGAGTCGAGGCCAGATCATTGGCCAATCCCCCCGCCATCTTGGCCATCAAATCCGCAGTGGCAGGGGCGACAACAACCAGATCGGCAACACGGCTCAGCTGGATATGGCCCATCTCGGCCTCGTCACCGAGGTCAAATAAATCGCGGTAAACTTTGCTACCCGCGAGCGCCGAAACTGAAAGGGGCGTAACGAACTCTTCACCAGCGCGGGTCAAAACCGGCCTTACAACCGCGCCACGTTCCCGCAACCGACGGATCAGGTCCAGTGATTTAAACGCAGCAATCCCGCCACCGATGATGAGAAGTATATGTTTGCCGCCAAGCATGTGGCACCTCTTGTTTGGCCCTATTGTCTACAACATAGGGACCGTGCTGACACAGCGCCAGACCCTACTGGGAGAAGGCGGCACAAGGGTCACCGCGATCCGGTGCCGACGCATCCAGCGTGAGGTTAAATGTGCCCTCAACAGCACTACCCTCTTCGCTCTGACCCAGCGCAAAAACGCGAATTTCAGGGGCGGCATGTGCAATCATTGCAGGCATGCCCCAATCCGTGCGCGCATGACCGTTGCCGGTGACAACCACAACAGGCCCCCCCGTATCGCGCAGCGCACGCAACGCCGCATCAGCCAGAGCGGCGTCGCGCAGCCGCTGGGCATCGACCATAATCGGCAGAACCTCCTCAGGGAAGGCCCCGCAATGCGCCAGAGCCTGCAAGGCAATCCGTGCGGCCTGTTGCTCATCATCCAAGGGTTGACCGATTCCGTATTCTGCCGCAAGCGGATGCGCGTCTAGCGGAGCCTCTATCTGCTCCATCAGCACCTCGCGCGGGACACCAGCCCCATAGATCACAGCATCAAGGGCTGCCGCAAATATTGGAAAATAGAAATCAAAAGAAGGCCAAGGACTGCCCGTCCAACCTACAGCCGCGTCCAGTTCGGCCTGTGTACGCCAGCCACCCGCTGCACGCGCCGCTTGCTGCGGGGTCAACATTTCAAACACCAACGCTTTTGGAGCAAGCGCATGGACCCATTCCGCCTGCCGCGCATGATGCGCAGGGTTGTCGTGCAGTTCTCCCAGAACAATGATTTCCGCCATCCGCGCCGCATCGGGCATTTCCGCATGTACGACAGATACAAAAAGCGCGGCAATAGTTGCCGCGCCCGCAATCATTGCTCTGAAAAGATGCCATCTCATGTGAGAAAGTGAAACACTTCCTGAGATTGCATTTCAAGGGATTTACGCATTTTCTGGAATGCGGCGGCCTCCAATTGGCGCACCCGCTCCTTACTCAGGCTCAGCTCCTGTCCAAGGCTTTCGAGTGTGCGCGGATCGTCCCGCAGCTTGCGTTCACGGACGATAAACTGCTCACGCTCATTGAGTGCGGACATAGCGGTGACCAGCCACTCGCGCAGTTGCTTGGTGTCATGGCTATGCTCGACCTGCTCGGCTGCTTGGGCGCTGTCATCCTGAAGCGCGTCAATCCACTCACGGCCCTCATCCTCGGCAGACTGCGTCGCATTCAGCGAGTAGTCCGAGCCTGAAAGGCGGCCTTCCATCATCTCGACGTCGTGCAGGGGCACGCCGATCTCGGTCGAGATCATCTGACGCATCTGGTGCTTGTCCAGCGCGGTGCCTGCAGTTGCCGCTTCGCGCTCCAGCCGCGCCTGAACGCGGCGCAGATTAAAGAACAGTGATTTTTGCGAGGACGTAGAGCCAGTGCGGACCATAGACCAGTTGCGCATCACATGATCCTGAATGGATGCCTTGATCCACCATACGGCATATGTCGAAAACCGGACACCACGGTCGGGGTCAAATTTATCGGCGGCTTTCATCAAGCCCAATCCGGCCTCTTGAATGAGGTCATTCATCGGAGCGCCGTACCTCTTGAATTTGGACGCCATCGAGATGGCAAGGCGCATGTACGCGGTGATGAGACGGTGCAGTGCTTCCTCGTCGCGCTGGTCGCGCCACGCATAGGCCAGCTTCAGCTCCGTCTCTGCATCCAAAAGCTCGGCTTTCATTGCGGTACGGGTAAGTGAGAAATCCTGCGCAGTGCCAATTACCATCTATTTGGTCTCCCTGAAATAATGCGGTCACCTTGTAGTGACGCTTTGATATGAGTACGCAGGAGGTCAGATTTTGGTTCACAAAAGGTCAGAAAAATGTTGCCCAATGGGACGTTCGTTCTAGGCGGTGCCGCGTCGGGGAAATCCGAATGGGCCGAAAATTACATTATGTCCAGTGGCTTGCAGGTAATCTACCTTGCCACAGGGCAAATCTGGGACGATGAAACCGAACTGCGTGTGCAGGTTCATAAAAACCGCAGGGATGATCGCTGGACGACCGTGGAAGAACCCTTCGATTTGGGGCCTCCCCTCGCCGCACTTGCCGCTGACACACCGGTGCTGATTGATTGTGCGACCATGTGGCTCAGCAACCAGATGATGGCGGAGGCCAATCTGGGGGTGGCGACTGAAACGCTTGTCACGGCCTTGGGGGCGTGCCCTGCGCCTTGGGTCATCGTCTCGAACGAAGTCGGACACGGGATCGTGCCCGATAACAAGCTGGCGCGCCAGTTCCGCGAGGCACAAGGGCGGCTGAACATTGCTCTGGCGCGCGAAGCTGATCTGGCCGTTATGGTGATCGCAGGTCTGCCGCAGGTATTAAAAGGAGTGCTTCAGTGACGACCTGGCATTGGGTCCGGCATGGGCCGACACATGAAAAATCCTTTGTCGGATGGCGCGATGTACCTGCTGACCTGTCTGACACAGCGTTGATTGCGCGGGTGCGTGACCACTTGCCGGAAGAAGCCGTGATGGTGTCCTCTGATCTGGTCCGGTCTATTGTAACAGCGGATGCTCTCAGCGCCCAACACCACACCCGCCTGCCCCATGAAGTTGACCTGCGCGAGATCAATTTCGGCGTTTGGGACGGTATGCGGTTTGACGCTGTCGCCGCCCGTGACCCCCACCTGAGCCGTGCGTTCTGGGAGCAACCCGGCGACATCCGCGCCCCCGATGGCGAAAGCTGGAACGAGACGATGGCGCGGGTCAACGGGGTTGTGGACAGGTTGAACGTATCCCACCCCGACGGCCATATCATCGCCGTGGCGCATTTCGGTGTGATCCTGACACAGGTCCAGCGCGCCCTGCGCGTGTCCGCCTATGAGGCCATGTCACACAAGATTGACAACATATCCGTCACAACCCTGCATCACATCGGGGCAGACCGCTGGGACGTGACGCGGATCAATCACTTGCCGTGATGGCCTTGCAAACACAAATGAATTTGCCTGAAGGCAAGTCGCTGTCTAGCCTGTAGGCTGTTAATAACAGAAGTACCCATCATGACATATGACCTCTACATCGGCGACCGCACATTCTCGAGCTGGTCTTTGCGCGGCTGGCTGATGCTGCATAAATTCGATCTGCCCTACCGCGCGCATATGATCGGCCTCTATGACGGTACAATGGCTGCCGATATGGCGCCGCTCGCTCCGGCACGGCTGGTCCCTGCCCTGCGCACACCCGAAGGGGATGTGATTGGTGAAAGCCTGGCAATTGCCGAAACATTGGCCGAGCGGCATCCGAATGCAGGCCTCTGGCCCGCTGAACCCGCAGCCCGTATCCGTGCGCGCTGGCTATGTGCGGAAATGGTTGGAGGCTTTGGCGCATTGCGCGGAGGGTGCCCGATGCAGCTGGCTTACGTCGACGCTGATTTTGTACCCACGGATGCGATCAAAGCCGATCTTGCCCGGGTCGAAACACTCTGGGCCTTTGCGCGCGAAAAGGCGGTGGACGGCCCGTGGCTGTTCGGGGCCTACTCGCTTGCGGATGCGTTTTTTGCTCCGGTTTGTGCACGGATTGCGGGGTATAATCTGCCCGTGTCCGACGCGGCGCAGGCCTATTGCCACACGACGCTAAGTGATCCTGCATTCCGGGAGTGGCGCGCCGAGGGGCTCAAGACCACATATGATCCGTTTCCCTACCCTCCTGTAGGGCGGACAGCTGAGTGGCCTGCCTAACAACCGTTAACCATTCTTAAAGACCTGATTCCGTATGGTTAATCCTTTGATAAGGGCGGAGCGGGAATATGGTGGCACGCGCGCATAGCGTTGCATTTCAAGGTGTTGAGGCGCGCATTGTGGAGGTGCAATGCGCCGTCACGCCCGGCTTGCCCGCCTTCTCCATCGTCGGCCTTCCGGACAAGGCAGTGTCAGAGGCGCGCGACCGCGTGCGCACCGCCCTGACATCCATGGCAATTGCCTTGCCCTCCAAACGCATTACGATCAACCTTACCCCCGCGAACCTACCCAAGGAAGGCAGCCATTTCGACCTCCCCATCGCGCTCGCTTTGTTGGCCGCATTGGACATTTTACCCAAAGATGTCGTTGAAGGCGTCGTTGCACTGGGAGAGCTGTCACTTGACGGCTCTCTTGTGCCAGTACTGGGCGCGCTGCCCGCTGCAATGGCCGCCGCACAAGAAGAGCACAGCCTGCTCTGCCCTTACGGATCAGGCGCGGAGGCGGCATGGGTCAACGCCTGTCAGGTTATTGCCGCGCGCACATTGGGCGATGTGGTGCGGCACTATACCGGTCAGGTCCCTCTGCCATCCGCAGAACCGGGGGAAGTAACTTTGACGGGTCACAGCCGCGATCTGCGCGAAGTCAAAGGACAGGAGCGTGCAAAGCGCGCGCTGGAAATTGCAGCAGCGGGTCGCCATCATCTGATTATGGTCGGCACGCCCGGATCAGGGAAGTCCATGCTGGCCGCGCGTCTGCCGGGCATCCTGCCACCTCTGTCAGCAGCAGAAGCACTAGAGACCTCGATGATCCATTCCCTAGCAGGTCTGCTGGATGAAGGCGGAATCAGCCGTGCGCGGCCATTTCGGGAACCCCATCACACGGCCTCCATGGCGGCAATCATCGGTGGCGGGCGCAATGCCAAGCCGGGCGAGGTGAGCCTTGCCCACAATGGCGTGCTGTTCATGGATGAATTCCCCGAATTCCCTCGCAACGTGCTGGAAACTCTGCGGCAACCGATTGAAACAGGCGAGGTCATGATCAGCCGCGCAAATGCACATATCAAATATCCCTGCCGCTTTATGCTGGTGGCGGCAGCAACCCCCTGCAAATGCGGTTACCTGCCTGATCCTGCACGCGCCTGTGCGCGTGTTCCGCATTGCGGTGAGGACTATATGGGGCGCATTTCCGGCCCCTTGATGGACCGCTTTGATCTGCGGGTTGATGTGCCGCCTGTGGCGTATACGGACCTGAACCTACCCGCTTCGGGGGACAGTTCCGCCGAAGTTGCGGCGCGTGTGGTTGAGGCACGGGCAGTTCAACAGGCCCGCTTTGCCACACAGCCGGATATGCGGTGTAATGCCGATGCAGAAGGGCAAATTCTGGAGCAGATGGCAGCACCGGATTCTGAGGGGAAAGACCTGCTGATCCGCGCGGCCGAGCGCTTCGGGCTTTCAGCGCGGGGCTATCACCGCGTACTGCGGGTGGCCCGGACAATTGCCGATCTGGACGGATCAGCAGATGTCCGCAAACCCCACATTGCCGAGGCTGTTAGCTTCAGGATTCCCAGCCTTGTTGTTGCCTGATCCAAGCCGCCAGAGCATTCAGCGTTTGGCGCGCCTCTGGCAAGATATTGTGAAACAAGGGCCAGACATGCGGTAGGTCATGCTCTTGAACCAGTTGAACTTGCACCCCTTCACTGCGCATTTGCGCTGCTAGTCGGCGGGCATCGTCCAAAAGAATTTCTGTATCACCGACAGTAATCCAAGCGGGCGGCGAACCATCAAATCGGGCAAATAGCGGACTTACATCCGGATCATCTCCGGGATGGCCTTGCAAGAACATCTCGGCCAAAGCGACAGCGCGGTCGGCTGGGAGCAGCACGTCACTGTCTGCGTTTTCTATAAAACTCGGCCCGCTGAACGTCATATCCGTTAAAGGTGAAAAACCAAAAACAGCCCCCGGTTTCGCAGCACCTTCGGCGCAAAGGGCGGCAATCAACCCAAAGGCGAGCGCCCCGCCGGCGCTATCCCCGCCCACAACAATATCCGCGGGCGCGACACCGGCGGCAATCAAACCATCCCATGCAGCGCGGACATCCTGAAGGGCAGCCGGACATGCGGCCTCGGGCGCAAGCCGGTATTTTGGCATTACAGCACGCGCGCCAACGCACATCGCCAGCTGCGCAACCATTGCTGAATGAGTATCAGGACTACCAAAAACAAAGCCCCCGCCATGGAAGTAGAGAAGGACGCGACCCGGCTGCACACTGCGGGGCGCGATTTCCAGACAAGGAATCCTGTTATGGTCGACCCAGCGCGACTTCGTCCCGCGTGGCGCGTAAAAAAACAGGCGTGACTGAACCTCAAGCGCGCGGCGGATCATCTTTGGGGACGCCACTCTCAATCTGCGCTTTTCGACAAGGCGCAGCCACCGGTTTAAGATGCGCCGCATGACGCTCATGCGCGTTTGGCTTCGATCACTTCCCAGATTTTGGCTGCAATGTTCACCCCATCAAAGCGCTCAAGCTCCTGAATGCCGGTGGGCGAAGTCACGTTGATCTCGGTCAGGTAATCGCCAATCACGTCGATTCCGACAAAGACCTGACCTTTTTCTTTGAGAACGCCGCCAATGCGGGCGCAAATTTCGCGGTCGCGGTCGGTTAGCCCGACCTTCTCTGGGCGTCCGCCAACGTGCATGTTCGACCGGGTCTCGCCTTCGGCGGGCACGCGGTTAATCGCACCTACAGGTTCCCCATCCACAAGAATCACACGTTTATCGCCCTTTGCCACATCGGGCAGGAACTTTTGCACAATCAACGGCTCACGCGAGAAGCTGGTGAACAGCTCGTGCAGGGAACTGAGATTGCGGTCTTCTTTGGTCAGTTTGAAAACCCCCGCGCCGCCATTGCCGTAAAGCGGCTTGAGGATGACATCGCCGTGCTTTTCTTTAAACGCTTTGATCGTAGCAAGATCACGCGCAATTGTTGTGGGTGGCGTGAGGTCTGGGAAATCCAGAACCAACAATTTTTCAGGGTAGTTACGCACCCAGAACGGGTTGTTCACAACCAGAGTCGTTTCTGCAATCCGGTCAAGCAAGTGTGTAGACGTGATATAGTGCATGTCAAAAGGCGGATCCTGCCGCAACCAGACCACATCAAACTCCGACAGGTCAACTTCGCGCATTTCACCCAGAATGGCAGGATTTCCTGCGACCCGCTGGACGGTCATATCATGACCGCGCGCCGTGATCCTGCCCTCCTGATAGGCCAGATGGTCTGGCGTATAGAAGAACAGCGAATGCCCCCTTGCCTGCGCCTCTTCGGCGAGGCGAAAGCTGCTGTCTGCGTTAATGTTTACGTCCCCGATAGGGTCCATTTGAAAGGCGATTTTCATGGGCTTTTCCTTGCTGTTGCCCTCTTGATGACAAAGCAAGGCGCGCTGCGCAATGGCCTCAGCAGTGACCGAAGGCGTTTTCAATGATTTGTGTCTCGCCGTGACCGTTCACCAACGCCACGTCAAAGTGCACATCTGTCAGGCTGCCCCGTGGCTGGCTCCCCAAATACTCCTCTGCACAGTGAGAGATGCGACGCATCTGCGCGGCACTTACGCGCAGGGCAGCACGATCAAAGCTCTGGCTCTGTTTGACTTCAACAAAAATCAAACCCTCACCGTCTTGGACAATCAAATCAATTTCACCGCGTTTGCCACGCCAACGGGTGTGCGCGATGGTAAAACCACGCCGTTCGTAGTCCATTGCAATCCGACCTTCCGCCGCAAGACCTGCGTGAAACGCCATACCGCCGCGATGTGCACGATTGCTCTGAACTGCCATGGAATCATCCCTTTTGCGTATTCAGCTCCAACGCGGCTTGGTAAACCTGCCTGCGCGGCAATGCGTGGGCTTTTGCCACCAAATCAACCGCGTCCCGCATCGACAAATCTTCCAAAGCGGCCTTCAGCGATGTTTCTAAGTCATCGGAGTTAACAACTTCTAAATCGCCCCGATCCACTAGGACGACGATTTCGCCTTTCGGGGTGGTGGATGCGTAAAAATCAGCGAGTTCTTCTAGCGTTCCACGCCGGACTTCCTCAAATTTTTTTGTGAGCTCGCGGCATACAGCAGCCGTGCGCACGGCGCCCAGCGCTGTTTGTGCGTCCCGCAACATTGCCCCGACGCGTTTGGGTGATTCGTAAAACACAAGCGTCGCGCGTATGTTGCGTAATCCTTCCAGTGCGCTGAGGCGTGCTGCTTTGGCGTTTGGTAAAAAGCCTGCAAAATGAAAGGCGTCTGTCGGAAGACCGCCCAGCGCCAATGCCGTCAGAACCGCCGAAGGGCCCGGCGCACACGTTACGTTAATACCAGCGGCAGCCGCTGCACGCGACAGCTCGAACCCCGGATCAGCGATCAGAGGCATCCCTGCCTCTGACGCATAGGCCACAGATTTCCCGTCTTTCACAGCATCTATCAAACGCGTGACCGTGTTTTCGCTTGAGTGGTCATGCAGCGCCGAAATCCTGCGTCCGTCCAGCGGTATTCCATGTATGTCCATTAACTTTAGCAAGCTGCGCGTGTCTTCTGCCGCCAGAATGTCCGCACTGGCCAAAACATCCAAAGCCCGCAGTGTAATGTCGCGTGCTGTGCCAATAGGGACACCCACAAAGGTAATTCCCGGCGCTAACTTTTGCTTATGGATATTCAACGCTGGACCCGCCCTTTGGACACGATATGATTACGCCAATGAGCGTGCAGTATGTTTCTGCGCGATTGACTAGGGAGTACTGTTACCATGTTTGCCATCTTACGCACCATCCGAAAGCCGATCCGGCTGCTTATCCTGCCGATTTTCGCGATGTTGCTTGCGGCTTGTGACCCTGCCGCGCTGGGTGGACTGGGCGGGAAGAATGGTCCCCAGATCGATCCGAACGCACCGGTTCCGGTAGCACTGCTGATTCCCCGCGGTGGATCGGCGGCTGATAATCTGTTGGCCAAAAACCTTGAGAACGCAGCCCGTCTTGCGATCCGCGATCTGGACGGCGTCAAGATTGATCTGCGTGTCTATGGCACAGCTGGCAAAGCCGCTACGGCAGCGACAGCTGCATCACAGGCGGTAGCTGACGGTGCAAAGATTATTATCGGACCCGTCTATGGTGAAGCCGCAAATGCGGCAGGTGTTGCTGTCGCTGCATCCGGTGTGAACGTGCTGTCCTTCTCGAACAACACAACCATCGCAGGCGGTAACGTATTTGTTCTTGGGCCAACATTTGACAACACTGCAAACCGTTTGGTCAGCTATGCCAAACGTGCAGGAAAAGACAAAATCGTTATCGTCCATGCAAATGACATCGGTGGCCAGTTGGGTCGCAATGCGATTCAGCAGGCTATCGCAGCAAACGGTGCCACACTCGCAGGCAGTGTAGACTATGCCCTGAGCCAGGAAGCGGTTTGGGCGGCAGTGCCACGTGTGAAAGCAGCCCTGCAAAGCACGGGTGCAAACGCAGTGTTTTTGACGGCCAATTCTTCAACTGCCCTTCCGCTGCTGGCCGAGATGCTGCCAGCAGAAGGAATAAGCAATAAAACATCGCAGTTCATCGGCCTCACCCGTTGGGACATTCCCGCCCAAACCCTTGCGCTGCCGGGTATTCAGGGCGGGTGGTTCGCCCTGCCTGACCCTGGTGCAAGTGCTGCATTTGCCTCAAGCTACAGCGCTGCTTACGGTGAACGTCCGCTTGATATTGCAGACCTGGCCTTTGACGGAATTGCGGCTGTTGGCTCTCTTGTAAAGAGCGGCAACAAGAACGCGCTGTCTGCGGCTTCGCTGACACAGGGGGCAGGCTTCAAGGGTGCTAACGGCATCTTCCGCCTGCGCGCCGATGGCACGAATCAGCGCGGATTGGCTGTCGCTGCTGTGCGGAACAATCAAGTTGTCCTGCTGGAGGCAGCGCCTCAAGCTTTCGGTGGTGCAGGGTTCTGAAAACGCCAGCAACATACAGCGACATGTGGCACTCGGATATGGCGACAGCTCCGCATCTGGGTGCCGCACCTAACGACATCTATGACCATGTGGCGATTGATGCAGCTATCGCCGCTGCGGCTGCAATTGATGCAACCGAAGTCGCCCTGCGGGCAGAAACCGTAAAGATCCTGCGTGCGGCACAGGCACAGGGCCGCGAAGCCATTGCTGAAGCTTTTGCCGCCGCACCCTTTGATGCTGCGGCCATGACAGCTTCCTATACCTATCTTACCGATGGCATGGTCAAATCAGTTCTGCGGGTCACCACCACCTATCTGCACCCGACCCCGAAAAACGCTGCCGCGCTGAGCGTGATTGGTGTCGGTGGATACGGACGCGGCGAAATGGCGCCCTTCTCCGATGTAGATCTTTTGTTCCTGCTGCCAGCCAAGATAACCCCTTGGGCCAGCAGCGTCATCGAGGCGATGCTCTATATCCTTTGGGACCTGAAGCTTAAGGTCGGGCATTCCAGCCGCACAATTCCCGATTGCGTGCAGCTGGCCACCGAAGACTACACTATCCAGACGGCCCTGCTGGAGCACCGCTATGTCTGCGGCGACAGAGCACTTGCTGAAAAGCTCGACGAGACACTGATGCGGGAGCTTTTTTCAGGCTCTGGTCACGAGTTCATCGAGGCAAAGCTGGCAGAACGCGATAGCCGCCATCTGAAACAAGGCCAACGCTATGTCGTGGAGCCCAATGTGAAAGAAGGCAAAGGCGGCTTGCGTGACCTGCAATCCCTCTTCTGGATTGCAAAATACATTCACGGCGTCCAGCACTCGGCGGATCTGGTGGAAAAGGGTGTGTTCCGCGCCGACGAATACGAGACATTCAAAGCAGCCGAGAATTTCCTGTGGGCGGTGCGGGGTCATCTGCATCTGCTGACCAAGCGGGCGACAGAGCAATTGACTTTCGACATGCAGGTCGGCGTTGCCGAGGCCATGAAATATGAGGACCAAAGCGGCCGCCGCGCGGTTGAGGTCTTTATGCAGGCCTATTTCCGCCACGCCACGGCTGTGGGTGACCTAACGCGCATTTTCCTGACCAAACTTGAAGATATGCACGTCAAGTCCGAGCCGCTTCTGGAGCGGTTGTTCCGCCGCAGGCCGCGGATCAAGGACGGCTATAATGTGGTCCATAACCGCATTGCCATTGCAGATACGGACGCGTTTCTTGCTGACCCGCTGAACCTGCTGCATGTGTTTGAAGAAGCCCTGCGCACGGGGATGTTGATACATCCCGACGCGATGCGGACCGTCAAAGCAAACTTGCATCTGATTGATGATACACTCCGCAACTCTCCAGAGGCCCAGCGCCTTTTTCTTGATCTGCTTCTCAAACACGGCAATCCGGAGCGCGCGCTGCGGCGCATGAACGAGCTGGGCGTGTTGGCCGCGTTTATCCCTGAGTTCGAGCCGATCGTGGCAATGATGCAGTTCAATATGTATCACAGCTATACCGTGGACGAGCATATCATCCAGACCATCGCCAACCTTGCAATGATCGAGAAGAACGAGCTGGAAGAAGAACTGCCCGTTGCCTCCTCGATCCTGAAACGCGGAGTCGACCGCAAGGTGATCTATGTGGCTTTGCTGCTGCACGACATCGGCAAGGGCCGCCCCGAGGACCATTCGATTCTTGGCGCGCAAATCGTGCGCAAGGTCGCGCCGCGTCTGGGGCTGAAACAGGAAGAGGTGGACACTGTCGAATGGTTGGTCCGCTATCACCTACTGATGTCCGATATGGCGCAGAAACGCGACATCGCCGATCCGCGCACGGTGCGTGATTTTGCCAAGGCTGTGCAGACGGTCAAGCGGCTGGACCTTCTGTGCGTGCTCACCGTCTGTGATATTCGCGGCGTAGGCCCGGATACATGGAACAACTGGAAAGCCGTTCTGATCCGCGGCCTTTACCGCCAGACAAAACGCGCGCTGGAGACGGGGCTGGAAGACCTGAACCGGACCAGCCGTGGCACGGAGGCGAAAAAGACCCTGCGCGCTGCCTTGCCCGAGTGGCCCAAGAAGGCGCTCAAGGAAGAAACCGCGCGCCACTATGATCCCTACTGGCAAGGCCTGCACGTCACGGCGCACGTCGCTTTCGCCAACCTTCTGCGCGATATCCAGCCCGATTCAGTGATGATTGATCTGCACCCCGACGAGGACCGCGATGCGACCCGCGCCTGTTTCGTGATGCCGGATCACCACGGCATTTTCTCACGCCTAGCCGGTGCGCTAGCGCTGGTAGGGGCAAACGTGGTGGACGCGCGCAGTTATACAACCAAAGACGGCTATATCACCGATGCCTTCTGGATTCAGGACAGCGAGGGGAATGCCTACGAGGCATCCAAACTGCCCCGACTGCGCCAAATGATCGAGAAAACCCTGCGCGGCGAAGTAATCGCGCGCGATGCGCTCAAGTCCCGCGACAAGGTCAAGAAGCGCGAAAAAGCGTTTCGGGTGCCCACGCATATCACCTTCGACAACGACGGCTCCGAGATTTACACGATCATCGAGGTCGACACCCGCGACAGGCCCGGATTGCTCTATGATCTGGCGCGCGCACTTGCAGGGGCGAATGTGTATATCGCCAATGCCGTCATCGCGACCTACGGCGAGCAGGTTGTCGATACCTTCTATGTGAAGGATATGTTCGGGCTAAAATATTACTCCGAGGGCAAGCAGCGCACGCTGGAAAAGCGTTTGCGTGACGCGATCACCGAAGGGGCCGCGCGCGCCAACAGCTGACAAGAAAGCGAGCCTGTTTGACCCTAGACCGCACCATCAGGCTGATGCCTTGGTATCAGTTTTTTAACAGTTTGCTATTTTGGCAGGCTGTTTGGTTCTTGTATTTTCAGGCAAATTTGTCAGGAGCAGAGGCCATTATCCTCTATTCGGTCTATGACATCGCCACGACCCTGCTCGAGGTCCCATCGGGATATTTCTCGGACCGGATCGGCAGACGGCTGACGCTGATGTTATCTGCTGTCTGTTCTGTGCTGGGGTGTCTGGCGCTGGCATTCGGTGGCAGCTTTGCGGTTTATGCCTTGGGACAAAGCCTGATTGGCGCGGGTTCTGCGTTCAAATCCGGCACTGATTCCGCGCTCTTGTACGAAGCGCTTGACGCCACCGGTCGTGCCGAAGAAATCGAGGCGCAAGAGCTTCGGGTATGGCGATTTACGCTGGCGGGGTTTGCGGTTTCCGCAGTATCGGGCGGCGCGATGGCAATGTGGTCGGCCACCCTGCCATTTTATGCAACTGCCTCAGCCTTTGCGATAGCTGCCATATTGGTTGCCCTGATGGCAGAGCCGCCGCGCGCCGCGGATGGCACTGATAGCGTGCGGGCGTAAATTGCCACCCTCAAAGCCGCGTTACTCCATCCGGTTCTGGCATGGCTCTTTTCACTGACCGTGTTGATGTACGGGTTCAGCCATTTGCCGTTTGTATTTGGTCAGCCGTTCATTCGGACTTCGCTTGATCAATTGGGCCTTGCTGCCGAGGCGCCGCTGGTGAGTGGTGTTGTGACCTGCCTGATGATGTTACTCTCTGTTGTAGCGTCTCTGGTCGCGCCGCGCTTGCGTCTGCTGTTGGGGTTACCTGTCTTGTTACTCTGTGCCTTTGGCCTGCAAATCGCACTTGTGGCGGCGTTAGCGGTCAGCACTTCGGTCTTGGTAATCGGTGTTTTGCTGCTGCGGATTGTGCCAGATTCCCTTGCTTATCCGTTTATCATCGCCCGCATCCAACCGCTGTTGGCGAGCAATACCCGCGCCACCTATCTTTCGCTCAAAAGTCTGGCAGGCAAGCTGGTGTTTGCCGCAACGCTGCTGCTGGCAGCCACCACCGCGCAGAATGTCGGACTGCTTCCCGCTGCCGATCTGCACCGCATCCTCGGCGTCTACGCTGTGGGTGGTGTGCTGTGTCTTGCAGGGCTCGCTATTTGGGCGCGGCGTGTCCGGATTTCGCCGCCCGCGTAAAAGCCAATTGCGCAAGCCCGCGCCAATCGCTAGGCCAAGGCACACCCCAGTAAAGGCCACAGTCCCATGAAACCCATCCGCCTGATGACCGGCTTTTTCACCGTAGGGATATGGACGCTGCTCAGCCGCGTTCTGGGATTTGTGCGCGATGTGATGATTGCGGCCTACCTCGGGTCCGGTCCAGTAGCCGAAGCCTTCCTTGTGGCCTTCTCGCTGCCCAACATGTTCCGCAGGTTCTTTGCGGAAGGCGCGTTTAACATGGCCTTCGTGCCGATGTTCTCCAAGCGGCTTGAGGCGGGTGATGATCCCGAAGGTTTTGCGCAGGATGCTTTTGTGGGGATGGCACTTATTCTCACGATCTTCACCGTGGTCGGCATCATTGCTATGCCGGGTCTGGTCTATCTTATGGCGTCAGGCTTTGCAGGAGATGAGCGGTTCGATCTGGCCGTTGAATACGGGCGTCTGGCCTTTCCCTATATCTTGTTCATCTCACTTGCGGCCCTTGTCTCGGGTGTGCTGAACGCGACGGGTCGGTTTATGGCAGCTGCCGCTGCTCCTGTTGTGCTGAACATCATCTTTATCATCGCCGTCCTGATCGGGGCGGCCATCGGGCGCCCCATGTCAGACGCGCTGGGTGTTGGGCTTGATCAGGCGTTGGGCCTACGCGTGGGCGATACGCTGGCGCTTTCGGTTCCACTGGCGGGTGCCGCACAGCTTGCGCTGGTGTGGTGGGCGGCACGGCGCGCGGGCTTTACGCTAAAGCTAAACAAGCGCCCCCGCCTGACGCCAGACCTCAAACGCCTTGCTATCATCGCAGCGCCTGCGGCCCTTGCCGGTGGCGTGGTCCAGATCAACCTGCTGGTGGGCCGTCAGGTGGCCAGCTTTTACGATGGCGCAGTTGCGTGGCTCAGCTATGCCGACCGGCTATACCAACTGCCGTTGGGTGTTGTTGGCATTGCAATCGGCGTGGTGCTGCTGCCCGATCTGTCCCGCAGACTGAAGGCAAACGACACCGCAGGATCACAGGCCACTCTGAGCCGCGCCGCCGAAGTATCACTGGCGCTGACGATCCCCTCTTGCGTGGCCCTTGTTGTGATCCCGATGACCCTGGCCTCTGTCCTGTTCGAGAGGGGGGCAACAACCGTGGACGACACTGCTGCAATCGCCACCGCTGTAATGATCTATGGTCTCGGCCTGCCCGCCTTTGTGCTGCAAAAAATCCTGCAACCGCTTTATTTTGCGCGCGAAGATACCAAACGCCCGTTCCACTTTGCTGTTGTCGCGATGGTGGTGAATGCGGGATTGGCCCTTGGTCTTGCACCATGGTTCGGTTGGCTGTCGCCCGCCATTGCCGCAACCACTGCTGGATGGGCGATGTTTGCACTGCTCGCCATCGGCGCGCGACGGTATGGCGATGCTGCCAAGTTCGATGCGCGCTTCAAAAAACGCATCTGGCGTATCATCGCGGCCAGCATGATCATGGGCGCGACCTTGTGGTTCTGTGACCTCCAGCTGGGTGCCCTATTGGCGCTGCCCGGTTGGCGCGGTCTCGGGTTGCTGATACTGATCACACTAGGCGCCGTTGCCTATTTCGGCTCAGGCCAGCTGCTGGGCGCGTTCAGAATGTCCGAGTTCAAATCAGCCGTCCGGCGTAATCCCAAAACCTAACGCTGCCGCAGCCTGTTCAATATGCGCGCCCATTCGCCGGGCGCGCAGAGAAAGCTGAGAAGGAAGCCGGTGATGAAACCGGCCAGTTCAGCCACCCAGCCATTGCCGACCGTGCCAATCAGGCTCCAGACAAGTTGCAGTCCCATCAGCATCGCAATCAAGCTGAAGGCACGCATTTGCTGCCCGCCCGTGGCACCCAATCTGCGCCAGAGCAGAAAACTATAACCGCCGATCAGCCCGTAGACCGCAGGATAGGCCCCGACCAGCCAGACCGGATCATCCAGCAGCAGCGCGTAAGCCAGCGCACCGCCAATGCCCGACGCCACAAACAGCGCCAGCATGGCGAATTGCCCCATCACCTCGGCTGCCATTTTGCCCAGCGCGAGCATCAGCACGATGGCGATCAACGCGTGGGTGAAACCCAGATGGATGAACGGATAGGTGATCAGACGCGCCAGATTGTCCCAAGACCAATAACCTTGCGCCAGCATGGCATCAAAGATGTCGCCGGAGAAACCCCAATCACGCACTAGCGCCAGCCGCCATCCGATGGCCGTTGGACCGCCGGCAAATCCGGCCTCGCCCAGTGCCAGCGTCAGCTCAACGCCCGCCATGATCAGGAACAGGATCACCACCACCACGGGCAGTTTGTTGATGGGGGGCTCGAAATGCGGGTCGTATTGGTCTGACATGGTGCTTCTTTCAGGTCTGGTTGACGGGAACCTGCGCCATGGGTAAGCCCTGTGCAACAGCATATCCAGCCCCATCGGAGCATCCTATGACCGAGACAACATTCACACCCCGCGTATTCTCGGGCATCCAGCCCTCCGGCGGCCTGACTTTGGGCAACTATCTGGGCGCGATCAAACGCTTTGTGGACATGCAAAACCAGGGCGATTTCCAGACGGTTTACTGCATGGTGGACCTGCATGCGATCACCGCGAAACTGCTGGACCCCGCCACGTTGCGCCACAACACGCGTGAATTGGCCGCCGGCTTTATCGCCTCTGGTATCTCACCGGAGAAATCCATCCTGATCAACCAGAGCCAAGTGCCCGAGCACGCGCAACTGGCGTGGATTTTCAACTGCATCGCGCGTATGGGCTGGATGGGCCGCATGACCCAGTGGAAAGACAAATCCGGCAAAAACGCCGAAGCCGCATCGCTGGGCCTGTTCGCCTATCCGGCGCTGATGGCCGCCGATATTCTGATCTATCACGCGACCCATGTACCTGTAGGCGAAGACCAGAAGCAGCACCTCGAGTTGACCCGCGACATCGCGGCCAAGTTCAACCACGACTACGGCGTGAACTTCTTCCCCGAGGTGGAGCCGGTGATTGAGGGGGCTGCCACCCGTGTGATGTCCTTGCGCGACGGCTCCAAGAAAATGTCGAAATCCGATCCGTCGGATGCCAGCCGCATCAACATGACCGACGACGCCGATACCATTGCCAAGAAGATCCGCAAGGCCAAGACCGATCCGGATGCCCTGCCCTCCGAGGTTGAAGGGCTGAAAGACCGCCCCGAGGCGCGCAATCTGGTGAACATCTATGCCGGTTTGAACGAACAAACCGTCGAACAGGTACTGAAGGACGTTGGCGGCCAGCAATTTGGAACGTTCAAGCCCGCGCTGGCGGAACTGGCTGTTGCCAAACTCTCCCCTATCTCGACCGAGATGGCGCGTCTGATGAATGACGTGACTGAGATCGACCGCCTTCTGGCCATCGGCGCCGAACAAGCGCGCGAGATTACGGCGCCGATCTTGAAGAAGACATACGAGATCGTCGGGATGGTGGGCTAAGGCCAAAAGCTCAGTCTGCCTCATCATCTCAAAATTCTGACTTTTTTCAAAAAGATAGACCCTTGAAATACGCGCTGTGCAATCCGATCTTTTCTTTTTGAGATTGGATTGCACATCATGGGAAAAACCCCAGACAACACTTCTCCACATGAGCTGTATCGCGCTGCGGTCGCGTTTCACGACATGACAAAACTACCCGTTCCGCATATTAAGCCCTTTGGGGAGGATCAACCAGCGGTCTATCTAGGCTATTATGCTAATCTTAGCTTCGCAGTCGCATTGTACCTGAAGGCATTTTTAAAGGACAAGACGGGTAAAGATGTTTCCGAATTTGGGCACAATCTGGACAAGTTATTAAGAGAAGCAATGGAGCAAGGTTTCAGTTTCGAGCAAGAGAATATAACTAGACTTGTTGAAATTCTTGGCCCTGAACATAAAGGGAATTCGTTCAGATACGCTAAACTTTCTTCAAAATTCAGCTACATACATGAACTCGACTTGGTTGACCGGGCGTTGAGTTCTTGTCGTGACGGTATGGCGCATTTGCACTAACCCGTGGACAATTCGCGCCCTCTTTGTCACCTTCCGATCAACCGCAGGAGGCGCATATGAGCACAGGTTTTTTCTGGGACGAACGGACTTTCTGGCACGCAGGCGGCAACTATGCCGCAACGCTGCCGTTAGGTGGGTTGGTGCAGCCGCTGGCCGCTGGTGGCCTACCAGAGAGCCCTGAGACCAAGCGCCGCTTCAAGAACCTGATGGATGTCACTGGCCTGTCGACCAAGCTTGACATGCGGTCGGCCCCACAAGCCACGCGTGAGGAATTACTGCGTGTTCACCCTGCCTCCTATGTGGATGCCTTTAAAACAGTCTCTGACGCAGGCGGTGGCGAGCTGGGACACCACGCGCCTTTTGCGCAAGGCGGGTTTGAAATTGCAGCGCTGTCCGCAGGGTTGGCGACTGCTGCGGTGCGGGCCGTGGCAAGTGGTGCACTGGATAATGCCTATTCCCTCTCCCGCCCCCCCGGCCACCACTGCGAGCCGGACAAACCGATGGGGTTTTGCCTGTTTGCCAATATCGCCATCGCGGTTGAGGCCGCTGTCGCCGAAGGCCATATCAAACGCGCGGTGATCCTTGATTGGGATGTGCACCACGGTAACGGGTCCGAGGCGGTGTATTACGGGCGCGACGACGTGCTGACGATCTCGCTGCATCAGGAAGGGAACTATCCGCTGGACAGCGGCAAACTCGCCGATCGTGGAACTGGCGCGGGGGCGGGTTTCAACCTTAACCTGCCACTGCCCGCAGGTCTGGGCCACGACGGCTATCTGCATGCGTTAGACACTGTTGTGATCCCGCAAATCAAAGCATTTGCACCTGATATCATCATCGTTGCCTGTGGCTATGACTGTGCCGCCCCCGACCCGTTAGGCTCCATGCTGGCGATGGCGCAGACCTTTGGCGACATGACAGCGCGGATCAAGCAAACAGCATCAGAGGTGTGCGACGGCAAGCTGGTTGTCGTGCATGAGGGCGGATATTCCGAGGTCTACGTCCCGTTCTGCGGTCATGCCGTCATGGAGGCGCTATCGGGTAGTGAAATCCGCGCACCGGACCCTATGTACAAGGCACTGTCTGGCCGCCAGCCTACCCCCCGTGTATTGGCGTTCCAGAAAGAGTTGATAGATGACATGGCCAAAGAGTTGGAACTTTAGATTATGCCGATACCAAACGCACAAGCACTTGAATTCCTGCTGACCCGCCGGTCACGCCCTGCCAAGACCCTGACCACGCCAGTACCCGACAGCGATATACTGATGCAACTGCTCACCGCTGCTGCGCGAACGCCTGATCATGGCAAGCTGGAGCCGTGGCGGTTTATCGTGATTGACCGCGCCGCGATGAAGCCGCTGGCCGATCTGGCACAGGCACGCGGAGAAGCGTTGGGGCTTGATGCCGAGCAGATCAACAAAGGACGTGGTCAGTTTGATCAGGGCCATCTGGCGGTTGCTGTAATCGAGGTGCAAAAGTCCTCCGAGAAAATTCCGGCGCTTGAGCAGACCTATTCCGCCGGGGCTGTCTGTCTGGCGCTGTTGAATGCGGCATTGGCGGCAGGCTGGGGTGCGAACTGGCTCAGCGGATGGGTGAGTCATGACCGCGTGTTTATGGAGCAAGGGTTCAAACTGGAAAGCCACGAGCGTATCGCAGGCATCATACACATCGGCACAGAGACAAGCATACCGCCCGATAGGCCCCGCCCTGATTTAGAGATGATAACAACATGGCTTTAGGGACTGTTTTCAAGGCATTTGGTCTTGCTTTGGGACAAACCGGAGACCCCCGTTTCAGACGGGTGTTGATGATCGGTATCGGTCTGACATTGGCCCTGCTCGTAGGGGCAGCAGCGGGTTTTGTCTGGCTGATCGACTGGCTGACGGGTGATAGCAACTGGCTGCCGATCTTGGGAGAAGTCCAATGGCTGGACGATCTGTTCAGCTGGGGCGCCGCGTTTCTCTTGCTGTTCCTATCTGTATTCCTGATGGTGCCGGTCGCCTCTGCCATCACCTCGATGTTTCTGGATGATGTGGCGGACGCGGTGGAGGCGGTGCACTATCCGCATCTCACCCAAAAGCCGCGTACACCTTTTGCCGAGGCCATGCGCGACACGGTAAACTTTTTGGGGGTTATTGTCGGCGCCAATACACTGGCGCTGGTACTGTATGTCATCTTTGCACCGGTCGCCATTTTCATCTTCTGGGCCGTGAACGGGTTTCTGTTGGGGCGGGAATATTACACCCTCGCCGCAATGCGCCGTGTGGGCCGTGTGCGTGCCAAAGAACTGCGGCGCAAGCACTTCGCAACTATCTGGGCAGCGGGCATTCTAACGGCCATGCCACTGTCTGTCCCGCTGCTGAACCTTGTTATCCCAATATTGGGGGCTGCGACGTTTACTCACCTGTTCCAGTTGTTGCCGCAGGGGCGCCCCGCCCCACCCAGTCCTCCAGATTATCAACGCTGATCACACCCGACAGGATGATCGCCACAAAGGCGCCCCAGATCAGAAATGACAGCCCCGTGCACCACAACGCCTTTTTCTTGAGGTGATGATGCTCTGGCGCACCTGCGTGGGTGCCTGGAACGATGTTATTCAGATCGCCCTGTGTCTGCACACGGATCGGCAGAATAATCAGAAACAGCATGAACCAGACGATTGCGTAAAGAACGATCGCAGAGACCGGCCCCATCAGACCTGCTCCAGCTCAACCAGAGCGCCATTGAAATCCTTGGGGTGCAAAAAGATCACCGGTTTACCGTGAGCGCCGATTTTCGGCTCACCTGTACCCAGAACACGCGCGCCTGTGGATTTCAGATGGTCTCGTGCCGCGATGATGTCGTCGACCTCATAGCAAATGTGGTGGATGCCGCCTGAGGGGTTTTTATCCAAAAATCCTTGGATTGGGGAGTTTTCACCCAAAGGGTACAAGAGTTCGATCTTGGTGTTCGGCAGCTCGATGAAGATGACGGTTACGCCATGGTCTGGCTCGTCTTGCGGTGCACCGACATTGGCCCCCAGTGCATTGCGGTACTGATCTGCAGCTGCCTCAAGATCAGGCACAGCAATGGCGACATGGTTTAGACGTCCGATCATGGTTTTTCCTCACAGCATGAAATTTGACCGTTTATGCGATGCAATTCACATAGGCGCAATGCGACGCGTTAACCTACCGTTAGGTATGGCTGCGCCAAAGTGGGGCAACTGTTATGGAATCGGAGTGCACCATGGATACCAATGATCCGTTTGCGGCCAATTTTCCGGCCCCAACTGCTGAACGTCCTCTGCTGGGGCTGACTGTGCTGGTCGTCGAGGATAGCCGCTACGCATGCGAAGCGATGCGCCTGCTATGCCTGCGATCAGGTGCACGGATCAGGCGGGCAGATTGCATCCGCTCCGCGCGCCGTCACCTGCAAGTGTACCGCCCCTCTGTCGTGGTCGTGGACATGGGTTTGCCGGACGGAAATGGAGCTGATTTAATCGCTGAACTAGCGCAAGCCGAGACAGAGAAAAGCGTTGTTCTGGCCACATCCGGCGATGAAACACTGGAAGCAGAAGCGATGGCGGCAGGGGCACAGGGCTTTCTGGGAAAACCCATCACCTCATTGGCCGTATTTCAGCAGATGGTGCTTGCGGCCCTTCCATCTGATAGGCGCCCGCCGGGCCTGCGCGCGATTGTGGATGAGCTGATTTCACCGGACGAACTGGCCTATCATGACGATATTAACTACGCCGCCGAGATTTTGGACAACCTGCCTAACGGCAAGGCATTGGACTACATTGCCCAATTTTTGCAGGGTGTTGCACGTTCTGTCGAAGACAAGCGGATGGAACAGGCGGCTATCGCACTTGCAGGTCGACGCGCCACTGGACAGCCAGCCACTTCCGAAACGGCGCAGATTGCCGGCCTTATTCAGCAGCGGCTTGCCAAAAAGATAGCGATTTAGCGGTTTCGCAGAAGCGACTGATCCTCGGACACGCGGACAAGGCAGGTCATGTCTCCCAACCGTTCACGCTGTTGTCCTGACGCGTCAAAATTTGCCGGAGAAAACCATGCGGCATAGGCTTCTTTCAAAGCAGGCCAGTCGCTGTCAATTGCTGCAAACCATGCAGTGTCACGATTGCGGCCTTTCACAACGGCCGCCTGCCTGAAGACGCCTTCATAGCTGAACCCCAGTCGCTGCGCCGCACGCCGCGACCCATGATTCAGCGCGTTACATTTCCATTCATACCGCCGGTAACCGGCGTCAAATGCCCACGCCATCATAAGGTACATTGCCTCAGTAGCAGCAGGGGTCTGCTGAAGCGCTGGACTGAAGTTGATGTGCCCCACCTCAATCGATCCCGCCTCTGGCGAAATACGCAAGTAACTTGCCACACCTTCCCAATTGCCGGTTTGCAGGTTTTTGATCGCGTAAAAGCGCGGATCGGTTTGCGCTGCGTGTTCACGGACCCAACGATAGTACTGCGCCGCTGATGAAAATGGGCCATAGGGCATGTAATCCCAAACCGCATCATGACCCGCAAAAGCGCGGTAAAGCAGTGCAGCATGTGTATCTGCATCGAGTCGCTCCAAGCGGGCATATTTCCCTTCCATACTACCGCATTCAGGAGGAGCCGGCGATTGCCAGTCAGGTAGGGCGGCACCTAAAGTTGCTTCAAAGTCTGTGTTACTGTTCATACTGAAGTGATAGTTTGCATCGTGTCCCTCGCCAAGCACTGAATGCCGCGCCTCAATCCACCGGTCAGTATTCATAGAAAGCAGGTATTTTTCGTTGATCTCACTTGAACCTGATTTGCGCCCTGGTCGTAGTGCAAAAGCGGAAAGCGCCACAGTTTCCTGCGGCGCTACTCGTTTTAGTCTTGTGGGATAACCCGCAACCCAAGTTCCATCAGCTGGTCAGGCATCGGATCATTTGGTGCGTTCATCATCAGGTCTTCCGCACGTTGGTTCATCGGGAAGAGGATCACTTCGCGAATGTTGCTTTCCTCCGCCAGCAGCATCACAATCCTGTCGATACCTGCCGCGCAGCCACCGTGGGGGGGCGCGCCGTATTGGAAGGCATTCACCATACCGCCAAAGCGCTTACGCACTTCGTCTTCTCCGTAGCCTGCAATCTCGAACGCCTTGAACATGATCTCAGGGCGGTGGTTCCGGATCGCGCCGGACACCAGCTCATACCCGTTACAAGCCAGATCATACTGAAAGCCCAAGACTTCAAGCGGATCGCCGTTAAGAGCATCCATTCCACCTTGGGGCATCGAAAATGGATTATGTTCAAAGTCAATTTTGCCAGTGGTATCGTCTTTCTCATAAATCGGGAAATCCACGATCCAGGCAAAGGCGAAGCGGTTCTTGTCAGTTAGTCCCAGCTCCTCGCCGATAACGTTCCGCGCACGGCCGGCAACAGCTTCAAATGCCTTGGGCTTACCACCAAGGAAAAACGCAGCGTCTCCAACACCAAGGTCAAGTTGCTGGCGAATGGCCTCAGTCCGCTCTGGTCCAATGTTTTTTGCCAACGGACCTGCGGCTTCCATGCCCTCGCCTTGATCGCGCCAGAAGATGTAGCCCATTCCGGGCAATCCTTCTTTCTGGGCAAAGGCGTTCATGCGGTCACAGAACTTGCGGCTGCCGCCTGTAGGTGCGGGGATTGCCCGAATTTGTGTGCCTTCTTGCTCCAGCAACTTGGCAAAAATTGCAAAGCCGGAGCCCGCAAAGTGCTCCGATACGACTTGCATTTTGATTGGGTTACGGAGATCGGGCTTGTCCGAGCCGTACCAGAGTGCGGCATCCTTATAGGATATCTGCGCCCATTCCTGATCTACAGTTTTTCCGCCACCGAATTCTTCAAAAATACCGGTTAATACAGGCTGGATCGTATCGAATACATCCTGCTGCTCGACAAATGACATCTCAAGGTCGAGTTGGTAGAAATCTGTCGGCGAGCGGTCTGCACGGGGATCCTCGTCGCGGAAGCAGGGCGCAATCTGGAAATATTTGTCAAAACCCGAAACCATCAACAATTGCTTAAACTGCTGAGGTGCTTGGGGCAGCGCATAGAACTTGCCAGGGTGGAGCCGTGACGGCACGAGAAAATCCCGCGCCCCTTCAGGAGAGGATGCTGTGATGATCGGGGTCTGAAACTCTTTGAACTTCTGGTCCCACATCCGCTTGCGGATAGAGCTGACAACATCAGAGCGCAGGATCATGTTGCGCTGCATTTTCTCACGGCGCAAATCAAGGTAACGGTATCTGAGGCGTGTCTCTTCCGGATATTCCTGACCGCCAAATACCTGCAAAGGTAGATCACCATTCACACGCCCCAGAACTTCGACGTCCCGAATAAAGACTTCGACTTCGCCCGTGGGTATCTTGGCATTTACCAACTCTGGTGCGCGCGCTTTCACTTCACCGTCAATTCGAATGCACCACTCTGCGCGGACATTCTCAAGCTCTGAAAAAGCGGTTGAATCCGGATCACAGATAAGTTGCGTCGTTCCGTAGTGGTCACGCAGATCGATGAACAATAGGCCACCGTGGTCGCGCACGCGGTGCACCCAACCGGAAAGGCGAACGTTATCGCCCACGTTTTTTGCATTCAAATCGGCACAGGTCTTGCTTCTATAGGCGTGCATGTCGGTCTCTCTTTTGTCGGTTATCGCAAGGTAGGTCAGGCTACAAACAAGCAAATATGTTGAGGCAGCTACATCGTGCGGAGGGCCCGAAGTCAAGGGCAGCGCCGGAAAATTGGACTGCGTTCTTACAGGTAGGGACCATTTGGCTGTTTGGGAATGCAATGGCCGATGCTCGGTAGTATCATTTGGGCGGATGGAACAATTCGATTGTCTTGACTTAGATCAAGTCTTTCGTAGCTCCTTACGTGGGATGGTAGCTTTACTCGCACGGATCATTGCGAAAGGTGTTAGGGTGCTAAATGTTCACAAATTTGGAGTGGTTTTTTTGGAAATGAACATTCGCTCAGGCATATTCCTTGCAATAGCTGGATCGGCGCTATCGGCTTGCTCCATTAGCGGGCTTAGCTCCGGTGATGGTGTCACCAGAGGGAGGGCCGTGTATGAAAAAGAATGTGCTAGTTGCCATGGCAGCGACGGTCAGGGGGCCGGCGCAGAGTCTCTCGGTTTAGGTGTTTTGCCGCCTGCCCTTAGTCAGTTGAGTGTACGGAACGATGGGAGTTTCCCTCATGAGTTTGTCCGGCGGTTTATTATGGGGCAACTCGAAAGCGATGTGGTCGACAAAACGATGCCAGATTTTTCAAAGATCGGCCTCCGCCATGTCTATCCCTCAGCTGGAGCTGATGGAGAAATTCTGGAGGGGGCGTTCACTGATTTGCTGAGTTACCTTGAGAGCATTCAGGATCCCGCATAGCAGTTTTCTTTGTAAAATTGTTTAAGATTTTGTTTTATTAAACGACAAACGCCGCGTGCTTTTCAGCGCGCGGCGTTTGTGTTGTATCATCGATTAGAGAGATACACATGAGGAACT
>JAQXCD010000061.1 GCA_029252045.1 Sulfitobacter sp.
TACGTCCGCTCACCCTAAATCTTGCCGAAAAGCTAGGTAATTAGAGACGCCCAAGGTCTCAGGAATTTTTATAGGCAAATACGTCCTTTTCCGCTTGCGCTCACATTGATCCACGCATAGTACACGCAAACGAATTGGCGCGGGATGGAGCAGCCCGGTAGCTCGTCAGGCTCATAACCTGAAGGTCGTAGGTTCAAATCCTACTCCCGCAACCAAAATTACCAATAACTACAATGCATTACGCCCCGCCAGCCGCGGGGCTTTTTGCTGTCCAAATTCCAGGTCAACAATAGGTCAACAAAACAACCCAAACTGCGTTGGAATCCAACACGTTAGTAGGTGAACCGGCTGCCGACCCCGCCAAAGTGGAGCAAAGCGTAGTTCAACAGGGTTGCGGGACGTCTATCGCTCGGTTGGCACCACAAGGCGCCGACCGACCCAGTAGGTCGCGTCCTAGGACACTTCCAACCTCCGGCCGGGATCGGTTTCTTCGGCATTCCCCTCGATCCAACGCAAAGTGCGGCTAGAATCCTCCCGTGACACCAAGGCTTCGCGAGAGAGTCTGAAACCGGCCATGCGTTCACGGTGACGGGCACTGTGAAGTGGTCCGGCAAAACTGGACAGCGCGCTAAGATGTATCCAACCTTGAAGACAGGATACACAAATGACGAAGAGACGCAGTTTTTCAGACAAGTTTAAGGCCACGGTTGCGCTTGAGGCGCTTCGTGGAGACAGGACGGCGCAAGAGATTGCAGCCAAGCACAAAGTGCATCCAACGCAGGTAACAACATGGAAACGGCAGGCGATTGATGGCCTGACGGGTGTGTTCTCTGACAAGGTCCGGAGGGCGGAAGACAACGAGGCCGAAGTCAAAGAGCTTCATGCGAAGATCGGTAAATTGGCGGTCGAAACCGATTTTTTGTCACAAGGGCTGAAGCGATGAGCCCGACCGAACGCAAGGCGATGATCCGCAAAGACCTGGCAGATCTGAGCCTGACGAAGCAGTGCAAGCTGCTGAAGATAAGCCGGTCGTCACTGTACTACGTGCCCGTCGGCGTGAATGCTGAGACGCTGGAACTGATGAACGAGATTGATCGGGTGTTCACCAAATATCCGTTCTTCCACTGCCCGACAGGGTCATGCAAAGCATGATCCCGAGAGGGGGCAGCCGCCAGATCGCGGCTTACTTGCCGAGAAATGGGTTCCATGCGGGTCGTCACCGTGTGCGTCGGCTGATGGGCATTATGGGCCTACAAGCAATCTACAAAGGACCAAACACCAGCAAAAAGCACCCACAGCATCGCATCTACCCCTACCTGCTACGGAAGTTACCAATCACGCGCCCGAACCACGTTTGGTGTAGTGATATTACCTACATCCCCGTGCGGCGCGGGTTCCTTTACTTGGTGGCGATTATGGATTGGGCCACGCGCAAGGTGTTGGCGTGGCGGCTGTCGAACACGCTGGACGCCAGCTTCTGTGTTGACGCCTTGAACGAGGCCATCGCAAAATACCCCTCTCGTGCATGTAAACATGCACTGACGGGCAGTGGGCAAGCCCGAGATCATGAATACCGATCAAGGATCGCAGTTCACAGGGTCAGCCTGGATCACGACCTTGACCGAGGCTGACGTCAAAATCTCGATGGACGGACGGGGCCGGTATCTCGACAATATCTTCATCGAACGGCTGTGGCGGTCACTCAAACAGGAGGCCGTCTATCTGCACGAATTGCAGGACGGGTTCCAAGCCAAACGCGTAATCAAAGACTGGATTGGGTTCTACAACTCTGAGCGGCCTCACACGGCCCTCGACAAACGATCACCCGACGACGCATTCTTCGACCTAGGACGAACCCAAAAGGCGGCATGAAACCAACCAGATTACATCTTAGCTAAGCCGCAAACCTGTCCGAATAAGTGGGACCACTTCACAAAGACCTTTAGCTCGTTGATAAAACCTTCGGCTGCGTGATCCAAAAATTACGCATCACCCCCTGTAATAGTGCGCGTCACATCTGTACCATTCATATGGAGCTTCAACTGGGCAGCCATCATAT
>JAQXCD010000062.1 GCA_029252045.1 Sulfitobacter sp.
GCATAAGCGACTTTCCAGGCACCACCATGGTGCCCGCCGCCTTTAATGATTTTTTTACGTTTAATGATGACTGGCGCGAGCTTTGCATTCGCACTCATATCCACTACCTTTTATTCACCCGACGCCAGAAATACATGCTCAGCTGTTATCAAACTCCTAAGACCGGACGTATTGGTTACCAGAAGGTAAAGCTTGCATCTGCAAAGCAATCGCTGCCAGATCGCGAGATGAAGAATCTGATCACAGATAGTCGCTATTCCTGGACCCGTCTTGGGCTGACGCTCTTGGTCGCGACCGTGATTAATGCGGGCATGTGGGCCATCATTGTCATTATGCCTGCGGTTGAGACGGAGTTTGGCGGCAGTCGTGCAATGGCGTCGCTGCCCTACACGCTCACCATGATCGGCTTTGCGACGGGGAATTATGCAATTGGCCGCGCGGTGGACCGTTTTGGAATTACGCTGTCGTTGATGGTGGCTGCTGTGGTGACAGCACTTGGGTATGTATTGGCCACGTTTTCGGGCTCGTTGATGATGTTGTCTTTGGCGCAATTGCTGGTTGGCTTTGCCTCTGCCGTGGGCTTTGGCCCTCTGATTGCAGACATTTCTCACTGGTTTGTACGCAGGCGGGGGATTGCTGTGGCGATTGCCGCATCGGGCAACTATCTTTCTGGTGCGATCTGGCCCATCTTGCTGGCCGGTGTGCTGCAAGAAAGCGGCTGGCGTGCGGTCTATCTGGTGATGGCAACGGTAACGGTGGCGGTGGTGATCCCGCTGGCGTTGACCCTGCGCCGCCGCGTCCCAGAGGAAGCACAGACCGCCGCTCAAACCGCCTCGGTCCTGAATGCCAGATCCTCGGGCCTATCGCCGCGTGCGCTCCAGTACTTGCTGGGACTGGCCGGCATTGGCTGTTGCGTGGCCATGTCCATGCCGCAGGTTCATATTGTGGCGCTTTGCGTCGGGCTGGGGTTCGGCCCTGCTGTTGGTGCGCAGATGCTGGCGCTAATGCTACTGGGCGGCGTTGCCTCGCGCATCGTGTCGGGACTGTTGGCAGATAAACTTGGCGGCGTACGCACCCTGTTGATCGGGTCATTCCTGCAGTGTCTGGCACTTTTTTTATACCTGCCGGCAGGCGGCATGGTCTCGCTCTATCTGGTCAGCATGGTTTTTGGTCTTAGTCAGGGCGGCATCGTCCCCAGTTATGCGCTCATCGTGCGGGAGTACATGCCCGCAAAGGAAGCAGGCGCGCGCGTCGGATTTGTCATGATGGCCACGATTCTGGGTATGGCGCTGGGCGGCTGGATGTCGGGCTGGATCTATGACGTCAGCGGCTCGTACACGCTGGCCTTCGTGAACGGTATCGTTTGGAATGGGGCAAACATCGCGATCATGCTGTGGCTCTTGCTGCGCAGTCGTCCCCGCGCATCCCGAATGGCAATGGCCTAAGCTACCACTTACGCTGCTTTGCCAAAGCCATTTGCTTTTGCCGCTCGCGAAAGCGCATTTTGTCATCCTCTGAGGTCTCGCCGACGCAGTTGTGACAGCTCACACCAGCCTCATATCCGTCCCGTTCAGTATCGGCGGGCAGGATCGGGCGGCGGCAGCCGTGGCACAGCAGATGCGGACCGGGTTTAAGCCCATGCTCCACGCTGACGCGGTTGTCGAAGACAAAGCATGCACCATCCCATGTGCTTTGGGCGGCGGGGACTTCTTCGAGGTATTTCAGAATACCGCCTTTGAGGTGGTACACATCCTGCACGCCTTGACCCAACAAATAGTTGGTGGACTTTTCGCAGCGGATACCACCCGTACAGAACATCGCGATCTTCTTGTTGTGGAAGCGGTCCTTGTTCGCCTCCCACCACGCTGGAAACTCGCCAAAGCTGGCGGTTTGCGGGTCAATTGCACCCTGAAACGTTCCAATCGCCACTTCGTAATCGTTGCGGGTGTCGATTACGGCCACATCGTCACGGGTGATCAGATCATTCCAATCCTCGGGCGCTACATAGTGGCCCACACTGGCGGTAGGATCGACGTCAGGCTGTCCCATGGTCACGATCTCACGCTTGAGACGGACTTTCATTTTGCCAAAAGGCGGCACATCCGACTCCGCGTATTTATGTTCAAGCCCGGCGCAGCCGGGCAGGGCGCGCAGATGCGCCAAAACAGCGTCCACCGCAGCCTTTGAGGGGCCTGCGATGGTGCCATTCACCCCTTCGCGCGCCAGCAACAGCGTGCCGGTGATCTCCTGCTCAAGACATAGCTTGAGCAAGGGTGGCTTGATCGCCTCGGGGGAAACGAAGCGGGCGAAGTGATACAGGGCGGCTATGGTATACATGGGACGCCAAATAGGCCGCGCAGGGGCTGTTGCGCAAGAGGGACGTGGTCTAAAACTGCGCTATCACAGTTTTCTACTCAAAGAGGTTTTGCCATGCATGCGCTTATTGTCATCGACGTCCAGAATGATTTTTGCCCCAAGGGCGCGCTTGCGGTTGCAGGCGGAAACGAGATTGTCTCTGACATCAACGTATTGATGGGCCAATTTGATGCGGTGATTCTTACGCAGGATTGGCATCCGGCGGGCCATTCATCCTTTGCCGCGTCCCACACAGGCAAAGACCCGTATGATATGATTGAAATGCCTTACGGCCCACAGATTCTCTGGCCAGACCATTGTATTCAGGGGACAGCGGGCGCGGCGTTTAACAGTGCGCTAAACACCGATCAGGCGGATTTGATCATTCGCAAAGGATACAACCCTGCCATCGACAGCTATTCGGCGTTCTTCGAGAACGACCACAAAACACCAACAGGCTTGGAAGGCTATTTGCGCACGCATGGTATTACCAAAGTGACGCTTGTAGGCCTCGCGTTGGATTTTTGTGTGAACTATTCCGCGATTGATGCAGCCAAACTGGGTTTTGATGTGACGGTTCGCAGGGAATTGTGCCGCGCCATTGATTTAAACGGCTCGCTTGCCGCGGCAGAGGCTGCGATGGCATCCGCAGGCGTAACGCTCGCTTGACCTAGCGATCAGCCCCGAGGTTTGGCGCAAATTCGGCGGTCTCTGTTCCGGCAGAGAACTGCGGCAAGCCGAAGAACTGTAGCGTCAGCGCAAGCGTGATTGCGAATACGGGAAAAACAACCTGAGGGCGCACAAAGTGGGTTCAGACAGCCTTTTGATCAGCGCGTTTGCGGCGTCTTGGAGGCGCAATAGCAGGCACCTCAATCGGTTTGGCATTCTCGATCGAAACGATACATGCGCCCAGATCGAATTCGTTCCACATCTGATCCTTCAGATGAAACTGGTGCAGGTTTTCCTGCAAACGGCTTGCGACATCACTCAACTGGCCATCAAACCGTTCGTCAAATGCGCCACTGGGCAGCACCTTGCCTGACGGATTGAACACAAAACCACATGTTTTAAAATATGCCTTAACGCGAGGTGATGCTCCGGCAAGTGCGGCTGCGGTCTGCGGGTCGCGGAATTTGGCAATGTAGTTGCTGCGGCCATTCAGTGCAAAACCCGATGCTTTGAGCAGCTCTGCCGATCCTGAATCGGTAAAGGCCTCTGGCGGCATTACATAGGAAATGTCGATGTCATACTGAAGAGTCACGGGATGTCCTTAATTCTGCTCATTTTGGTCTGACCGCAAATTTTGACACAAATGCGGCGCGCGCAAGACATTTTCGGACTGTGTCGATTGTGCCTTTTCGCTTGTCACTTCCTGCTCTTCTTTGGCACAAAAGGTTAATCCTAAAAGGAATAGCCAATGGTTGATATCGCCGCCCGTGTCTGGAACCATAAATGGAAGATCGACCCCATTGTGCGGTCGCTCATCGATACTGATTTTTACAAGCTGCTGATGTGCCAATCCATCTTCCGCAACAAGCCGGACACGCAGGTGACATTTAGCCTGATCAACCGGTCCAAAGATGTGCCATTGGCCGAGTTGATCGACGAGGGCGAGCTGCGCGAGCAGCTGGATCATATCCGCTCACTCAGCCTGAGCCGTGGTGAATCAACATGGCTGCGCGGTAATACTTTCTATGGCAAGCGCCAGATGTTCCGCCCCGACTTTATGGAGTGGTTCGAGAATTTGCGTCTGCCGCCCTACCATCTTGAGCGTAAGGGCGACCAGTACGAGCTGACGTTTGAGGGTAAATGGCATGAGGTCATGCTGTGGGAAATCCCCGCGCTGGCAGTCCTGATGGAGCTGCGCGGCCGTGCGGTGCTGGGCAAGATGGAGAAGTTCGAGCTTCAGGTTCTGTATGCCCGGGCGATGACCCGCGTCTGGGAAAAGGTCGAGGCCCTGCGGGAGATTCCGGACCTGTCTATCGCCGACTTCGGCACCCGCCGCCGCCACAGCTTTCTTTGGCAGGACTGGTGTGTGCAAGCGATGAACGAAGGGCTGGGTACCAAGTTTACCGGTACGTCCAACTGCAAAATCGCCATGAAGCGGGAGCTGGAGGCGATCGGGACCAATGCCCACGAACTGCCGATGGTCTACGCGGCGTTGGCCGAGGATGACGATGCCCTGTTCCAAGCACCCTACAAGGTGCTTGAAGACTGGCATGAAGAGCATGAAGGCAACCTGCGCATCATCCTGCCGGATACTTACGGCAGCCAAGGCTTTCTTGATAACGCGCCGGACTGGCTGGCAGGTTGGACGGGTATCCGCATCGATAGCGGTGATCCGGCCACCGCCGCAAATAAGGCGATAGACTGGTGGAAATCCCGTGGCGAAGACCCGCGTCAAAAACGCGTAATTTTCAGTGATGGTCTCGATGTGGCCAAGATCAAAGAGCTGCATGCCCAGTTTGCGGGAAAGACGGCCATTTCATTTGGCTGGGGAACATTGCTCACCAACGACTTCCGTGGCCTCGTGCCAGAGGACGCACTGGCGCCCTTCAGCCTTGTCTGCAAGGCTGTCAGTGCCAATGGCAATCCGACGGTAAAATTGTCTGACAACCCGAACAAGGCCATGGGTCCTGCCGACCAGATCGAGCGGTATAAACGTGTTTTTGGTTTGGGCGAGCAAACGGCACAAAAGGTTATCGTATGAGTACCACCCACGAGGCGGATGAAGACGCGCGTAACGAAAACATCCTGATCTATGTTAACGGCGTGCTAAAGCCGCGGGCGGAAGCGACTGTTTCCGTCTACGATAGCGGCTTTTTGCTGGGCGATGGAATGTGGGAAGGAATGCGGCTCTATAATGGGGTTTGGTCGTTCTTTGACGAGCATATGGACCGCTTTTTCAACTCCTGCAAAGCAGTGTCGCTAGATGTAGGGATGGACAAGGCAGGTATCGCAGAAGCCCTGCGCGTGACGGCTGAGGCCAACGGCATGAAGACCGATGTGCACTGCCGTCTCATGCTTACGCGTGGGGTCAAGGTTAAGCCGTTCCAACACCCTTCGCTGTCCCGTTCCGGCCCGACGTTGGTGATCATCATGGAACATTCCAAACCTGTTGAGACGCTCAGCAGTAAAGGTATCCGCCTTGCCACTGTCCCGCAGGTGCGTGGCCTGCCGATGTCTCAGGATGCCAAATACAACAGCCACTCCAAGCTGAACTGCGTGATTGCCTGCATGCAAGCAGAACAGGCAGGCGCGGATGAAGCGCTAATGATGGACCCGCACGGCTTTGTGAACACCACTAACGCCTGTAACTTTTTCATCGTCCGGCGGGGTGAGGTTTGGACCTCGACCGGTGACTACTGTATGAATGGCGTCACCCGCCAGAAGGTCATCGACCTGTGCCGCGCCGACGGTATTCCTGTGTTTGAGCGGAACTTCTCCCTCTACGAGACTTACGGCGCCGATGAGGCCTTTCTCACTGGTACTTTTGGTGCGCAAACGCTGGTGTCGGAAATCGACGGCAAGCCCATCGGGGACGGCACGCGCCCTATGACGGAGCGGATCAGGCAGCTCTACAAACAAGCGATTGTCGAGAACATTCGGCGCATTTGACTAGGCTTTGCGCGCTGACGCGCGGCGGGTCGCCTTGTTGGACCGGATGAAGGCCGCTATGAAGATAATCGTCAGGATCAGGATGATCGTGGGGGCAGGGGCACTGTCCAGATAGAAGCTGGCATAGACGCCCAGAAGACTGGAGAGAATGGTGACTCCAACGGCAATTGGCAGCATCCGTGCAAATTGCCGTGTCAGCAAGAACGCAATCGCTCCGGGTGCGATCAACAAGCCGATCGACAGGATAATCCCTACCGCCGAAAGTGTCGCGACAATGGTAAGCGAGATCAGCGCGAGCAGGCCGTAGTGCAGCCAGCCCACACGCAGCCCAACGGCCTGCGCCTGTATTGGATCAAACGCATGCAGTAGGAAGTCCTGCCGTTTAGCGATAACAATACCTGCAACGAACAGCGCAATCAGTCCCGCTGTCCACAGATCCGTAGTACCCACACCCAGCATATTGCCGAACAGGATATGATCCAGATGCACGTCTGTGGAGACTTTGGTGTACATGACAATTCCCAGCCCGAACATGCCTGAGAACACGATCCCCATCACGGTGTCCTGTTTGACGCGGCTGTTGTCCGACAGGAATCCGGTGGCCAGCGCGCAAAACATACCAGCGATAAACGCGCCAACGATCAAGGGAATCCCCAATAGATACGCGGCCACAACACCGGGCAACACAGCATGGCTGATCGCATCGCCCATCAGGGACCAGCCTTTGAGAACCAGATAGCAGGACAGCAGGCTGGTCGGCACGGCGATCATCAGCATTATGAGAAACGCGTTCTGCATAAACGGAAACTGGAAAGGCTGGAGCAAAGTCTCGATCATCCGCGCAGCGCCTCCCGCGCTTTGCGCCGCGCAGCCAGATAGCCGTGCTTGGGCGCAAAAACGAACGCTACAAGAAAAATGAGTGTTTGAAGGGTGACAATCAGCCCGCCCGTTGCCCCGTCCACAAAGAAGCTGAGATAGGCCCCGATAAATGATGTCCCTGCCCCGATTACCACACTGACCATCAGCAGATGGGGGAAGCGATCGGTGATCAGATAGGCCGTAGCCCCTGGTGTCACCACCATCGCAATGACCAAAAACGCGCCAACAGTTTGCAGGGCGGCCACACAGGAGGCAGACAGCAGCATAAAGAAAATCACCTTCAGCAGATCAGGCTTCAACCCGATCGAGCGTGCATGGTTTTCGTCAAAAAAGGTCACCATCAGATCTTTCCACTTCGCCAGCAATACCGCCAGAGTTACAAACCCGATGATCGCCAATTGCAGGGTGTCGGACGGTGTGATCGCCAGAATATTGCCCATCGTGATGGTCTGCACAGAAACGGATGTGGGGGACAGCGAGACCATGAACAGCCCCAGCCCGAAGAACGAGGTAAAGATCAGCCCGATAATCGTATCTTCCTTGAGGCCGGACCGTTGATTGAGAAACAGCATCGCCCCCGCCGCCAACCCGCCTGCTGCAAACGCGCCCAAAGCAAAGGGCAGCCCCAGCATATAGGCCCCCGCGACACCCGGCACGATAGAATGGCTCAGCGCGTCGCCGATCAGTGACCAGCCTTTGAGCATCAGATAGGCGGACAAAAATGCACAAACACCCCCGACCAGCGCGCTGACCCACATCGCGTTAAACATGTAGCCGTAGGAGAACGGCAGCAGCAGCGTTTCCATCACTGCTCTTCCTCATTGCGGGTCTCGTCGCCGTAGACTACAAAGGGACGCTCGTCGTCGGTGATCACGCGAATTGTGCGTGCATCGTCATCGTCATGCAGATCCGATCCGCCGATCACAAAGTGGCGCAGCACCCCGCCAAATGCCAGTTCCAGATTGTCGTGGGTAAAGGTCTGTTCCGTCGTGCCGAAGGCAATCACGGTTTCTTTGACTAACACAGTTCTGTCACAAAATTCGGGGACCGAACCGAGGTTGTGAGTGGAAACCAGCATTACCCGCCCCTCGTCGCGCATCTCGCGCAGCAGGTCGATGATCTGGTCTTCGGTCTGGACATCCACGCCTGTGAACGGCTCGTCCAGCAGTATCACCTGACCCTCTTGTGCCAACGCGCGCGCCAGAAACACCCGCTTGCGCTGGCCGCCCGACAATTCGCCAATCTGACGGTGCCGGAAATTAACCATATTCACGCGCTTCAGCGCGTCGGTGACAGCCTCATGATCCGCTTTCTTCGGATGCCGGAAAAACCCCATGTGACCATAGCGGCCCATCATCACCACATCTTCAACCAGTACCGGAAAGCTCCAGTCAACCTCTTCTGACTGCGGCACATAGGCGACGATGTTCCGTTTCAACGCCTCTTTGACAGGCATGCCCAGCACGGTGATCTCACCTTTGGCAGCAGGTACAAACCCCATAATCGCCTTGAATAGGGTCGATTTACCCGCCCCGTTCACGCCCACAAGGGCGGTAATTGTTCCTTTGGGAATATCAAATGTGGCGTCCCGAAGGGCCGTATGCCCATTGCGGTAAGTGACAGTCACATCGCGTGCGGAAATGCCTGTGCTCATTCTGTCAGGCCCTTCACAATGGTTTCAGAGGTGACGCGCAGCAGGTCCAGATAGCTGGGCACCGGCCCGTCCTCTTCCGTCAGACTATCCACAAACAGCATCCCGCCATAGCGCGCACCCGTCTCCCGAGCGACCTGTTCTGCGGGGGCTTGCGATACTGTTGATTCACAAAACACAGCCGGAATATTGTGCTCGCGGACAGTATCAATCACCTTGCGGACTTGCTGTGGCGTACCCTGTTGATCGGCGTTCATAGGCCAGAGGTACAACTCTTTCATCCCGAAATCGCGGATCAGATAGCTGAACGCCCCTTCGCATGTTGCCAGCCAGCGTTGTTGCTCTGGAACGGCAAGAATGGAATCGCGAAGCGGCGCGATAGTTTCTGTGATCGTTGCCTTATAAGCGTCCGCATTGGCGCGGTAGATGTCGGCATTCACTGGATCATGCAGTACAAATGCGTCACGGATGTTGTCCACATAGACTAACGCAGTGCTCAAACCCATCCACGCATGCGGGTTGGGCTTACCGTCATATTCGCCCTCGGTAATGCTCATCGGCTCAATCCCGTCCGACAGGGTGGCCGAGGGGACATCGCGCAGATTTGACAGAAACTGCTCGAACCAGAGCTCCAGATTCAACCCGTTCCACAGGATTAGACCCGCATCCTGCGCGCGGATGATGTCGCGCGGCGTGGGTGAATACCCGTGAATATCCGCGCCGGGTTTTGTGATGCTCTCCACAATAGCGGCATCTCCTGCCACGTTACGCGCCATATCGGCGATCACGGTAAAGGTTGTGACGGCTTTGAATTTTTCTTGCGCAATCGCTTGACCCGAAAGAAGCGCAAAACCGCAAACGGCAGTAAGTGTTTTCAAAGTGTTGGCAAACATAGACGTGGTTCATCCTATGATATCGCTTTGTAGAATGGTTATGAGAACCATTCACAACTGTAAATAAGAATGATAACGATTCTCAAAGATAACGGGTGAATGAGAAGAAGAGGCGCGGAACATGAGCAGCGACAGCGGGAAAACCGAAAAACTGGCGAGTGCGCTGCGCAAATCCGGCATCCGCGTCACGCGCCAACGCATTGCATTACTTGGGGTTCTGGCCGATGCCAATGATCACCCCGACGCGGTTGAACTGCATGAACGCGCAAAGGCGGTGGAACCTTCCGTATCCCTTGCAACCGTTTATCGCACCCTCTCTGTCCTGGAGAGTGAGGGTGTGGTTCATCGCCACGCCTTTGAAGGCGGCGGCGCGCGGTTTGAAACCACCCACGAAGAGCATCATGACCATATCCTCGATGTTGACACCGGCGAGGTGATCGAATTCCAGTCGGATAAGATCGAGCAGCTTCAAGACGAGATCGCCCGCGAGCTTGGCTATGAGGTGGTGCACCACCGGCTTGAGCTTTACTGCCGAAAGAAGATCTAGTTTCGCCGAAGCTGCCGTTCCCGCCACACGATCAAAAGGCCGCTGACTAATATCAACAACGCGCCCGGAAACAGCTCTCCCCAAGGCGCTTCGTCAAAAAACACCCAACCGAGCACAAAGGCCAGCGGGATGCCGAAATAGTTGAACGGGGCCAGATTGCTCTGCTCGGCACGGCGGTAGGCCATGATCAACAACAAGACAGCAGTGCCGCCAAAACCGCCCATCGCAATGATCAACAGCATGTCGGACGTGTACTGTATGGGCGTGAACCCCCCGGTCAGCAACGTAAGAACAACGGCACCTCCCAGCGCAACAACACTGGAATAAAGGTTGATCAGAGGTGTCGGGACATCGTCATCCAGCATCCGCGCCGTGACGCCGACCAGTGCATAACACGCAGCAGCACCCAGCGGCAGCAGCGCAGCAGGGGTAAACGTGTCCCCGCCCGGCCGAACAATCCAGACGACACCGACAAACCCGACCAAAACCGCACTCCACCGCATCCAACCCACCTTTTCATCCAGCAGTGGCACAGCAAGTGCCACCGCAAACAGGGAATTGGCATAGGTAATGGTCGACGCGGTCGCAAAGGTCAGAAAGCCCAGCGAGAGATAGAAGGAAAATTGCGCAACCGTTAGGATCAGCCCCCGCGACAGGGCCATACGCCACTGCCGCAGCTTCCATATTCGCCCCTTCGCATGCCAGTCCCGCGAGGCATACAGAACAACAAGGGATGGAATCAGTCCAAAGGTATTCCGCCATGTTGACAGCTCTGCTGCGGAGTACCGCGATGAAAGATGCTTTATGATCAGACCCATGCCATCAAACAGCGTCAAGGCGCAGAGCAGAAAAAGTACGGCTGTCAGGGTGCGGTCAGTCTTCATGCTACCATCATGGGCCGCGCCTTAGTGGATGACCAGCAAGGAAAACAGATGCGAGGTAATCGACGCCAAGGGTGTGTACCGGCGCCTTCTTTATTGTGCCAATAAACTCAATCCCGCCGTCAAAAAGCGTTCGACCGTGCTATTCGGGATCAACCTTCCCACGCATGGCCTTTACCTCGCCCCGTACTTTCTTCTCCTTCAGCCGCCGCTTTTTCGATCCCAGCGTAGGCCGTGTCGCAATCCGCCGTTTTGGCGGCGTCAGCGCCTGTTCAATCAGCGCCTTTAATCGCTCACGAACCAAGTCGCGATTGCGGGCTTGACTGCGTGTCTCGTCGCATTGCAGGACCAAAGCACCCTCAGTGGTCCAGCGTCGCCCGGCAAGCCTGCGTAGACGGTTCTTAACCGGCAGCGGCAAGGAAGGAGATGTGGCGGCCTCGAACCGCAACTCGACAGCGGAGGAAACCTTGTTCACATTCTGACCGCCCGGGCCTGAGGCGCGCATAAAGCTTTCGGTAAGCTCCCAGTCTTGAAGAATAATGGCGTCAGTGATGTATAACATAGGGCACATCATAGCGCCCATCGGCGCAAGGTGAAGGGCCGACGAAAAAGGGCCACCCTGATACAGAGCGGCCCAATCGAATTGTATAGGAGGTGGGATCGGTAAGACCGACGGTCCACTTCGGCTTTCAGTCAACCAGGGGCTGCCCTAGCAAGTGACCTCCAAAGCTGTTCCGACACCTCGCTCCAGTACCTTTCTTGACACTAGATCACCTCCTTTACATTTGTTGAACCCAAGGAAAGCGTCCCACAGGTTCTCCAAATCACAAAGCGTTTTTTCAGGAAATTTAAAATAACCTGACCAAGTCGCCGGATTAAGCAGCAAGCAAGCGCGCGGTGATGATGCGGAACGGGATCAGCGCCAACAACGACAGCGCCAGCTTTACGCCCCAATCTGCAACCGCAAGCGAGACCCAAAGCGGGGCTTCAGGCCCTACCCCCAATAGCGGCAAAACCTCAGCAGCCCAAGAGACATCAGTCGCCGGGTGGATGAAGGTTAGTGCGCCGGAAAAGGCCACAGAGAAGAAAATAACCGTATCAATGCTGCTGCCGATTAGTGTGGACACAAGCGGCGCTTTCCACCAACTGCCATTGCGCAGGGCGGCAAAGATACCAACGTCGAGCATTTGGGCAATGAGAAACGCAAGGCCGGACCCTATCGCGATACGTAATGTAACCAGCGGCCCGAATTCGCCCATGATCTGCGTACCGATCAGCGAGCAGATGATGCCGACAACAAAGCCTGCCATCACCACGCGGCGCGCAGCGGCAGTGCCGTAGACGCGGTTCATCACGTCCGTGACAAGGAATGCCAGCGGGTAGGTGAATGCCCCCCAAGTGAGCCAGTTTCCATAGAGAAATTGAACAAGGATATTTGAGGCCACAACGATGGCGGCCATGGCAATGATGCCAGGTAGATGTATGCGTGTCATATTTAAAACCGTTTTTTGCAAGGGTGCGGCGACTTGGCCTGCGGGGATCGCAGACAGGGGCGTCCTTAGGGGCCTTTTCCCTTCTACACAACCCTATTCAACAACACTGTATTCAACAATTTGGGTCCGCAGAACCCGCAAAAAGTTGTCATCAGAGATCATTGTCACATGCAGTTTCCCGCGCGCGTCCTGCCAGACGCTGATGCCCTCAAGATTGTCAAACCGTGCGGGTACGGTGGCCAGCAAGGTGTATTCCCGCGGTGCGGTGGGATCGAGCACGAAAAGCCTGATCCGGCTGCGAAAGCCTAGCGGAGTTACTGCCCGCTCTAACACCCATAGTCTGTCATAAGGATCAAAATCAGCACCGACAGGCACAAAGGGTCCGCGTTGGGGGATGCGCGCTGTGATCCGCCATTCGCCGTTTGCATAGGCGTAGACGGGAAACGCACTTCCGTCGGGTGACGCCTGCTCGGGGATGGCGTAGAGCGTCCCGTTCGCAGAGACCGCCAGCGCTTCGATACCAGTGTTGTTGCCTAAACTATTCTGGAACGGCAGCGCAATCCGCCCGAACGTGCGGCCGCTTGCGCGGTCGACCTGCATAATCCGGTGGCGATGCTCGAACGAGATATAGGTGCTCCCGTCATTCGCAATCGCAAGCCCCTCGGCGTCGCTTGCCTTCTTGCGCACCTTGCCGCCACCGGGGCGCCCCATGTGGGATGTGCTGTGCACTGCAACGGCAGTGATTTCCCCGCGCACCCGTTGTAGGGCCGCAACCACCATCTGTCCGCGGTCGTTAATGACTGTCATCTGTCTGCCCTGCGCACCTACTTCGATGCCGGACCAACCGCCGAACCACGGGGCATCCACTTGCCAGCGTATGGCCCCTTCCGACCGAAGGGATGGTTCCGCCTGCGCGCCGCCGCACAGGCATAAGAATGCCAGTGCGAACCGGATCAATTGGCGTCCAGTACTGCTTTGCACTGTGCCGGCAAGTCGGCCAGCACCAACTGGTGGCGCGGCTTGCTGGGTTTTGGTTTTGGGCCGGGCTTTGGCTTGGGGGGGCTGATGATGTTTGCCTGCCATTGACGCGCATCATCGCAGCCATCGCCAGCAGGTGGCGCAGCTTGGTTCACACAGCCTTGCTCCCCTTTGGGGCAGGCCAGCCTGACGTGGAAATGGTAATGGTGTCCGTACCAAGGTCGGATTTTACGCAGATAGCTGCGGTCACCGCGTTCATCATCACACATCTGCACTTTGGCACCGGGGAAAACGAATATTCGCTCAACCCGTGGATCCTTGGCCGCTGCTTTGATGATCTCGTGATGCGATCGCGTCCATGAGCTGTTGACATAAGCGCCATTCGCCCGACGGGTAGAAATAGACGAGATGTTCTCACGCTGTTTGCGCGACAGGCTCAACGAGGTGGGTGGGAGCATCCAGATGTCCGCATCCAACCCCACTTGATGGCTTGCGTGCCCCGTCAACATTGGGCCCCCTCGCGGTTGGCTTATATCGCCGACATAGAGGCCGTTCCAACCCGGTTGCTGCGCCGCAAAACGGCTGAGGTTCTTGACCATATCAACCAGTTCGGGATGGCCCCAGTTGCGATTGCGCGACAGGCGCATTGCCTGCCACGTGGGGCCGGTTTCCGGTAATTGTTCTGCGCCCGCCAGACAGCCCTTGGCATAGCTGCCATATGTGGCAGGGCTTTGAGAAGTGCCGGAGGATTTTGTGCCAAACAGCTTTTTCGCTTCAACGTTGGCCAGTGGGCCTGCAAGGTCACCAATAGTAGGAAGCTCTGCCCGCTTTTCTTTTGACCCGCTGATGTCCCGCGCGCCACCACAGCTCGCGACCAGAACACCCAACAGGGTGACCGTTAGAAGCTTTTTCAGTTTCATTTGCCAAAGTCCCCTCGTGGTTTTACCCAGATTAGCAGAACCAGTCCTATGATGAACAGCCCGACAACAGGGCTTACGCCTAAACGCTGGCTGCCGGTCAGCTCGCTGGTCAGGGCGATCAGCGCGGGGGCCACGAAAGATGTCGCTTTGCCGGATAGCGCATACAGGCCAAAAGCCTCTGTCATCCGCTTTGGGTTGGCCTGCCGCGTCATCATGTTGCGCGACGATGCTTGCAGCGCGCCACCAGCGCCGCCGATGACGGCACCCGCTATGAAAAAGGTAATATCAGGCGCGTTAGAGCCTTCAGCAATCGGGATTCCAAGGATTGATGTCGGGGTGATCATCACAATCAGCAGCGCCACAAACGCCAGCACAACAACACAGAAAACAATGACGGGCATTGGCCCGACACGCTGGTCGACCCGTCCCGCGATCCAGCAAAACAGCGCACCCGAGATAAGCGCAATTATGCCGAAAATCCCGACTTGTGTGATCGACCACCCTAAAACGCCGACAGCATACACACCGCCAAAGGCATACATCCCGTTCAACGCATCACGGTAAAACATCGAGGATCCCAGATAGGCCAGCAGCGATGGATGGCGGGGAAGCCCCCTTAGCGTGTTTTTGAGGTCTTGCAGGCTCTGTTTAACCAAAAGGCGTGGTGCGCCCGTTGGTGTATTGTCGCGGGTGTAGATAAAGAACGGAATCATAAAGACGGCGAACCAGATGGCGCTCAGGGGCCCGACAATGCGGGTATCTCCGCCTGTTGCAGGGTCCAGCCCGAATAAAGGTGCTATGCCTGCCATCGTGTTTCCGCTGCTAGTTGCCTGAAACAGACCCAACATCATCAGCAGTGCAACCAGACCACCGATATATCCAAACGCCCAGCCGGACCCCGATATCCGCCCCAGTTCAGCCGGATCATCGTGCAGCTCAGGTAGGTAGGAGTTGGTGAAGATGGTTGCGAACTCCATTCCGATTAGGCCGATTCCAAAGAAAAAGAGCGCCCAGAGAACGGAAAAATCTTGTGGTGCGGTCCACCACAAGGCGTCGGACCCGATAAAATACATTGCCGAGAACAGCCATATCCACGGAAGCTTGCGCCCTGAATTGTCTGCGATTGCGCCCAACACAGGAGCCAGAAGCGCAATAAAAATACCGGCAATTGCCAAGCCCCAGCCCCAAGAAGCCTGTGCCTGCGCTTGTGCCGCACCCTCCGCCATTCCTTCGGCGATCAGGTTGCCAGACAAAGTACTGGTAAAGTACGGCCCAAAGATAAACGTGAGCAATAGCGTGTTATACGGCTGGCTGGCCCAGTCAAAAAAGTACCAACCCCAAATCCGTTTACGCTGTGATACTTGCGTCATAGCACTGTCTCTCCCCGTTTGGGATAACATAGAACAGGGTGCACCCATCGGCGCAAGCTGTGGTTTAGCCATTTTGCGTTACGGTTTTGTGTCAGCCCTGCATCGGAGGCCATGGCCGCGTTGCCTCGGCAGCGATCCAGTTTGCGATCCAGTCTGGCGTCGGTGGCGATACAAGGTCCTGCCCCAAGGCTGCCAGAATGCGGGGAGGTTTTACGATACCGTTCCGGTCCGTTACTGCGGCACGGTAAAGAACGTGGCTGGCGCATTCGCCATCCCGTTTCCACATCGACTGCTCAATGTAGATAAATTTATCATCCCAGCAGACTGCACGGCTACGCACCTCGAACCGCTCGAACCCGCGAATGCGGCGGCGGAACCGGACGTGTGATCCGGCCATGGTTAGACCCCATTTTTCGCGGCGTAAAACCTCTATCAGACCAGCGCGCTTTGCCATCGCGATGCGGCCAAGATCATACAGGGTGAGCGCGCGCCCGTTGTTCAGCTCAAGGAAAACATCCAAATCGTGAGGCCAGCAGATATGCTGGGAAACATGAGTATCGGTCAGTTGTGCAAGGGGCGCTTTGCGGCCCGCGAGCCACAGTTCTTTGGCAAGACGGATGAACGGGAACATGGACAGTCTCCTTTAACACCCTCAAATGATCTAAAAGGCACCCGCGTCAATTAGAGACCTTGCGGCACTCTTGTTCTTTTTGCGCTGCGCGCTTAACTGCTGTGCAGCCCCGTAGAAAAAGGACCGCCCGCTGTGACATCTCTTTTTATGATCCTGATGCTTTTGCTCAATATCCTGTGGTTCTTCATTATCGCCCATGTAGTGATGTCCTGGCTGATCAATTTTCAGGTCCTGAACACGCGGCAGCCGTTGGTTGCGCAAATCTGGTATGGTATAAACCGCTTGCTCGAGCCGATTTACGGCCCCATCCGGCGTGTGCTGCCTAACATGGGCGGGCTTGATCTGGCGCCGCTTGCTGTGTTGATCGGAGTCGCTGTGGCGCGGATCGTTCTTACTAATAACGCCGCCTTGTTTTACTGAGTAAGCCGCGGATGGGATATGAAAAAGGGTGCAAGGGCGCGGATGTCCTTGCCCCTACTTGAGCGATATGTGAGTCTGGCGTCGCTGCATTTTCCAACTTCAGGTTATTCCCATGTCCGGCGCTGCCCCGCTGCTTAAAGATGTATTCGGCTTTGACGGCTTCCGGCCGGGGCAGGAGGAGATCGTTGAGGCGGTGACGGCGGGTGAGAACGTGCTCGCCATCATGCCCACAGGTGGCGGTAAATCCCTTTGTTTCCAGTTGCCTGCGTTGATGCGAGAGGGAGTCACTGTGGTGATTTCTCCGCTGATTGCGCTGATGCGTGATCAAGTGCGCTCCTTGAAGGAAGTTGGTGTGGGTGCGGGCGCGTTGACCTCTGGCAATACACCCGAGGAAACAGATGCGGTTTGGGAGGGGCTGGAAGCGGGCACGCTGAAGCTGTTGTACATGGCGCCAGAGCGGTTGGCGGCGGGTTCTGTCGTGGGGATGCTGAAACGTGTAGGCGTGAGCATGATCGCGGTCGACGAGGCGCATTGCGTGAGCCAGTGGGGGCATGACTTCCGTCCTGACTATTTGCGCATTGGTGATTTGAAGCGTGCGCTGGGCGTGCCGTTGGCTGCGTTTACCGCGACGGCTGATGCCGAAACGCAGGCCGAGATTGTTCAGAAGCTGTTTGAGGGTGTGCAACCGCGTGCCTTTTTACGGGGTTTTGACAGGCCGAACATCCACTTGGCCTTTTCAGCGAAGAACTCACCGCGCAACCAGATTTTGAACTTTGCCGCGGCGCGCGGCGGCCAGTCGGGGATTGTTTACTGCGGGACGCGCGCCAAGACCGAAGGCATCGCCCGCGCGCTGAATGAGGCGGGCCAAACCGCTATCCATTATCACGGGGGCATGGAGGCAGAGGACAGGCGAATCGCCGAGCGACGTTTCCAGCAGGAAGACGGGTTGATTGTGGCTGCGACTGTGGCTTTTGGTATGGGGATCGACAAGCCGGATATCCGGTGGGTCGCCCATGCGGATCTGCCGAAAAGTATCGAGAGCTATTATCAGGAGATAGGGCGTGCCGGCCGCGATGGTGCACCTGCCGAGACGTTAACATTATTTGGCCCTGAAGATATTCGTCTGCGCCGCACCCAGATTGATGAAGGTCTTGCCCCACCAGAGCGGCGGAGTGCAGACCATGCACGTCTAAACGCGCTGTTAGGGTTAGCGGAAGCGTTGGAGTGCCGTCGCAAGACGCTGCTGGGGTATTTTGACGAAAGCGAAGTAACCTGTGGCCGCTGTGACCTGTGCGATAGTCCTGTGGATACGTTTGACGGCACTACGGCTGTGCGCAAAGCGCTTTCTGCGATGCTACGAACGGAGGAGTGGTTTGGCGCGGGCCACCTGATTGACATTTTGCTGGGTAACGAGACGGATAAGATCAAGCAACGTGGTCATCAAAGCCTTCCGACCTACGGTGTTGGCACGGAGTATTCCAAACCTGAATGGCAGGCCGTGTTCCGCCAGATGATGGGCCGCGATCTGGTGCGTCCCGATCCCACGCGGCATGGCGCATTACGCCTGACAGATGCGGCCCTGCCCATTCTACGGGACGAGGCAAAGATCACGTTGCGACGTGACACAATCACTGCGGCGGGAAGTGCGACGCGTAGACCCGCAGTCAAAGCCTTGGTGAATGATGAAGATGCGCCGCTGCTGTCTGCCCTTAAGGCCAAGCGCCGCGGCTTGGCCGAGACGGCGCGCGTGCCCGCGTATATCATCTTTACTGACCGCACCTTGATAGAAATGGCCGAAACCCGCCCCGCCAATCTGGACCAGATGGCAGGCATTAGTGGTATCGGAGCCAAAAAGCTGGAGAGCTACGGCGCGGCCTTTTTGGAAGTGATCAACGGCGAAGCCCAGATGATGCATCCGCAGCGGCGCAAACTTGCAGGCCGCGATGCCGGCAGTGTCTATGATCAGCTGCTCGAGGTGCAGGCCCAACTGTCGCGGGGGGACCTGGGCACCGAAAAACCGCTGAGTTGCTCTGCGTCACTGTTGGCCAAGGTTGCCCAACTGCAGAACCCGGATGAGAGCGGAATTGAGCGGATCCTCGGTGAAAAAAGAGCCGAGCGTTTTGGCGCTGCGTTTCTGGACGTCTTGCGGGGCGCGAACTAGATACAGCTACACACGACAGAGGAGCCGATATGCTTGTAGTGATTTCACCAGCTAAGAAGATGGATTGGTCAGAGCGGGACGTTGCCACAACCACGCCTGATTTTTTGGAAGACGCGGCGCGGCTGGTTGATGCAGCGCGCGGCCTTAGTGTGAGTGATTTGAAATCCCTGATGTCGCTGAGCGAAAATCTGGCCACGCTTAACCGCGACCGGTTTCAGAGCTATCAAGAGGCGCCTGAGCCTGCGCTGACCCGTCCTGCAGCGCTGGCTTTTGCCGGCGATACCTATCAGGGGCTGGAAGCAGGCAGTCTGGACGAGGAGGAGTTGGCATTTGCGCAGGATCATTTGCGCATTTTGTCCGGCCTCTATGGTGTCCTGCGGCCGCTGGATGCAATCCAGCCTTATCGCCTTGAAATGGGAAGCAAATTAAAGACGCAGCGTGGCAAAAACCTTTATCAATATTGGGGTGACCAGATTTCCACTGCGTTGAACGTTCAGGCGGAGGCAACCGGCAGCGATGTTTTGGTGAATTGCGCAAGTCAGGAGTACTTTGGTGCAGTTGATTTGAAGTCCCTAAAGCCGCGGGTGATTACACCGCAGTTCATGGAGGATAAAGGTGATGGCAAGGGCCCCAAAATCGTGAGCTTCTATGCCAAAAAAGCACGCGGAGCCATGGCGCGCTTTGTGATGCAAAAGCGGATTGATAATGTAGAAGGTATTCTGGATTTTGACTTGGGCGGATATGCTTACACGCCTTCAATGTCCAAGCCTGAGACACCTGTGTTCCTGCGTCCCTATCCTGTCTCCTGAGCCGCATCTGGCATCACTTGCAGTGTGCCTTCAGGCTGCGCAAGCAAGATGTGCTCTTCAATTGCGACCCGGCGTAAGGGTTTGCTGAGGTAATGATCCAGACCGGATTCGAGAATTGATTTGTCATCATCCGCCAGTGCGTGCGCAGTCATCGCTACAATCGGGATATGCCTTCTGGTTATCGCCTCAATTTGCCGGATATTTTGGGTTGCCTGTTTGCCGTCCATACGAGGCATTGAGATATCCATAAAGACGAGGTCGGGCTCAAAGCTTTGATAGAGGTCCACAGCCTCTTCGCCATTCGCTGCAAACATCAAGTCGATGTTGAGTCTTTTGATCATCTTACTAAATACAAGCTGGTTGGTCCGGTTATCTTCTGCGGCGAGTATCCGCATTTTGCGCAGGCTAGGTGCCGGTACTTCGGCAGGAGCTGGTGCCATTTCCGGCAGAGAGTCGGAAGGCGAAATCCGCTGCAACGCATTAAACAGGGCGCGGCGGGGCAAGGGCTTTTGAATCATATCGACAAAGACTGCCGACCGTGGATCATCCTTTAGTTCCGCCAGATTTGAACTGAGCAGCAGCATTGGAATTTCCCTTGCCCGCCCCTTCAGGGCTGTCGCCAGAGCCAGTGCATACACGCGGGGCATCTTATGATCGGTCACGATCATGTCAATCGTGTCATCCAGCGCCGCAATAGCTGCTGTGGTTGTCCCCACGCCGATGGTGCACAGTTGTAGCTGCTGAAGTTGACGTTCCAGAATGGCGCGGTTTGCAGACATGTCATCGACAACCATCACGCGCCGCACCCGTGCATCTAACGAAGGATAGGCCATATCGATGGCCCCGTTTGCCGCCATTTCCAGCCGGAAGCCAAAGCACGAGCCGACACCCTCTTCTGACGTGACCCAGATGTCGCCCTTCATGAGCTCAACCAGACGTTTTGTAATCGCCAGACCAAGGCCGGTGCCGTCAAACTGTCGGTTCCTCTCGTTCTCGACCTGATTGAATTCGTCAAAAATATGCTGGGTCATATGCTCCGGAATGCCAATGCCTGTGTCCTCAACAGTCATGTGTACTGCGACGATTCCGGTTTCCGCATCTGCCACGCCGGTCCCACGGATCAAGACATGACCTTCTGTGGTGAACTTAATCGCATTGCCGATCAGATTGGTTAAAACCTGCCGCAAACGACCCGCATCACCGGCCAGCTCGGTTGGTAAAAACAGATCGTAGTCCAGCAACAGCTCCAGACCCTTTTCGCGGGCCATTGGCTGCAATAGCATAATGACCTCCTGACAAGCGCGCTCCAAATCGAAAGGCGCTGTGTGCAGTTCAAGCCTGCCCGCTTCGATCTTGGAGTAATCGAGGACATCGTTGATAATCACCAACAAGGCCTCGCCAGAGTTCTTGATAGTCTGCGCGTAGAGGCGCTGCTCCTCGGTCAAGGTGGTATCGCCCAGCAGTTCTGCCATACCCACGACACCGTTCATGGGTGTACGGATTTCATGGCTCATGTTTGCAAGGAAGGCTGATTTTGCGCGGTTGGCGGCCTCTGCCTGCTCGCGTGCGGCGTCCAGTTCCCGCTCGTATTGCACGGTTGCCGTGATATCGAGACCCAAGGACACCAGATCACCACCCGGTCCACGCTGGTCTACCATCTTGATATAGTTTCCGTTCCAAAGCCGGATAATCGCCGATTCCGGCGCCTGTTTCTGGAACCGCACCATCATCCGCTGGCGCCATACTGCAGGCTCAACCCCGTCCAGATCAATAATACCTTCGTCAGTTAAAGCCTGCAAAATAGTCATGAAATTCACGCCAGGCTTGATCACTTCAAGCCCGTCGAAAATCACCAGATAGGCCTGATTTGCCATGATCAGATGGCTGTCGGCATCAAAGAAGGCAAAACCGTCTTCGATCGTCTCGATCGAGTGCCACAGCCGCCGTTCGACTACGGCGATCTTTTCATGCGCCGCGTTCAAATCGGATTTCACTTTCCGGTTCTCCGCACCCATGCTCTCGACCAAGGCGCGGGTATCCACAATTTCGTCGCTCAACTGTCGTGCATCGCGGCCTAGTTTGCGGTTTGCCGCAAAAAGCTCAACTTTTTTCAGCTCCAACATCCGTTCTGCCGCCAAACGGCCACGCCGCTCTTCGGGGAGTTTTTGTTGTAGGCTCATCCATCCCTCATTGGTCGCATGGTGCACTGCCGTTTGTGCGCCAGAGGTGGTAAAGATTGGCTTAAGGTGAACATGCTTGCCTGCGCAGCGCCCGCCATGTCACCCTGTACGGATTACACATAAAGGGATTCTGTCATGCGTATTTTGCAAATACTTACAGGGGCTTTGATCGTGCTTGGGTTGGGCGCCTCTGCTGTGACGGCGCAAACTGCAATCCCGGAGTACCGCTATGTCTATACGCCTGATACAGATTTCTACGGCGCCGATCTTGGCCAGCTTTTTGACACCACGCAAGCGGCTTGCGCGCGGGCCTGTGACGCGCAATCTAGCTGCATCGGGTTTACCTATAACACCCGCTCCAACGCGTGCTTCCCCAAATCTGCGGTCACCCGGAGCGAGTACTTCGAGGGTGCGCAATCTGCGCGAAAGCAAAATTGCCCGGCGGGCAGGCGGGTCTGGCCGTGGCGCTGGGCGGTGTAGGGCTGAGCTTGTGTGATCTGGTCCAGCTCTACGCGGGCATCGCGCAGGGCGGGCAGAGTGTGATGTTGCACACAGTGCCCGACGACGATCTACCACCGCGACCTGCGCGCTTTGTCTCACCCGTTGCTGCATGGCAGGTCTCCCATATTCTGGCGGGCATCGCGCCGCCAAAAGGCGCAGCCGCCCGCACGGGCGAGATCGCCTACAAGACGGGTACATCCTATGGTTACCGCGACGCGTGGTCTGTCGGGTTTGACGGGCGTCATGTGGTGGGTGTCTGGCTTGGTCGGCCTGATGGCACGCCTGTCCCGGGTGCATTTGGCGGCGTATTGGCGGCCCCTGTGCTGTTTGAAGCCTTCGACCGGATCAGCCCCGCGCGCACGGCCCTGCCACGCCCGCCGGCTGATGCGCTGATCCTGGGCACGGCACATCTGCCTGAACCTCTTCATGAATTCCGCAGCCGTGATGCAGTTTTCGCCACAGCACCCGACCGCCCCGTCGTGACCTTCCCGCCTGATGGCGCAGTGCTGCGCCGCAGTGGCTTTGGCGTGCCGCTGAGACTTGAGGCGGGAAAGTTGCCGCTGACAGTGCTGGTCAATGGTGCCCCTGTGATTGTGCAAATGCGTAGCCGCGATGTGCTGCTGCCCCTTGAGACCGAAGGCTTTACCCGCATTTCGGTTATCGACGCGCAAGGGCGCAGTGACAGCGTGGAAATCCGGCTGGACTAATCCGGACCCCGATGGCACTGATCGCGGATGTCACTTGTCCTCTCGGTCCTTCCGCTTCTGCTAATTATTGCAGCTGGCTATACGCTTGCCAAATCAGCGATCATTCCGCGGGGCAGTTGGGCTGCAATTGAAACGCTATCGTTTCGTGGGCTGATCCCTGCGACGCTTATCCTTGCCATTGCCCGCTCTGACTTGTCGGTTGAGAGGTTCGGTGGATTTGCCGTTGCGCTGGTAATGACGCTTGCACTTCTGACGGGTCTGGCTTTGGCGTTGCGGCTGCTGTCCCAACAGCGGCTGGGCAATCCGGCCTTCACGTCCTTGTTTCAGGGCAGCATCCGCTGGAACGCTTTTGTAGCCCTTGCCGCAGCCGAGCAGTTCCTGACAGATGGGCTCGCGATAATGGCAGTTGCAATTGCGGTTTTGATCCCGTTGATCAATATCACCTGTATCGTCGTCCTTGCGGCCTTTAGCCCGTCCAAAGCGAGTATCGGCAGGGTTCTCGGCACCTTGTCCCGTAACCCGCTGGTGCAGGCCTGCGTCATCGGCCTGACGCTTAACATCGGCGGTATTACCCTGCCGCTGCCCGTTGCCGATGCGTTGGATATGATTGGTCGTGGAGCGCTGGGTGTCGGGCTTATGGCGGTAGGTGCGGGAATTAGCTTGCGGCGGCTGGCGCGACTGGACTGGCGGGTCTGCCTTGGTGCCTTCATGCGGCCCGTGCTGGCCTCTGCCATGTTTGTCGCAGCGGGAATGTTTGTCGAAATTCCGGCGGAGCAGATATTCGCTGGCGTGCTGGTCTTTGCTGCCCCTGCCGCTGCCAACGGCTATATTGTTGCCAAGCAGATGGGCGGCGATGCCGATCTCTATGCGGACATCATGACTTGGCAAGTTGTTCTGTCGCTGATGGTTCTCCCCCTTTGGGCATATATCCTGCTTTAGCGGCGGCCTTCGCGCAACCAGGCAGCTGTGATCAAACCGGCACTCAGGATCAATACCAACCATGCAGGCAGTATCGGTGTCTGACGCACATCGCGTGTCTCATAGGCGTCGCGGGGCGTCAGCCCGATCCAGCCACGACCGGCAGCAGGACGCCCCGCCCGCACATTACGCAGGCTTGGCAGCCCTTCTTCCAGCCGGTTGATCCCACCGCGCAGCGCGCTGACAGCAGGCTCTAACACAGCGGCATTTGCGATTGTCTCGACAAATTCGCGCGGTGCGGCAGGGCCAAGGCCGATCACACTGATCTGATCGCCGTTCTCAAGACGGTAGAGGCCGATCTCGGGTCCGGTAAACACCGCCTCAAAGCGCCCGGGCGCGGTCGACGAAAGGGGCAGCTCCGTTACAGTTCCGTCAGGTCCGGTAATGGTCAGCGGGGGGACATCCTCGCTCAGCGTGCGCCGCTCAATGCGCACGGTCTGGCCTTCCGCACTGGCGGTTAGCGCTTCTTCTTCCAACTCCGGTTCGCCCATCATCCAATGGGCCAGCCGGCGCAACAATTCCAGCTGCGGGCCGCCGCCTTCATAGCCACGGCTCCACAGCCATGCCTGATCCGAGGCCAGTAGAGCCACGCGCCCCTCCTCTACACGGTCAAGGATGAGCAGCGGGCGGTCATCGATACCCGTCATCACCACATTGCCGGAAGTGGCCGTTACATCAATCTGGCGCAGCCAGCGGCCCCACGCGCCATTCTGCGGCAGATCTGCCGTCATGGGGTGGCGGTTGCCCAGATCCGAGACGACGGGAAGATAGGGCGCGTCAATCACCCGCGCAGACGGGGTGGCTGGTAAAACAGATCCCAGTGGCGTGCGAAACAGACTGTCTGCGCTGGCAAAGTCCGGTCCGGCTGAGACCAGAACCGCGCCGCCTTTGCGCACATAGTTGGCGATGTTTTCCAGATAGAGCGCGGGCAGAATGCCACGCCGCTTGTAGCGGTCAAAGATAATCAGATCAAAGTCGTCGATCTTTTCCATAAACAATTCGCGCGTCGGAAAGGCGATCAGGGACAGCTCGGATACGGGCACGCCATCCTGTTTTTCCGGCGGTCGCAGAATCGTGAAATGTACCAGATCAACCGAGCTGTCGGATTTTAGCAAGTTGCGCCATGTGCGTCCGCCTGCATGCGGCTCGCCACTCACCAACAAAACGCGCAAACGGTCGCGCACGCCGTTCATCTGGATCAGCGCGGCATTGTTGCGGTCTGTCAGCTCACCCTCGGTTACGGGAAGGGAGAAGCGGATCACGTTGCGGCCCCCGTGCGGCAGGGTCACGGGCAGCTCCAGATCCTGGCCGATCGGCACGCGAAATCGTTGCGGTTCTTCGGCGTCGATCGAGATATCCAGCTCGGCAAAACCTTCGCCCTCGGGTGCTGCACCCAGATCATCGATGCGCAGGGTCAAAACCACAGGCTCGCCGATGATCGCAAAGGCTGGCGCGCCAACCACGCTCAGGCGGCGGTCCCAATCGGTTTCTTCACCGCTGAGCATAACGTGGAACGGGGCGGGAAAATCAACGGGCAGATCGGCGTCATGCACACGGCCATCGGTCAGCGCCACAATACCCGCTACGCGCGCGCGGGGCTCCTCAGCCAGCGCATCTGTCAGCGCCGCCATCAGTTGCGTGCCGGAATCGCCTTGGCCATCCGGCACGGCAATGCGGCGTAATTCAGTATTCGGGCGGGCCTCGATTTGTGCGGCAAGGCGGTCGGCGGCAGTGCTGGTTTGTGCCGCACGATCCCCCAGACGCTGGCTGGCGCTTTCGTCTTCCAGCATCAGCACAATGTCGGTCAGCGGTGCACGGTCTTCTTGCTGAAAGGACGGGCCGGACAACGCGGCCAATACCACCAGCCCCGCCAGCGCACGCAGTGCCCAGCCGTTCAGGCCGCGCACCAGCGCCAACAGAATGCCAAGGCCTGCAATCACGGCGACCATGATAAACATGGCCCAAGGGATCAGCGGATCGAATACGATACTAGAGGTCACTGGCCCAACCTGTCCAAGAGGGCAGGCACATGAACCTGATCCGATTTATAGTTGCCCGTCAGCACATGCATCACCAGATTTACACCAAAACGGTAGGCAATCTCGCGCTGGCGCTCGCCGCTATAGCCGCGTCCGATGGGCAGCATCGGGGTGCCGTTGCTGTTGATGGCCCAAGCGGCGGCCCAGTCGTTACCGCCGATCACAACGGGTGTCACACCGTCATTGAGATCGCGGAAGGGCATGCCATCTACCTGTTCTGCGTTGGGGTCCGCAGCCTCTACCCAGACATCGCGACTGTCGTGGCGACCGGGAAAATCTTGCAGCAAATAGAATGTACGGGTCATCACATGATCCGCTGGAAGCGGCTCTAACGCGGGGATATCCAGGGGTGCTGCCAGTTCTTGCAGCTTGCGCCCGTTCGGGCTTGAGGCGCCAAAGCGGGCAGTATCGGCATCGCGCGTGTCAAACAGGATCATCCCGCCAGAGCGCAGATAGGCATTCAGTTTCGCATAGGCCTCCGCAGACGGGGTTGTTTGCTGTGGCGTGATCGGCCAGTAGAGCATCGGGAAAAAAGCCAGCTCGTCTGTTTCAATGTTCACGCTCATGGGGGGGGATGGCTCAACGGAAGTACGAAAAAACAATGTGTCGCTGAGGCCTACAAGGCCGGCAAGCGCCACCTCGTCGATGGTGCGATCACCGGTGATTACATGGGCCAACGTCAATTCGGCTGTTGCAGCAAGGGCAAATTCTTCTGCTGCTGTCTGGGCGTCAGCGGGGGCCCCGAACAGCAGCAGAACACCAAGAGCCGCGGCGGCGGCATTGCTCCGGTTCAGCAGACGACCCGAGAGTGAAAGTGACACGACGACGTCTGCAAGAAGCAGCAGAATTGACAGGCTCAACAGCCAGCCCGCAATAGGCTGCTCGGGCGCAACCGCAAGACCACGCACCGGCACATCAGCAGGCCAGACAGCGGGGCTGAGCATGCTATCATCCGTTAGGACATTGCGGGCCAAGGTCCGCTCACTTGACGTGTAAAGGCCGGGAGGCATCGTGGGGCCGGTTGTTGCAGCGATGAGCGCCGGACTGTTGACACCCTGAAGGGTACCTGCGTCCGATAGCGTCCCAAAGCCGTCCAGCACACGACGTGGAATCCATGTCGTGCCTTCCAACGCTGCGGGTGTTGTACTTGCCGCCGAGGAGGAAACGGCCAGTCTTTCCAGCATCTCGACAAACAAGCCCGAGAGTGGCAGCGTGGACCACTCCGCCGTGGCAGCGACGTGGAACAGGACGATCTGGCCTTGGCCAACAGCCTTTCGCGTGACCAGCGGCGTGCCATCACTGAGCGAGGCAATCACGCGCTCGGCGAGTGTCGGATCGGGCTGCGCCACAACTTGGGCACTTACGGTGACATCATCTGGAATATTCAGCCCGAAGAAAGGCGAGCCATTGCTGAACGGCGCCAGCGCTTTCGGCGCTCCCCAACTCATCGCGCCACCGACGCTGCGGCCACCGGCACGCAAGCGGACTGGCATCAGCGGGTCTTCGTCGACGCGGGAAATGTCGCTGGCTGCAATGCGCGGCCCTGCAAACCGGACCAGCATGCCGCCGCTCTCGATCCAGTCGGTCAGAGGGCGCGCTTCCGCTTCTGCCAGTGTGGCGATATCGGCCAGAACAATCACGTCAGGGTTGGCGGGCAAAACATCAGCGAGCGATCCGTCGATCAGATCCGCAGTCGGGGCAAGAGCCTGTTCGATGTAATGCAATGGCGAAAGAAGCTCCAACCCTTCACGGTTCTCGCGGGCCGAGATCAGGGCCACCTCGCGACGGCGCAACCCGTCATCGCTGAGCGTTGTGGCACCCGCAGAGCGTTGGCCGGCGATATCAAACCGCGTGAGCCGCGCACGCAATTCGGAGGGCAAAACCATAGCTGTCTGTGCCTCGGTGTCGCCTGCGTCGAAAGTGGCTGTGGCGGTGGCGAGGATGCGTGCGTTTCCGGCAGGATCACGGCCCTGCGCCTGAACGGTCACCTCACGCGCCTCTCCTGCAGTGGCGCGTAACACTCGCAGTTGCACGGCCCCATCTTCATAGGTGGCGGGTAGGATTGCCAACACATTTACAGCGGTCTGGTAGGCCTCGACACTGCCGCGGGTTTGCAAGAGCGACAGAAGGTCATCGCGCCCTTCATAATCCAGTGCATCGCTGAACCATAGGGTGTCAAACCCGCCTGCATTCGCTAATACTATGCCTGCGTCTTCCAGCATTGAGGGACTTGGCTGCCATGGGGCGGGTACCAATCCGGCCAGTCTGTTGCGCCACGCATCTGCGGATTGGAACACAGGCGGTTCGGGGCGTGTTAGGGTCAAAAAACCAACGGTACGGCCCAGTCGGCTGGCGCGGGTCAGCTGTGCCTCAATCGCTTCCTGCTGCTGTGGCCAGCGTGTCGCACCCGCCCACGATCCGTCCAGCACAAACAACAGCGGGCCATCGCCCTCTGCCTGTTCTGTTTCGGGGTTCAGCACGGGGCCGGCGAGCCCCAGAATGATCGCAGCAACCGCCAGCATGCGCAGCAGCAGCAGCCACCACGGGGTGCAGTCCGACACCGTTTCGTCATCCTTCAGACCCAGCAGCAGCGCCACACCCGGAAAGCGCCGCTTGATCGGCGCGGGAGGCACCGCGCGCAGCAACAGCCACAAGATCGGTAATGCGGCCAAGGCCAGCAAAAGCCATGGCGCTGTAAAGCCAATGCCGCCCAGAACCATCATGCCGCCACCGCCTTTGCGTCCAGCGCGCCATAGAGCCACAGAAGCCCCGCCTGCGCCGTGCTGTCCGTGTGATGGATGCCATAGCGCCAGCCTGTCAGCGCGCAGAGCGATTGTAGCTCTGCTTTACGCTCGGCCAGCCGCGCGAGATAACGGTCGCGCAAATCGCTGGCTTTCAGGGTCTCATGGCTCAGCGTACCGCCCATAGACTGGAAAATTGTGCGGCCCGTGAAGGGAAAGGCCTCTTCTGACGGGTCGAGCACATGGCACAACACGCCGCGCACGCCACGGTCGGCGGCTTTGGTCAGGGCGGTACGCACGCCGCCAATATCGCCCATGAAATCGGAGATGAAAACCGTGCGGGCATGGGGGATCATCCCGCGGTGCTCTGGTGGGGCGTAGTCCGCAACATCGTCACGGCAAAACATCTGCGCCATCGCCATAATCTGGGGACGGCCAGCACGCGGGGGCAGGGCAGTGCCGGTTAGGCCTACCCGCTCTCCGCCACGGTTCAGCAGGATCGCTACAGCCAGCGCCAGTGCGCGCGCCCGGTCAATTTTCTGCGGCACCGCATCGGATGAGGCAAACCGCATCGAGGCCCCTTGATCGACCCACATCATCACAGACTGTGCAATCTGCCATTCGCGTTCGCGGACAAATTCGGTGTCACCCATCGCCGAACGACGGTAATCAATCGCACGGCGGCTGTCGCCAATCTGCGCCGGGCGGTACTGCCAGAAATCATCTCCTGCACCCGCACGGCGGCGGCCATGCGCGCCCAGCAGGACGGCACCCGCCAGATGTTCGGCCCGTGCCAATAGCGCAGGGAAAGCGGCGGCTTCGTCTTGGGACAAGGCACGCAGGGCGAGGGGATCACTCATGCAACGGCAGCTTTTGGAGCTGTCAGGGCTGCGGCAGTCTCGTCAATCAGGGCGGTTAGGCTATCACCGCGCGCGCGCGCGGCAAAGTTCAACGCCATGCGGTGCGTCAGCACAGGCCGCGCCATATAAATCACATCTTCCGCCGAAGGGGCCAGACGGACCTGCAACAGCGCCCGCGCCCGCACGGCCAGCATCAAGGCCTGCGCGGCACGCGGTCCGGGCCCCCATGACACGGTCTCCTGTACCCGCTTGCTCGCGCCCGCTTCGTCGGGACGGCAAGCGCGAACCAGATCAAGGATCATTTCGACCACGCTATCGCCTACAGGCATCCGGCGCAGCAGGCGCTGGGCGTCCAGCAATTCGCCCGCAGTAAAGACCTCGACAGATTGCGCCTCTTCCTCGCCTGTGGTGGCGATCAGAATGTCACGTTCTGTCGCGCGGTCGGGGTATTCGATGTCGATCTGCACCAGAAAACGGTCCAGCTGTGCCTCTGGCAGGGGATAGGTGCCTTCCTGCTCAATCGGGTTTTGCGTGGCCAATACATGGAAAGGCTTGCCCAGCGGGCGGTTTTGCCCTGCAACCGTCACAGTTTTTTCCTGCATCGCCTGCAACAACGCTGACTGCGTGCGCGGGGACGCGCGGTTGATCTCGTCCGCCATCAAAAGCTGGCAGAACACCGGCCCTTCGATAAAGCGAAAGCTGCGTGTGCCTTTGGCATCTGTTTCCAGAACTTCCGAGCCGAGGATATCAGCCGGCATCAGATCCGGTGTGAACTGCACACGTTTACCATCCATGCCCATGACAGTGCTTAGTGTTTCGACCAGTCGTGTCTTGCCCAGACCGGGCAAACCCACCAGCAAGCCGTGTCCGCCACAGAGCAAGGCAGTCAGTGTCAATTCAACCACACGCTCCTGTCCGATGAACCGGGCCGTGATGGATTTGCGCGCCTCCGCCAGCTTTTCGCCCAAGGCTTCGATCTGTTCGACCATGTCTTCGGCCGCTTGGTGTTCCGCTTGGGTCATGACTTCTCCGCTGTGCAGGTTATATTGCTCAAATGTAAGTGTATCTCGAACTGAGGGAATGGCAAAAGCAATGAGCGGACAAAAAACTGTGACTCCGTCAGCGACAAGCCTCGCTGAGTCCATAAAAGCCACAAAAACACGCGGATTGCCGCCTGTTGAGTTGTGGAACCCGCCGTTTTGCGGTGACATTGATATGGAAATTCGCCGTGACGGGACGTGGTTTTACGAAGGCACGCCGATGGGCAGGGTCGCATTGGTCAAACTTTTTGCGTCGATTCTGATCCGCGAGGAGGATAAATACTTCCTTGTGACCCCCGTTGAGAAGGTGGGCATCCGTGTTCAGGATGCTCCTTTTGTTGCGGTGGACTTCGAAGTGTCAGGCGAAGGCACTACTCAACGCCTGACCTTCACCACCAATCTCGAGGATATAACTGTTGCCGGCCCCGATGCACCACTGCGCTTTGTGCGTGACGCTGAGACCGGAGAGCCTTCGCCTTACGTCCGCGTCCGTCGAAACCTTGAGGCACTGATTGACCGCAAGAGCTTTTACCGTTTGGTCGAGTTGGGCGTGCACTACGAAGGATGGTTTGGCGTCTGGTCGGGTGGGCAATTCTTTGGCATCATCCCGTCAGACGAACTGCCGCAGGAATGAACATGCGGCGCATCCGTCTGGCCTTCTTCGCTGGGATAGCCGCGTTAGGCATATCGCCGATACCTGCCGCTGCGCATGATACCCCGCTTGCGGCGTTTTTCGATCTTGTTGCAGTCGGGTCTGTGTCCAGTTTCGCCGAGGCGCTGACCCATGAACCTGATCTGGCGGTCAAAGCGGATAAATACGGTTTCTCTGCTGTGCATGTCCTCGACTATCTCGGGTTTGAGGACAAACTGGCGCTGTTGCAGCGCTTTGGCGCCGATATCAACGCGCGCAATGACGAAGGGCACGCGTTGCTCCACATCATAATGGATCCTGCTTTGATCCCCGTTGCTGTGGCTGCAGGCGCAGATGCGAATTTGGGTAATTATAGCGGGCGTACCCCCCTGATGGTTCATTTGTCAGAGCCTGATGGCGCGGATTTTGTGCCTGCGTTTGTGGCGGCAGGTGCCGACCTAAATGCGCGTGATGCCAAGGGTAAATCTGTGCTGGACTACGCGGTTGACCATAACGACCCCGCGCTGACGGAAATGTTGTTGGCAGCAGGTGCCAAGCCATGAGACCAGCCGCCAACCTTTCCCATCTGTGGCCCGAACTGCCCTATCTGGACCGTTTTGAGGCGGCCGCCACAGCAGGATTTACCGGCGTAGAAGTGCTGTTCCCCTATGCTGTGCCAGCAAAGGAAACCCAACGCGCCCTGTTGCGTGGTGGCTTGCAAATGGTGCTGATCAACGCACCGCCACCCAATTATACGGGTGGCCAGCGTGGTTTTGCGGCAGAGGTAGGGAATGAGGCGCGGTTTGCCCGCGATATGCGGCGGGCATACCGCTATGCGCAGGAACTGCGTGTGCCGATGATCCATGTGATGGCGGGTTATACCCATGGGCAAGCCGCCAAAGACACGATGATCGCCAATCTCAAACAGGCTGTGCAGGACACGCCCAAGGGCATAACACTCATGTTAGAGCCGCTTTGCCCTGAATCCCTGCCCGATTATTTTCTGAATGATTACGCCTTGGCGGCCGAGATCATCGCGGCTGTGGATGCGCCCAATCTGCGGCTGCAATTTGACAGCTACCATGCGCAAATGATCCACGGTGATGCCGTGGCGGTGTTTAATCAATACCGTGATTTGATCACACACGCTCAAATCGGCGATACGCCTGAGCGTGGCGCGCCAGGTACAGGAGACGTTGATTTCCCCGCCCTATTTGCAGCTCTGTGTATGGCGGAATATAGTGACTGGATCAGCGGCGAATACACGCCCGGCCCTTCGACAGAAGCAACTTTAGACTGGATGAACCTTCTATGATCCCCGCACGTTTCGCCCCTGTACTATTCGGATTCATCCTGTCCGGCCTCATGTCCTGCATGGTGTCGTGCATTGCCACTGTGCGCATGCTGGACGGTACAACGCCGCTGTTCGGCGCGTGGATGAGTGCGTGGATCTTCAGTTGGGTTATCGCTTTCCCCGTTGTCCTGGTTGTCGCACCCATCACACGGCGCATCGTAGCCAAGTTGGTCGCCTCACAGTAGCGCGGGATCCGGTGGGGAACCGGATAGCTGGATCCCCCGCGCGCCACTGCGGGTACTTGTCCATAATTGCGTTGAATTCAGGTGAGGCCAGAAACGTCTCCAGCCAACGCTGCAGGCTGGGCCACGGCTGTGCGTCGAACCATGTTTTGTCAATAAACGCGAATTGCCGGACAAACGGCAGAATTGCGTAATCGGCCAACGTGGGGCGCTCATACAACCAGTCCCCCAGTTGCGCATCCAGATCGGCCAGAAATGCGGAAGCATATGCCCGGTGCTCTGCCGCGTCCTCCTCCGGATAGCGCGCCGCGTATTTGGTGCGGTCCAACGCGTGTTTGAACGGCCCATCTGCACGGGCAATCAGGGCATGACCTGCCTTTGACATGTCCAGCCAACCCTGTGGGTCGTTTTGGCTTAACGCCCAGATCATGATGTCGAGGCTTTCGTCCAACACAGTATCACCCGCCATCAGACAAGGCACAGTGCCCGAAGGGGATACGGCCAGAAACTCATCAGGTTTGTCGCGCAAGACTACTTCGCGGAGTTCAACTTGCTGGCGGGAAGCAAGAAGCGCCAGCCGCGCACGCATGGCGTAGGGACAGCGACGGAAAGAGTAGAGGAGGGGCTGTGTTAACAATGGCAGATTGAACTTTTAACAGGATATAGATTGATCATGGACAAAGATGACCTTTCACGCAGAGCTAAAATCGTTGCAGACGAATATGATGGCATAATTCCTCATACGAGGGAATTTTACAAACTTAGTCTGAAGTATTGAGCGATGCAGAGTCGCGGCTCGTTCATTCACTGTGACAATTTGATAAAATATGATGCCGATGCGGAGGACATTTTCGGGTCACTGCAAGAAGCAATGACGCACGCGGCCGGCCTCGCAAAGTTCTTTTTTCCAGCAATGAACAAGCATTCGCAACGAGACCTAATGATCGCTCGTACCCGGAGCTTGAGGGACGAATACGGGATAGGTGACGATCATCCACTAGCTAATAGAGATTTAAGGAACAAATTCGAGCACTTCTACGAAAATTTGGATTTGTTTTTACTTAAAAACGATAGTGGCTGTTTTCTCCCGATGCCTATTGTGGGGGACTACCGGCTCCAACAAGATCCAGTAGGCAATATATTCAAGCTCATAGATCCCCAAAACCAGCATTGTGTCCTTTTGGGTGAAGTGTTCGACTACGGAAGTATTCGGGCTTCTATAGAAGTGATTTGTGCCAGTTTCGAATCTGACTAATCGTTCAATGCGCCTGCGCCCAGTTCGCCCCCACGCCCGCATCCACGCTCAGCTTTACGTCCAGCTTTACAACCGGATCAGAGGCGTTTTCCATCACGTCGCGCGCGGCCTTGATCAGATCATCCTCCACGCCGTTCTCTACCTCGAACAGCAGCTCGTCGTGGACCTGTAGCAGCATCTTCGCAGGCAGGCCCGCAATGGCGTCAGGCATGCGGATCATCGCGCGGCGGATGACATCGGCGGCGGTGCCTTGGATGGGTGCGTTGATGGCGGCACGGGCGGCGAAGCCTGCGCGGGGGCCTTTGGAGGCAATCTCGGGTGTGTGGATTTTGCGACCGAACAAGGTTTGCACATAGCCGTGTTCTTTGGCAAAGGCCTTGGTGTCGTCCATATAGGCTCTAATACCGGGGAAACGCTCGAAGTAGCGATCGATGAAGCCTTGTGCTTCGGCGCGCGGGATGCGCAGATTGCGGGCCAGGCCAAAGCCCGAGATACCGTAGATGACGCCAAAGTTGATGGCCTTGGCCTGACGGCGGATATCTGGCGTCATTTCGTCCAGCGGGACGTTGAACATCTCGGACGCGGTCATGGCGTGGATATCCAAACCATCGGCAAAGGCCTGTTTCAACGCGGGCAGGTCAGCAATATGAGCCAGTAGGCGGAGTTCAATCTGGGAGTAGTCGAGCGCAACCAGAACTTTGCCTTCTTCGGCGATGAACGCTTCACGAATGCGGCGGCCTTCCTCACTGCGGATCGGGATGTTTTGCAGGTTCGGATCGGTTGAGGCGAGGCGGCCCGTAGAGGCACCGGTGATGGAATAGGACGTATGCACGCGCCCTGTTTCCTTGTTGATGTGATCCTGCAGCGCATCCGTGTAGGTTGATTTCAGTTTGGACAGTTGCCGCCAGTCCAACACCAGACCGGGCAGTTTATGCTCGGTTGCGAGGTCTTCCAACACGTCTGCGCCAGTGGCATAGGCACCGGTTTTGCCCTTTTTGCCGCCTTCAAGGCCCATCTCGTCAAACAGGATTTCACCCAGCTGTTTGGGCGAGCCTACGTTAAAGGGATGGCCGACAACTTCGTGGATTTCAGACTCTAATGCGGCCATTTTCTGGGCAAAAGCGTTGGACATCCGGCTCAGCGTGTCACGGTCAACCTTGACGCCGTACCGCTCCATCTGCGCCAGCACGGGCACCAGCGGGCGCTCCATCGTCTCATAGACGCGGGTGGTTTGCGCACGGTGCAGCATAGGTTTGAACATCTGCCACAGGCGCAGGGTGATATCTGCGTCCTCGGCGGCGTAGGGTACGGCCTGCTCCAACGGCACCTTGTCAAAAGTGACGGCGGATTTACCGGACCCGAGCAGCGGTTTGATCGGGATTGGCGTGTGGTTCAGGTAACGTTCCGACAGGGTATCCATGCCGTGGCCGTGCAGGCCTGCGTGCATCGCGTAAGACATCAGCATCGTGTCATCGAACGGCGCAACCGTGATGCCCAACTGCGCGAAAATCTTGGCGTCGTATTTCATGTTCTGGCCGATTTTCAGGATCGCGGGATCCTCAAGCATCGGGGTGAGCATTTGTAGCGCTTCTTCCAGCGGCATTTGCGCTTCGGCCAGATCAACGGAGCCGAACAGATCATCGGCGCGGCTGGCTTTGTGGATCAGCGGAATATAGCAGGCCTCTCCCGCTTCGACGCAAAGCGAAACCCCGACCAGATCCGCAACCATCTCGTCAAGGCCGGTGGTTTCGGTATCTACAGCCACATAGCCGCGGGCATAGATGCGGTCGATCCATGTTTGCAGGGCATCGCGGTCGCCGACCATCGTGTAGGTGGCTTGATCAAATGGGATCGCTTCAATCACCGGTGCGCCTGCAACTGGTGCTGCTTCGGGGATCGCGGGTGCCTCAACCTTCAGCGTATCCGCGATGCGTTTTGTCAGTGTGCGGAACTCCATCTCGGTCAGGAATTTTAGCAGTTTCTCGGGGTCGGGTTCACGCACTTCCAGATCGTCCAGCGTGAAATCCAGCGGCGTTTTGTCATCCAACAGCACCAGCCGGCGGGACAGGCGGATTTGGTCGACGTTGTCGATCAGGGTCTGGCGGCGCTTGGGTTGCTTGATCTCGCTTGCGCGTTCCAGCAGCGTGTCCAGATCGCCGTATTCGTTGATCAGCAGCGCAGCAGTCTTGATGCCAATGCCGGGGGCGCCGGGTACGTTATCCACGCTGTCACCTGCCAGTGCCTGCACATCGACTACACGTTCGGGATAAACGCCGAATTTGGCATGCACACCTTCGCGGTCAATCAGGTTGTTCTTCATCGCGTCGAACATCTCGACCCCGCCGCCGACCAATTGCATCAGGTCTTTGTCCGAGCTGATGATGGTACAGCGTCCACCCGCCTCACGCGCCTGCACAGCCAACGTGGCGATAATGTCGTCGGCCTCGTAGCCTTCCTTCTCTTCACAGGCGATGTTGAAGGCGATGGTGGCTTCGCGCGTCAGCGGCATCTGAGGGCGCAGGTCTTCGGGCATGGCTTCGCGGTTGGCCTTGTACAGGTCGTACATATCGTTGCGGAAGGTGTGGGAGCCCTTGTCAAAGATCACGGCAACGTGGGTCACGTCCCCGCCTGCATTCCCTGCCACATAGCGTTGCAGCATGTTGCAAAAGCCGGAGACAGCGCCAATCGGCAGCCCGTCGGATTTGCGGGTGAGGGGAGGCAGCGCGTGGTAAGCGCGGAAAATAAACGCCGAGCCGTCGATCAGATGAAGGTGGTGCCCTTTGCCGAATGCCATGTGCCTGTGCTCCTTAATATGCTGTGACTTGCCTTTTGCCATGCGCGGGCCATCCTTGCCAGTAGATAGCATGGCTCAGGCGGGTTGATATAGCCTGTGCGACAGCGTGACGGACAGCGGCAAAGGGGTCCAGACGCCAAAACGCAGGCCTGCACCACGCAGCATTGAGCCAACCCAGACGTTGCAGGTGCGCAAAATGTGGAATTTCCCTTTTGCCGGATAGAAGGCATCGGTTTGGGTGAAGCCACCGCGCAATATAGGGGATTGCCCGTCAAAGCTGTTTCTAATTTCAGTAAGAAAGCGATCATATTGCGCATCCGACATCGTGATCTTACGCAGGCCATGATCGGGGTATAGCGCGCCGGTAACATCCATGTGGACCACACTGGTATCGCCAAAGGCAGCGCGCCAGATGGCTTTGCCTGTCAGGTCATTATAGCCGCCGATGGTGGTGTAGAATGTCTCAGTACCCCAGCCGATAATGAGGTGTTCCGCATTCTCTTCGTTAAAGGGCGCATAGGCGATCGTAGAAAAGGCAGCGAGGGTTCGCTGATCAAGCGGCAGGACAAAATCGTAGTGAATTGGACCTTTTGCCAAATAGATGACTTGGGTCCGTTGTCCGGTGTCGGGTTGTAAAGAGTTAGAAAGGATACCACCCAGCACCGCCGCACCGATGTAGATCAGCGGGATCAGACAGAGGAGAGCGAAAAGCCGCCTCAGACTTTACCCTCGAAATCCTCGTGGATGAATTTGCAGTCGCAATAGCCGCATTCAACCCAGCCTTTGTCCGCTGGGATTTGTAGCCAGACGCGCGGGTGGCCGGATGCGCTTCCGCCGCCGTCACAGGCCACGCGGTTTGTGTTGACGATGCGGGTTTCGGGTGCGTTCAATGTCATGTCAGGCCCTTCGAGCGTGGGGAATACCGTTTGCGTTGTTATGACCAATGCAGGTCGCGCGGGCAAGGGGCAGGCAGCGGTTGCGGCGGGCACGGCGTCCGCGCAACAGTGTTTTTCCGCAAATATCCACCGATCAGGCGCCGCACGGGGATAAAGTGGTTCACGTCAGGGCGGTGGATGGATACAAGGCGCATATATTCCTGTCCGTGCCGGAGCTATTGTGCCCATGTCATCCCCTAAACCTGTTGTTTTGTGTATCCTTGACGGGTGGGGCATCGGTGCCACGCCCGAAGGCAACGCGCCCTTTCTGGCACACACGCCGAACATGGACCGGCTGATGGCAAATTGCCCCAATGCAACCCTGACCACCTTTGGTCCTGATGTGGGTCTGCCGCGCGGTCAGATGGGCAACTCCGAAGTGGGGCACACCAACATCGGCGCAGGCCGTGTGGTGGCGATGGATCTGGGCCAGATTGATCTGGCGATTGAAGAGGGTAGCTTTGCCGTTCATCCGCCGATGCTGAACTTTATCGCCGCGATGAAAGCCTCGGGTGGCGCGGCGCATCTGATGGGCTTGGTGTCTGATGGCGGTGTTCACGGGCATATCGCGCATATGATTGCTGCCGTAAAGGCGTTGGATGCGGCAGGTGTGCCTGTGGTGATCCATGCCTTGACGGACGGGCGCGATGTCGCCCCCCAATCGGTGCTGGCTGATTTGGCGCATCTTGAGAAATCACTGCCTGAAACAGTGCGTATTGTGACCCTAACAGGACGTTATTACGCGATGGATCGGGATAACCGATGGGATCGGGTGGCGCTGGCGCACGCGGCAATCGCCAATGGCGATGGCGCTGAGGCGGATAGTGCAAAAGCCGCGGTTGAGGCGTCTTATGCCGCAGAGGTAACCGATGAATTCATCAAACCCTGTGTGATTGGGGACTATTCAGGCGCCAAAGCGGGCGACGGTTTCTTTTGCCTCAACTTCCGCGCCGACCGCGCGCGCGAGATTATGGCGGCGCTGGCTGCCCCCGAATTTGACGGGTTTGACCGTGGCACGCGCACCGATTGGGCCGCTGTAATGGGGATGGCTGAATATTCCAGTGCCCACAGTATCTACATGACCACAATGTACCCCAAACCGCAGCTCATCAACACGCTAGGTGCTTGGGTTGCGGCCAAAGGGCTGCGTCAGTTCCGGCTGGCCGAAACCGAGAAATATCCCCATGTCACCTTTTTCCTGAACGGTGGCGCAGAAGAGCCTGAGGTAGGCGAAGATCGCTTTATGCCGCTTTCGCCCAAGGTGGCCACCTATGACCTTCAGCCCGAGATGTCGTCGGCGCAAGTCACCGAGCAGTTCGTGAAAGCGATTGAAGCGCGTTATGATCTGATTGTAGTGAACTATGCCAACCCCGACATGGTGGGTCATACCGGTGATCTGGCGGCTGCAATTGCTGCCTGTGAGGCGGTGGATGCCGGATTTGGACATGTACTTAAGGCGCTGGAAGACGTAGGCGGCGCAATGATTGTCACCGCCGACCACGGCAATTGCGAGATGATGATTGACCCTGAAACAGGTGGCCCGCACACCGCGCATACACTTAACCCAGTGCCCGTGTTGGTTGTGGGTGGCCCCGACGGTGCGGCGATGCGTACCGGCAGGCTTGCTGATCTGGCCCCAACTGTCTTGTCGCTGATGGGGCTGGACCAACCGGCCGAGATGACCGGAGAGAGTCTGCTCACATGAGCCTTCGCGCGGTCTTCCTTGTGTTGGCGATGGCCACCGCAGCCCAAGCGCAGGACAATGCAGCCGATCAGGCGCGTGCCGCAGTGGTTATGCTTGAAGAGGCGTTGGGACAACTGGATGCGGCGGACGGCGCGCGCGACCGCGTACAGGCCCTGACCACAACCATTCAGGCGTTTGAGTCGGGTCTCGCCGCCATGCGCACAGGCCTGCGTCAGGCTGCCATCCGTGAGGCCCAGCTGAGCGCCAAGCTGGAGGCCCGCGACGGCGAAGTGGGTCAGTTGCTGGCGGTATTGCAAAGCATCGGGACAGAAAACCCGACGGCGTTCCTGCACCCTGACGGCCCTACTGGTACAGCCCGCGCGGGCCTGTTGCTGGCCGAACTGACGCCAGCCCTGAACAAGCGTGCCGAACAGTTGCGCCGTGATCTGGAAGATGTGCAAACCCTACGCACCCTGCAAACCGACGCCGAAGCGCGCCTGCGCACCAGCCTCACCGCGGTTCAGGCCGCGCGTACAGCCCTCAATCAGGCCATGGCAGAGCGCACTGACCTACCCAAACGCTTTACCGAAGATCCGGTTTCGACCGCGATTCTCATCGCGTCAACCGAAACGCTGGACGGTTTTGCCTCTGGTCTGTCACAGATTGTGACCAACGAAGACCTGAACGTAGAAACCCCGGTGAGCATCGAAGCACAAATTGGTGATTTGCCTCTGCCTGTGCAAAGCATCGTTTTGCGCCGCATGAACGAGCCTGACGCAGCAGGGATCGTCCGGCCCGGTATTTTACTGGCCACACGCCCTCGGGCTATTGTCACATCGCCGACGGCTGCTACCATCAGATATACGGGTCCCTTGCTGGACTTCGGTAACGTGATGATCCTTGAGCCCCGCGCAGACACATTATTTGTGCTTGCTGGACTAGAGACGGTATATGGTGAAATTGGTCAGGTCATCGCCGCTGGAACGCCCATCGGACTGATGGGTGAGCGCGACGCAGGCGGAGAATTGTCAACAGATGGTGATGGCACTGGTGCTGCCCGCTCAGAAACGCTCTATATGGAAGTCAGACAAGATAACGTCCCACAGGATCCTGCATCCTGGTTCAGGACCGACAAGGATGGATAAATAAATGAAGAAATTTTTGATGGCCGCTGCGGGTGGCACGGTCTTGGGTATCATTGCCACAACGCAGATTGCGGCGCCTCTGCTGGCTCAGGAAGCGGCGAAAACAAACAATGTCTACGAACAGCTGGATCTGTTTGGCGATATATTCGAGCGTATCCGCGCCCAATATGTCGAGGAAGTGGACAGCGCCGACCTGATCGAGGCGGCGATCAACGGCATGTTGACCTCGCTTGATCCCCACTCCAGCTACCTGTCGCCAAAAGATGCTGCAAAAATGCGCGAGCAGACACGCGGTGAATTTGGTGGCTTGGGAATCGAAGTGACGCAAGAAGACGGCTTTGTAAAAGTCGTCTCGCCGATTGATGGCACACCAGCCGATGAGGCCGGTATCGAAGCGGGCGATTTCATCACACACGTCGATGGTGAGAGCCTGCTGGGTCTGGTGTTGGACGAAGCGGTGGAATTGATGCGCGGGCCTGTCGGCTCTGACATTGTGATCACCGTTGTGCGAGAAGGCGAGTCCGAGCCGTTTGACGTAACCATCACCCGCGATACGATCGAGCTGACAGTTGTCCGCTCGCGCACCGAAGGTGACAGTGTTGTGCTGCGTCTAAGCACGTTCAACGACCAGACATACCCCAAGCTGGAAGAACAGCTGGCCGAGAAAGTGGCCGCAGCTGGTGGCATGGACAAGATCAACGGTTTTGTCATCGACTTGCGCAACAACCCCGGTGGTTTGCTGACACAGGCGATCAAAGTATCCGATGCCTTCCTTGATGAGGGCGAGATTGTCAGCACCCGCGGACGGGAAGCATCTGACGGCGAGCGGTTCAATGCAAAGCTGGGCGATCTGGCCGAGGGCAAACCGATTGTGGTGCTGATCAACGGCGGCTCTGCCTCGGCGTCCGAGATCGTTGCAGGCGCGTTGCAAGACCACCGTCGCGCCATTGTCATCGGCACCAAGAGCTTTGGTAAAGGTTCGGTCCAGACTGTGATGCCGCTGCGTTCCGAAGGGGCGATGCGTCTCACAACTGCACGGTATTACACGCCTTCGGGCCGCTCGATCCAGTCGCTGGGTGTGTCTCCTGACATCATCGTGGCCCAGCCGCCGCGCCGGCCGGAAGGCGAAGAAGAGGCTGAAACATCTGTTCGCACTTCCCGCTCCGAAGCGGATCTGCGCGGTAGCCTGAATAACGACAGCCTGACCGAAGACGAGATCAAGCAGATCGAAGCAGACCGCGAAAAGGCAGAGAAGGCAGCAGAGCTACGGGTCGAAGATTACCAGCTGGCTTATGCTATCGACATTCTCAAAGGATTGTCCGCGCTGGCCCCTAAGAAGTAAGCCCATCACAACAACAAATGCGAAAGGCCGCCCCATGACAGGGCGGCCTTTTCGTATTCTGTCACTCTGCCCAAGCGGCTCACCGCCGCAGGGCCCTATTTTGACTCAGCTTGTTTCAAGGCAATGGCGGCGGAACGCGCGTTTAAGCATATCCAGCTCTGCGCGCAACAGATCAACCTCGACGCGCAGATCATCGTCCAAAACCTCACCTGCCATCAGCGTGATTGATGTGAGTTTGGTATCGGTTTCAGGATCGGTAACCAGCAAGGTTTGCATTCCGTCGGCAATCGCATCTTGCGGGATTGTTATACGGACGGCGTGGCCCGCCACCGGCTCAAGTGCGGACACATCGACGTCGGGCACCAGATTTCCTTGATGGGTGACCATCAATTTCGGAAGCGTACCGGCTGGCGCGCCCGATAGTTTTCCTTCCCAAACGCCTTGACGCATTTTGGTTTTGGTCAACACAAGCTTGCTCATCATATCCTCCGCAGTCCGGCATGGGGACCAAAATCTGTCGTTAAATCTGGGCCCGTGGGCGACGCGAAAACGTGAGATCGCGCAGCACAATCTGGTTCATCTCTGGCCCTTCAAAGATCAGGTCGATCCATGCGCCTTCGACCCGGCGTTCATTCAAGCTGGAGTAGGCAAGATCAAATTCCACCATGGTCTGGTCTTGGGTCAGATCAATTTCACGCACAATTTGTTCCGTATTAGGCCCGTTTTTGATGTTGAGGCGGGCAAAAATCTCGATCTTCTTTTCCAGCTCCACAATCATATCCATACGGATCAAATGTGTGCGTTTCAGTCCTTCGACCCCACCAGCAGGTAGGTCGACAACCAGTGACAGTAACGAACCATCAAAACGGAAAACATCCATGCTTAGCCCGTAAGGGGCCAGATCCGCTTCGCGCATGTTACGCAACTGGCGCAAGGTCAGCTCGGAGTATTCGCAATCGTGAAACAGCGTGACCTCGTTACCCAGCATCGCGCGGGTTTGTACGGCTGACAGGCCCGGGTTGGGCAGCGGGCCGCGCCATAGTTCCGGCCGCCACGCCCAATCGGCGTTATGTGGTTTGGGCAAGCTGGTAGAGCCCTCCAGCGGAAGCGCCAACCGTTCATCAGCGATGTGAATCAACTGGTCCAGATGCGCCTTCAACTGGCGCGCGCGCAGGCGTTGGCGCCGCAGTCCGTTCAGGTCAGCAGATCGCGCCAAGCGCGCATTCCGCGCCCATTTTGCAATTGTCCGGCCATAAAAAGCCGTATCAAAAAGAGTGCCGCCAAGTTTGGCCATCATTACTGCCTTGCTGCTCTATGCATTGCTTGTGACGCATATCAGTGTCTGTTTTCTAAAGACCTGCGCATTTTGGTAAAGATGCCACGCTTGTGCAGTGTCGTGCAAGCGTCGTGATGTCTCAACCCGCTTTCGTCTTGCCTGTGGTCCGCTGGATCATTTCCCGCAGCAAATCGGCACCTTCGTCCGAAACAGCACGGCGGTCCTGCGGGCCATATAGAGCCGCCCCCATTGTATAGCCGCCGACCCGTGAAATAGAGCGCCAGTGATAGGGGGACAGATCAGGGGCCGGCGGTTTGCCTGTTGTTTTAAACACCACGCTCTGCCCATGTCTGCTGATGCTTTGGGGCTGGCCTAGCCCGGAGGCTGTTGTGATCTCTTGTGCGGTTGGCACTGGCGTGCCTTTGCCGCCGCGTGTGAAACTCACCGACAGCACGCCAACCGGCGCGCCAGAGCCACCAGTGGGGGCACCCAATGCGTCGCAGCGCGCCATCAAGGCAAAATTCTCGCTCAGGCTTTCGGGGTCAATGCAGTAGCCGGAAGGCGGAACCAGAGTCACCTTTCCTCGCATCATCAACGCTTGCCGCAGTGGGACAATCGGCAATGCAGCATCCGTGGGAGGGGCAAGCCCCGCCAGTAGCGCGCTGCCCGTTCCTGCGGCATCGCAAGCGCCCAGCATTGTAACAATGCCGAGCGCTGCAAGTGGCTTAGAGGTCCATGTAATCATGGCGCTCGACTTTGGCACCGGGATGCGTGACGGCGCCCAGATAGGTCGGGCCTACCAGCTGCGCATATTTCCAGAGGGCACCAGATGCGTAAAGCGTCTCGCGCGGGCCGGTCCATGCGGCTCTGCGCGTGGCAAACTCTTCATCCGTCAAATCAACCGAGATGGAGCCGGTAATAGCGTTCAGCGTGATCATATCCCCGTTCTTCAGCAGACCAATCGGGCCGCCCAATGCGGCTTCTGGCCCAACGTGACCTACGCAGAAACCGCGTGTCGCACCCGAGAAGCGGCCGTCGGTGATCAGCGCGACCTTCTTGCCCATGCCCTGACCGGACAGGGCTGCCGTGGTTGCCAGCATTTCACGCATGCCGGGACCACCGCGCGGGCCTTCGTTGCGGATCACAAACACATCGCCTTCGGAATAGGTGCGGTTTTGTACAGCTTCAAACGCATCCTGTTCGCATTCAAACACCAGCGCGGGGCCGGTGAAGACAATATCTTCGTCGCTCATGCCGGCGATTTTTACGATGGCACCTTCTGGCGCCAAGTTGCCTTTAAGGCCGACAACGCCGCCGGTTTTGCTGATCGGGTTGCTGATAGCGTGGATCACTTTGCCATCCGCTTCGCGCGCGATCTTGTCCAGCTCTTCACCCATGGAATAGCCTGTGACGGTCATGCAGTCCTCATGGATCAGGCCTGCCTTGCGCAGTTCGCGCATAACAACCGGCACACCGCCGGCTTCATAAAGGTCCTTGGCTACATAAGCGCCGCCAGGCTTCATATCGACAAAGTGGGGCGTGTCGCGGAAGATGTCGCAGACGTCTTCAAGGAAGAAATCAATACCTGCTTCATGTGCCATAGCGGGCAGGTGCAGACCCGCGTTGGTGGAGCCGCCTGTGCAAGCCACGATGCGCGCCGCGTTCTCGAACGCCTGACGTGTGCAGATGTCGCGCGCACGGATGTTCTTCTCAATCAGGTTCATAACGGCCTTGCCGGAGGCGATGGCGTATTCATCGCGGCTCTCGTAGGGCGCTGGCGCACCGGACGAGTTGGGCAGCGCAAGGCCAATGGCTTCGGAGACGCAAGCCATGGTGTTGGCGGTGAACTGGCCGCCACATGCGCCCGCAGACGGGCAGGCTACACGCTCAAGCACGTCCAGCGCGGCTTCGGACATTGTGCCGCCCTGCCAGTTGCCGACAGCCTCGAACATGTCCTGCACGGTCAAATCACGGTCCGCAAATCCCGCAGGCACATCCGCGCCTTTGGGCGCTTTGCCCGGCAGGATGGAGCCGCCGTACATGAACACGGACGGCACGTTGAGGCGGATCATCGCCATCATCATGCCTGGCAGAGACTTGTCACAACCGGCCAGACCCACAATCGCGTCATAGCAGTGGCCGCGCATTGTCAGCTCGACCGTGTCGGCAATCGCCTCGCGCGATGCCAGCGAGGACCGCATGCCCTCATGGCCCATCGCAATGCCGTCTGTGACGGTGATGGTGGTAAACTCGCGGGGCGTGCCCTGCACGGCCTTAACGCCAATCTTGACCGACTGCGCTTGACGGTTCAGCGCAATGTTGCACGGTGCCGCTTCGTTCCAGCAGGTTGCAACGCCGACCAGCGGCTGATGGATTTCCTCTTCGGTCATGCCCATGGCATAATAGTACGAGCGGTGCGGCGCGCGTGCCGGCCCTTCGGTCACATGGCGGCTGGGCAGTTTGGATTTGTCAAAACGAGGGTTCTTGGTCATCGTGCGGCGCTCCTGAAGAATTCTTTCACAACGGCATAATAGCGCAAGGGCGCTGCTGCAAGCATTTGCACCGCGTGACACCCTTTGACGCAGGCGGCTGGTGCGTTCGGGCAATGGTGGTTTCCCCTACTTAAGCTGAATGTGCGGCTTTGGTAGGGTCAGATTTGTAGTGAGAAGGGTGTCCCGATTATGAGAAATTTTGCCAAACCGCTGTTTGCCTTTTGCCTTGCAGCAAGTGTTCTTGTGGGGTGTAGCGACGGCAATGGTGATTTCTTTTCAGGGCATCAGGCAGGCACAAGTGACCCCAAGGCGATCTCGGATATCGGGGATGTTCGCATTCGGGTTGCGCGGGTCATTACCGCGCGAAATTTCAAGATACCCGAAACCTATGCGTTTCATTTTTCATGGACACCCGAAGCCTACGCCAAAAGACAAGCCGCAAAAGGCCTGGCCCCGCATCGGAGCAGGATTGGGCACGTTATGAGAGGTTTTTGCTGCAAACCGGAATGAAACAGAAGGCAGCGGCAAAAATGGTCAAATATCAACGCAAACAGGCGAATCGTACCAAGTTCAAACCTGTAATTGGGAGCAACGGGCAGGTGGCGTTCTGCAACGATACATGGGGTGGAAAATACGGGTGCAGCATTGGCCTCGATCTCGGTAAAACGCAGCAACGGCGTCTTGCGCAATCGGTGCTGGACCAGACAGAGGCTGGGTGCAAGATCGGCACAATTGATCCAACGCAGTTGTCCGCCCTAAAACCAGGTATAAAATCAGCCAAGCTGAGTGTGGTGGCCACAATCGTCTGTTCAGGGTAAGGCGCGAGGCATTATGCCATGCCACATGGTACATCCGTTGTATTGCAAGGGGTTCGGCCCTAGGTTATGCGTATCTCCCCCGTATAAAGCCCGCCCATGGACCGCACCCTGTACGCCTTTATCTGGAAGTACTCCAAGCGCGAGCAGTTGGTTCTGCTGGCTTTCACTGTGTTCACGTTTCCCTTTTTGTACGCGACGCTGGAACTGCCCAAGCGGATCATCAACGATGCCATCGGTGCGGAAAATCCGATGGTCAGCATTTTCGGATATGAGTTGAGCCAGATCCAGTTTCTGACTTTGCTGTGTTTGGGGTATCTGGCTGCGGTGTTGGCGAACGGGCTTTTGAAGATGCGGCTCAACACCATGAAAGGTGTTACCGCCGAGCGTCTGCTGCGCCGTTTTCGCTATAATCTGCTGTCGCGGATGATGCGTTTTCCCAAGCGGTATTTTCAGGATACGTCGCAGGGCGAACTGGTCAGCATGATCACCTCCGAGGCCGAGCCGATGGGTGATTTCCTGGCACAGCCGGTTTTTCAGGCCGGGCAGATGCTGATCATTGTGGTTTTCTTGTTCATGCAGTCGTTCTGGTTCGGGCTGGCCGGCGTCGCGCTGATCCCGTTGCAGGCCTATGTGTTTCCGATGTTGCAGCGTCAGATCAACCTGCTGAACAAGGACCGCATCAAAGAAGTTCGCCTGCTCTCTTCCGAGATTGGCGAGACGGCGGCGGGCATTACTGATCTGCGCACAAACGGCGGCTGGCGGGCTTCACGGAGCGTTTGGGCCGCCTGTTTGAAATTCGGTTCAAGATCTACCAAAAGAAATTCTTTATGAAGTTCCTCAATAACTTCATCACACAACTGACGCCGTTTTTCTTCTATCTTGTCGGCGGCATTCTGGCCATTCAGGGCCAGATCACTGTGGGGGCGCTGGTTGCGGCCCTTGCGGCGTACAAGGACCTGAGCAATCCGTGGAAAGAGCTGCTGGATTATTACAACCAAACGCAGGATATGACCTTGCGCTGGGAGGTTGTGACCGACCGGTTCCATCCGGCAGGGATCATGGACGAGGCGCTGTTCACGGGCACACCAGAAGACATTCCGCACCTCACCGGCGGTATCGAAATCCGCAACGTATCGCTGCGAAGTGAAAGTGGTAACACGGTGCTGGACGATCTGACGCTGGAAATCCCGAAGGGGGCACAGGTTGCGATCAAGACGTCCTCCGTTTCCGAGCGCCGCGCGATTGCCGAGCTGTTGACCCGTGAGGTGGTCCCGACGCGCGGCAGTGTGCACATGGGCGGGCACGATATATCCACCTTGCATGAGGCAGTCATTGCCGCGCGCATCGGTTATGTCGAGGCGCACCCCTATCTGTTTCACGGCACCATCGGGGACAACCTGTTGATGTCGCTTCGCAGCTCGCCCAAGACGGTGCTTTGGGATCCGGACCGTCGTGACAGGGCAGGGATCGAGGCGCGCCGATCGGGCAATAGTCTTGATAGTCTGCGGGCCGATTGGCTGGACCCTGCACTGGCGGGTCTGGACAGCCCTGATGACGTGAATGACTGGTGGTTCGAGTTAAGCCGCGTCCTGAATACGGACGAAGGGATCATTCGCGGAATCCTCGGCACACGGATTGATGTCGAGAAACACGGTGATCTTGCGGGCGCAGTCGTTGGGCTGCGGGATGAGGTCTTTGCAGCGCTGAAAGAGCGGAACTTGGACCGTGCAATTCACCGCTTTGATCCTGAAAAATTCAATCCGACCATCCCGTTGGGCAGTAACCTTTTGTTTGCATCGCCCCGACGCGACATCACTCAGCAGGGTATGGTCAAGGAAAAGACCTTTATCGCAATGATTGCTGAAAACGGTCTGGCCGAGCAGGGGATCGCGATTTCCCAGACGCTGGTCGAGACATTGCACCAGACCTTTGGCATGGACGGGATCAACCACCCGCTGTTTACTGCGCTGAACATCGAAGAAGGGCTCTACGAGCAGCTGGTCGATATTGCCGGCCGCCGCCGGAGCGGGGGTGACGGTGCGCTGAGCGAAGACGAGTTTGCCCTTCTGCTGACTGTGCCCTTTGCCTTCACCGCCGAGCAGATCGGCCCCGCTTTCCCAGAAAGCTTCAAGGAGGCAATTCTGGCGATCCGTCGCACCCGCGGCGCGGATTTGCGCGCGCTGGCCGACGACATCTTCATTCCCGTGACGCCCGAAAATTATTTTCCCCGTCTCACGCTGCTGGAAAACCTGATTTATGGTCGTGTCTCTGCCATCGCGGGATTGCAAGCTGATCTGGTGATGGATGTTGTGTCGGATGTTTTGCGGACCCATAATTTGAGGGCGCAGGTGGCGACCAATGTGTTCGACCTTCCGACGTCGATCGGTGGCACCAACTTGCCTCAGTCCATTCATGAACGCGCGGCCTTTACCCTTGCGGCAATCAAGCGGCCGGATGTGTTTATTTTTGATCAGGCGCTGGCAGGCAGTGATCTGGCCCGTACCCGCGCCCGTCTGCGTGATCTGATGCCAGACACGATCCAGATATTTCTGGAAGACAACTTTGACGCGCCAGAGAGTTACGACATGTTTGTCGAGATCAGTCATGGACGTATAGACGGGGTAGACAGCACAGAGCGCCCCGATAGCAACAGCACCATCTCCGATGATCTGCGCCGCAAGCTTACTTTGATCCAGCGCAGTGAATTGTTCGGCGGCCTACAGCCCCGCGCACAGCGCCTGCTGGCCTTTGCCGCACAGTGGTATGAACCGCCTGCAGGTGAAGTGATTTTCAACAGTGGAGAGCCGCCGGATGCGACCTATCTGTGCCTCTCTGGCAAGGCCGAGCTAACATACCGCGATCATAACAACGAAGCGCAGCACATCTCGACGGTTGAGCCGGGGCGGGTGATTGGCGATCTGGCCGTCATTGTGCGTGAACCACGGCAGATGACTCTGAAAGCATTGGAGGACACAAGCTTCCTGCGCTTTGGGGCAGAACAATATGGTTCTGTTATCGAAAACGACAAAGCCGTGTTGCTGAGCCTTCTGAGAACTGTTGCAGGGCACCTCACGGGTGCGGCTGAAGTGATCCGTGACGCACAAATCGAAATCCCGCGCGATGCGCCAAAGGACCCAAAATGACCCGTTTCCTGCCTGACTACCGGGCCCATATCATTCACACCACTGTTGCCGGGCCGCGCTCGGAAATTTGGCGGTTGCTTCTGGGCATCGCGGTCATGGTGGGCGTTTATGTGTTGTTTGCGATGTTCTATCAGCAGGCCATATTCGAGCTGGCCCGCTACCGCCCCACCTTTGAGGAGGAGCTGCTTGCAGGCAGTACGCCCCTTGCCATGTACGTCCTGCTGGCCAGCTTTGGTCTGTTTACGCTCAGCGTTTTCGGCGTTGTGAAGGTCCTGCATAAACGTGACGCGCTGAGCGTGCTGGGCCCGCTGATTCTGGCAGTGCCCCAGTTCTTCCGCGTGATCCTTGTATTGGCGATTGTCTGCTTGGCCCTGATGGTGTTGCCGCCCTACGACATGGGGGGACTACCGGTGCCCAATATGGGTCTCGGACTGTGGACCGTCCTTTTGCCGCTGTCTCTGATTGCTGTGTTCATTCAAATCAGCGCCGAGGAAGTGTTTTTCCGGGGGTATCTACAACAGCAACTGGGCGCACGGTTCCGCTCCCCGCTGGTTTGGATGGGCATTCCGTCAGTTCTGTTTGCAATTGGCCACTACCAACCCGCCGAGGCGGGCGAAAATGCGGTGATTATCGTGGTTTGGGCTGGCCTTTTTGGCGTGTTGATGGCCGACCTCACAGCGCGCGCAGGCAGCATTGGCCCCGCGTTGGCGGTGCATTTCGTAAATAACGTTACGGCATTGCTGATTACGTCACTGCCTGACGCGCTGGGCGGCCTTGCCCTGTGGCATACGCCCTTCGGGATGGAGGATGCCGAGCAGTTGCGCGCGTGGTTGCCTGTTGATTTCGCCATGATGATTGTCAGCTGGCTGGCCGCACGTCTGGCCTTGCGGCGCTGATTGCAATTTCCTTCCCAGCCCCCTATTTGAGTGTCAAACGTAACGTAACGAGGCGCCGCCATGAACTGGATCAACAACTACGTCCGGCCCCGGATCAACTCGATCTTTTCGCGCCGCGAGACGCCCGAGAACCTTTGGACCAAATGCGATGAATGCGGCACCATGCTGTTCCACCGCGAGGTCAGCGATAACCTGAACGTTTGCACCAACTGCAACCACCACATGCACATCACGCCGCGCCACCGTTTTGGCGTGCTGTTTGACGGCGGTGTATTCAGCGAAGTGAAAGTTCCGGCACCCACCGTGGACCCGCTTCAGTTCCGCGATCAAAAGAAATACCCCGACCGCTTGCGCGCTGCCCAAAAGCAGACCGAAGAAGCAGAGGCGATGTTGGTCGCGACTGGTGATATGGGCCGAACCCCCATTGTGGCCTGCGCGCAGGACTTCAGCTTTATGGCGGGTTCCATGGGCATGTATGTTGGCAATGCGATCATCGCGGCAGCAGAAGCGGCGGTAAAGCTCAAGCGTCCGCTGATCTTGTTCTCCGCCGCTGGCGGTGCGCGCATGCAAGAAGGTATCCTGAGCCTGATGCAAATGCCGCGTACAACTGTCGCCGTGCAGATGCTCAAAGAAGCAAATCTGCCGTATATCGTTGTGCTGACCCATCCGACCACAGGCGGTGTTACAGCCAGCTATGCCATGCTGGGCGATATCCATATCGCCGAGCCTAACGCGCTGATCTGTTTTGCAGGCCCCCGTGTGATCGAGCAAACCATCCGTGAGAAATTGCCCGAAGGCTTCCAGCGCGCGGAATACCTGCTGGACCATGGCATGCTGGACCGTGTGACATCCCGCACAGAAATGCGCGACGAGTTGATTACAATTGTCCGGATGTTGATGGGGCTTCCCCCTGCCGTGAAGGCGGATCTCCCGCCGCCTGCCGATGTCCCGCACGGGCTGTCTACGCCGGAAGCAGCAGTGCAGGCGCCTGTCGGGACCAAGAAATAAGTGAGGCCTCGGGGGCGGTGCTGCCGCCTGCCGTGTTGATAGGATACCGCCCGCATGACTGCTCCTACGTCTGATCTCATCCTAGAGCGGATGATGGCCCTGCACCCCAAGATCATTGATCTGACGTTGGACCGTATGCTGCGTTTGTTGGCCGCATTGGGCAACCCGCAGGACAAATTACCTCCCGTGATCCATATCGCGGGCACCAATGGCAAAGGCTCGACCCAAGCGATGATCCGCGCGGGACTGGAGGCGGCAGGCAAGACAGTGCATGCTTACACCTCGCCGCATCTGGCCCGCTTTCACGAGCGTATCCGCCTGGCCGGTGAGCTGATTTCAGAAGACGCCCTGACGGCTGTGCTGGACGAATGCTACGCCGCCAACGGTGGCGAGAATATCACCTACTTCGAGATCACCACTTGCGCGGCCCTGCTGGCCTTTTCGCGCACGCCTGCGGATTACACCCTGCTTGAGGTTGGCCTTGGCGGGCGTCTGGATGCCACCAATGTCATCACCAACCCCGCTGCGACGGTGATCACTCCCGTTGATCTGGACCACCAACAATATCTTGGCGAAACCTTGCCCGAAATCGCAGGCGAGAAGGCAGGCATTATCAAACGCCGCGTGCCTTGCATCGTGGGGCCGCAGCAGGAGGACGGGCTGGCGGTAATCGAGGCCGTTGCCGCACGCAACATGGCACCGCTGAGCGTTTATGGTCAGCACTGGCATGCAAGTCGTGAGGCGGGTCGCATGATCTATCAGGATGAACAGGGCTTGCTGGATCTGCCCTTGCCGATTCTGCCCGGCCTGCATCAGGTGCAGAATGCTGGTGGTGCTATCGCTACTCTGCGGGCGCTGGGCTTTGATGCTGCTGCCTGTGAGGGTGCTGTGACAAATGCGCAATGGCCCGCCCGGATGCAGCGTCTGAAAACCGGACCTCTTGTCAAAGCGGCAGGTCAGGCAGAGTTGTGGCTGGACGGTGGACACAACCCCGCGGCAGGTGTCGCACTTGCCACGGTGTTGGATGAGTTGCCAAAAGTGCCCACATATCTGATTTGCGGCATGCTCAACACCAAGGACATCAAGGGCTATCTGCGCCCGCTGGCCCCCCATGTGACCGCGCTGCATGCGGTGTCCATTCCGGGTGAGGCCGCAACCCTTCCCGCCGCGACAACGGCGCAAGCGGCACAGGCTGTCGGGATGACCGCAGCCGAGGCGCCCGATGTGGCAACTGCATTGCAGAGCATTATCGGGCAAGACCCGCAGGCGCGCGTGCTGATTTGTGGATCGTTGTATCTTGCGGGCAACATCTTGCGGTCCAACGGGTAATCCACACCAGATACGGCAGCCGATTGATTGACCTCTCTGAGCGCGCCTTTTAGGCAATTGGCAAAACCGGACGGCGTATATCTGTGCGCCTAACCGCAAAGCCCGAGGACTGAGCATGGATTCGAAAGACAACAAGCGGCAGCCTGCTGGCATGCCGAAATCCCCCGCTTCTAAATCCGTCATTGCGCGCCAGCTAGTCGCGAGCGCTGTTGCTGTGGGTATTCTGGGTCTCGGCGCATGGAGTTTGCTTGGGCAAAAAGCACCCTATCACCCCGACTACTCTGACGATGTAACCCGTGGTGATCCGTCCGGTCTGACCACGGTTTCCGGCGGCAACTAGGATTTACCCCAGTCCTCGCTTTGCATCTCCCGCAGGCGGGAGGCTGTACGCTCGAACTCGAACGTGCCTTCACCTTCCAGATACAACATTTCCGGTTTCGCCGCCGCAGAACAGATCAGCCTCACGCGCGCCTCGTAGAGCGCATCAATTAGCGTGACAAAGCGCTTCGCCTCGTTGAAGTTTGTCCGCCCTAGGCTGGGGATATCGTCCAGCATCAAAACCTTGACCGCCTCGGCCAGCGCCAGATAGTCGGCAGGGCCTAGCGGCTGACCGCAAAGAGCGTGGAATTTCGCACGGCCCACACCATTGCGGAACCGCGGGATCACAACATCACGGCCTTTGACGCGCAATGTCAGCGGGCCGGCCTCACCCCCCGTCAAATCCTGCCAGACTTCATCCATTTGCGCGCGGCTTTCGGCATTCACGGGCGTGAAGTAGACCGGACTGCCCGATAGCCGGTCCTGCCGGTAATCTGTGGGGCTGGCCAATTCATGCACAACCATCTTCTCTTTGATCAGCTCGATGAACGGCACAAACAGGTTCCGGTTCAGCCCGTGTTTGTACAAATCATCGGGCACACGGTTTGAGGTGGTGATGACCACAACCCCATCCGCAAACAGGGCCTGAAACAGGCGGCCCACAATCATCGCGTCAGTAATGTCGGTGATCTGCATCTCGTCAAAGGCCAACAGGCGGACCGAGCTGCTGACTGCCTTGGCGACGGGTGCAATCGCATCATCCACACCGGTTTTACGGGCCTCATGCATCGCTGCATGGATTTCCTGCATAAAGGCATGAAAATGCACGCGCCGCGCAGGGATATCCCCCAGATTATTGGCAAACATGTCCATCAACATGGACTTACCACGTCCAACACCCCCCCATAGGTACAGCCCCATTGGCGGCTCTGGCGCCTTGCGGAAAAGGCCCTTCTTGACCGGCCGCATCAACGCGTCGCGGATGCGGTCAAATTCGGGCATGACGGCTTTTTGCGCAGGGTCAGGCCGCAGGGTGCCGTCGGCGATCATCTGGTCGTAAAGGGTGCTGATGCTGGTCATGGGAAACTTCCTAGCGACAAGCGCTGCGGTTGGAAAGTGTGTGCATACAATCGCCTGATTGACGAAGCCCGCCATGCTGCGCAATCTGCCCCGATTGAATTGGAGCATCCGTTTTGGAAAAGTCACCCCTGTTTTCGCCTGTATTGATCGTCGGTTGCGTCATAATCATGGTCAGCTTTGCGATCCGCGCCTCCTTTGGTGTGTTCCAGATCCCGATCGCGGACGAGTTCGGCTGGCTGCGAACCGAGTTCTCATTGGCCATCGCTATCCAGAACCTCGCGTGGGGCATAGGCCAGCCGATCTTTGGCGCGATGGCCGAGAAAATCGGAGACCGCAAAGCGATCATTCTGGGTGCTGTTGTCTATGCCTTGGGGCTGATCCTGTCGGCGGGGGCCGATACGCCGTTTTTGCTCCAGTCTTACGCGTGGCTGGTAGGTTTTGGCATCGCAGGCACGGGTTTTGGTGTGATTCTGGCCGTCGTAGGGCGGGCTGCATCGGATGAGAACCGCTCGATGGCGCTGGCCGTCGTGACAGCAGCGGGCAGTGCGGGCCAGATATTTGGCGCGCCTCTGGCCGAGTTTCTGCTGGGTGTGATGAGCTGGCAAATGGTCTTCACGATCTTTGCGGGTACGATCCTGACAGTGATCCTGACGTTGCCGTTTATGCGCGCACCTGTGAAAACAGACCGTGCAGAGCTGGAGGAGACGATGGGCGCCATCCTGCGCCGCGCGTTCAAAGACCCCAGCTTTACACTGATCTTTGTCGGCTTCTTTTCTTGCGGGTATCAGCTGGGGTTCATTACCGCCCATTTCCCCGCCTTCGTGACCGAGCTGTGCGGCCCGATCATGGCCAGAGGTGTGCTGCATAATATGGGGATCACAACAACATCGGCGCTAGGGGCGGTGGCCATCGCGCTGATTGGGGCCGCGAATGTCGGTGGTACTTTGTTGGCAGGTTGGGCGGGCAAACACTACCAAAAGAAATATCTTCTGGCGGGCATCTATGCGGGCCGCACCATCATTGCGGCTGTGTTCATAATGCTGCCCATCACGCCGCTGAGCGTGATCCTGTTCTCTATCGGGATGGGCGCGCTCTGGTTGGCGACTGTGCCTTTGACGTCCGGCTTGATCGCCCACCTCTACGGGCTTCGCTATATGGGCACTCTCTATGGGATCATCTTTTTCAGCCACCAGCTGGGTAGTTTTGCAGGCGTCTGGCTGGGGGGGCGGATGTATGATGCTTACGGCACATATACCACCGTCTGGTGGATCGGTGTCGCCGTGGGGGCCTTTAGCGCAATTGTCCACTTGCCGGTGCGCGAGAAAGCAGGGCGCATTGCGGTCGCCTGACGTCAGGTATCATGGCCCCAGTCGTCGGCTTCGGGACTGGGCAGAAATGCGGCTATGTGTTCCAAAATGACGTCGCTATGAGTGTAGGGCATTCCATGGCCTGCATCCTCGATCACCTCATGTATGACCTCATGGTTCCACGCAGCAAGCTGCCCCATCGCACTGGTTGGTATGACATCATCATCTGCACCCCAAAGTGCAAGTACGGGCATCTGACAACGCCGCAGGGCCATATGCTCACCCTCTAACGGCCTGCCCAAAATGCCCCGTAGGCTGGACAGGACAGCGGGCACAAAGCCCTGAAATATCAGCTGGAACTCCTGCCCCTCTGATATTTGGGCGGGGACGGCGTGCTGGCTTTTTTCGGCTTTGATCCCCCGGCGCAGCATAGTGGGATAGACTGCCAGCATCAGCCATTTTCCTGCAAGGCCGCGGTCACGAATGAACCGGACAATCGGAGCATCGGCCCGCGTCATTCCAGCAGAGGCGAGCAAAACCAAGCGCCTCACGCGGGTAGGGTGTGTCGCGGTAAACCCGGCTGCAACGGCACCGCCCATTGAATAGCCAATCAGGTGAAAAGGCTCTTCGATGCTCAGATGGACCAGCAGATCGTCTAGTTGCTGATTGAAGAAGACCTTGTCATGCAGGCTGTCAGGCCGGTCCGAAAATCCGCGTCCGTAGAGGTCATAGACCAATACGCGAAATCCCATCGCCACCAGTCCTTTTGTTAAGGCACCCCAAACGAAGCTGGGTGTGGTCAGCCCGTGCACACACATCACCAACGGGCCTTCGGTAGGGCCGCTGAGATGGTAATGCGTGACGCCTTGTGACAGCTCCGCAAACTGACCGGGGGCCGATCCCCTGCGTCCGTCCGTCATCTTCGGGCGGTAATGCTCGATCACAAAGGGCGCTGCGGCTGTAGCGGCCAGAATGAGGATGAGCCAGATCACTCGGCGGCGCGCCAGCGGTCAAGAATGTAGCGGCTGGTCATCAGGTCCAGATGCGCCCCGCCGCCATTCTTGCAAATTGTTATCTCGTCATCCGATGTGCGGATAAAGGCGCCCAGATCATAGTAATCCGCAATGATATGATCGCGGGTGATGGCGCCGGTCTCCAGCGGTATCTTGATCTCGCCGATATGACCCAGTGTCGTATCGAAACTGTCGACAAACAGCCGTGCACGCTGCAAGGCCTCGTCATCCACTTCGCGCATGTCGGGGCGGTAGGCGCCGATCAGATCAAGGTGCTGCCCCGGTTGCAGCCAAGCCCCTTTGATCAACGGCTCGGTCGCCATGGTGGCGCTGCCTATGATCTCGGCCTGCAGCACAGCAGCTTCCAGATCGTCTGCAATCGCAACATCGGGCAGTAGCGCTGCCAGTGCTTCCGAGCTGGCACGGGTACGGCTCCAGACGGTAAACGTCGCCTTGGGGAAGGCGGCGGAATAGGCCGCATGCAATGCCCGCGCGACTGATCCTGCACCAACCAGAAGGATGCGCCTAGCATCAGGGCGGGCCAGACGGCGCGCAGCCAGCAGGCTGTCGCCTGCCGTTTTCCATTTGGTCACCAGATGGAAGTCCACAATCGCCTCCAACGTGCCGTCAATGTCGGAGTAAAGGCTGACACCGCCGTTCACATTCGGCTTGCCCTTGGCGCTGTTGCCCGGAAACACCGTGGCAGATTTCACGGCGAGACCTAACCCGTCAATCCACGCGGCACGGTTCAGCAATGTGTCGGGTGTGCGGTATAGAAACGTATCTGCAATCTCGGCCTTTGGTAGCATGTGACCCTGCGCAAAAGCATCGGTCAGCGCGATCCAGTCGAGTAACTTTTCACCGGCCTCGAACGGGATGATCGGGATTGTGGTCATTGTGCTTCTCCGTCGGTGAGCAGGCCTGATGCAACAAGCTTATCGGCCCAGCCTTGCGCCCCTGTGAAGTGGTGGGTTTGCCAGCCGCGCAGCGCAGCTGCGGCGATGTTTTCGGGGCGGTCATCAGTGAACAGCAGATCACCGCCGGACAGGCCGGAGCCTTCCTCCAGCATCTGATAGATGCGCGGATCGGGTTTGATAACGCCCATATGACCAGAGATGAAGTCGCGGTCAAAAGCCCGCAAAAACGGGTATTTCTTTTCGGCAATCTCATAGGTTTCGATGCCGAAGTTTGTGAGGGAAAAGACAGGGGTCCCTTTGTCTTGCAGTGCAGCCATCAGACGCACGGAATGATCGATGGCAGGGTTGGCCATATCCAGCCAGCGGTCATGCCACATCATGATCTCAACCGTCCAGTCAGGATAGCTCTTTGCGCATTGCTCCACCATCTTGGTGAAGTTCTCTCCCCTATCCACGCGGTCGTTCATCGCATGCAGGTCAACAACTGCAAACATCGCGCGGCGTTTGTCCTCGCCGATTTCGGCATCATAGAAGCGTTCTGGTTGCCACTCTATCAACACGTTGCCGATGTCAAAAACCACTGCTTTGGGTATCATGTCCAACCTCTCGACGGGGATCGGAATTTTGGAAAATTCCGGACGTTTTCTGTATCAGAAAACGGCTATGCCAGTTTGGCTGCGGCCCTGATTTCACGTTCCAATGCTTCCAGAAAGCGCGAGCGGTCGGCCTTTGTAAAGCTTTTCCCGCTTCCCTGCCGGAACGGGTCCGCCGCACGCAAGTCTGTCATCAGATCACGGGTGGCCAGCACGTTGCCAATATTGGCCTGTGTCAGCGCCTCGCCGTTATGTTTGATGACCCTCGCGCCAGCCTCAACACATTTGGCGGCCAGCGGAATATCTCCTGTCACCACAACATCACCGCGCCCTGCACGATCTGCAATCCACATATCGGCCACATCAGGCCCATCAGGGACTATAACAGTCTCTACATAGGGGTTTTGTGAGGGACGCAACCCGCCGTTAGATACCACCAACATCTTGATCTTGTGACGGGTCGCCACCCGCTCTGCCTCTTCTTTGACGGGGCAGGCATCAGCGTCGATGTAGAGTGCGGTCATGCGGACCACAGCGCGTCGGCGTGGAAGGTGACGTGATCTTCCATGAAGGTCGCGATAAAGAAATAGCTGTGGTCATACCCCGGTTGCATGCGGAATGTCCCGTTCTGACGGCGCTTGGCCATCGCTCCGCTCAACGCTTCGGGCATCAGCAGGTCGAGGAACTGATCACTGGTTCCCTGATCAATCAGCACAGGGCCGTCAAAACCTTTTTCCTGCATCAGTAGTGTCGCGTCATGCGCACTCCAGCTTGCCTCATCCGCGCCCAAATAAGCGGTCAGCTGTTTGCGGCCCCAGTCACTGGCCGTGGGGTGCGCGATCGGCGCAAAGGCGGAGACTGAAGCGAAGCGACCGGGCAGGGACATCGCCAGCGTCAACGCGCCATGCCCGCCCATGGAGTGACCAGTGATCGACTGCCGCTCCATGTCCAGCGGGAAGTGCTCAGCCAGCAACGCAGGCAGCTCATCAGCGATATAGGTCCACATCTGGAAATGGGGCCGCCACGGGTCCTGTGTCGCGTTCACATAGAACCCCGCACCCTGACCCAGATCATAGGCTTCATCATTGGCCACACCGTCTCCGCGCGGGGAGGTGTCTGGAAACACCAGCGCTATGCCCTGTTCGGCAGCCCATGCCTGTGCGCCTGCCTTTACCATCGCGTTTTCGTGGGTGCAGGTCAGGCCCGACAGAAACCACAGCACCGGCACAGGACCATCTTGCGCCTCGGCAGGCAAAAACAGGGCAACTGTCATGTCACAGGCGCAGGCCGCAGACGCGTGTTTGATTACATGTTGCGTGCCGCCAAAACAGGCGTTGGACGAGAGGGTTTCCATGGTGCGTCTCCTTTTCGGGGTTACCTATGGCTACCCAGAGCAAGGACGGGGGGCAAGCACTCTATTCCGTTATCCGGCGACAGTGCCGCCGGTCAGCCACGCGATCCACAGGCTGACGCTGACAATACTGATCGCTGTGGAGACAAGGATGGCCGCTGACACACGCTGCGGTGCAACGCCGTAATGCTGGGCAAGGATATAAACGTTGCCGGCCACAGGCAGGGCTGCCGCCGAGGTAACGACCATGGCTTGATACGCATCAACCTTGAACAGCACAAAACAGGCAAAAGCCACAAGCAACGGATGCAACACCAGTTTGCAAAAGCTGAGCCACCCCGCAACCGAAACACGCTCGGCTGATTTAGAGGCGAGGGAGGCCCCGATGGCAAAGAGCGCGCCGGGTGTGGCCGCCGCACCGAGCAATACCAGAAATTCACTCATTGGCGCGGGGATGGGGATTTTCAAACCGGACCAGAGCAACCCCGCGGTTATCGCCACAATCATAGGGTTTTTTATCAGACCCAGACCTACAGTACGCAAGATTGCCAAGCTCATCCTACCGTCGCGCGAGCCGGTGATCAGGATCACGATCAGAGAGGAAAAGACGATCAGATCTACGGCCAGTGCCATCATCACGGGGCCAATAGCCTCCGGTCCCAACAGCAGCGTCAGCATCGGTACGCCCAGAAATCCGACATTGCCGATTGCGGCGCATTGGGCCTCTATCGCTGCGGTCTCAACGCTCAGCCCTCTGAAGTGGCAGACTAGCGTGGCGATTCCGTAGACAAATGCCGTGCCCCAAAGATAAGCCGCCACCAGCCGCGCGTCCCAGACCTCGGCCAATGACAGATTGGCCGAGAAATTGAACAGCATGGCTGAGAGCGCAAAGTAAAATACGAATTTTGTGAGATATGCCGTCGCTTCCGCCGTGAAGAAACGCGTCCGTCCGGCCCAATAGCCCAAACCGATAAGTGCAAAAAATGGAAGTGTTTTGAGGAAGATCGCCAGCATGGCGTCACAGATAGCTTGGCGGCACGCGCTGCGCTAGTGAAAATCGGCTTGAAAGCTGGTTGCGGTCAGGCTGACATGGGCCGCAAGAGGAGGGCAAAGCTCAAACGCGCGGGGAGTACGTGCAAAATTATAAACCCGCATGAGCCTCCAGTGATCACGCCGTTGCTCGGCCACGAGTAATTCGTTGCGTGATATGTGAAAGGGTGTCCGGTCCCAACCGGTTGTTGTCTTTACCTCGATCAACCGGGGCGTGCCGTCGGGCGCAAAGCTTGAAATATCAAAACCTGCGCCATCCCCGTCCTCCTCTGATACCCACATGACTTGATCGGCTAAATCATAAGCCCCGCAATTGCGCAGGGTTGCCCGCTCATGCGCAAGCATGCGGGCTTCACCTGCGCGGCCCAATGCGCGGTTGCGTCCATCCCGCCCAGCTACGTCAAATTTTGGGGCAATGATAAGCGTTTCATCTACTTCGTCAGGGGGCTGTGTGTTTCGTTGGGTAGGCGGTGTATCCAGATAGAGCGCCGCATCATCTGCCATACCCATAGAAGGGGCCATGAAGTCCGGCAAACCAACGGCCTTGAGGTGGCGATCCACTGTATCTGGCAGAGCGCTGTTGTAATGCGGTAGCGGTTTATATCCCGTGATCCACGGCAGGCCAAATCCCTTCATCACAGCACTTATGTTCTGGTGCAAACGCTCGATTGAACCTTCGGGATGTGCGGCGTGCGCCAACAGGACGCGACGATGTGTTGCCTTCACATAGGGTGATCCGGCAACATCCGCTGAGAGGATTGCAAAATAATCCGCAACGCACACATCAAATTCCGCATCGGTCCAGGATTTTCCAGCCATAAGGCTACGCTAGGCGTGAGCGTGGATTTGGTCCAGGTTCTTTGTAAGACTTGTTTTGCACTTGGAAGTGAACCGATCCGTTTATATGCTGTCCCTTCACCCGTCAGGAGACACAATGCCCCCGCTCGCCGCCACTCGTAACAGCATCCTTCCTCCCCGTGGCCGCAAGTATGATCAGGTACTGGAGGGCGCGCGTCAGGTCTTTATGGCTGATGGGTTCGAGGGTGCCAGCGTGGACGAGATCGCGCGGGTGGCGGAAGTGTCCAAGGCGACGCTCTACAAATACTTCGCCGACAAGCGTATGTTGTTTATGGAGGTGGCCAACAACGAGTGTCAGCGGCAGGCCGGTGCTGCGTTGGACAATATCGTTCTTGCCGCCCCGCCGCGCGAAGTATTGGGCCAGACGGGCCGTCATTTTTTGGGTTTCATCACCAGCCGTTTCGGCCAGCAAATTTTCCGCATTTGCGTGGCAGAATCAGATCGCTTCCCCGAATTGGGCCGCAGCTTTTATGAATCTGGTCCGGCGGTAATGCGCGCAGAGCTGGCGTGTTATTTCGCGCAGGCCTGTGCGCGCGGTGAACTTGTGATAGACGACTATATTCTGGCTGCCGATCAATTCGGCGAGCTATGCAAAGCCGATCTTTGGATGCGGCTGATATTCGGAGTGATCAAAGAGGTCAGCGCGGCGGAGATAGACCGCGTCATCGACAACGCAGTAGAGACATTTTTAGCGAGGTACGGGACATGAAATATACGATTTTTGCAGCATTGCTGCTGGCCGGTTGCGGGGCAACAACAGCGCCAATCGGGGGCAGTGCACCTGCAAATGCACCAGATACTTGCAACGCAGCAGCACATCAGGGCCTGATCGGTCTTGACGCTGCATCATCGCTGGCCCTGCCCGAGCCAAAGCGCCTTTACGGTCCGAATGATCCTGTCACGACAGACTTCAACCCTGCCCGTTTAAACGTGCAGCTGGACGCCGTAGACAACATCGTGGCGGTGACCTGCGGCTAGGCTTTTGGCCGCTTGTCCAGAATGCGGACCGCTTTCCCCTCCGAGCGGGGAACAGCCCCCACGTCCCCCACGGCGACACCCGCACTGATCCCGACGCTCTGTTTGATCGCCGCCGCCAATTGTGCGGTGGCGTCTGAGCGGGACGCGTCACTGACGCTTGCATCGGCCACTTCCGTCAGGATGCGCATTTTGTCCATCCGGTCGGGGCGGGTCAGCTCGATCTGGAAGTGCGGCGCAAGGGCGGGGATTTGCATCAGCAGTTCTTCGATCTGGGTCGGGAAGACGTTGACGCCGCGCAGGATAATCATGTCGTCGCTGCGTCCGGTGACCTTCTCCATCCGGCGCATGCTGCGCGCTGTGCCAGCCAGCAGGCGGGTCAGATCGCGGGTGCGGTAGCGGATGATCGGAAAGGCCTCTTTGGTGAGCGAGGTAAAAACCAGCTCGCCGCGCTCGCCCTCTTCAACGACTTCACCTGTTTCAGGATTGATGATCTCGGGATAGAAATGGTCTTCCCAGATGTGCAGGCCATCTTTGCTTTCCACGCACTCCATTGACACACCTGGTCCGATGACTTCGGACAGGCCATAGATATCCACCGCGTGCATGTCGAAGGCTTGCTCAATCTCCAGCCGCATGGCGTTGGTCCAAGGCTCTGCTCCGAATATGCCTACCTCCAGCGAACAGGCGCGCGGGTCTAGGCCTTGGACGTGGAACTCGTCCAGAACAGAGAGGGCATAGGAGGGCGTGACAGTGATGCCCTTTGGTTTGAAATCTTCAATCAGGCGGACCTGTCGCGGGGTCATCCCCCCCGAAATCGGTACCGTGCTCAGCCCCAGCGCATCGGCACCCAGATGGATGCCTAGGCCGCCGGTAAACAGCCCGTAACCATAGGCGTTGTGCAGCATGTCACCGGGGCGCATACCCGCTGCGCGAAGCGACCGCGCCACAACGTTGCCCCAGTTTTTCAGGTCATTTTTGGTATAACCCACCACAGTCGGCTGGCCCGTGGTGCCAGAAGACGCGTGTATCCGTTTCACCTGATCGCGCGGGACGGCGAACATCCCGAAAGGGTAGTTGTCGCGCAGATCGGTTTTGACGGTGAATGGAAACTTGGCCAGATCGCTGAGGCTGTGCAAATCGTCGGGGTGCACGCCAGTAGCGTCAAAGCTTTGACGGTAGAAAGGAACGTTGTCATAGGCGTGGCGCAGCGACCATTTCAACCGCTCCAGTTGCAGCGCGGTAATCTCGTCGCGGCTTGCAATCTCGATCGGGTCCAGACTGCTGCGGGCGGGGGTCAGGTCTTTCATGGGGTATCTCCGTCTTCGGTGAACAGCTGTCCTTTGAGGGTGCGTGACAGGCCGCGCATGGTGGCCACGGCGCGCCCGTCTTCGCCGGTGACCATGACATCATACACGCCCGAACGACCGGCTAGTGCCGTTTCCAATGCGGTTGCGGTGAGCAGCTCGCCCCCTTTTCCGGGGGCAATGTAGGTGATCTGGTTTTGCTGGGCCACCGTCAGCTTGTTGTAGCTGTTGCAGGCAAAAGCAAAGGCGCTATCGGCCAACGTGAAGATATATCCGCCATGGCACATCTTGTGCCCGTTCAGCATTGCGTCGGTGACGCGCATGGTCAGCGTGGCAGCCCCAGGTGCAATCGATGTGATCTGCATGCCAAGCCCCTGCGAGGCGTGGTCCGCCTCCAGCATCGCTGCCGCCGATTTTTCTGCCCTGAGTTGTGGAGTCATCGCCATCCCTCGATATGTTTCACAATTCCCAAACCATATCCAGATTTGTAACATAATCAAGCAAATTTGCGAGGAGGGGCTTGATTTGCGGGACGCGCAAGGCAACTCTGCCACTATGAGCATACCAACCATACCGACACATACCACGCAAGCAGCTGGACCCGACCGCGCGATAGAGCAGGTGGCATTCCACCGGACCGAACTTTCCGTAATCCTGTCGCTATACGGTAGGATGGTTGCAGCGGGTGAATGGCGTGACTACGGCATTTCCTGCCTGCGCGAGGTTGCCGTTTTCTCGATCTTTCGCCGCACAGCCGAGATGCCACTGTACCGGATCGAAAAGCGGCCAAAACTGCGCAGCAAACAAGGCATGTACGCTGTTGTCGGCACAAATGGTCAGGTGCTCAAGCGCGGCCATGAACTGAAATCAGTTCTCGGTACGCTTGAGCGGAAGTTATTTCGCGTCGTGGAGTAGCGGTTACTCGACCGCAGGCAGTCTGCGGTGTGCGATGACCGGACCGTCCGTTTTTGCGATACGGGACTTGGCTTCTTCAATCGGCTCAAACACGGTGGACATGGCAGTGCCATTTGCGTGGATCAGGATTTCATCATCCCAGACCAGCGCCACATGACCCTTCCAGAACAGCAGGTCATTGCGTTGGGGCGGTGTACCTTCCGGCATTAATTCACCTAGCTCCGCTGCTTGCATGTCGCTGTCACCGCCACAGGCGATCCCGCATGCCGCACAGGCCGTCTGGACCAGACCCGAACAATCAATCCCCCAACGGCTGTTTCCGCCCCAGAGATATGGCGTGTCCAGAAACATCGCTGCAATGGCGGCGGGATCGGTCGCAAAAGCTTCGACATCGATAATGTGCTGCTTGGGGACAAACCCGTGGGAGGTGCGAATGAAATCATCGGTTTCATCCAGCATCGCCAGATGGCTGCCATGGCTTAGCGCTGCGCGGTCAATCGATTTCATGTTGGCGTTTTGATAGGCGTGGCTGGCAGCCGCATTTACCTTGTGGGTTGTGCGCTGTGGTTTCGCCAACGAAGCAACGCCGACATACCCGCAATAGCCGTCTGCCGCAGCTTGCACATAAGCCCAGCCATCCTCACGCCACAAGATCGTGACATCCGCACCCAGCAGCAGCTGGCGGTCGCGCGCGCCATTGGGTTTGCGCAGCAGGTTCACCACGCCGCGGCCGATTTGCGCAGCTTCATTCAGGCCGGTACGGGCGGGGTCAGGGGTAAGGCGGGGGTGTGTCATCGGGTCAAAATCCTATCTATTGCGCCAAACAGCGCGCGGGTGCCTTGGCCCACACCGCCCATGGCACGGGCAGGGGCCGCAGCGGGCTGCCAGCCGTATATGTCGAAATGCGCATAGTTGCTATCAGTGACAAAGCGGCGCAGGAAAAGTGCGGCTGTGATGCAACCGGCAAAGCCGCCTTTAGGCGCATTGTCCAGATCGGCAATCGCAGGTTCTATCATGCTCTCGTAAGGTGTGTGGAACGGCAGACGCCAGACCGGATCGGCCACGGTGACGGCGGACGCCTCCAAGGCAGCAACAAAAACGGAATTATCACTGAAGTAAGGCGCCAGATCAGGGCCAACAGCCACACGCGCTGCACCAGTGAGGGTTGCCATGCTGATAATCTGGTCCGGCTTCTCTTCATCTGCCAGCGCCAGCGCATCTGCCAGCACCAAGCGCCCTTCCGCGTCCGTGTTGTTAATCTCGACGGTAAGACCTTTGCGCGAGGTCAGGATGTCTTGCGGGCGGAAGGCATTGCTCGACACCGAGTTCTCCACGGCCGGGATCAGCACGCGCAGCTGAACTTTCACGCGGGTCGCCATGATCATATGTGCCAAGCCTAAAACAGCAGCGGCACCGCCCATGTCTTTCTTCATCAACCCCATAGAGGCGGAGGGTTTCAGGTCCAGACCGCCAGTGTCAAAGCAGACACCCTTGCCCACCAGCGTCAGGGTTGGCCCCTTATCGCCCCAGCGCATGTCAATCAGACGCGGCGCGCGGTCAGAAGCGCGGCCAACGGCGTGGATCATCGGCAGGTTTGACGCCAGCAGATCGTCGCCAACGATTACTTCGATCTTTGCTCCATGCTCCGTCGCCAGATCGCGTGCGGCCTGTTCCAAATCAGGCGGCCCCATGTCCGACGCGGGGGTGTTGATCAGCGTCCGTGTCAGCGCTTCGCCATTGGCAATAATCTCGACGCGCGCAGCGTCGACACCTTCGGGTGCAACCAGTTTCGCACCCATCGGGGCAATCGCCTTGTAGCGGTCAAAGCGGTAGGCGGCCAAAAGCCAGCCCAACGCCTCGTTCTCGGCCTGATCCGCAGGCAGACCACTGATGATCCGGTAGGTGCCGGCGGGCAGTTTTGCTGCCCCTGCCGCCAGCGCAAACCGGCCCCGCGCGCGCGTTGTGGCAGAGCCGTAGCCAACCGCCGCAAGGGCTGGCAGTGTATCTGTCGGCGGCAGGGTCAATACCTGACCGATAGCGCCTGTAAACCCGCTGGCCCGCGCCCAATCACCGACAGCTGTCGGCAGCTGGTCAAGCCAACCGTTTGCATCCTCCTGTGACACGATGTGAAGACCAATGGCGTCGGGCGCGTCAGGAGCAAAGCAAAGAGACATGGCGTAGGCAGACCTTTCAATGAATTATGCCCTTCAGCCTATCCCATCTGTACGCCGCCGCAAGCATACTCAAATGCTCATATCCTCCATCGCCCACATTGCGGTCAGGGACCTTTCGCCGATGCGCAGCATCCGCGACAGTGTGGCGGCAACTGCCACTTCGTCCTTTGCATCCAGTGCAGCGGTCACATCTGCTGCGACCTGTGCCAGCATGTGCATGCCAATCTGGTCTGAAATCGCAATAAGCGAGCGCGCGTGTTTTCGCAGGCGGATCAGGCTGCTCTCCCGCCAGAGCGTGCTACATTCCGACAGACGCACCGCCAATTCCTCCATCGCGCGGCATACAACGGTTTCCGCACCTGCGGCCCCCAACTGGCTATACAGCGCATCCAGTCGCACCTGATCCAGCTGGATTTTTTCAGCCAGCCGGATTTTTACTACATCACTCATAACTCACCCCTGATTGCGCCCCCACGGCTGCGGCGGTTATGGCGGGCAGAGGTTTTCAAATCGTTGCCGCCAATAGGTGTTTTCGCTCGAATTCGGTATGAATTCAGGCTATCTGGAGTGAACCGCGAATTTGGAGAACAGGACTCGATGGAAAAGGCAAAGCCGCTACCGGCATATCTGGTCCAGCGTTATCACGGCTGGAAGGCAACAACTTACGCCGAGAACAGCTCTTGGTACCGCAAGCTGGCCACCGACGGGCAGCACCCACGCGCCATGGTGATTTCGTGCTGCGACAGCCGCGTGCATGTGACGTCGATCTTCGGCGCGGATCAGGGTGAGTTCTTTATTCACCGCAACATCGCGAATCTGGTGCCGGCATACCACCCCGATGGCAAACAGCACGGCACATCGGCCGCTGTAGAGTATGCTGTTCAGGTGTTGAAAGTGGCGCACCTGATTGTGCTGGGGCATTCCAACTGTGGTGGTGTGCAGGGGTGCCTGAACATGTGCTCCGGTGAAGCACCCGAGTTGGAAGAGAATGACAGTTTTGTCGGGCGCTGGATGGATATCCTGCGGCCCAAATACGATCTTGTAAAAGACATCAAAGATCCGGCAGAGCAGCAGAGACAGCTGGAAAAACACTCGGTGATGATCTCGCTGGAAAACCTGATGACATTTCCGTGGCTTGCGGAAAAAGTAACCTCGGGCGAGTTGACCTTGCACGGAATGTGGACGGATATTGCCGAGGGCGGATTGGAATACTACAACCCCGCCGCCACCAAATTCGAAAGCGTTTAACACGTATCTAGAAACGCCCCCCTTACACGCCGGAGCAAAGATGACCGATTTTCTGAGCCTTGCAGGACAAAACCTGCTTTCCCCGATTATCCTAAGTTTTGTTTTGGGCTTACTCGCGGCATTGGCACGATCTGATCTGAACATCCCCGAGGCGGTGGCCAAGGGCATGTCGATCTATCTGCTGTTTGCTATTGGCTTTAAGGGTGGTGCCAGCGTCGCCTCTTACGGGCTGGACGCGCGTCTGGGCCTATCGCTGCTGGCGGGGGTAATCCTGTCCGCGCTGTTGCCGATCATCGCTTTCGGGCTGCTAAAAGCCATGACAGGGATGAGCCGTCTGGATGCCGCCGCCGTGGCTGCGCATTACGGCTCGATCTCGATCGTGACATTTGTTGCCGCAACATCGGTGCTGGAGGGGCGCGGAATTCCCTCCGAAGGCTACATGGTGGCCGTGGCGGCTGCGATGGAAGCGCCTGCAATCCTCTCGGCCCTCTGGCTGATTTCGCGCGGGGGCGGGGCAGAGTCCAAAGGAATGGATAGTGCGCTCCTGCGTGAAATCATGCTCAACGGATCCATCGTCCTACTGATCGGCGCCTTTGCCATCGGCTGGGCCACGGGCGAGCAAGGCATGAAAGAAATTTCCAGCTTCATCGTTAATCCTTTCAAGGGTGTCCTGTGCCTGTTCTTGCTGGATATGGGACTTGTAGCGGGCCGTGGTCTGCGTGGCGGTGGCGTTGTGCTGACGCGCGGCGTGCTGGCCTTTGGGGTTCTGATGCCGCTGGTGGGCTCGGTCTTTGGCCTTGGCGCGGGGCTGCTGCTGGGGCTCAGCTCTGGTGGTGTGGCGCTGATGATGGTGCTGTCTGCCTCCGCATCCTATATTGCCGTGCCCGCCGCCATGCGTGTGGCCCTCCCTGAGGCAAACCCGTCTCTTTACCTCACGCTATCGCTTGGCGTGACCTTCCCTTTCAACCTGACCGTTGGCATTCCCCTCTATGTAGGGATCGCCATGGCCCTGACCGGAGGCTGATCCATGCAAACCCACAAAGCCAAACGGGTGGAAATCACCATCGAAAATGTGATGGAATCCCGCCTGACGGATGCGCTGCGCAAGGCAGGCGTGACGGGATATACTGTGTTGCCCGTTTTGGGTGGGTCGGGACGGTCCGGCGCCTGGACCCGGTCGGGTCAGGTCAGTCGCGCACAAGGCATGGTGCAAGTCATTTGCATCATCCGCCCCGAGCGTCTGGACGAGCTGCTGGATGCGGCCTTTGCCGTGGTAGAGCGGCATATCGGCGTGGTGAGTGTTGTTGATTGTGATGTCCTGCGCGCGGAGCGTTTTTAACGCTGCGTTAACCATATCGGGCGCAGGCTCAGGATATGGAATTGGAATCAGTCACCCTCAAACTACCGCGTGACCTGCTGTCAGGGGCGCAACGTGTCGCAACCGCGCGGGATGTCACGATCGGGCATATGGTACGCCAACTTCTCAAGCGGGAGGTGGAGCGGCAACTGGCCAAAGGGCATCCGAGGCCGCAGACCGATGCGCGTCTCCTCGCGGCCTTACAGGCGCTCCTCGCTCGGGATATGGCGCAGGCGCAGGACTGGGATGATCTGGCAGAGCGCTTGCGCCCCCACGGGTATGAATTGCGTCCTGCAGGGGGTGGCGTTGTTCTGTACAAATCCAGCTGCGGCACGCGCGTGTGCAAAGGGTCCGAGATTGGCTTTGGCTATAGCGATCTGGTCAAGAAATTTGGCGCAGCGATGCCCGATCATCCGCATAGCATGACCCATCTTGGCATTATGCCCGCTGGCCGGATTGACCCCACACGCCACGCAAAGCTGAGCGCGCACATCGAGGGCGCGCTCAGCTGGCCGGACCTGATTAACCGTCTTGCAATGGAAGGGATGGAGCTGCGTCCCATGGGGACGGGTCTTGGTATCTATATCGCCGCGACGGGTCGGCACCTGTGCAATTCAGCGACTGTGGGGGCAAACTACAACACGCTCGTAAAGCGCTTCGGGGCCGCCATGCCCAACCACCCGCATGATATGTCGAAACACCTCAAATCAGGGGAAGAAGATGGCGATCTTGAAGTTGTCGAGCGCGGTTAGCGTAGGACCTTGCCATCTGGCCAGCGAACAACCTGCTCGATCGTGATCTCCTGACTTGCATTGGCGGCCAGTGACAGATCCCACTGTGTCAGCCCGCGACGGGCGTCGACGTCTTTGGCTGTTGCGGCGGGTTTTGCGGCCCATTCGATCACCAGGTCGTCCTGCTCGCTGTAGGGAACAGCCGCCATTACCTCGACATCCCATGCCTCGGCCCCCAAATTCTCAAGCGTCATTCTGACATCCTGCGTCTGTGCATTGCTGCGGCTGATAAACCCGCGGTCGCCTTCGCTGCGGTCCAACAGGGCATAGCTGAGGCGGATATCTTCCAGCGGGCCAAACGCCTGCACAAATTCGCCACCCGCCGGAACTGCTGCAAAGCTACTGCGCCCGACCAATGCACCGTCAACGAAAATTTGTGCGGTGCCGGCGGCCAGCAGTGGCTCAAGGCTCGCGTTTTTGGCTTCGACCATCATAAACGCGGTCTGATCGCGGGCAGGGACAGCGCGCGCGAACACGCGTGCGTCAAAGGACAGGGCGTCCAGTTCCACCCGCGCGCCTTCGGCGTTGCGGGCAATGCTGATCGGGCCGGGGAGCGTGTATGTCACCCCCGGGCCGTCGAAGTTGGGCCGCGGGGTTGGAGCCATTGCGACAACAGGTGCTGCCGCCATCTCCATCGCCATATCGGCTGAGGCGCCCATGCTGCTGCGCAATTCCGTTTTGGTGGCTATTTGCGGATCTTCAAAACGCAACAGCGGCGGATACAGCTCGGACGGAACAACCTGTCCTGTGGGGGCCAGAGTGGAGAGTGTCAGGGCCACTTCATCCCAATTCTCGCCACTGTTCTGATAGATCAGCGCGGCGCGGCGCAGAGTTAGGCTATCAGAGTCGCCCCTGCTGAGGACCACATCATAGGTCGGTTCCCAAGACGCATTGGCTGGATAGCTGATCGAGGCGACAACATTACCCGCCTGAGACGCCGCAACCGAAAGGGCCAGCAACGCCTTGGGCTCGGCGGGCGGGGTTAGGGCCGCAAGGGCGGCGCGGGCGTCCTGAACGGCCTGCTCCAGATCGCCGCGCTCTTCGCCAATGCGGCGCGCGGCGCGCTGGGCTGCAATCTGCGCTTGGGTCGCGACCAGTGTTTGTGCCTCGATCATCTCGCCCAGTTCCGCCAGCGCGGCAGGGTCTGCGGGCAGTGTATCCTTCGCCGCAAGGCCGTTCAGAAACGCCAGCCGCGCTTCGGCCGCTGTCGCAGCAAGGCCCGCGTCTTGCACTTTGTCATCCAGATCACGGACCGCACGCAATGCGTCCTCTATTGCCGCTTTTGCGGCGATCACTGCAGCGCTGTCGCCATCCGGTTGCGGCGGCAGGGCATCGTTACGCAGCCGTGTGCTGCCCAACTCGGCGCCAGTGATGCTGACGCGCAGGCTGCCTGCATCGACCCATTGCGGCAAATCGGGCAGGACCAGCTCATGTGCGCCAGCATCAACGTCAACCGTCACGTCGCGCGTTACCATCGCATAGCCGTTGTAGACGGTGACGGCCGTGGGCGCAGAGGTGACAGTATAAGTCTCCGCAAGCGCGGGCAGGGGGAGGGCGGCAAGTGCCAGAGTGATAAAGCGCATGGTACCGGTGTCCTTTCAGAGATGCGGTCAACATGCAGCGCTGTTGCGCAAAGAAAAAGGGGCGCCCTTGCGGACACGCCTTAACCGTTCCCGTTTGGGCGGAAATCAGCCTTTTTTCAGAACTTCACGGCCCAGCAACTCGGCGATTTGCACGGCGTTCAAGGCGGCACCTTTGCGCAGGTTGTCAGAGACGCACCACAGGTTAATCCCGTTGTCGATAGTGCTGTCCTGACGGATGCGGCTGATGAACGTCGCATAATCGCCAACACATTCGATTGGCGTGACGTAGCCACCGGCCTCGCGCTTGTCGATCACCATGATACCGGGAGATTCCCGCAGGATGTCACGCGCTTCGTTTTCGTCCAGATGGTCCTCGAATTCGATGTTGATCGATTCCGAGTGGCCCACAAACACAGGAACACGCACGCAGGTCGCTGTAACTTTGATGCGCTTGTCGAGAATTTTCTTCGTCTCGACGACCATCTTCCATTCTTCTTTTGTATCGCCGGAATCCATGAACACGTCGATCTGCGGGATCACGTTAAACGCGATCTGCTTTTGGAACTTGTTTGGCGGCACATCTGTGACGGGATTGTAGATGCTCTTGGTCTGGTCCCACAGCTCGTCTGCGCCCTCTTTGCCGGCACCGGAGACGGACTGATAGGTGCTGACAACAACACGTTTGATCGTCGCGCGGTCATGCAAAGGCTTCAACGCCACAACCATCTGCGCGGTGGAGCAGTTGGGGTTGGCGATGATATTCTTGTTGGAATATTGGTGAATCGCTTCGGGGTTCACTTCTGGCACAATCAGCGGGATCTCTGCATCGTAGCGATACAGCGACGAGTTATCGATCACCACACAGCCCTGCTTGGCCGCGATGGGCGCGTATTTTGCTGTGGCTTCAGAGCCGACAGCAAACAGCGCCATGTCCCAGCCTGTGAAGTCAAACGTATCAAGGTCTTTCGTCTTGAGTGTCTTATCGCCAAAGCTGACTTCCGTACCAAGGGACCGACGGCTTGCAAGTGCCATGATCTCATCCACAGGGAACTGGCGCTCGGCCAGAATGTTCAGCATTTCGCGGCCCACATTGCCGGTGGCACCTACGATTACAACGCGATAACCCATCTCGTTTACTCCAATATATATGCGTTTGATGGTAGTGGCCTGTTATACCGCTTTGGCTGCTATGGAAAGGCCCAAGCCGTCAGGCCTTGTCCGGCTTGGTGTCCGTCGAGAAAAGATAGATCACCAGACCAACGGTAAGAGCGGCGGCAAAGAACATCAAAATGAGAGAAAAGGGTATTGATGCGAATTTGGACCCCGCTGTTGAGGCATAAATCCGTCCTGTCACGAACTGTGCTATCCCCACGCCTCCGATGCTGCACAGGTTTAGCAGGGTTACCCCGCGCCCGACCAGATGGCGGGGTAGCAGGCTGCGCCCATGTGACATGATCGCAGGGTAGGTTGAGCCGAAAAAGCCGATGGCGCACATCAGGACAACCACCCAGATGACTGAGGACTCACCCAGCAGGATCATACCGATAGTCGCCAGCAGCATCCCTATGCTGCCCACAAATATAACCCATTTGCGGGTGCCGAACATCCGGTCCAGCGGGCTATAGGCCATCGGCCCGATAACCATTGTAATGCCCATCGCAAGGGTGGCCTGCCCGATCAGTCGTGGTGATGCGTTGAATACTTCTGTCAGATATGGCCCGATCCAGAGGCCGCGAAGTGCGCCCAGTTCGGCATAGCTGACCAGCATCAGTGGAAAGATGAACCACAGCGCGCGGATGCGCAGGACCTCGGCAAAGCTGCCTTTCTGCTCGGTCGGCTCTTTCACGGGATCGCGCACAGCAAACCAGATGCCCGCTGCCGTGGCCGCAGACAATGCACACAGACCCCAGAGTGCCGCACGCCAGCCCATTGTTTCGGCGGCGAGTGTGGTCGGATAGGAAGCTACAATATTGCCCAGCGTTCCGACCCCCACCATAACCGCCGCCAGAAAGGCAAAGCGGGCAGGCGGATGGTCCAGCGCAAAGATGTAGTAGGACGCCATCAGGACAGGCGCACAGCCCACCCCGATCAGCGCCATCGCGATTGCCACATGTACAGGCGCACTGGCCACCGCAAAAACAGCAGCACCGCCCGCGCCCCCGATCAACAACAGCGTGGCTGCTGTCCGACGGGGGCCGATGCTGTCCAACGCCCAGCCGATAGGAAGCTGCATGATGGAGAATGTAATAAACCAAAGGCCCGACGCAAAGGCGAGGTCTTCGGCACCTGCACCGATGTCAGTCGCCAGAAATGGGCTGAGCACAGCCAGAAAGGCGCGAAAGAACTGGCTGAGGACATAGGCAAATGCCAGCAGCGCGATACCGGTGTTCATGGGGTGATTATCCTTTGGTGGCCTGCCACTTTTTGGCAAGTGAGCGTGCGGCAGTGCCTAACAGTAGAACATCAGCGCCAACAGCCACAAACTGCGCACCTGCGGCGATAGCATCGTTGGTCATCTCGTCACGGGTAGACAAGATGCCCGGCGCTTTGCCCGCTGCCTTGATCCGTGTGAGCGCATCCATGATGGCGGTTTGCACTTCAGCATGGTCGGCACGGCCCATGTGGCCCATATCCGCTGCCAGATCGGCGGGTCCGATAAAGACACCATCCACGCCCTCAACCGCCAGAATATCATCCAGCGCCGCCAGTCCGCGCAGGTTTTCCACCTGCACCAACAGACAGATTTGAGCATCTGCCGTAGTTCCATAATCTGCAATTGTGCTAAACCGCGCCGCACGCCCCAGCGCATAGCCCACACCACGGTCGCCGTGGGGTGGATAGGTCACATCGCGCACCAACTGACGCGCCTGATCGGCGCTCTCGACCATCGGCACCAGAATCGTTTGCGCGCCCGCATCCAGCATCTGCTTGAGCATGTAGGTCTCGCCCACGGGAACACGCACAACGGCATGTGCATCCGTGCTGGCAATCACCTGCAACTGCGCAAGGGTCGAGCGCAGATCATTCGGCGCATGCTCCCCGTCAATCAACATCCAGTCAAATCCGGCCTGGGCCATCATCTCGGCCGAGAATGTATCGGCAAGGGCCAGCCAGCAGCCGAACTGGATTTCACCCGCTTTGAGGGCTTTCTTGAAGGGGTTCACTGGTGCCGGCATGGGGTGTTTCCTCTTGGGTGGTTTCGCGGCACCCTAGCGCCGGATCAATATCATTGACCAGAGGTTTTGCATCTTGCGCGATATGCTCCCATGTGTTCGCCAATGTGCGGCGCAGTGCATTCGAAGGTGCGGCGCTGTGGCCCGTCGCTTGTATCGGACGTACCGCTTGGGCAATGCCCGCAGCACAGGGCGCGCGCAGAACGTCATTACGGACCAAGGAACTGAACAGCTCTGTCGCAACATCAGGCGACAGCCGAAGCATGCGCGCCAGCATCGCGGGATCTACCTTTGACTGGGCGCGTACGATCAGCTGCGCCCATGCATAGGTAGAGGCAGGGACAGCCGGCGCGCATGCCGCAACCGTGGAAAATGCAGGAAAAGGGAGGGCGGCAACCCCCAGTGAGGCGGTAAACTGTCTTCTGTTCATTCGCATAATATAGGGAGGGCTGTGCGTATTTGCGAGTTATTCGCAAGAATACTTTACAAAACCTTGATCACATCTTTATCAATCGCGAGCATATATCCTCGCCGCGCAATGTTCTTGACCAACAGCTCACTCACCATTTGGTTACCCAATGTGTCGCGCAAACGCTTGATCCGCGTGGCACCTGCCGCCTCGTCACAATCAGCGGCAGAACGGCCCGAGATGACGCCCTCTATCTCTGACCCCGTCAAAATGTTGTCGTCCATCCGCGCCTCCGCCAGCACGGCCAAAGTCTCCATCGCCGCCGCTGTCAGGCTGAACCCCATGTTGTTGAGGTAGACCTTGTTCTCTTCGCGGCTGATCAGCAGGGAGGATACCTGAATGCCTGTCTGCTCGATCTGGGCCATGCGGCGGTTGAAAGTGACCAGCAACATCAGGAACACAACGGCGGCCACAAGCATGGCAGCGCCAAAGATCAACAGCACACCGATCAGCACGCGGTAGTTGGTAAGCGTGTCTGAGAAGGCCGTTCCGGATTGCGCAAGAATCTCCAGAAGCTTGATTTCCGAAGCAGAGGTAAGCGTGTCGTTCTCCATGAAAATCCGCTCAACCCGCGCGTTAAATGCATTGGCATCGGGCAGCGCCCAAAACAGTACAACAGCACCTATCACCAAAAGGGCGGCAACAGCGCTGATGCCGGTCCCGATCAACCGGCCACCGCTGCGGCGGATATCAGAAGCGGAGGAAGTTTGATCCGGCACTATCTTTCCTTTGCTCTAATCCTTCGGGCCCAAAGACCGACATCACATTCAGCAGCGTCCAGCCGCGTGCACCCAACCGTTGCGCCAATTGGCTGCTTGCCGCAGCTTTGGTGCAGGGCCCCGTCACCTTCGCCACGCCATAATGCAGGCGCAGCGGGTTATCCTGTTTGGCTTTATAGTCTGCATAGCAATCAGCCGCCATCGCAGGCCCGCCAAGGCCCACAAGCAACGCAATGCAGAAGGGAAAAAATATCTGTTTCATGTGCGCGACGATGCGCTGTTCCGGAGTGATATACAATATCCGCAGGGGCGGGCGGGGGCGGTTATCCGATAACATTCCGCTGATATTGCCTGTCTGGAGCGAGTGACCGCACATTGGGTCCATCGCAGCACATCATCCAACCCGCTGCACATATATCAAAGGAACACTCTCATGCGCTTCATGCTTCCCTCACGCTTCATTGGTACATTCACTGCCGCTGCAATTGCTTTGACCTCGCTGGGCGTGACGCCTGCCGCTGCGGATAGTGATGACCGCCGCGTGGCACGTATCGCGGCCACCATTCTGGGCATTGCTGTGGTCGGCTCCATTATCAATGACCGCAAGCATGACAAACGCGAAGAGCGTGAAGCCTACCGTGAGCCTGTACGGCAGCATGGTTATCACAAACCGCGTCAAGGTGTCCGCGCAAAACCCCTGCCCCTACGGGTGGATCGCAAGCAACTGCCGGGCAATTGCCTGCGCACCTACCAGACCCGTCGCGGTGACGCGCATATGTTTGGCCGTCGGTGCCTTGAGCGGAACTACCGGGCTGTGAACCGCCTGCCCCAAAACTGCGCAATGCAAATCCGGACGGACCGCGGCACGCGCGCAGGGTTTGATGCACGCTGCCTGCGCCGCAACGGCTATAGCCTCGCACGCGGCTAACACGGAATTCGGCGCGCCGAGTATCACCACTTTTGCGCCGGACCCCATGCGGCAGGTCCCGTCGTATGGTTTAGGGGAAGGGAGAGATGTTCGGGCATTTCTCCCTTTTCTCTTGCGCGCAGCCGCTGCTTCCGGTTTTCCCGACACATGGAACCAGATTATTCATTCGAGATCGCGGCACAGGCGCGGGGATACACCCGCATCGCCGGTGTTGACGAAGTGGGGCGTGGCCCCTTGGCCGGACCGGTGACAGCTGCTGCTGTTGTGCTGGATCCCTCGCGCATCCCTCCGGGCCTGAATGACAGCAAAAAGCTCAGCCACAAGAAGCGCGAAATCCTTTATGCGCAGATTATGGAAGTTGCGGATGTCTCCATCGCGCATGCGACAGTTGAAGAAATCGACGAACATAACATCCTGCGCGCCAGTCACATCGCTATGGTGCGGGCGCTGGAAGGGCTCAAGACGCTGCCTGACTATTGCCTGATCGACGGGAACATGATCCCGCGCGGATTAACCATCCCATCAGAAACAATAATCAAAGGTGATGCCCGTTCTGTTTCCATTTCCGCGGCCTCAATTATGGCCAAAATATGTCGAGATTATGTCATGTTGTCCTTGGCGCAACAGCACCCCGGCTATGGGTGGGAGACAAACATGGGATATGGTTCAAAAAGCCACATATCTGCGCTTCAAAATCTTGGCGTAACCCCACACCATAGACGTTCGTTCAAACCGGTACACAACATCTTGTGGCAAGAATAATTACTAATACTTTGATTCAATAAATAAATTGACCACGAATCACTCTGCAGTCATCTTTGTCGTCAACCAATGAGTGCAAAATGCACCGGGCAACGAGGCAGAGCTATGACAGTAAAAACGAAGGAAGCGCCTGCGCTTCCCCTGAACACAATCCTCGGTGGGGATTGTATCGAAGTGATGAACTCGCTTCCTGAATGCAGCGTCGATCTGATCTTTGCTGATCCGCCCTATAACCTGCAATTGCGGGGTGATTTGCACCGCCCTGACAACTCCAAAGTGGACGCAGTGGACGACCATTGGGACCAGTTTGACAGCTTTGCCGTCTATGACAAATTCACCCGCGAATGGCTGGCAGCGGCCCGCCGTGTGCTCAAGCCGAATGGCGCGATCTGGGTGATCGGTAGCTACCACAACATCTTCCGCGTTGGTGCCGCTCTTCAGGACCAAGGCTATTGGATCCTCAATGATGTGGTCTGGCGCAAGTCGAACCCGATGCCGAATTTCCGTGGCAAACGCTTTACCAATGCGCATGAGACGATGATCTGGGCAGGCAAATCCGAGGCTAGCAAATACACCTTTAACTATGAGGCGCTGAAGGCGCTGAACGAAGGCATCCAGATGCGTAGCGATTGGGTTCTGCCGATTTGTAACGGTCACGAGCGTCTGAAAGACGAAGCGGGCGACAAAGCGCATCCGACGCAAAAGCCCGAAAGCCTGCTGCACCGCGTGCTGGTTGGCTCGACCAACCCCGGCGATGTGATCCTTGATCCGTTCTTTGGTACAGGTACCACAGGTGCGGTTGCCAAAATGCTGGGCCGTGACTTCATCGGTATCGAGCGTGAGGAAGCCTACCGCAAGGTTGCCAACAAACGTATCGCCAGCGTGCGCAAATTCGACAATGAAGCGCTACAGACGACAACCTCGAAACGCGCCGAGCCGCGTGTGCCCTTCGGCCAGTTGGTCGAGCGTGGCATGCTGCGCCCTGGTGAAAACCTCTATTCCATGAACAACCTTCACAAAGCCAAAGTGCGCGCCGATGGCACGCTGATCGGCGATGACGTCAAAGGCTCTATCCACCAGGTCGGCGCCGCCCTTGAAGGCGCGCCCAGCTGTAACGGATGGACCTACTGGTGCTATAAAAAAGAAGGAAAAAGCGTCTCTATTGACGTATTGCGCCAGCAGATCAGGGCAGAAATGCAAGCCTGATCCACCCCACAGATATTCGAACACCGCCAGTGTCACTGCGCCCTCGCAATAGAGGGACCGCATTGATGACACTCACCTTGCCCCGCCTTTATTGGCGGGGCTTTTTTTATGCGTTGAGTAGGGAAGCGCCAAACATGGCCGCAATACTTGTCAGGCAAAGGACCAAACCTGTCCGTTCGACCCCGAGCAACCACCTGGCATGCCCCGTGTCCGGCCTTGGCCGTCTGCGCCGAAATGTGAACCCTTGCCCGATCACATCTCCCGCAACTCCCGCGACAACGGAAACGGCAAGCGATGCAAAGGTGATGGTGGGAAGGTAGGGTGTGATCAGCTGCAAATATTCCATTTTTTCAGGATATTGATTGCAGCACGTCGTTGCAACGGCGCGCCGCAATGATGCCTAGCACTTACGCGGGGGCGCCGCGCGGCTCAACTGGCGTGAACCGCTCGCCGGATGCCTTGCCCCAGCGCCTGTTCCACATAGCGCACGCCAAATTCTGCTTTGTTGACCACATACCTGACCCCCGCAGATGCCGCCTTTTCCCACATAAACGGTGTTGGCCAGTCACTGACCAGAATAACAGGGATACTGGCGAGCCTTTGGTCAGCGGCCAGCTCAAGCGCAAAGTTTGCCCCGATACCGTCGGGCAGGTTATTGTCGAGCAGGATCAGCGATATGTCATGAGCCAAAAGGGTCGCGCGGGCAGATTGCAATGTGCCCGCCACCCTGATCTGCATTTTGCCCTGTGATCGCCCGATCACACGCGTCATCATCTGCTGGTCAAGCGGGCTGTCTTCGATGATCAGGCAGGTTGCTTGTGGTATTTGCCGGTTGTCACTGTGTGTCTGCATTAGAATCCCCATCCAGAATGCTGCCTGTCCGGTATCTCAGGGAATGCTTAAGGACTGCTTAGCGCGGCATCGGGTTTTCCGACCGGTTATAGGCCTGCCAGTCTGAAATCTCGGGGTAGTACATCTGGCGCCATTGGCGGACGCGCGGGTTCATCACACGGCGCCACAGCGGCGGGATCATCGCCAGCATTGTCATCAGCGGATAACCGTACGGCAACTGCGGTGCGTCATCCGTCCCGTAGGTTTGCAAAACGGGAAAGCGACGGTCTGGTTTGTAGTGGTGGTCCGAATGGCGCTGCAAATTGATCAGCAGCCAGTTCGATGCTTTTTGTGCAGCATTCCAGCTGTGGCGGGGCTGGACGTGCTCGTATTTGCCGTCGCCCAGATGTTTGCGGGTCAGACCGTAATGTTCGATGTAATTGACCAGCTCCAGCTGCCAGATCGCGATACCTGCCTGCAGCACGAACAGCCCCACGCCAGACCAGCCGCCCAGTATAAACGCCAGCACAAAGAACCCGACCTGAAGTGCCCAATACCGCCAGAACGGGTTGCTACGGTCTGTCCAAGGCAAGTTTTTTCGCGCCAACATGGACCTTTCGGCACCAAATGCGCTGGCCCAGCACTGGCGTAACACGCGCGGATAAAAGCGGTGGAACCCTTCGTTATAGCGGGCAGTCACCGGATCGCGGGGTGTGCCAACATAGCGGTGGTGAACCAGCATATGCTCGGACCGGAAGTGGGAGTACAGAACCATAGCCAGCAGGATGTCGGCCATCCACCGCTCGACTTTGGGCTTTTGGTGCATCAACTCGTGGGCATAGTTGATCCCGATCGTGCCGGTGATCACACCGACCCCAAAGAACACGCCAATCCGCTCGAAGGTATTCAAATGTTCGGCCTGCGGAACGTACCACAGCAGGCTGGCCAGAAGCACAAATTGCACAGGTCCCCAGATCAGGGTGATCATTTTGTACCAATGCAAATCATCATCATTTGTGGACAGATCGGCGTTCTCGGTGTTTAATCCCAGCGCGGCGTCCAGTGCGGTGAATAGATACCACGTTGCGGCGGGTACAATCACCAGCGTCCAACCTCCGTACAGGGCTGAAACCCAGGCCAGAGGCACCAGCACCAGCGATAGCCAAAAGGGGAGCGCCCGGCTGAGTTTCGCCATTTGCGATGGCGGAATTGTGGTGCCGGTCTGTGCCATTGCTCTAATCCGTATCTCGTTTCAAAGCCGTTATAGCAGGCCACCGTGCGTTGTCATCTGTGGTGCAGTGTCCTGATGCAACAGGTCAAAGGCCTTGCGCATGACAGTCGGAAGGTTTGACGGAGCGAAATCCCGCCTTTCAACAAATGCGCCACGTTCCGGTTGGACGTCTTGTGCCAGATCGGCTGCCACTACGCGCAAAATCAGGTGGAAGTGGGTGAAAGTATGGCGGACCTCCCCTTCGATCTCTTCCCAATCGCCCTGCGCGGGCGGCATGCTGTCCGGATGCGGTAGCTCTATGTCGATCCAATCGGACCCGGGCCAGCCCAACATCCCGCCCAGTAATCCCTTTTCGGGACGGGTCTCCAGCAGCCACGCGCCATCCGTACGGCGGCCCAGATAGAGGGTGCCATGGCGCACAGGCTTGGCCTTTTTCGGCAGCTTTTTCGGCAGCTCCGCCATCGTACCGGCAGCGCGTGCCGCACAAGGGCCACGCCACGGGCAAATGCCGCAAGCGGGTGACTTGGGTGTGCAGATGGTCGCCCCCAAATCCATCACCGCCTGTGCGTAATCACCGGGGCGCAACACAGGCGTTAGCGCCTGTGCCTGCGCCATCAGCACCGGCTTGGCGGCGGGCAGGGGTATGTGAATATCATAAAGCCGCGCCATCACCCGCTCGACGTTGCCGTCCAGTACCGCATGGGGCAGGTCAAACGCGATGGAGGATACAGCGGCAGCCGTATAAGGGCCAATGCCCGGTAACTTTAGCAAAGCGGCATGATCGGGAGGAAACACCCCATCATGCTCCGCAACCACTGCCCGTGCGCATTTGAGCAAGTTCCGCGCCCGCGCGTAATATCCAAGGCCTGCCCATTCGGCCATCACATCGGCATCACGCGCCGCCGCCAGATCACGCACCGTAGGCCAACGTGCGATAAAACGGCGGAAGTAGTCTCTGACTGTGACAACAGTGGTCTGCTGCAACATGATCTCGCTCATCCAGACCGCATAAGGGTCAGGTTGTACACCATCCTTGCGCGCTTGCGGGCTAACGCGCCACGGCATTTCGCGGGCGTTGGCGTCGTACCAATCCAGCAAGATTACAGACATGTTATCATTGTCACGCACAGTTTATGAACCAATCCCTAATTGTCGTAGTGGCAGCGCGTGTCCCTTGCGCTATGATAGCTACAGATCAAACTAGCGCGGTGGCACCTGATGGACCACAGCGCCCTGACAAGAAAGCACATCGAACGATGCCGCCCCGCCGCACCACCACCAAGGGATTCGCCCGCACGGCCAGTTTGCTGACGGGTAAAATCCGTCAGGCATCCGAGAGCCGCGGGTTTGCGCAGTCGCGTTTGCTGACCAATTGGGCCGAAGTCGCGGGCGAGGAAGCGGCGGCAATCTCGCGCCCCGTTGAGGTATCCTACGGACGTGGCGGCATGGGGGCGACGCTGACGTTGCTGACAACAGGAGCTAATGCGCCTGTGCTGGAGATGCAAAAGGAACAGCTGCGCGCGCGGGTCAATGCGGTCTACGGCTATAACGCGATTGCAAGGGTGCGGGTCACCCAAACTGCTGCTACCGGATTTGCCGATGGCCGCGTGGCGTTTGAACACGCGCCAAAGAAAACAGCGGCAGCGCCGGACCTCGCCTTGCGCGCTAAGGCGACTGAAACCGCAGCTCACATCGGCGATACCAGCCTGCGGGATGCCCTTGCCCGTCTGGGCGAAAACATATTGAACAAACAAAACCGCTAAGCGTGCGCAGGCATGCCGGCATCTGAAATAACTATCGAAGGACTATTCCTATGAACCGTAGAAACATCTTACTTGGCGGTGTCGCCGCTCTGGGGCTTGGCAGCTGGTACATGACCAGCAATCGCACAACCAATACAGTGGCATTTCCCGATGCGCCGCTGCCAGGGGCAGCAAACGCGCAGACAACGGCCGAAGAAGTAGACACTTCTGGCATCGTCGACATGGTTACAGGCAACCCTGACTCGACAGTTGAGGTGATCGAATACGCGTCCTTCACCTGCCCGCATTGCGCGACCTTCCACACCGGCGCATTGAAAGAGCTGAAAAAAGAATACATCGACACAGGCAAAATCAAGTTTGTCTACCGTGAGGTATTCTTTGACCGTTTCGGCCTCTGGGCTTCACTGGTTGCACGTTGCGGCGGTCAGGAAAAGTTCTTTGGCATGGCAGACCTGATCTATGCGGGCCAATCCGAATGGACCCGCGCAGGCGAGCCTGCGGCGATTGTAGAAGAGCTGCGCAAGATCGGTCGTTTGGCTGGTATGGAAAACGACAAGATCGAAGCCTGCCTTCAGGACGGTGACCAAGCGCAGGCGATGGTGGCTTGGTACCAGAAGAACGCAGAAGCGGACGGTATCGACAGCACGCCCAGCTTTGTGATCAACGGCAAAAAACACTCAAACATGAGCTATGCCGACATGAAGAAAATCATCGACGACGCCTTGGCTGGCTGATGGCGTCCCCGCTCACAGGGCTCAAGGTGATTGAGCTGGCGCGCGTGCTTGCAGGTCCTTGGGCGGGTCAGACCCTGTCCGACCTGGGCGCAGAGGTGATCAAGGTAGAAAGCCCCGATGGCGATGACACGCGCCAATGGGGCCCGCCCTTTGTGCAGCGGGACGAGGACAGCTCGGCCTCGTATTTCCATTCTACCAATCGGGGTAAGGCTTCGGTGGTGGTGGATTTGCGGACCTCCGAAGGACAGGCAAAACTGCTGGCCCTGCTGGAAGATGCCGACATTCTGATCGAGAACTTCAAGACAGGCGGTCTGGCAAAATACGGCATGGATTACGAAACCCTGCACGCAAAGTTCCCCAAGTTAATCTATTGCTCGATCACCGGCTTCGGTCAGACAGGCCCTTATGCCCACCGCGCAGGATATGATTTCATCATTCAGGGTATCTCTGGCCTGATGTCCATCACCGGAGAGGCGGACCGCCAGCCCCAAAAGCACGGCATGGCCATCACCGATATTTTCACCGGCATCTACGCAAGCACTGCGATTCTGGCGGCAGTGCACCAGCGCGGAAGTACTGGTGTGGGGCAGCACATCGACATGGCGCTGCTGGATTGCGCGGTGGCGATTACCGGCAATCAGGGCATGAATTATCTCACCAGTGGCAAGGCGCCCACACGGATGGGCAATGCCCACCCGAACCTGACGCCTTACGAGGTTTTCGAGACGTCGGACGGCCACATTATCATTGCCACAGGTAATGACGGGCAGTTCCAGCGACTGTGTCACCTGCTGGGTCTGGACGATATGATGACGGACCCGGACTACACCAAAAACGCGAACCGTGTGGCCAATCGCCCCGCGATGAACGCGCGGCTGGAAGGGGCGACACGTCTGCGCACCCGTGCAGATTTGCTGGCCGCTTGTGAGGCGAATACTGTGCCTGCCGGTCCAATTAATTCGCTTGAGGATACGTTCAACGATCCGCAGGTAATCGCCCGTGGCATGCAGATCGAGCTGGATGGCGTGCCGGGGATCAACTCTCCGTTCAAGTTTTCGGGTGCCGAGCTTTCCCTGAAACGCCCGGCGCCAAAACTAGGTGAGGACGACTGAGTTTAACGTCGATTTTTTTCATAAAAATCAGGTTGGGATTTTCTAGAAATTCCGGATCAGGATGCGCGGTTTGCGATCTCTTTTAGGGCGCTCCACAGGGCGTTGTCAGCTGACAATTTCAGGCGCACTGGCAGGGTAATTACTTTTGTGCGGTAGGCAGCGGGCAGGCGCACCGCGTCTTTTTCGGTTGTGACCAGTTGTGCACCCTGCGCCCGCGCATCTGCCTCCAGCCTTGTCAGCAGCGCGCTGGAAAGCTGCTGGTGATCCGCAAGCGGTTCGGCCTGCACCAGCGTCGCACCAAGGCCGCGCAAGGTGGCAAAGAATTTCTCTGGATGGCCGATGCCGGCAAAGGCCAGAATAGGCGTATCAGTCCAATCCATTCCTGTTTGTAGCGGCTCCAGCGCTGCGCGCACATGGGGCAGGCCCTTGGGCAACACACCGGTGTCAAACCCGTCTTGCGCAACCCCGTCGCCGATCGACAGCAGCAGATCAGCACGGGCCAACCCCGTTGCAACAGGTTCACGCAGGGGACCGGCAGGCAGGCACAACCCGTTGCCGAACCCTTTCGCGGCATCCACTACAACGATGCTCAGATCATAGGCCAACGCAGGGTTCTGGAACCCGTCATCCAATACAATGGCTTTGGCGCCGGCATCTTGTGCGGCAAGCGCTCCTGCTGCGCGGTCACGGGCGACCCAAACCTCTGCAAAAGCAGCCAGCAGTAACGGCTCGTCTCCGACTTGCGCCGCTGTGTGACGGGCGGGGTCTACCCGCACCGGCCCTTCCAGCGTTCCGCCATAGCCGCGCGAGACGATATGCGGCTCAAGGTAGAGATCGCGCAACCGCTCAACCACGGCGATAACTGTCGGTGTTTTTCCGGTGCCACCTGCGTTGAGGTTACCCACGCAAATGACGGGCACGTTCATCTTTTTACGCGGTCCTTTTGCCAGCCTGCGTGCTGTCGCTTGCGCATAAAGCGCGCCAAGCGGTCGGAGCATCGTTGCGCGTATGCCCGGGCGTGGACGGTGCCAAAAATCAGGCGCGCGCATCAGTTTATCACCTGCTGCGCATCCAGCGTATCCTGAACCAGATCGGAAATCCTGTCGGTCAAGGCAGCGCCCTCGCTGATCACATCCCAGCCGGCATGGGCCATCATAGCTGCCTGATCGGGTGCTACCAAACGCGATACGGCCATACCTAATGCGGCACTATCGTTGATAATGCGTGCAGCACCCGCCGAGGCGAGCCGCGAATAACTTTGTAAATGCCTACCCACGCGGGGCCCGTACAAAATGGCAGATCCCAGCGCTGCCGCCTCCAGCGGGTCCACGCCTCCATGACCCGCTACCAGTGAGCCGCCCAGAAATGACACAGGCGCTACGCGGTAGAACAGCCCGATATCATGGGGGTCTTCTGTGATCAGCACTTGGGTCGTCTCGTCAGGATAGTTGCCATCATCCCAGCCTAGCACACGAAACTCCTGCTGACGGCATTGCTCAAACGCCTCCGAGGGGAGCAGGTTGCCAGAAGGACGCAAAACCAGAAGCAGGCGATGCGACAGACGCAGTGCTTGCCTATGGGCGGCCAGAACGGTTTGTAACTCTTCTTGGTGCACGCCATTTGCAAACCAGATAGATCGGCCCACACAGGCGGCAGCCAGATCCGCCAGATCGGTTTCGTTACAGGGCAGGGCCTGTCCGCCTGCCAGTAGGGCGGAGGTGATCTCGATGTCGTCTTTGCCAAGACCCAACTGCATCAACCGCCGCGCGGCAGCGGGGGTGCGGGCCATCACGGCGGTAAACATGGGCAAAAGGCTGCGGGCAACATCAGGAAGCCAGCGGTCGCGACGTCCGTCAAAACCGGCGGTATCCGCGTTGATCAGGAACAGCGGGCATTGCCGCTCTGCGGCGAGGAGGATCAGGTTGGGTCGCAACCCGCCCCATGTCCATACGCAACAATCAGGTGCCCAATAGTCCAGAAATGCGGCAACGCTGGCGGGATGATCTTCACAGATCTCGGTGATGTAAACCCCCGCAGGGCGTGGCCCACCCTCAGGACCGCTTTCGCGCGGGAGGGTTGCCATCGAGATCAGAACGTTCAGCCCGGGGCGGCTGGCAATCTGGCGCAAGGCCAGATCCTGTACAGCGATATAGGACCCGGCTTCTGCGCAGTGTATCCACAACAGCTCGCCCTTGGGGCGGGGGGCGTCAAAAACCGGTAGCCGCGCCTCGCATCGCCGCGCAAGCGCGCGGTAGGCAGTCAGGCCCAGCGATGCGGCCATGACGGCTCCTAGCCCAGTTCTTCGGTTGAGGAAGCGGCTGCTTCCTCGTCACGCAGGCGGTGCAAGTGTGCGATGAAGTAGCGCATATGGGCGTTGTCTACGGTGCGCTGGGCTTCGTTCTTCCATGCGTCGTAGGCTGCTGCATAGTTCGGGAAGATGCCGACGATGTGCAAATCATCCACATTCTTGAAGGTGTTTTCGCTGGGGGTCACCAGCTCGCCGCCGAAGACAAGGTGCAGGCGTTGGGTCATGGTACAAGGTCCTTTGAAATTGCTTACCTGTGTGTTTGCACGGGTCGTGCCTATGCCGTCAAGCAGATGGCATCAGGCCAGCGCGGCCAGTAGCGCGTTGTGGATGCTGGGCCCGCCTGCGACAACGCCATCAAGGCGGGGGTCGGCGCTGTTAAACCGCAAGGGCGCACCGCGTTGATCGGTGATGGTGCCGCCCGCCTCTTCGACAATCAGCGCGCCTGCGGCAATGTCCCATTCCCAACTGGCGCGCAGTGTTAGCATCGCATCAAATTTTGCCTGTGCAACCAGCCCCAGGCGGTAGGCCAGCGACGGTCGGTAGGCGGGTGTAAAGTCGGGACAGACACCGCTGCGCCAAGCACTTGGCGCCATCGCAGGTTTCGCCGCAAGGATCGTGGCCTGCCCGAAGTCTGCAACCTCTGACGCACGGATCGGGACACCGTTCAGGTATGCACCGCGCCCGCGTGAGGCCGTGTAGAGCAGATTGCGCAGCGGTAGGTACACAACGGCAGAAATGATCTGGCCATGTTCGGCCACAGCGATGGCATGCGCCCAGGTATCAGCGCCTTCGGTAAAACTGCGGGTGCCGTCGATGGGATCGACGATGAAAACGCGATCATGCCCCAACCGGAGCGTGCCGTCCTCGGTTTCCTCGGACAGCCAGCCATAATCAGGTCGGGCCAGCAGCAGGACGTTCTGTAGCAGATCATTCACCGCCAGATCCGCCTCGGTCACGGGGCCCGCGCCGCCCGCCTTGTCCCAGCGTTTGGCGGATTTGCCGACAAAGCTGGTGGCAACGCGACCGGCCATGCGTGCGGCATCAATGAGCAGGGAGAGGTCAGCTTCCGGCAATGGTCATCCCCGGCACCAGCAATGATGGCACAACGCGGCTGAGGTGCGTGCGCGCGTCATTTGCAGGGATCATCGCCAGCAGCATATCACGCAGATTGCCCGCAATGGTGCATTCGTTGATTGTGTGGGTAATCTCGCCATTCTCGACCCAAAGGCCCGCAGCACCGCGTGAGTAATCCCCCGTGTTCTGGTTGATGGTAGAGCCTATCATGGAGGTGACCAGCAGGCCGGTGCCCATGTCGCGGATCAGATCAGCGCGGCTGGCGGTGCCTTGGGTCAGTGCTGTGTTCCAAGAAGCGGGCGAAGGGCCTGAGCTAGTCCCGCGTGCAGCATTTGCGGTGGAGGGCAGGCCCAGCTGGCGTCCCGTAGCCAGATCAAGTGTCCAGCCCTGCAAGATGCCGTCTTCGACCACGGCGCGTTTGGCTGTGGGTAGGAATTCTGCGTCAAATAGGCGGCTGCCGCCGATGCGCGGGCGGTGAGGGTCTTCCAGCAGCGACAGACCTTTGGGCAAAACCTGTGTGCCCATCGCGTCGCGTAGAAAGGATGCACCACGCGTGATCGCACTGCCATTGATCGCACCCAACAGGTGACCGATCAGCGAGCTGGCGATACGTTCGTCAAACAGCACAGGAAATGCACCTGTGGGTGGTTTGCGGGCGTCAAGGCGGGCCAGTGCGCGCTCTGCCGCAGTACGGCCGATCTCGGCGGCACTGCGCAGATCGCTCTGAAAGATGCGGCTGTCGCCGTCGTAGTCCCGCTCCATCCCGGTGCCTGTGCCGGCAATAGCGACACAGCTGAGCCCGCGGTCTGTCCGGCGGTAGCCGCCTGCAAAGCCGTTGGACCCTGCAATAAAGATATCCCGCGCACCGTATCCCGCACTCGCCGATTGGACTTGGCTGATGCCTTGCACTTCCAGCGCTGCCGCCTCGGCCTGCGCGGCGTCTTCTTGAAGGTAGGCAGGTGCAGGCTCGTCCGAAGGGTCAAACAACTCTAGCGCTTCAACGTCCCGGTCGCGTGCCAGCTGCGCCGGATCGGCCAGACCTGCATAGGGGTTTTCCGGCGCTTCGCGCGCCATGGCGACGGCACGCTCCGCCATTTCGGACAGGGTCCGCGAGGTGGTATCGGAGGAGGAGACAATTGCAGTGCGCTGCCCTACAAAAACACGCAGGCCGATATCGGTGCCCTCTTCGCGTTGGGCTTCTTCCAGTTTACCAGCGCGGACATCGACCGAAAGCGAAGTGCCGCGCACGGCCATCGCATCCGCAGCGTCAGCACCGGCGGCCTTTGCAGCGTTCAACATTTGCGCGGCAAGCGCATCAAGGGCTTGTGTCATCGTACTCTCCTGATCAGGGGATAGAGGTAGCGGTGAGGGGCCTTACCCGCAAGAGCGCAGGTCAAAAAGAAAAAGCGGCCCTAGGGGGGGGCCGCCTTAATATTATTGCAAGGTGTGCCGGCCTACTTGAGCCGCTGACCATTGGCGAGGATTTGACCCGCTTCGTTGAACTTGATCTTCGATTTCAGCGTGTCAGGCGCGTCACCGGGAACGGCAAACATGCCCATCATCATCCGTGCACCCATGGCTTGCTCGGCTGGCAGGAAGCCCATGGCGATCAATTTGTCGATCAACCCGTTTGCACCGGTGAGGTTGATGTTCACGGCACCCACGGGCTTGGGGAAGCCGGGCAGTGTGGTCTTGTCGGTGTTGTCGAATACGAAATCGCCCGTCGCATCCAGCTTGGCACCCACTGCATCCACGGTCAGGCGATTGATTGTCAGTGCATGCAACTCGCCCGGTTTACCGTCACTCTCGACCATGGCTTGCATGGGGGCGGGGTCAACACTGTCCAGCAGCACTTTGGCCTTGCCGCTGACATCCAGCGCGATGGTCGCAGGATCGCGCGGCAGCTGCGAGGAAGGATCAAACAGCGCCCAGATGATGTCCGACATTGTAAAACCTGTGGCGTTGAAGGCCAATTTTACATCCTGCGGCGTATCCGATTTCAGCACCGGCGCGCGCAAGCTGAAGCCTGTCTTTTCCATTTCCGCAAACAGCGGAAAGGGAAGCCCCGCCAACTGGCCGCCGACCTGTACCTGTTCCGCAGCAACGTTATAGTTGATACCCTCAGCGCCCATTGCCACTGCAAGGGTTGCGTTGGCCGATCCGGTTTTGATTTTTGTTGTGCCGTCGTCGGAGGTAATCTCCATCTTGGTTTCTGTACCTTGCGTGGTGAAAGCCCCGTCAAAGGCAAAACCTGCTGCCAGCATCGGGATGAAATCCTCCATCTGCAAAGCCTGATCCACGGGCACAACGCTGGTGCCGGTAAAGGCAACGCTTTGGGTGGTGCTGTTCAGGTTAACCGCTTCGACAGCGTTGGGATCCTTGAAGAACAGATCATAGACTACCGACCCGATCTGCGCAGTCTGGGCATAATTGCGGGTCTCGCCTACTGTCACTGTGGTTTGCGACTGCACACCCGTCCCGGCAAGAGAGAAGCGCGCGGCGTTTTGGTCCATCACAGTGCCGTCGACCAGCACAGAGGTCAGCGCAAGCGAGAAGGTGTCCGCCTCGTAGTCATAGGCCATTGCCGCTGGATCGCCACTCACCATCATTTTCTGGCCGCTCTGGGTGTAGGCCAGCTCGAATTTTGCGGGTTTATCAGTGCTTTTGGGATCAATTTCGACGATGATCGGCATGACATCGGGCATCACAACATCAACGGTGCCATTGCTGTTTCCAACAAGCTCGACAGCCCCCATGCCAATCCTCATTTTCTCGATGTCAGGGCCGCCGTCGATTTCTACGGATACCCCGCTCACTGCCAGCGTGTCACCATTGGCGGCTTCGGTGGCTGTGACCGTATATCCCATGCCTTCCATATAGGACTTCCAGTCGCCCCAGACTTGGGCGGCAGTCAGATCGGCATAAGCGGCGTTGGCCATCATCGTAAGGCTAATAGCCGTTGATGCAAAAAGGGAGCGGGAGCAGAACATGTTTGAAAATCCTCAACGTGCAAATGTTTCTTCAAGGGTCTGGCAATCTCGGGTGAGGGTCAAGGGGGCACACAGGCTGGCCCCTGCCGGACAAGCGCGCTACTTATTTGCCAACGGATACGCGATAACCCGTAAATACAGGGAGAACACAGATGGATATGACCGGAAAAACGGTAATGATTACAGGTGCCAGCCGCGGTATCGGCGCAGAAGCTGCGCGGGTTTTCGCCAATGCAGGCGCCAATGTTGTGTTGTTGGCGCGTTCTCAGGACGATATTGCAGCCATCGCAGGCGAGATTGGCGAACGTGCCATCGCCATCCCGTGCAACGTGGCCCGCTATAGCGAGATGTCCTCGGCGGTGGCGACCACATTACAGGTGTTTGGCGGATTGGACGTCTTGATCAATAACGCCGGTATTGTGGATCCGATCAGCCATCTGGGCGATGCGGACCCTGACGCGTGGGGCCACCTGATTGATATCAACGTCAAAGGTGTTTTCAATGGCATCCACGCAGCCCTTCCTGCTCTCAAAGAAGGCGGCGGTGGTTCCGTTCTGACGATCAGTTCGGGTGCCGCCCATAACGCGATCGAGGCCTGGAGCGCCTATTGCGCGTCCAAAGCCGCCGTCAACATGCTCAACCGTTCCCTACATCTGGAAGAAGCCGGTAACGGCATTCGCGCCATCGGGCTGTCACCGGGCACCGTGGCCACGGAAATGCAACGTAAGATCAAGGCGTCGGGGATCAACCCTGTCAGCCAGCTGGACTGGGACGTTCACATCCCGGCCGATTGGCCTGCGAAATGTCTGCTGTGGATGTGCAGCGCAGAGGCGGACCAATACTGCGGCGAAGAAATATCGCTGCGCGATGACGGCATCCGCCGCGCGGTAGGCCTGATATGATCGAGCTAGAGCAGAATGGCGGCATCTGGACGGTCACGCTCAACCGACCTGAAAAGGCCAATGCGCTGACCGAATCCATGCTGCGCGAGCTGTGCGAGATTATGGAGCGTGCAGGGGAGGCGCAGGCGGTGATTCTGACAGGGCGCGGCAAAGTGTTCAGCGCTGGCGCCGATCTGGACGCAGCGCGTGCAGGCCTTGCTGTGTCCGATCTGTGGGAGCGTTTGTCAGGCGCAATTGCGGCGTTGCCGGGTCTGACAATCGCCGCGCTGAACGGCACACTGGCGGGGGGGGCTACGGGAATGGCGCTGGCCTGTGATATCCGGATCGCGGTGCCTGAGGCCAAGTTCTTTTATCCGGTGATGAAGCTGGGCTTTTTGCCGCAGCCGAGCGACCCCGCGCGTATGGCGGCGCTGATTGGCCCTGCCCGTACCAAGTTGATTCTCATGGGCGGGCAAAAGATCATGGCGCAAGAGGCGCTGGCCATCGGTCTGATCGACCGCTTGGTGCCGCAAGATGATCTGATGCAATCAGCGCTGGGCCTGTGCACGGATACCATAGCCGCACCAACGGACACCGCCCGCCAGATCAAGGCGATGTGCCGCTAATCATACTGCAATCGGGTGGCGCAGTACGTCACCCGCGCGGGTCAGATGAAGGGGACAAACGGTACGCCGCAAGCGGACAACAGCAAGAGCGACGTGAGAATAACAGCGATACGCATCAGAATTTTCCTGTAAGCAATGCCCGTTCGGGCGATTTTCCAAGCTGCTATCACACTCCTACCGGATGCGCATAGCCCTCTGATAAAACTCTAAGAACAGTAGTGACCGTTTGCGCCACTTGGGCCCCCTCTTGATCCTTTGGCCGCGCTGCGCCAAGAGGGGTATAGTGCAGACCAGTCATGCAAGGGTGCTGATATGAATTTCGAACTCACCGAATATCCGCCGATCGTTCAACAAATCGCAGGCTACGGCATTCAAGGCTATGATATGGCGATGGGTTGGCTGCTCAGCCCTGCGGCGTGGTCGCAATTCGCTATTCTGGTCGGGGCCTATCTTTTGGCGGTGCTCATTTCGCGCCGTTTGAGGCCCGCGCTGAAATCCCTGATTGATCCGGGTGACAAGCAAAACATGTTCACGGCCCCGCGCTTGATCATGTTGCAATTTTTGCCGTTGATCCTGCCGCTCTTGGCTTATGCCCTCACCGGGATAGGGGAGCAGGTCGTCCGCTCGATCTTTGACAGTGGTGCAGTAATTGCCTTCGGCAAGCGCGTATTCCTGTTCCTTGCAGTGCGCGCCTTTGTCCGTGACATCCTGAAAGATCAATTCCTACAATTGTTGGGCCGGTTCATGCTGCTGCCCATCGCGGCACTCTATACCTTTGGGTTGCTGGATATCGTTACCCTGCAACTGACCGAAACTGTGGTGGGCGTCGGCAATATCCGTTTCTCGTTGATCTCGATCGTGCGCGGCCTGATAGCGGGGTCACTGCTGTTCTGGCTGGGGCAATGGTCCAACAGCCAGACCTCCGCGCTGATCGAGAAGCAGGAAATGCGCCCGTCGATCCGGCAGCTGCTGATCAAAACAGTTGAGTTCATGATTTTCGGCCTCGCGTTTCTGGTGTTGATGAACGTGATGGGGATCAATCTTGGTGCGCTGGCCGTCTTGGGGGGTGCCATCGGTGTGGGTCTTGGTTTCGGCCTGCAAAAGATCGCGTCAAACTTCATCTCGGGTGTGATCCTGTTGATTGAAGGGCAGGCGACGGTTGGTGACTACGTTGAACTGGACGGCGGCGAGAGCGGCAAGATCGTCAAAATGACGGCGCGCGCTGCCATTCTGGAAACGTTTGATGGCCGCTGGATTGTGGTGCCGAACGAAGATTTCATCACTACACGGGTTGTGAATTACTCGGATCAGGGCTCGGCCAACCGTTATGAAGCCCCGTTTTCTGTCAGCTATGATACAGATATCAATCTGGTGCCTGGCATCATCGAAGAAGCCGTCAGCAAACATCCCGAAGTCCTCGACAAGCCCTATCCACCAGATTGCGAGCTGCGCGGATTTGGTGACAGCGGCATAGATTTCGCTGTGGAATTCTGGGTTAACGGCATTGATGACGGTCCTAATAAATACACGTCGGACGTGCTGTTCCTGATCTGGAATGCGCTGAAGGACAACGGTATCGAAATTCCGTATCCGCGCCGTGTGATCGAGATTAAGGGCAACACGCCTGTGGATGTGCCGGAATGAAACATGCAGTTGTGATTGGCAGCGGGCCTGCAGGTCTGATGGCGGCGGAAGTGTTGGCGCAAGCCGGCATTGCCGTGACAGTCTGTGACGCGAAACCTTCGGTCGGCCGCAAATTCCTGATGGCGGGTAAATCTGGGCTGAACATTACCAAGGCCGAGGATGAAGAGGCCTTTCAGGCCAGCTACACCGATGCGGCAACATGGCTTGCGCCGATGTTGGCGGCCTTTGATCCGGATACTGTTCAATCGTGGGCGCGCGGCCTTGAGCAGGAGCTATTCACCGGCACAACAGGGCGCGTGTTTCCCAAAGCAATGAAAGCATCCCCCCTGTTGCGGGCATGGCTGGCACGGCTGGATGCGCTGGGCGTGACGTTCAACACACGCTGGCGCTGGACGGGGCTGGCTGAAGGCAGGGCGCAGTTTGATACGCCCGAAGGTGTGCAAAATTTGCATGCCGATGCCACTATTCTGGCATTGGGCGGTGCCAGCTGGCGGCGCTTGGGCTCTGACGGGAAATGGGCGGAGATCCTGTCGCCGCTTGGCGTTCCGCTTGCACCTTTTACTGCGGCGAATGCGGGTGTGGCGGTGGATTGGTCTGACTATATGGGCAAACATCTTGGCTCTGCCCTTAAAGGGATTGCGCTGAAAGCGGGGCCCTACACCTCGCGTGGTGAGGCGGTTCTGTCGCGTGCCGGACTTGAGGGTGGCGGTGTCTATTCCGTCTCGCGCGGGGTGCGTGAGGGGCACAGGTTGCAGATTGATCTTGCCCCTGATCTGGAGATGGCAGAGGTGGCTGCCAAGTTGTCCAAGCATCGCGGCAAGGCGACCCTGACTAGCCATATCCGCAAAGCGCTCAAGCTGGATGCGGTGAAAATCGCGTTGCTACAGGAAATGGCGATGCCCTTGCCATCCGACCCCAAAGCACTGGCGGCGCTGGTGAAGTCTGTTCGTATCAAAAACACGGGCCTGCGCCCGATGGACGAGGCGATCTCAACCGCTGGCGGCATTGCGCATGCAGGGCTGGACGACGCGCTGATGATCAAGGCGCTGCCGGATGTCTATGCAGTGGGCGAGATGCTGGATTGGGAAGCGCCGACAGGCGGCTATCTGATCACCGCTTGCCTTGCGACAGGGGCGTGGGCGGGCCAGCACGCAGCAGCCCGCCTCTTGGCTTAGGCGGTATCGCGGGCGCGGACGGCCTTGAAGGCATCGCGCTTGCGCAAGCCGGCGGCCCACTCACCCAAGCGGTCATCCACAGGCTCGAACCCCGCGCCAATGGACCAGTTGATGCAATGCACGGCCAGCAGGTCTGGCACGGTGATTGCATCCCCCATCAGGTATGGCCCATCCAGCCGGTCGGCCAGTTGCGTGGCAGAGCGGGCAAATTCCGCTTTCAGGCTGTCTTTGATCACCGGCACACGCTGCTCTTCTGGGAAGACAAAGCTGTGCTTGGCAGCGGCCCAAAGGATCGCATCGAATTCGTCGATCAACCAGAACAGCATGGCATCCTGACGGGCGCGGGCAGGTGTGCCAGCGGGAGAGGTCAACGCGCCGTGTTTGTCTGCGAGATACTGCATCAGCGCCACGGAATCTGTCAGCACCTCATCGCCGTCGACAAGTGCCGGCACTTTGCCGGAGGGGTTGTATTTGCGCGCCTCGTCCGAGCGCGGGGCGGCTGCGATCATGTCATAGCTCTGGCCCAACTCTTCCAGCATCCACATAACGCGAAACGCCCGTGATCTGACGCCACCGATAACTGTATACATTGTAGTTCCTCCCAAGGGTTAGCTGGCGCCAAACATCGCCAGCCGGATAAATGTCCGCTCGATAATCGCCATCGCGGGTGCGGTTTGCCCTGCGGAGCGGAGTTGAAGATCAGTATCCGTAAGAATGCCTAATGCCGTCTCAAGCTTGGCTGTGCCCCAATCACGCGACTGGCGCGCCACGCGGTCACGGTCACGCACACCCCAGACGGGCGCGCCGGGATTGCAGGCCGTGCGGTGCAATGTGCGAAAATGGCGCATCGCCATGATGCTGAGGGTCACCGCGTTTACACCCTGACTTTGCAACCGGCGCATCAGGGGACCGATTTGCGCGGCTTTCTTTTCGGCCACGATGTTCAGGATATCATCCACCGCCGCCTCGACAGAGGCAGGTGCACAGGCCGCGATGTCTTCCAGCACCAGTGCCGTGTCAGGTTCGCTCAGCTTGTAAAGTGACAGTTTTTCCAGCGTCTGGCGGAAGTCTCCGGGATCAAGATTGCGCGCGAGTTCTTCCAGCGCACCCATTACGGGGCCTTCTGCCCGCAGCTTGGCCTCGCCTAACAACCGTTCGATCTCGGCACGGTCTGGCGGATCATCAAAGATGCCCCATGCATAGGCATCACGGTGACCTTCAAATGCCTTGAGCAGTTTGGATGTTTTTTTCAGATCGCCAGCTGTCACAATCAGTTGCGCGTCGCCTGCGCGCCAGTCGGCCATGGTGTCGATGATGATCTGCGCCACCAGCTCGTTTGCGCCCTCTACAAAGGCGGCACGCGGGCCGGGGAAGAAGCCGACTGCCTTGATTGCGTCCATCAACAGGGCAGGCTCGCGGCGTAAATCGCCTGCGGGTATCCGCGTCAGGCGCATTTCCTCTTCTGCGGCGGGGCCGAGAAGAGCTTTGAGGTATTCTTGCCGTTTGATCGCCACGCGCATGGCATCGCTGCCATAGATCAGCAGGCCCAGTTTGTCTTTTGGGGGCTTGGCAACAAACTTGCCCCCATCATGACGGCCCAGTTTCATGCAGGCAGGTCCAGCGCATACAGGCGTGCAGTGATCTGGTCGCCCAGTATCACCATCAACCGCTCTACCGCGTCACGTTCGGCCGCCAAGGTGGCGACTGTGGTGCCGATGGCGGAGTAGGCAGTGAAATTCTCGACCTTGCCGGACGTGACAACGGTGCCTGTGGTTGTGTCACGCAGGACATAGCCAACGCGGCCTGTCAGGTTAAAGCGGGTGGTGTCACCGGCAGCGTTGACGGCCAACCCTTCTTCTTCGGTCGCAATCTCAAGATCCAGCGCAAAGCGGGCGGCACTCCCGCTGCGGCCCAGACGTGTTTCCAGATGCCGCGTCAGCAAATAGCCCGCCTGGGTGGAGGGCTCCTGCACCAAAACCTGTCCACGCAACCGCGTTCCTGGGCCCTCCGGTCCGTAGACCGGAGAGAAACCACATGCCGCCAGCGCAAGCGGCAAGGCCAATAAGGTGCGGCGGCTATACAACGACATTCACAATCCGTCCGGGCACAACAATCACCTTCTTTGGTGTTCCACCGTCAAGGATACGGATCACAGCTTCATGGGCAAGGGCCAGCTTTTCAACTTCGTCTTTTGGCATATCGGCGGGCACGTCAATTTCGCCGCGCCGCTTGCCATTGACCTGAATGGGCAGGGTGACGGTATCGTCTTTCAGCATCGCCTCATCCGCGACGGGCCAAGGTGCTTTGGCGATCAGCCCCTCACCGCCTTGGTTGGCCCAGATATCTTCGGCCAAGTGGGGCGTCATCGGGGCCATAAGCTGGGCCAGTGTCATCACGGCTTCGCGTTGTACCGACTTCGAGGCTTTGGATTTCTGTAAGGTTGCTGTGAACCCGTAAAGCTTGGCGATGGCGGCGTTAAAGCCGAACGACTCAATCGCCATGGTGACGTCGTGTGTGGTTTTGTGCATCGCACGCAGGAGCTCTTCGTTTCCTTCGCCTGCGTCTGCGTCACTCATCGCGCCGATCCGGTCACAGATGTTCCAGACACGGGACATATGCTTATAGGCTGCTTCCGCACCCGACGCCGTCCATTCAACGTCCCGTTCGGGGGGCGAATCGCTGAGGACGAACCAGCGAGCCGTATCCGCGCCAAAAGCGGAAATGATGCTGAGCGGGTCGACCACGTTATTCTTGGACTTGGACATTTTGGCAGAGGGGATGATTTCGACCTGCGCGCCGCCCTCTTTCAGGAAGGCATTATCGCCTTTAACGTCCACTTCCTCGGGGTAGTGATAAACCGGACGCTGGTTGGCATCTTCTGTCTTATAGATTGCATGTGTCACCATGCCTTGGGTGAACAGTGCATCGAACGGCTCAATCGCTGATTCTGGCAAATGCCCTGTGATCTGCATCGCACGCGCAAAGAAGCGGGCATAAAGAAGGTGGAGAATCGCATGCTCGACCCCGCCGATGTACTGATCGACGTTCATCCAGTAGTTGGCATCGTCCATGACAGTGGGCGTATCTGCATGCGGCGCGGTAAAGCGGGCGTAATACCATGACGAATCGACAAATGTGTCCATCGTGTCGGTCTCACGCAGGGCGGACTTGCCGCAGAACGGGCAAGGCGTGGTACGCCATTCCATGTGACGGTCCAGCGGGTTGCCCGGAATGTCGAAGGTTACATCCTCTGGCAGTTTGACTGGCAGATTCTCTTTTTTCTCCGGCACGACACCGCAATCGTCGCAATGCACAACGGGAATCGGGCAACCCCAATAGCGCTGGCGCGACAGGCCCCAATCGCGCAGGCGGAACTTGGTCACACCCTGGCCAACACCCTGCGATTCGCAAAAGGCAATTGCGGCGTTGATAGCCTCAAGCCCTGTTTGCCACTGCTCACCCGCGAAACCACGGTTGTAGAAAACTTTCTCGGTTTTCTGCGGGACATAGGCCTCCTCAAGCTCGTCCGAGCTTTCCTCGGAGGGCAGATAGGTCGAGATAATCGGGAGGTCGTATTTGGTGGCGAACTCGAAATCGCGCTGGTCGTGGGCAGGGCAGCCAAAGATGGCGCCGGTGCCGTATTCCATCAGGATAAAGTTGGCGATGTAGACAGGCAGTTCTTGTGATGTGTCAAACGGATGGCGCACGCGGATGCCGGTATCTAGCCCCAACTTCTCGCCGGTCTCGATCGCCTCTTCGGTCGTGCCGCCCTTGCGGCATTCCGCAACAAAGGCCGCAACTTCTTCGCTGTCGCGCTCCAGCAGCTTGGCAATCGGGTGATCTGGCGAGATGCCGACAAAGGACGCGCCCAGCAGTGTGTCGGGGCGGGTTGTATAAACTTCGATCCGGTCGTGGCCGTCCGGCGCGTTGACGGTCGAGAAGGCGAATTGCAGGCCGCGTGACTTGCCGATCCAGTTTTCCTGCATCAGGCGGACTTTGGCGGGCCAGTTCTCCAGATTGTCCAACGCGCTCAGCAATTCGTCGGAATAGTCGGAGATTTTGAAGAACCACTGCGTCAGCTCGCGCCGCTCGACCAGCGCGCCGGAACGCCAGCCGCGCCCCTGCTCGACCTGCTCGTTCGCCAGAACGGTCATATCGACTGGGTCCCAGTTCACCACGGCATTCTTGCGGTAAATCAGCCCCGCCTCGATCATGTCGATGAACATGGCCTGCTGGTGCTGGTAGTAGTCGGGGTGGCAGGTCGCAATCTCGCGCGACCAATCCAGCGAGAAGCCCAGCGGCTTCATCTGGTTCTTCATGTCTTCGATGTTCTGGTAGGTCCATGTGCCGGGGTGGATGCCCTTTTGCATGGCGGCATTTTCAGCGGCCAGACCAAACGAATCCCACCCCATTGGATGCAAGACGTTAAACCCCTTGGCCAGCTTGTAACGCGCAATTACGTCACCCAGCGTATAGTTGCGCACATGGCCCATGTGGATGCGGCCCGACGGATAGGGGAACATCTCAAGCACATAGTACTTGGGCTTGTCGGCAGAACGCACAGCCTTGAAGATTTCATCTTTTTCCCAGGCAGCTTGCCAGCGGGCTTCGATTTCGGAGGGGGTATAACGGGTCATTTGCAGGCCTTTTACGCAGCAACGCCGGACTGTGGTGATCACAAGGCCCGGCGCTGCATCATATCAATAACGGTTGGAAGGGCGGTTACAGCTTGTTGTCGGCGATGCGCAGTTCGCGCGCGCGCGATAGAATGGCGTCTTCAACGGCGCGGCTGGTTGCTGCGCTGACGGGACCGCCACGCGATTGCAGCGCAAGGTTGAGCGAGCGTGCATCAAGGGCGGGATCATCGATCAGCACGGTTGCGCGATACGCTTTGCCACCACCCGGAGGGGTGCCGTAGCCCGTAACGATAACACCTGTGAAAGGATCAACAGTCTGGACAGGCAAAAAGCCGAGCACTTCGAGGGACGCGCTCCACAGATACTTGTTCACCAGAACAACGCTCTCCGAGCTTTTCTTGTTGAACAGCGACCAAACCGTGTTGGCGGGATTGGTGTCGGTGTTTCCGGGAATGTTTGGGTTCTTATAGTAGGCGGGTTCTTCTGTGGGGGGGGAACCCAATCCACATGCTGAGACGCCGCCGCATAGAATCGCAATTGCTGCAATGTTCCGAGCCATGATGCGCCCCATATCTACTACCCTTTTTGCCATTTTAACATGCAATACCCAAGCAGACGCATCTGAGCAAGGTATATGTATAACTGGCGGGTACGGCACAGGGGGCGATTTATATGGGGCGCGCAAAAGCGGTGACGGGAAACTGTGGCAAAGCTGCACCACAGACGACCACATTGCGGAAGGCGTGTTTGGTTCGCTTGCCAAAAGGCCGGGTGCGGCGCAAAAGAGGCTCATACCTAGATCGGAATTCCCCGGTCGGGTCCTTTAGAACTCAAATCGAGGGAAAACTCATGAAAAAAGTTCTCTTCGCGACAACAGCTCTGGTCGCCACAGCTTCAGTTGCAGCAGCAGACGTAACATTCTCCGGCTACGGTCGCTTTGGCGTGCAATACACTGGTTCAACAAACGGCGTTGCTGCTGGCGAAACTGC
>JAQXCD010000063.1 GCA_029252045.1 Sulfitobacter sp.
CTCTATTACGCCAACGGCTATACCTCCGGCGACAAGACACTGGCGGGGCAAATCCTGTCCACGGCGGGCCTGACCAACATCGCCGCCGAAGAAGGCTTTAGCGCGGGCGGTGTGATCCCGCTGGAAGTGCTGGCCATGGCGCAGCCCGACACAGTCATCACCAGCGTTCCCTACCCTGCCGCATCGCGGTCCGAGGAAGTACAGCGCCATCCGGTGGTCGAGGCCCTGCGCCGCACCCGCCCCGATGCCGCCATGACCGATAGCGACTGGGTCTGCGGCACGCCGTTTGTGCTACGCGCCATCGACGACATGCTGGCCCTGCGCCACAGCCTGCAACTGGCCGCAAAATGATGCGGCTGGTGCTGGTTCTGTCCACGCTGACAGCAGCGCTGTTCGGGGCCGCCCTTGTGGTGGGCCCTGCGGATATCGGCGTGGCTGACAGCCTGCGCGCCCTGCTCTGGGGTGAGGGCGGCCCGATGACCCTTGTGATGCGCGAAATCCGCCTGCCGCGTGCGCTGCTCGCGCTGATGATCGGCGCGGCACTGGGTATGGCTGGTGCCGCGATGCAGGGCTATCTGCGAAACCCGCTGGCGGACCCCGGTCTGATCGGCATCTCCGGCTCTGCTGCTTTGGGCGCTGTGCTGGCACTGCAAACCGGGCTGGCCGCTGCTGCTGCCTTTGCCCTGCCGCTGGCGGCACTGGCCGGCGCACTGGTGGGGGTTTTCCTTGTGTTGGTCCTTGCAGGGCCGCGCGGGTCTTCGCTGACGCTCATCCTTGCGGGTATCGCCATCTCGGCGCTGGCTGCTGCTTTTACATCGCTGGTGTTAAACCTGTCGCCTAACCCCTTTGCCGCCAATGAAATTGTCTTCTGGATGATGGGCTCGCTTGCCGACCGCTCCATGGTGCATGTGGGGATTGCGCTGCCGCTGATTGTGGCAGGTGCTGTGCTGCTGGCCACTCTTGCGCGCGGGTTGGATGCCTTGACGCTGGGCGAGGATGCGGCCGAAGCAATGGGCGTGAACCTACGCCGCCTGCGCCTGACCCTGATATTCGGCACGGCGGCCGTTGTGGGCGCGTCAACGGCTGTCGCAGGTGCCATCGGTTTTGTGGGGCTTGTCGTGCCCCACTTGCTGCGCCCCTTTGTAGGCGCACAGCCCGGTCGCCTGCTCTGGGCTTCTGCCTTTGGCGGGGCATCCATGCTGCTGGCTGCTGACATTGCCGTAAGGGTGATCCTCCCCGCGCGCGATCTGAAACTGGGCGTGGTGACGGCCCTTGTCGGTGCGCCCCTGTTCCTGCATCTGATCTACCGCACACGGCGGGACGGGCTATGAGCCTGCTCTCCCTCACCGGCTTTGGCGTCAAACGTGGCCCTTGCGACATCCTGCGCAATATCGATCTGGAGGTCAGTACGGGCGAGCTGGTGGGTATCATCGGGCCCAATGGCGCGGGCAAAACCACACTCATGCGCGGGGCATTGGGGTTGATCGCGCACAGCGGCCACAGCTCGCTTGCGGCCCTACCTGCCCGTGCGCGAGCCCATGCTGCCGCGTGGATGCCGCAAGCCCGCGAAATCGCGTGGCCAGTCAGCGTCGAGCGTCTGGTGATGCTGGGCCGCACGCCGCATCTGCCGCCAGCCGCGCGCCCTTCGGCCAGCGACCGCGCAGCTGTGGACCGTGCCCTGCACCGCATGCAGCTGGACAGCTTTCACACCCGGACCGCGACGCAACTTTCGGGCGGCGAACAGGCTCGTGCCCTGATTGCCCGCGCACTGGCCCAAGAAACCCCGCTGCTAATGGCGGACGAGCCGATTGCAGGCCTCGACCCCGCCCACCAGATCGGCACAATGCAGACATTCGCCAGCCTCGCCTCCGAGGGGCATTCAGTGATCGTATCGCTGCATGATCTGGGGCTGGCCGCGCGCCACTGCACCCGTCTGGTGGTGATCGACAAAGGCGGCATCGCGGCGGATGGTGCGCCACTGGATGTTCTGACGCCGCCGCTGCTGCGTGATATTTTCGGCATCACGGCCTTTGTCCAGAACACAAGCCAAGGTCTGGTCTTCCAGCCGATGGGGATTGTCTGATGGGCACCGTCCACCTTGCACGCCCATGGCTGACCTTTGATCTGGGCACCCCGAAACAGGTGCTCAGCTGGGCCATCAACCGCCCCGGTTTTGTGACAGCATCGTGCATCGTGTGGCGCGAAGTGCGCAATGCCGACCTGCCGCGCGATATGGATGTGCTGGACTGGTTCTCACGCGAGCTGGAGGCCAAAGGCAACACCGATGCGGTTGCCTTTCTGACCTCCCGCGACATCAACTTCTTTACACAAGAAACCGCGCAAATAGGCGATGTGCGCGCACATTGCGTGGCTACTGTTGGCCTCTCCAACGCCGAACGAATTGGCCACCGCGTTGACTATTCCAGCAGGAACTGGGGTACCATTAACGTGGCTGTGGCCCTGAACTGCGGGCTCAGCCAGACAGCGCTTATCGAAACAATCAGCATTGCCACACAGGCCCGCACTGCCGCAATTATGGACGCCGCCGTAGCGTTGCCAAACGGCATTGCCACAGGCACAGGGACAGACTGCATTGCTGTGGCTGCCCCCGAGGGCGTCGCAGAATATGCAGGCCTTCACACCGAGATTGGCGAAGCTGTGGGGGCCGCGGTCTACCGCGCAACCGCACGCGGTGCAGCACAGTGGAAATTGGACGTAGGCGTCAGGCTTTAGCCAGATATATCCTGAGTGCACGCTCTGTGATCACTCTTGCAAAGATGGCGTGAGACAACCAGAGGTTGGGCTAACGCCCAGAATGTATGGAATTCCAGCCTTTCGGTCCAAAAAATATATGTTACCCTTTGACCTGCGAATAGCAGGAAATACGTCATGAAGAGCAATCAACAGCAGCATGAAAGCGACCTGTCGGATCAGGATCGAAACGAAGCAATCGACCGCCTCTATGATGTGGCGCTCGACCCCGAGCGCTATGAGACACTGCTGGATGTTTGGGAAAGTGCCGTTGGCCCCCTGCGCGCCCAAGCAGATTTTTCGGCACTGCGTTTGCTGGATGATCCGATGATGGCAAGCCATTTCCACCGCGCGGGAGAGTTTCTGGACCGGGTCGATCTCAGCAAGCAAACCGATGATATTCAAAGCATCCTGCTGCCCTTCGGCAAAGTCTCTGCCTTTGTGCTGGATGGCGGCCTGGGTGTCAAAGCCGTCAACACAGCTGCTACCGAGCGGTTGTCCCTGACGGCTTCCTCGAAGCTCGCCGATCTTGCGGTGCATAGCGAAGATCTGGATGCTATTGGCAAAACTGTCCGGTCCTTGCTGGCAGGCGAGCTTCAGGACACGGCTGTCTTACGGGTCCGCGCACTGAGCCGCGGTCATTTTGTGGTGCTCCGGTTGCAGCGCTGCCAGACCGCGGGGGGCGCTCCTTTGGTGCTGGCAGCCTCCAGCGAAGTGGGCTGGCCTAACGGCTTCAACGATATTCTGCGCCGTGCGTTCAACCTGACTGCCGCCGAAACCGACGTTGTGCAAAGCCTTGTGGAGTGTTGCTCGGTCTCGGACATCGCAGTTCAGCGCGGGCGCTCCGTGGATACCATCCGCGCGCAGGTCAAATCCATCCAGGCCAAGACAGAAACCCATTCGCAGGTTGAACTGGTCCGCCTTGCCCTGTCGGTGATGGATATGGCCAACCTGACCTTGGACACCCAGTTGCAACCGCGTCTGGTGAGCAAAGGTTTTGCCACTCTGGTCGAGCGGACTTACCAGACCCTGACAACGCCCGATGGCCGCCGTCTTGACTACCTTGTGCTGGGCGCCCCCGACGGCAAGCCAGTGTTGTTCCTGCCGCTGGACTATGGCCTCTTGCGCTGGCCCGCCTCTGCCGAGGCAGAAGCAACACGGCGCGGCTGGCGGGTTATTGTCCCTGTGCGCGCAGGCTACGGCCTATCCGATCCGCTGCCCCAAAAAGCCAGCTTCGACGATGCGGTGATCATGGACACCATGCAGGTGCTGGAGACCGAAAAGGTCACACGCTGCCCCATCGTGTCGCTGGGGGGCGATTCATATTACGGGATACGGCTTGCGCGGCTTTACCCTGACCGGTTCACCGCCGTGATTGCCTGCGCCGGCGTCCTGCCTATAACCCGTGCCGAACAATTCGAGCGGATGGAAAAATGGCACCGCTTCATTCTGGCAGGAGCAAAATACACCCCGCATTTGCTTCCCTTTATGGTCAAGGCAGGCTTTCTTCTGGCCCGCAAGATCGGCAAACGCGGATTTGTACATGCAGTCTACGGTAACTCGCCCTCGGATGTCGCCACCTTCGAGGATCCGGAAGTTTTCGAGGCTATGGTCACCGGCTCTTAAGTGGCTCTCTCGGAGACACATTCAGCCCATGACGGTTTCTCGCGCACTGTTCTGGGAGCGCAAAACGGCGATTGGACCGAGGATGTTTCGGCCATCAAAGGCAAGCTGCCCGTGATATTTCTGAACGGAACCGATGATCCGCAGGTGCCACCTGAAACACTTGCGGATTTCCAGCGCGAGCATGACTGGATCGATTTCCGGGTTTATGACGACGCAGGCCAGTTGATTTTCTTCCGTCACTGGCCGGATGTCATAAAAGTTTTAGAAGGTTTTTTGGATAATTAGATCATTATACCCAATCTGGGGTATGACGGGGTCGCGCCGCGCCGATACGTTGATCCTATAGAACGGCACACCATTTAAGAATACTCGGGATTATTGATCTTCCTGAACTTGAGCCCAAATATGCCAGAGTACCGGCGTATTTGGGCTCATTGTTTTTATCACTCCAAAACAGTGGGATAGAGGGAAGTCCTATCTTAGGTCGCTGCCACACAGTCTGCGAAATACTGGATCAGGCCGTTTTCATCCACTTCCTGCACAAGGCCGTGGATGTCGGTCTCGAATCCGGGGCATTCACGGGCAAAGGCGCGGTTGAACTTGAGATATTCCACAATTTTGCGGTTAAACACCTCCCCCGGGATAAGCAGCGGAATGCCCGGCGGGTATGGTGTGACGAGGCTGGTGGTGATGCGCCCTTCCAGATCGTCGATGGCAACGCGCTGGGTCGTGCGCGCAGCGATGCACGAGAAAGCCGCTGTCGGCGTCATCTCTGGCGTGTGATCGCTCAGGTACATCTCGGTCGACAGGATCGCCACGTCATACTTGGCATAGAGCGTGTGCACATGCTGGCACAGATCGCGCAGCCCCATTTCTGCATAGCGCGGCTGTTTGGCGCAGAATTCCGGCATGCAGCGCCACATCGGCTGGTTCTTGTCGTAGTCATCCTTGAACTGCTGCAACTCGGTCAAAAGCGAGTTCCAGCGGCCTTTGGTGATGCCGATGGTGAACATGATAAAAAAGCTGTAAAGCCCTGTTTTTTCAACAACTACACCGTGTTCAGCCAGATATTTCGTGACGATTGATGCAGGAATTCCCGTCTCGCCGAACTTGCCCTCAATGTCCAGACCGGGGGTGATAAGGGTCGCCTTGATCGGGTCCAGCATGTTGAACCCGCGCGCCATGTCGCCAAAGGCGTGCCAGCTGTCCTCCCCGTCCGAGCGTTGAACCCCTTCGGCGTCGGTGCGCTTGAGCACCCAGTTCTGCGGGTTGTCGATGCCTTCCTCGTCCAGCTCGTCCGGCCCCCAGACCTGAAACCACCAGTCATCCGCGCCGTATTCATCATCCACCTTGCGCATGGCACGGCGGAAGTCGAGCGATTCAAGCAAGCTCTCTTCCACCAGCGCCCGCCCGCCCGGAGGCTCCATCATGGCCGCCGCCACATCGCAGCTGGCAATGATGCTATATTGCGGGCTGGTGGAGGAGTGCATCAGATAGGCTTCGTTAAACAGGTGGCGGTCCAGCTTGGTGTCCTGACTGTCCTGCACCAGAACGTGGCTGGCCTGTGAAATCCCCGCCAGCAGCTTGTGAATCGACTGGGTTGCATAGGTCACGGAATGCAGCGGACGGTCGCGCTTTTTCCCCATGGAGTGGAAATTGCCATAAAACGGGTGGAAGGCCGCATGCGGCAGCCATGCTTCATCAAAATGCAGATTGGGGATATAGCCATCCAACATCTCTTTGATCGTCTCGGTGTTGTACAAAACCCCGTCATAGGTGGATTGCGTCAACGTCATGATGCGCGGCTTGACCGTATCGGCGTCCATATGGGCCAGCAGCGGGTTGGCGCGGATCTTCTCCTTGATCGCTTCGATCTCGAATTCGGATTTCTGGATCGGGCCGATGATGCCGTAATGGTTGCGCGTGGGCTTCATGAAGACAGGAATAGCGCCCGTCATGATGATGCTGTGCAGGATGGATTTATGGCAGTTGCGGTCCACCACAACCACATCGCCGGGGGCCACAGTGTGGTGCCAGACCATCTTGTTCGACGTCGATGTGCCGTTGGTCACAAAGAAACAGTGATCCGCGTTGAAAATCCGCGCCGCGTTGCGCTCGGACGCGCCGATGGCGCCGTTATGGTCCAGCAACTGGCCCAATTCCTCAACCGAATTGCACACATCCGCCCGCAGCATGTTTTCACCGTAAAACTGGTGATACATCTGGCCGATGGGTGATTTCAGGAAGGCCACACCGCCAGAATGGCCCGGGCAGTGCCATGAATATGATCCATCCTCGGCGTAATCCAGTAGCGCTTTGAAGAACGGCGGCTGGATGCCTTCCAGATACTTCTTTGCGTCGCGGATGATGTGGCGGGCCACAAATTCGGGCGTATCCTCGAACATGTGGATGAAGCCGTGCAGCTCGCGCAGGATGTCATTGGGCAGGTGCCGCGATGTCTTTGTCTCGCCGTAAATATAGATCGGCACATCAGCGTTTTTCCAACGCACTTCCTCGATGAAGTTGCGCAGGTTCAACACGGCCGGATCCAGATCGGGACCGGGGGTAAATTCCTCGTCATCAATCGACAGGACAAAAGCACTCGCGCGCGACTGCTGCTGGGCAAACTGCGAGAGATCGCCATAGGTGGTCGCCCCCAGCACTTCGAAACCTTCGGTCTCGATCGCCTCGGCGATGGCACGAATACCCGTCCCCGACGAGTTGTCGGAGCGGAAGTCTTCGTCAATGATAACAATCGGGAAACGGAATTTCATCAAGCACTCCTGACGGGTTGGCGATGGAACGGCGATGGAACGGCGATGGTCGGGCGCGCCCTGACCTCGTGCAGCCCCTATGGATGCCATCCTTATATCGGACGCAATCCCCTATGTCCCTGCCGATTGAAAAAAGATCGAGCAGCGCCGTTGGCCCAGCCTGTTTCTGTGCAAAATTCCGCCTGAACGATCCCGTAAGTTTCGCGTAAGGTTCGAGTGATCAAAGGCCACAAACAATGACGCAGGCTTGACATGAACACTCCCTCTTCCCTCCGCACCCGTATCGCCAACTGGCGCGCCGCATGGTCGCTCTCGCCCCTTGCGCTGACGTTGCTGACAATCGCGTTCATCTTTATCTTTGATAACAGCACGTTCTGGGGGATCGGGGCAGAGATATTCAACGGTCACGCCCTGTCTTTTGCTGCATTTGTCCTTGCAGTCGCCTGCCTTGTGCTTGCGTTTTTCAGCATGTTTTCCTTTCCCTGGCTGGTGAAACCCTTCGCCATGTTCATGCTGATCACCAGCGCTGTGACGTCGTATTACATGGACCAGCTGGGCGTGATTATTGACCGCGACATGATCCAGAATGTGATGGTGACCACTGTGACCGAATCCAAGCACCTGATCACCGCGGGATTTGTCACTCATGTGATCCTGTATGGCGTGTTGCCCGCGCTTGCCGTCGCCTTTATCAAACTCCGCCGGCAAAGCCTGTGGCGCACCACTCTGACGCCTGTTGCAACATTTGTGCTTGGCCTCGCGCTTGCGGCAGGCCTGCTGATGACCGACATGAAATCCTATTCATCCATCCTGCGCGAACGCAAAGACTACATGAGCAGCTTCCAGCCCGGCGCACCCGTCGTGGGCGCCGTCCGCTATGCCAAGATGATGCTCAAGACCGCCAATGTGACCGTTGCGGCCATCGGCGAGGACGCGACCAAAGGCCCGTCATATGGCAAAAGCCCCAAACCGGTGCTGACAATCATGGTCGCAGGCGAGACAGCGCGCGCCCAGAACTTCAGCCTCAACGGCTACAGCGTGCCGACCAACCCGGAGCTGGCCAAACTACCGGTGATCAGCTTTAGCGATGTATCGTCCTGCGGTACGGCCACGGCCACCTCCCTGCCCTGCATGTTCTCGCAGCTCACCCGCAATGAGTATTCATTCGCCAAAGGGCTGGAGAACCAGAACGTGCTGGACGTCATGACCCATGCGGGCCTGCATGTGGAATGGTGGGACAACAACACCGGCCACAAAAACCTTGCAGACCGCATCCCCGCGCGCGAACTGACCCATACGGATAACGCCGAGTTCTGTGCGACGGGCGAATGCATTGACGGGATTTTCCTGCAACAGATCAAGGATTACGCCGCCACAATCACCCAAGACACCGTGCTGGTGCTGCACCAGATCGGCAGCCACGGGCCGACCTATTCCCTCCGCTACCCGCCCGAGTTCGAGAAGTTCACCCCTGCCTGCCGCACCGCCGAGTTCAAGGACTGCACCCCGCAGGAAATCACCAATGCCTATGATAATACCATCGCCTATACGGACGCTGTGCTGACAGAGACCATTGCTTTCCTGCAATCACAAGACAATCTGGACACTGCCCTTCTCTATGTGTCCGACCACGGTGAATCGCTGGGGGAAAATGGGCTGTACCTGCATGGCTCCCCCTACTTCATGGCGCCGGAACACCAGACAAGGGTGCCGATGATCCTGTGGATGTCCGACAGCTTTCAAAAACGTTTCGCGTTGGACCACACTTGCCTCGTTGATCAGACCGCCCGAACCTTGTCACATGACAACCTGTTCCATTCGCTGCTGGGCATGCTGGACATCCAGACGGCCGAGCGCGACAGCGAACTCGATATCTTTGCGACCTGCAAAACCTCCAGAAAGTAGCCCTGAAGTGACCCAGCCCAGCCGCCCCAAACCCGCACCCGTCCACGGCATAGCCCATGTGTTTGCCGCAACCCGCTATTCGGTTGGTGGCGTCAGGCGGCTCTGGCAGGAAACCGCGTTTCGCCATATCACGCTGGCGCTGCCGGTCTGCATCGGGCTGTTTGCCCTGCTGGGTGCGGGCCTGATGGACTATGCATTCCTGCTGATCGGCTTTTTCGCCCTTGTGGCCGTTGAGGCTCTGAACACGGCGATCGAATGTATCGTAGACCATCTGGCGCCCGATTGGCAGGAATTTGCCCGCGATGCAAAAGACCTCGGCTCGCTTGCTACAATGTGTTTGCTCTGTGCCAATGGCGTTTTTCTGGGAACAGTAGTATTCCGTTCCCTAGCTTTATCCTGACTGAAAGAATCTCCATGAATATGCTCAAGATCGTCGCCGTGCCGATGCACAAGGAAGGCCGCAAGTTTGTTGCGATCTTTGCAGCCATTGCCATCGTGCTCGGCCTGCTGTGGGAGCCGCTGTTCTGGCTGGGCGCTGGTGTGACGGTCTGGTGCTATTACTTCTTCCGCGATCCGGTGCGGATCATCCCGCAAGTGGATGATCTGGTGATCTCACCCGCAGACGGCGTTGTATCCCTGATCGAAGAGGTTATTCCCCCCGCAGACATGGGCCTTGGCGATGCGCCGCTGACACGCGTTTCCGTTTTCATGAACGTCTTTAACTGCCATGTGAACCGCGCCCCTGTGGCCGGTACCGTCACCAGCGTTGTCTACCACCACGGCAAATTCCTCAATGCTTCGCTGGACAAGGCAAGCATCCACAACGAGCGCAACAGCGTCACCATCGAGACAGCATCGGGTGCGCGCATTGGTGTCGTGCAGATTGCAGGCCTTGTGGCACGCCGCATCGTTTGCTTCGTCAAGGAAGGCGATGTGATGGACGCCGGTTTCCGCTTTGGTCTGATCCGTTTCGGCAGCCGTCTGGATGTCTATCTGCCCGAAGGTACTGCTCCGCTGGTGATGGTCGGTCAAACCGCTGTCGCAGGCGAGACGATTCTGGCTGAACTGGGCGCTGATGCCCGCCGCACAGGCCGCCCCGAATGACCGAGCCTTCCCGCATCAAGATCCGCCACATCGTCCCCAGTGCTGTCACCGTCTTTGCCATCTGCGCGGGCATGACATCCGTGCGGATGAGCCTGGATGGCCGTATTGAAATGGCACTGTACTTCATCCTGCTGGCGGTTTTCCTCGATGCAGCCGATGGCAAGCTGGCGCGCTTTCTGGACACCGCCAGCCCCTTCGGCGCCGAGCTGGACACGCTGGCGGATTTCTTCAACTTCGGCATCGTGCCGGGGATGCTGCTGTACAACACCCTCTACATCAACACGATCTATGCAAACCTCGGGTTTCTGGCCACGCTGATCCTTGCGGTATGTTGTGCCTTGCGGCTGGCGCGGTTCAACCTGTCGCTCCACAGCGATGCTGTAACACTCAAGAAACACGACTATTTTGTCGGTGTCCCGGCCCCTGCACTTGCCTGTCTGGCATTGATGCCTGTGTTTATGCACCTCAACGGGTTCGAGAACACCAACCTGCCGGTGCTGCGGGCCATCTACATCATCGGCGTGGGATTACTGGCGGTCAGCACAATCCCCACCTTCTCGATCAAACATGCCAGCATCAAACGCGCACACCTTCCCTTTGCAGTTGTGGCCGCTGTCGTTCTGGTTGTGGGCCTGATGGTCTATACCTGGACGACGCTGATCATTGTGAACCTTGTCTATCTTGCGTCCCTGCCGCTGTCCTACCGCGCGCATGTCAAATCATCCAGCGACGCCAAAAATGCGCATTCTGCTGATTGAGGACGAGGCCGCGCTTGCGCGACCACTGGCCGAGCATCTGGAAGCGGACCATCATATCGTGGAATGGTTCCAGACGCTCGGCGAGGCCGACAGCGCCATTCGCGCCTTGGAATACGATGTTGTGCTGCTGGACCTCCAATTGCCCGACGGTGACGGGCTGGCGTTTCTCAGCCAGTTGCGCGACCACCATCTGCGCACGCCCGTAATCATTCTGACCGCACGCGACAAAATATCGGACCGGATTGACGGGCTGAACCGCGGCGCGGATGACTATGTGATCAAACCTTTCGATCTGGACGAGGTCAAAGCCCGCATTCACACGGTCTGCCGCCGCAGCGCGGACCAGCTGGCCCAGACCCTCACCCTCCGCGATCTGACGCTGAACCTGTCCAGCCAAAGCGTCAGCCGCGCCGGTGTACCCGTCCGCCTGACGGCCAAGGAATGGAGCATTCTTGAAGTTCTTTTGCGCCGCAAATCACAGATCGTCTCGAAAGAAACACTCGAGACCGCAATCTACGCCTATGGCGACGAAGTGGAGAGCAACGCCTTGGAAGCACACATCAGCCGGTTGCGCGCCAAGCTGGGCCGCGATCTGATCGTCACCCACCGTGGCATGGGCTATACGCTGACCCCATGAAGCAAACCTCAGCCCCCCACCGCGTTAGCCTGTTCCGCGACCTGCTCAAGTCCCTGCTTCTGCCCGGCGTGGTCGCGGCGGCACTTGGCCTGCTGCTGGTCCACAATCTGGTCGAGGCCGAATACGACGAGATGCAAGACATCGGCATCCATGCGAAAGCCCAGCTTTTACTGGAAATCTATCAGGCAAACCCCGGCAGTCCCGCGCTGGATAATCTTATGGCCTTCGAGGCCCGGATGATGAACCCGGAGGAGCGGTCGTCCTACTGGTTCAGGGACGCCGCCGGCAGGATCACTGCGCACAGCCGCCCGATTGATCCCGCCCTACTCCCCGACAGCCTGCAAGACGATATCATCACCACACAGGATCACCGCATCCTGACCCTGACGCGCGGCAATGATACCGTTACGATCGCCACCCCGATGGGTGAACGCAACGGCGCGATCCGAGATGTAGTATTGGGCAGCTTGCTGGGTTTTATAATATTGGGCCTCCTGTTTGCCGTTGTGGCAACCCTTGCCGCCCGCAGGTCTGCGGGGGTGATTGCAAGGCTCGGCACCAACATCTCCCAGAAGGACGAACACAACCTCACCCCGATTGACCGCGCCAACTCTTTCGCCGAATTCGAGCCGGCAGTGGATAGGCTCGACACGTTGATGGCACGACTGGATGCGGCCCTCACGGCCGAACGTGCTTTTGCCACCAATGCCGCCCATGAGCTGCGCACGCCGGTGGCCATCTGTCTGGCCAATCTGCAACGCCTCAAGACGCGTCTGTCGGACCCTGCAACCACTGCCAGCGCCACCGAGATCGAACGGGGGCTCAAGCGCCTGATCCGCCTGATCGAGCGGCTGCTGCAAATGTCGCGCGCCCAGTCAGGGTTGGAGCTGGGCACAGTGCGGGCCGATATCACCCCCGTGGTCTCCCTCATGCTACGGGAATTGCGCGAGCGTGTGACAGATGATGCAAAACTGGTCATCCAGCCCCCCATAGCCCCCCTCTGGTCCCGCGTAGACCCCGATGCGATGGGGATTATTCTGGGTAATCTGTTCGACAACGCACTTAAATACAGCGCAGGCCCGATGCCTGTGACAGTGGACGCCAGCCAACAGGGCCGCGTGATCATTTCCAACGATTGTGATACACTCTGCGATGCCGATCTGGAGCAGATCAAGACCCGCTTTATTCGCAAAACACCCGTCTCGGAAGGCTTTGGTCTCGGGCTGTCGATTGTGCAGGACCTGTGCCGCCAGTCGGGTTGCACAATCGACATATCATCTCCCTGCGCGGGGTCATTGCGCGGCTTTACGGCAACCTTGACGATCCCCGAAGCACCTGCCGCCTGAGAGCGGCGGCAATTCGCCAATCCCCCTGACCGTCCAGGTGTTTTCCCAAAGCGGCAGTGCTATATACTACAGCAGTTGCGACAAGGATGTGCACATGCGTTTTGCTCCCCAGATGGCTGAGATACGGTTCGGCTGCGGCCTGTCCCCCGTTGTGACCCCACCCACATCCGTGCACGACATGTTGGCCACCCTGCAAAGCCCCGACACCATAGCAGCACAATTTCCCATCGAGACATTCGAGACCTTTCAGACCCGCATCGCCGAAGGCCGACGGTTAGGCAAACTTCGGCGGGAAACCCGCGGCTCGCCCGAAGCACTCGCCGCCAAAAAGGCGCGGCGCGTGCTTAATCAAGAAGCGCGGATAGAGCAGGTTATCTGGTTGGGCCAACATCTTAACCGCTGGACTTGAACCAAGGCCCCGCTGCGCGAAAGGCTCGGCTATTTCTGGGCCGATCACTTTACCGCTACAGGTAAGGCAGGTGTCATCCGCCGCGCCAGTTCGTCCTATCTGGAAAGTGCCATACGGCCCAACATCACCGGCCTCTTCGAAGACATGCTTCTGGCCGCAGTCCTGCATCCGCTGATGATCCATTATCTGGATCAGGAAAGCTCCATCGGGCCGAATTCGCTGCGCGCCAAAAAGGGTGGCAAGGTCACCGGCCTAAACGAAAACCTCGTCCGTGAGGTGCTGGAACTGCATACGCTGGGTGTCGACGGCCCCTACGACCAGCACGATGTGAGAGAACTGGCAGAACTGTTAACAGGTGTGACCAACGGTTTGCCGCTCCAGCTCAAGTTTCGCAAAGATTACGCCGAACCCGGTGCCGAGACGGTCCTGGGACAAACCTATCGCGGCGGCCAGCCTCATATTCGCGATGTCGAGGCGGTGCTGCGCGATCTGGCACGCCACCCCGCAACAGCGGGTCATCTGGCATGGAAGCTGGCCGTGCATTTCACGTCTGACACCCCCGACCCCGACTTGGTGGCGGCCCTGACCGCCCGCTATCTTGAGACCGGTGGCGATCTGGGCCAAGTCACAGCCGCGTTGCTGGAACACCCCGCAGCTTGGGCCGAACAGCGCGTTAACGTGAAGCCGCCCTTTCACTATATTGCCTCCGCCCTGCGCGCGTTGGCGATGCCCGCGGACACTCTGAGTGCGCTGTATGAAAAGCGGATGCGCAGCCTGCTGGTCGGCCCCTTGCGCCGGATGGACCATGTCTGGGAAAAACCCGACGGCCCTGATGGTCTGCCCGAAGAGGACAGCGCGTGGATTGCCCCGCAAGGCATTGCCGCACGCCTGCAATGGGCCATCAGCGCGCCGCAGGCCTTGGTCCCCGACCTGCCCGATCCGCGCATATTTGTACAAACCGCTTTGGGAGAGTTTATCACCCCCGCTTTGAAATTTGCCGCCGACGCCGCCGAGAGCCCCTCGGACGGTATAGGCCTTGTGCTGGCCTCTCCCGCGTTTCAAAGGACCTAGCTTCCATGACACATACGCTTAACCGCCGCAATTTTCTGGCCCGCTCAGCCCTGATCGGTTGCTCGCTTGCGGCCAGCCCGTTGCTGACACCTGTTAGCCTTGCCGCCACCCCCGGGGACAACTGGCTGGTTGTGATCTTGTTGCGCGGCGGCATGGACGGGCTGGACGTGGTCCGCCCCTACGGCGACCCCGCCTATGCGGCGTTACGCGGAGATGCTGGGCTAGGCGCCGAAGACCCTGCAATTGATCTGGACGGCTATTTCGCCCTGCACCCCGCCCTGCGCCCGCTGATGCCGCTGTGGGAGCGCGGGCAGCTGGGCTTTGCCCATGCCGTCTCTACACCCTACCGCGACAAGCGCAGCCATTTTGACGGGCAAGACCTGCTGGAAGCAGGGCTGAGCACGCTGGACGGTGGTATTTCGCGCGATGGATGGCTGAACCGTGTACTGCAAAACCTGCCCGACAGCGGCCCTGCAACGGCCTATGCGGTCGGGCGTGACCCCTTGGATGTGCTGGGCGAGCCGGCCGTCACACAACGCTGGTCCCCCGAAACCGATCTGGCACTCAGCCCGCAAGCGATCAAGCTGGCGCAACTGATCATGGCCGATGATCCCCAGTTTCAGACCGCATTTGAACAGGCACTCGCCATCTCGGATGGCGATGTTGATCCTGTTGCGATGATGGGCACCCCCAACCAGATGATGTCCAAAGCCAACAACAATACGACCAAAGGCAAAACCAGTGCCGAGATGCGCATTGCCGAGTTCATCGGCAAACGCCTGCGTGAGGAAACACGTATCGCCTCCTTCTCGATCACCGGATGGGACACCCACCAGACCCAAGACCCCAGCCTGCCAAACGCGCTTGGTCGCCTGTCTGAGGCTATTCTGACCCTACAGAACACCGTTAAGGGACCGATCTGGAACAAGACCACAGTGGTAGCTGTCACGGAATTCGGCCGCACAGCAAGGCTCAACGGGTCAAAAGGGACCGATCACGGCACTGGCGGTCTGATGGTGATGGCAGGTGGCGCACTGCGCGGCGGCAAGGTGATGGGCGATTGGCCCGGTCTGGCCGAATCCCAGCTCTATGACCGCCGCGATGTCATGCCGACCCGCGACGTGCGTGCCCTGCTGGGATGGCTTTTGCACAGCCAGTTCGGCCTGCCCACATCCACTATCGAGACATCGATTTTCCCCGGCCTTGATCTGGGCGATGATCCCCGCCTGATCCGGTAGCACCACAAAAAAGGGGCCGCCCGAAGGCGACCCCAATTCAACGCGTCAATAGCAGTTGGGCTTAGCCCACCAGCTCCAGACCGGAGAAGAAATATGCGATCTCGATGGCCGCTGTTTCTGGCGCATCGGAACCGTGTACGGAGTTTTCACCCACTGATTCCGCGAAATCGGCGCGGATTGTGCCGGCTTCTGCGTCCGCAGGGTTGGTTGCACCCATAACTTCGCGGTTCTTCGCGATGGCGTTTTCGCCTTCCAGAACCTGACAAACGATTGGCGCGGATGCCATAAATTCGCACAGCTCGTCATAGAATGGACGCGCTGCGTGTACTTTGTAGAACTCGCCCGCCTGTGCTTTTGTCAGGTGAATACGCTTGGATGCGACAATGCGCAGGCCCGCGTCTTCGAATTTCTTCGCAATCGCGCCTGTCAGGTTGCGGCGTGTTGCGTCTGGCTTGATGATAGAGAATGTGCGCTCGAGAGCCATGGGTCGTCTCCTATAAGGGGTTAATTTGGCCGCTCCCTAACATGGCCCTCCTTCCGTGAAAAGCGGCGATTGACGCCGCGCGCTACATGGGTCAAACGGCACGCATGCTCAGTATATCAGAAATCAATTATTCCGTTGAAGGCCGCCCCCTCTTTGAAGAGGCCAGCGCCGTCATTCCCGATGGCCACAAAGTGGGGCTTGTCGGCCGCAACGGTGCCGGAAAAACCACCCTCTTCCGCATCATCCGCGGCGAGCTGGGCTTGGACGCAGGCGGGATCAACCTGCCCTCACGCGCCAAGATCGGCGGCGTCGCACAGGAGGTCCCTTCCTCAGAGACATCCCTGATCGAGACAGTACTGGCCTGCGACACCGAACGCGCGGCCCTGCTGGTCGAGGCCGAAACCGCAAAGGACCCCGGACGTATCGCCGACATTCAGGCCCGTCTGGCCGATATCGATGCATGGTCCGCCGAAGGCCGTGCCGCGAGCATTCTCAAGGGTCTGGGCTTTGACGACTACGACCAGCAGCAGCCCTGCTCTGCCTATTCCGGCGGCTGGCGCATGCGTGTGGCACTGGCGGGGGTTCTGTTCGCCGAGCCTGATCTGCTGCTCCTCGACGAGCCGACAAACTATCTCGACCTTGAAGGCGCGCTGTGGCTGGAGAACTATCTGGCCAAATACCCGCACACAGTTATCATCATCAGCCACGACCGTGGTTTGTTGAACCGTGCGGTAGGCGGCATTCTGCACCTCGAAGATAAGAAACTGACCTATTACCAAGGCAACTACGACCAGTTTGCGAAAATGCGCGCCGAAAAACGCGCACAGCTGTCTGCCGCCGCGAAAAAACAACAGGCGCACAAGGCGCACATGCAAGCCTTTGTGGACCGCTTCAAAGCCAAAGCCTCAAAGGCCAAGCAAGCCCAGTCGCGGATGAAAGCCATCGAAAAGATGGTGACGATCACGCCACCAGAAGAAGCCGCGCGCAAGGTCTTCACCTTCCCGCAGCCGGACGAGTTGTCACCGCCGATTATCAGCATCGAAGGCGGTGTAACGGGTTATTCCGAAGATGTGCCCGTGCTGTCACGCCTGAACCTGCGCATTGACCAGGATGACCGCATCGCCCTGCTGGGCCGCAACGGTCAGGGTAAATCGACCCTGTCCAAACTGCTCAGCAACCGTCTGGTGCTGTTCGAGGGCAAGCAGGTCAACTCCAACAAACTGCGCATCGGCTTTTTCGCCCAGCATCAGGTCGACGAGCTGATGATCGACGAGACACCGCTGCAACACATGATTGCTGCACGTCCCGGCATCATGCAGCCCAAACTGCGCGCACAGCTGGCGGGCTTCGGCCTCGGGCCGGATCAGGCGGACACCGCTGTTGGTCGCCTGTCTGGCGGCCAAAAGGCGCGCCTGTCGCTGCTGCTGGCCACGCTGGATGCACCCCACCTGCTCATCCTCGACGAGCCGACAAACCACCTCGACATCGAGAGCCGCGAAGCGCTGGTCGAAGCGCTGACGCGCTATTCCGGTGCTGTGATCCTCGTCAGCCACGACATGCACCTGCTGTCGATGGTGGCAGACCGTCTGTGGCTGGTCTCCGATGGTACGGTGAAACCTTACGAGGACGATCTGGAAGCCTACCGCAAGATGCTGTTGACGGTTGAAAAGCCCGTCAGCAAAAACGCGCGCCCCAAGGTCGAAGCCCCCAAAGAGAAGAAAGCCAGCCGCGAGGATATTCTCGCGTTCAAAGCCGAGGTCCGCACCTCCGAGGCCCGCGTCGCCAAGATTAACGATATGCGCGACAAGCTGGCCAAGAAGCTGGCCGACCCTGCCCTCTATGAAAAAGACAAAGTGGGCGAGCTGGAAGTCTGGAACAAGAAATACGCCGAAGTGATGCAGGCACTGGAACGCGCCGAAGGCCTGTGGATGGGCGCGCTCGAAAAGCTTGAAAAGGCGCAGGCATGATCTTTGAGACTGCATATATGATCACCGCGTTTGTCACCCTGTTTGTGGTGGTGGACCCGATTGCGATTGCGCCAATCTTTCTGGCGCTGACCCCCGGCATGACGCCGCAGGAACGCGAGCGCATTGCGCGCCGTGCGGTTCTGGTCGGCGGTCTGATCCTTGTGGCCTTTGCACTGGCGGGTGAGGCCATTCTGGACTTCATCGGCATTTCAATGGCCGCCTTCCGGGTCGCGGGCGGCATCTTGCTGTTCCTGACAGCGCTGGACATGCTGTTCGAGCGGCGCACAAAGCGCCGTGAAGACAGCTCGACCGAGAATGACCCGACCCATGCCGAAGACCCCAGCGTGTTCCCTCTTGGCATCCCGCTGATCGCGGGTCCGGGCGCCATTGCCTCCGTGATCCTGCTGGTGGGGGAAAAGCCCGGCGGCGAAGGCCTGATCACCGTTTTTGGCATTCTGGCCGTTGTTTTGCTGATGATGTACGCCATGCTGCGCCTGTCCAGCTATCTGGAAAAGCGCGTAGGCAAGGTCGCCATCAACGTCTTCACCCGTATCTTCGGAATGCTGCTGGCCGCTCTTTCAGTGCAATTTGTCCTCGACGGTTTGGCCGAGTTCGGGTTTGTGACCCCGCTTGGATAATCCGGAAGCTTCCCTATATTGAGGGAAACGAAAAGGAGCCGCCATGACCGGGGACGATACAGGACGCCTGATCTATCTTGTACTGCTGGCCTGTGCCGTCGGTGGCTGGTTTTTGACCCAGAACCGCGAAAGCATCGGGAAAGTGATGCAACAGGCGATGATCTGGGGCTTTATCTTTCTAGGCGTGGTCGCAGGCTATGGCCTTTGGAATGATGTGCAGCGCCAGTCCGCCAGCGGGCAAATGCTACACCTTGGCAACGGGCAGATTTCCGTGCCGCGCCAACCGGACGGGCATTATTATCTGACCCTCGCCCTGAATGGTGAAAACATCCGCTTTGTCGTAGATACCGGTGCCTCCGATATGGTGCTGACCCGCGATGACCCCCGCCGCATCGGGCTGGACGTCGATGCCCTCAACTTTATCGGTACAGCGAGCACAGCCAACGGCACCGTGCGCACCGCCCCCGTCCGGTTAAGCACCGTGCGTCTGGGTGATATCACCGACACGGACGTCTATGCCTCTGTCAACGGAGGCGATATGGACGGCTCGCTGCTGGGCATGGGCTACCTGGAGCGCTGGGGCCGGATCGAGATTTCCGGTGGAGAGTTGCGGCTGACGCGGTGAGGAACTTTTTGTAGATCAGCCAGAAAATGCGAGCTACGCTAACCCAATCAACTGTTAGGGATAGACTTAATGCTCATGAGGCTCATTCGAGCGCTATTTGCCTCGCCAAAGAAGACGTCTTCAAAGCCTTCCAACAAAACGTTCTCCACACCTGCGCATAAACAAAAAGCTCCACGGGAACGCCCTGCTCTACCATCTCAGAACCATCACCTAAATTCCCCGATCCATGGTATTTGTTATGTCGTTGACGGCGACACCATTCGCATCGGCAAGCACAGCTTGCGCCTTGCCGGAATTGATGCACCCGAGCTGGATCATCCGTGGGGAAACAAGGCGAAATGGCATCTTGTAAATTTGTACAAAGGGAAAGTCATCAAGGCGGAACTTGATGAAAGCACTTCCTATGACAGGCTCGTGGCAACTTGCTACCTACCTGACGGGCGTGATTTGAGCGCGGAGATGGTGAGTGCGGGCTACGCACTGGATTGGCCAAAGTTCTCTAAAGGAAAATACGCTTCATTAGAGCCGGAAGGCATTCGGAAAAAGCACTGGAAGGCTGTTGCACGACAGCGCGGTGATATGGATACGTACAATAAGGAGCGCGTTTAAGTCTCCGCCTTCTTCGCCCACCGCCCGTCCTCTTCCGCCCAGTATTGCGCCTTCACACCCGCCGCCTTCAGGGCCGTCCATTGCCCCCGCGCATGGGCCAGCTCGTCTTCGTCATAACCGTCGAACAGGATGCAGACCCGCTCCATTGCGGCCACGTCCGCGGCGGTCACTTCGGCTGAATGTACCGCCATGATGCAGCTGGGCGCGTTGGCATCCACAGCGCCTACGCCCAACAGAACAGGCTGGTCGGCGTCATGTTCGCCGCCCGCCAACCCGTGTGGCAAAAAGCTGTCTGCGGGGCCAAGCCACAGCGCCTTGTCCAAGGCTTGCAGCCCCATAGGGCTTGTCCCGCGCACAGCCACGCGCCAGCCCGCAGACAGGGATTTATCCACCAGCATGCGCAGCGTGTCGATCAGTGTCTTCTCTTTCAACTGATAGAACATCGCGACACTCACAACCTTCACTCCGCCTCGTAATTATCTGCAATCAAACGGTTAAGCGCTGACACGCCCCAGCCAGTCGCACCAATGGGCGCCAGCGCCGTTTCGGATTTGACCGACGCCACACCAGCGATATCAAGGTGAATCCACGGGCAATCCTCTTTGACAAAACGCTGCAAGAACTGCGCCGCCGTGATAGAGCCAGCAGCCGGCCCGCCAATGTTCTTCATGTCCGCAATCCGGCTTTTGAGCAGATCATCATAGGCCTGCCCCAACGGCATCCGCCACGCGCCTTCGCCCTCGGCCTCTGCGGCCTTCAGGAAGTCATTGCAGAACGAGGTGTTGTTGGAAAACACGCCCGCGTTCTCATGCCCCAGGCTGGTGATGATTGCCCCCGTCAGCGTGGCCAGATCAATCATCGCGGCGGGCTTGAACTTCTCTTGCGCGTACCACATCACGTCGCACAGTACCAAACGGCCCTCGGCGTCGGTATTAAGGTTCTCGATCGTGTCACCTTTCATGGACACCACCACATCACCGGGGCGGGTGGCATGGCCCGACGGCATGTTCTCGACGATCCCGACAAGACCCACCACATTTGCCTTTGCCCCGCGCAAGGCCAGCGTGCGCATCACACCCGCCACCACGGCAGAGCCGCCCATGTCCATCGTCATATCGCCCATGTTTGCACCGGGCTTGAGCGAGATACCGCCCGTATCAAACACGACACCTTTGCCGACCAGCGCCAGCGGGGCCGCGCCCGCCGTGCCGCCGTCCCAACGGATTGTCACCACATAGGACGGGCTGTCCGAACCTTGGCCAACCGACAACAGCGTGCGCATGCCCAGCTTTTCCAGTGCCGCCTCGTCCAGCACTTCGACCTTCAGACCAAGGCTCTCCATCTCTTTGAGGCGCTCGGCGTAATTGGTGGTGGTCAGCACGTTTGCAGGCTCGTTTGTCAGATCACGGGTGAAATGCGCGCCTTCTGCCACTGCCAGCAGCGAGGCGGCGGCGGCTTTCAGATCGTCCGGTTTGCCGTGCATCACCGCCAGCGCGCCCGTGCGCGTGCTCTCGGCCGTTTTATGCGTCTCAAAGGCGTAATCGCGCATGGCAAAACCGAAGACGACCTCTTGGGCGTGGCGCAAGGATGCGGCCAGCAGCAACATATCCGCCTGGCCGCCCCGAGCTTTGGCCAGTGCGGCCCCTGCCTTGCGCGCGGCCATGCCTTTGGCGTTCCGCTCCAGCCGGATCACATCCACCGCATCCGCCTTCATGCCCGCAGGATAGCCAAGTGCGACGTGATCCCCGTCTTTCATCTTGCCCCAACGCTCGCTCTCGACCAACCGCGCAACCGCACCCTTGGTCAGACGGTTCACGCGGCGCGCGGCCAGATCCAGTTTGCCTTCTGCATCCACAAAAACGGCGACACGGCCGACATGTTCGGCAACTGCGTCAATATCGGTCTGAATGAAGGAAACGGGAGTAAGTGCGCTCATGACATGTGCCTTTTTGCTATGTGTTACCACAAGACCTAGCGTGCAAAACCCCTCAAGACCAGATACGAGTTTCATGCCCCTGCGGTTTGGGGTAAACTGCGCGCAATCGCCGTTAGAGCAGGCATAATTGGAGGGGAATCGGGTGGCCAAGTTCGACCGCTATGTGCTGTCGCAGCTGCTGGTTCTGTTTGGATTTTTCGCACTGGTTCTGGTGGCGATTTTCTGGATCAACCGCGCTGTTGTGCTGTTTGACCGCCTCATCGGAGACGGCCAGACCGCCCTTGTTTTTCTGGAATTTACGGCCCTCGGCCTGCCCTCCTTGATTGCAACAGTGCTGCCCATCGCCACCTTTGCCGCCAGCGTCTATGTGACCAACCGCATGACCACCGACAGCGAGCTGACAGTGCTTCAGGCAACCGGTACAGGCCCTTGGCGGCTGGCACGGCCCGTTCTGGTATTCGGCATCTGTGTGGCGTTGTTTATGGCGACGCTCAGCAACATTCTGGTGCCCATGGCGCAATCCCAACTGAAAGAGCGTGAGCAGGAAATCGCGCAGAACTTCACAGCCCGGCTGCTGACCGAAGGCACGTTTTTGCATCCGACCAAGCAGGTCACCTTCTACACCCGTGTGATCGACACAGATGGTATCCTGCGCGATGTATTTGTCTCCGACAGGCGCAACCCCGATCAAGGCATCATCTACACCGCCGCCGAGGCTTATCTGCTACGCAACGGGGAGACGACCACCCTGATCATGGTGGACGGTCTGGCCCAACGGCTGGAGCGCGACGGCCTGCGCCTTGCCACAGCTAAATTCGCGGACTTCTCGTTTGATATCTCTGGCCTGATGCGCACCGAAACTGTGCAATCACTGAACATCAGAAACACAACCACACCTGCCTTGCTGGCCAACTGGACCTCCCTTGGGGCGCAATCGGGCCAGAGCGCGGGTGCTTTGGCCGAGGAAGTGCACGCGCGCTTTGCCCGCCCGTTGTTTTGCATCACGGCTGCATTGATCGGGTTTACTACCCTGTTGATCGGCGGCTTTTCCCGCTTTGGTGTCTGGCGCGAGATCGTCTTTGCCTTTGGCTTGTTGGTCCTACTGGATGGCATCCGCGGCACACTGTCCTCGCAGGTTGAAGACAATTCGAAGCTCTGGATGTTGCTGTATCTTCCAACACTTGCCGGTGCGCTGATTGCCGCACTCATGCTTTGGCACGCAAGTAATCCCGCATGGCGCGCGCGCCTGCTGCGCCGGAGGGCGGCCGCATGATCCTCCACCTGTATTTTGCCCGCCGTTTCGGGATGAGTTTCCTGCTCATCACAGCGGTTCTATTCACCTTGGTGATGCTGACGGGAGTGCTGGAGGAAACCCGCCGCTCCTTTGAGGAAACAGTGTCTTTCAAGGAAATCGTTCAGTTGGCGCTGCTCAACGTGCCCCAAACTATCAACCTGATCCTGCCGCTGATCATGGTGCTGGCCACAGTGGTCCTGTTTTTGGGCATGGCGCGCTCGTCCGAGATGGTCATCACCCGCGCCTCCGGCCGCTCCGCACTGGGAACGCTGGTGTCGCCGCTCGTGGTTGCCTTCCTGATCGGCCTGATGGTGGTGGGCCTGTTCAACCCGATCGTCGCTGCAACGTCCAAACGGTACGAACAGTTGTCCGAGCAGTACCGCAACGGCGTAGGCTCCGCCCTGTCGATCTCGGAAGAGGGGCTCTGGCTGCGGCAGGGCGCTGAAGACGGGCAAACCGTGATCCGCGCCTGGCGCTCCAACAACGACGGCTCGGTTCTGTTTGATGTAACCTTTGTGGCCTATGCGCCCGACGGCGGCCCGATCCGCCGGATCGAGGCAGAAAGTGCTTCTTTGGGACCAAATGGCTGGGAATTGAGCAACGCAGAATCATGGCCACTGGCGGTAGGCGTCAACGCCGAAGGCAATGCGCAACGCTACGAGACGCTTGTCATTCCCTCCACCCTTACGCTGGACCGGATCCGCGACAGCTTTGGCAAGGAGGGGGCCATTTCCATCTATAAGCTGCCCGCTTTTATCCGCCAGCTGGAACAGGCAGGCTTCTCGCCGCGCCGCCACAAGGTCTGGCTGCAAACGGAATTGGCCCGCCCGCTGTTCCTGATTGCGATGGTTCTGGTTGCGAGCGCGTTCACCATGCGGCATACCCGATCAGGAGGCACCGGCATTGCGGTGCTTTCGGCTGTTTTGTTGGGGTTCGGTTTGTATTTCATCCGCAGTTTTGCGCAAATTCTTGGCGAGAACGGCCAGATACCTGTGTTTTTGGCCGCATGGGCACCGCCTGTTGCTGCCATCATGCTGGCCCTCGGCCTGCTTTTGCACCGCGAGGACGGCTGAACCATGCGTCTGTTGTTCCTCATCCTGCTCACCCTCCTGCCCTTGCGTGCCATGGCACAGGATGCCGCCCTATTGGTGGCGGACCAGCTCTACATCACCCGCGAGCGGGAATTGGTCGCCTCCGGCAATGTCGAAGCCTTCCAGAACGGGGTGCGCCTACGCGCCAGTTCAATTCGCTATGACCAAGGCACAGGGGCGTTGTCCATCGAGGGGCCGATCACCCTGACCGAAGGCGACGGCACAGTGATCAACGCCACAGCCGCCGAGCTGGACGCAGGTTTGCGCAACGGCATCCTAAAAGGCGCGCGGCTGGTGCTGAACCAACAGCTGCAACTGGCCGCCGTTCAGATCGAACGCGTCGATGGCCGCTATAACCAGCTCTATAAAACCGCAGTGACCTCGTGCCGGATCTGCGATGACGGCTCTGCCCCCCTGTGGCAGATCCGCGCCAAGCGCGTGATCTACGACGAGCTGGAAGAACAGCTCTATTTCGACGAGGCACAATTCCGCATTGGCCGCATTCCGGTGTTCTACATTCCCCGCCTGCGCCTCCCCGGTCCGACGGTTGAACGCGCCAGCGGCTTTCTGGTCCCCTCCATCCGCTCGACATCAGCCTTGGGAACCGGCCTGAAAATTCCGTATTTCATCAAGCTGAGCGACAAGCGTGACCTGACGCTCACGCCCTACCTGTCGTCCTCTACCAGCACGCTGGAACTGCGCTACCGTCAGGCCTATCGCAACGGGCGCATCCAGCTGGACGCAGCCGTCACCAAAGACGACTTACTGTCGACCAAAACCCGTGGCTACCTTTTTGGCCGCGGCCTGTTCGCCCTGCCACAGGAATTCAAACTGAACTTCGCAATCGAAACCGTTAGTGATGACGGCTACCTCGAAGCATACGGGTATTCCGACGCCGACCGCCTGAAATCGGAATTGACCGTCAGCAGGGCACGCCGCGACGAATACATCCGTGGCAGCCTCTATAATTTCAAATCCCTGCGCGACGACGAAGACAACAACACAGTTCCCACACTGGTGCTGGACGGCGAATACGAGCGGCGCTTTTTCCCGACCGCACTTGGCGGTGAAATCCGCACCCGGCTGGTGGCCCATAGCCACAGCCGCATCTCCGATCTGGCGATCGACAGCGATGATGCCGACGATATCGTAGATGGCCGTGACGTCGCCCGCCTGAATGCCAAAATCGACTGGCTGCGCAGCTTTACCTTCCCCGTCGGCCTGCGGGTGGATACCCGTCTAGGCGCAGCACTGAACACCTTCAACATCCGTCAGGATGATACATTTACTTCCGACCCTTCCGAACTGACCCCGGATGTGGCCATCACCCTGCGCTATCCCCTGTCCAAAACCAATGCGGCAGGCGTCAGCCATATTCTGGAACCGGTAATGCAGCTGAGCTGGGTCGGCGGCAGCCGTCTGGACATCCCCAATGAGGAAAGCACACTGGTCGAATTCGATCAGGGCAACCTGCTGAGCATGTCCCGCTTTCCCCGCGCCGACCGCCGCGAGCGCGGTGCGATTGCTGCCATCGGGCTGGGCTGGTCACGCTTCAACCCCCAAGGCTGGGATGCACAGCTGAGCGTCGGACAGGTGTTCCGTCGCGACGACGACAGTGATTTCTCGACCACCTCGGGCCTGAATGGCCTGTCCTCCGACTTCCTTCTGGCGGGTCAGATCAGCTCGGGCGCGGGTGTAATCCTGACGGGTCGCAGCCTGTTCGAGGATGACTTCACCCTATCCAAAGCAGAACTGCGGGGCGACTATGCGTTCAAACGCGGCCGTATCGGCGGGTCCTACGTCTGGCTGGAGGAAGACGCCTTTGAAGATCGCGACAGCGAAGTCTCGGAATTCACGCTGGATGGCAGCTATAAGGTCAACCCCTTCTGGACCGCCTCTGCCAATTGGCGCTATGATGTGTCAGCCGACCGCGCGGCCACTGCCGGCATTGGTCTAAGCTATGAAAACGAATGTGTAACCCTCGATCTACGGGTCAAACGCCGCTATACATCCTCAACAAGCGTTGAGCCTTCGACCGATTTCGGCTTTAACATCGGTCTGCGGGGCTTTTCCGCTGATACCGGAACAGAAAGATACGTCCGCTCATGTTCAAACTAAAACCCGCCCTCGCCGCCTTTGGTCTGATTGCCGTGCTGTCAGGCCCCGTTGCCGCACAAAACATGTTTGCCCCCGTGGCGACCATCAATGACAGCGTTGTAACCGAATTCGAGGTGCAGCAGCGGGTCCGGTTCCTGCAAATCCTCAACGCACGCGGCGCCACACGCAAAGCCGCCATCGAGAGCCTGATTGACGAACGCCTGCGCGGCGAAGCCATCCGCGATGCAGGCCTGACATTGACCGAAGGCGGCATCAACGAAGCGCTGGAAGAATTTGCCGGCCGCGCCAACCTCAGCCGCGCCGAGTTCACCACCGCATTGGGCCGCGCAGGGGTTGAGCAGGAAACCTTCCGCGACTTCGTACTGAACGGCATCGCATGGCGCGACCTGATCCGCGCACGCTACGGCGCACGGGTCAGCATCTCAGAGGCCGAGATCGACCGCGCGCTTGCAACCCAACGCTCGGGCGGGTCAAACATCCGCGTTCTGGTGTCGGAAATCATCATCCCCGCACCGCCGCCACAGGCCGCACGTGTGGCCGCCATTGCCGAAGAAATCGCACAGACCACCAGCCCCGCAGAATTCTCCAGCTATGCCCGCAAATACTCCGCCACAGCCACACGCGGCGCCGGCGGTCATTTGCCATGGCAGGACCTCGCCAATTTGCCGCCGGTCTTGCAGCCCCTCATTCTGGCCTTGGCCCCGGGTCAGGTGACCGAACCGCTGAACATCCCCAATGCAGTCGCCCTGTTCCAGCTGCGTGATATCGAAGAAACAGGCGCACCGGCAAAAACCTACTCCGCCGTTGAATATGCTGCCTACTACATGGCCGGTGGCCGCTCCGAACAGACATTGCAGCAAGCTGCAAACCTCAAGGCACAGGTAGACGTCTGCGACGATCTTTATGCCTTTGCCAAAGGCCAGCCCGAAGGTGTGCTGGACCGCGAAACCCGCAAGCCCTCCGAGTTGCCAAAGGACTTCGCAATCGAGCTGAGCAAAATGGACGAAGGCGAAGTCTCGACCACACTCACACGCTCTGACGGTCAGGCACTGGTATTCCTGATGCTCTGCGGCCGCACCGCCGAGCAGAACGCAGAAGTCAGCCGCGAAGATGTGGCAAACGCCTTGCGCCAGCGCCGCCTGTCCAGCTTTGCCGACGGCCTGCTCGCCGAGTTGCGCAGCGAAGCCCGTATTTCGCTGAAATGAAACCTGTTGTAGTGACCTGCGGCGAACCCGCAGGCATCGGCCCCGAGATTGCCGCCCATGCCTGGGCGGCATTGTCCGACAGTATTCCCATGCTTTGGCTCGGTGATCCGCGCCACCTGCCTGCTGGCACCCCGTTTGAGCAGGTCGAGACAACAGCCCAAGCCCTGTCCATCTCTTCGCGCGCCCTGCCCGTGCTCGCCCATCCCTTTGCTGCCCAAAACACCGCAGGTACGCCAGACCCCGCAAACGCCATTTGCGTGATCGAGGTCATCGCCCACGCTGTGGCGCTGGTCCAGTCGGGCGAGGCCGCAGCCGTTTGCACCGCACCGATCCACAAAAAAGCGCTCAAAGACGGCGCAAATTTCGCCTATCCGGGCCACACCGAATATCTCGCAGCACTTGCCGGAAATTGTGACGTGGTGATGATGCTGGCATCGGATAAACTGCGTGTGGTCCCTGCGACCATCCACATTGCCCTATCAGAAGTCCCGAAGGCCCTCACCCCCGCAGGGCTCCGCCGCACAATCGAGATCACCCACGCAGGCCTGCAAAAGCAGTTCGGCATAGCCCATCCGCGCATCGCCATCAGCGGGCTCAACCCCCACGCAGGCGAAGGCGGCGCCATGGGCTCCGAGGAGCTGTCGTGGATCGCCCCGCTGATCGCGCAAATGCAGGCCGAAGGCTTCACCCTCCAGGGCCCCATGCCCGCAGATACGATGTTCCATGCCGCCGCCCGTGCCCGCTATGACGCGGCCATCGCCATGTACCACGATCAGGCCCTGATCCCGATCAAGACGCTGGACTTCGACCTTGGCGTAAACGTCACACTTGGCCTGCCGTTTATCCGCACCTCCCCCGATCACGGCACGGCCTTCGACATCGCCGGGAAAGGCATCGCCAACCCCTCCAGCATGATCGAGGCGATCCGCATGGCGCACCGCATGGCCAACACATGAGTACAATAGACAATCTGCCCCCGCTGTCCCAAGTCATCAGGGACCACGACCTGCAAGCCCGCAAGTCACTGGGCCAGAACTTCCTGCTGGACCTGAACCTCACGGCAAAAATCGCACGCCAGGCCGGCGATCTGACACAATGCGACGTGCTGGAAATCGGTCCCGGCCCGGGCGGCCTCACACGTGGACTACTCTCCGAGGGCGCCCGCCGCGTGCTCGCGATCGAAAAAGACACCCGCTGCATGCCGGCCCTTGCGGAAATCGCCGCCGCCTACCCCGACCGCCTCCAGCTCATCAACGGTGACGCACTTGAAGTTGATCCGCTGGCCCATCTCATACCGCCCATCCGCGTCGCCGCCAACCTGCCCTATAACATCGGCACTGAATTACTGGTGCGATGGCTCACCCCGCCGCAATGGCCGCCGTTCTGGCAGAGCCTCACACTCATGTTCCAACGCGAAGTGGCCGAACGCATCGTCGCCCAACCCGGCTCAAAAGCCTACGGGCGCCTTGCCCTGCTGGCCCAATGGCGCGCGGATGCAAAAATCGTGATCAACCTGCCGCCAGAGGCATTCACCCCGCCACCCAAAGTCTCCAGCGCCGTGGTCCACCTCACAGCCCTCCCCGAACCGCGCTTTCCCGCCGATGCCGCCACCTTGTCGCGCACAGTGGCAGCCGCTTTCAACCAACGCCGCAAAATGCTGCGCGCCTCGCTGAAAGGCACCGCACCCGACATAGAAGACCGCCTGCTGGCTGCCGGTATCAAACCCACAGACCGCGCCGAGCAAATCTCGCTCGAAGGTTTCTGCGCCCTCGCGCGCGAAATCGCCAAACCCTGAAATAGGGCACCGCCACGGCACATCTCATTTGGCCCTAAATCCTCCGGGGGAATCGGCCTCTGGCCGATGGGGGCTGGCCACCGTCACCCTTTCACCCGTATGAGCACCCCAAATCAAAAAGGCCCCGCTGTTGCGAGGCCCCCTGAATTATTCTGCCGCTTCGGGCTGGTCGCCACCATCAGCACTGGGTGCATCTCCCGCCTCGTCTTTCGGCTTGGGCTTGCGGCGCGGGGCGCGGCGGGTTTTGGGCTTGCTCTCTGGTGTGTCCACCAGACCACTGGCCTCTTCGCTCTCTGCTGCCTCGGGCTGGGACTGCTCCGCTTCTGCTTGCGCCTGGGCTTCACGCTCGTTGCGCTCGCGGTCGCGCTCAGCTTGGCGTTCACGGTTCTGGCGTTCCTGCTCGTCCCGCTCGGCTTGGCGTTCGCGGTTCTGGCGTTCTTGCTCTTCGCGCTTGGCGTCCGCTTCTTTCTGCGCTTCGCTCAGCATACGCAAATAATGCTCGGCGTGCTGCTGGAAGCTCTCCATCGCAACGCGGTCGTTGCTCAGCTGTGCATCACGCGCCAGCTGATTATATTTCTCGATCACCTGGCTGGGTGTGCCCCGGACCTTGCCTTCCGGCCCCGAACTATCGAAGACACGGTTTACAACGTTGCCGCCCTGATTGCCGGTGCTACGGTTGCGGTTGCTCTTGTTGCGCGAACGCGATCTTTGAGGTTTCATATAGAAAGATCAGCCTTTTGGTGCTGTAATTCGGTCAAACCGTTGGCGCGCCAGGCGCGCCCTGTCGGCACGGAGAGATGTTGGGCATAACGCCGCGCGGGACTGCAAGTAGCATTCACCGCTGCAACACCCTTTGCATACCCCTGTCTGCACCCTATGAGCAAGAGCGAATACGGCCCTAAACCCTCAATTCCGCGCTCTATGCGGGATTTCGGGCACATACCACGCGGTCGCGGCCATCCAGATCAGGTAGAATCGTCACATCAGCCCATCCCGCAGACCTGAATATCGCCCCGACAGCTTCGCCCTGCTGCCAGCCGATCTCGGCCAGAACACGGCCCTCGGCCGTCAGATACTCCTGCGCCCGCCCCGCAATCAGCCGGTAAACGCTTAGCCCGTCCGCCCCGTCGGTGAGCGCCATCGCAGGTTCGTGCAAGGCCAGTTCCGGTGCGATATCCAGCATTTCGGCCTGCGCCAGATAGGGCGGGTTGCTCACGATCAGGTCATACCGCCCTTCAACTGCATCAAACCAGTCAGACTGTAATATCTCTGCCCGCGCAGCGACCCCGTGCAGCACCGCATTGGCACTGGCCTGTAAACACGCCCCCTCGGACAGATCGACACCAACACCTGTTGCCGCCTCCCGTTCGGCCAGCAACGTCACCAGAATACAGCCCGATCCGGTGCCGAGGTCCAACATCCGCTCGAACGGCGCGGCAAGGGCCGCCTCGATCAGGGTTTCAGTCTCGGGACGCGGGTCCAACACCTCGCGGCTGATCTTGAACCCACGCCCGTAAAAGGCACGCTCCCCCACCAGATGCGACACCGGCACACGCACCGCACGCAGGGCGATCAGATGCTCGTACCGCTCGGCAATTTCGGGGGCAATTTCTTCGGGTGCAATCAGGGTGACCCGCGCAGCATCAACACTCGCCGCATGGGCCAGCAACAGCCGCGCATCACGCGCAGGGTCCGGCACCCCCGCCGCACGCAACCGCGCTGTTGCCGTGGCCATAGCCACAGCCGCCGTTGTCATTGGCCCATCTCCGCCAGCATTTTCGCCTGTGCATCCGCCGTCAGCGCATCCACAATCTCGTCCAGATCACCCTGCATCACCGCATCCAGTTTATAGAGCGTCAGATTGATCCGGTGATCGGTCATCCGCCCCTGCGGGAAGTTATAGGTCCGTATCCGCTCGGACCGGTCACCACTGCCCACCTGGGACGCGCGGCTGTCAGAGCGTTCGGTATCAATCCGCTGGCGCTCTGCATCATAGAGGCGCGTTTTGAGCACTTGCATCGCAATCTCGCGGTTGCGGTGTTGGGATTTCTCCGAGCTTGTCACCACAATACCCGTGGGAATGTGTGTGATGCGCACGGCAGAATCGGTGGTGTTGACGTGCTGGCCGCCTGCACCAGAGCTACGGTAGGTATCAATGCGGATGTCCGTGGTGGCAATCTGGACATCCACGTCCTCGGCCTCGGGCAACACGGCCACAGTTGCAGCCGAAGTATGCACCCGCCCCTGACTTTCCGTGCTGGGGACACGTTGCACACGGTGCACGCCACTCTCGTATTTCAGGCGGGCAAAAACATTCTCGCCAGTAATATGCGCGACAACTTCCTTGATCCCGCCCAGTTCGGTGAACTGCTGTTCAATCAGGTCCACTTTCCAACCGCGCCCTTCCGCATAGCGGATGTACATGCGCAGCAAGTCAGCGGCAAACAAGGCGGCCTCGTCGCCGCCTGTGCCGGGACGGATTTCCAGCATCGCAGGGCGGGCGTCGGCCTCGTCTTTCGGCAGCAACGCCAGCTGCAAGGAGGCCTCGGCCGCGGGCAGCGCGCTTTCGATCTCGTAGATTTCCTCACGCGCCATGGCAGCCATTTCGGGGTCGCCCAGCATTTCGCGCGCACCAGCGAGGTTCTCAAGCAGCACACGGTAGGCGTTGATCTCCTCCACCACGGGGCGCAGATCACTGTACTCTTTTGCAAGCTTGGAAATATCGCCACCCGTAGTGGACATTGCCGCTTCGAGGTACTCGAAACGGGCGGCGATCTGGGCAAGGCGGTCCATAGGTATCATGCGGTTGGCAGTGACTTATCAAATCGCTTTGGTCAAGGCCCTGCCCCATGCTATACTGAGTTTATGAAACGCTTTGCCCTCTTGTTGGCGCTTGCGCCCTGTGCCGCCACAGCAGATGTTGTGACCCCGCAAGGGCGCACTATCGACTGTTATTGCACAAACACCAGCGGCGCGCGGATCGAACTAGGCGAGACGATTTGCCTACAGGTCGACGGGCGCATGTTTATGGCGCAATGCCAGATGTCGCTTAACGTGCCGATGTGGCGCGAAGTACAACAAGGCTGCGCCACCTCCCAGCTTGAACTACCCTTCAGTCCGCTTGGCCCTGACACGCTCCAACAGCCCGTCCAGACGTCTGCCATTCACACCTAGGTCTGACTTGCCGAACCGCAACCGCGCATAAAGCTTTATCGTCGCGCCGTCCTGTTCAATCGTGGTGTAGTCAGGGAATCCCATCCATTTGGAGCGGGTGATATAGGTCAAACGCCCCTCACCCACACCGCCGGCAACCCGCTCGGTACGCGGTAGCGCCAGCATGGCCTGATGCAGGTCCGACAACAAACCGGGGGGGGCTGGTACAACCCGCGCGGACCAGCCTTCGCCATCCGTGGTCTGCGCATCCCCGATGGGCCTGTGCCAACGCGACACATCCGTTGGCGCCAGTCGGACAAAGGCCATACCGGATACAACCGCAGCTATCAAAATCACCCAGATCATTTTTCGCACCGTATTTCTCTGTCCGCATCCGCCCGTATCGGGCCTGTTCACCTGTATGTAACGCCCGGCAGCACACATAAAAGCTCGTAGAGCAGATTTGCAGCCGTCAGGGCCGTATTACCCGACGGATCATAGGGCGGCGACACTTCAACCAGATCACAACCAACGATATTGAGACCGCGCAAACCGCGGATCAGCTCCAGCGCTTGCGGCGTGGTCAGCCCGCCGATTTCCGGCGTGCCAGTGCCGGGCGCATAGGCCGGATCAAGACTGTCGATGTCATAGGTCACATAGGTGTGTACATCGCCAATATCGCGGCGGATTTCACCGGACAATTGCGCAAGGCTGCGGCCCCACAACTCCTCTGCCGGCCACTGCTGGAACCCCCAGCCGACAGCCTCGCTAAAGTCGGTCGCGGCATAACCCGTGCCACGGATGCCGACCTGATAGGTCTTCTCGGGGCGGATCAAGCCTTCTTCATAGGCGCGGCGAAAGACGGTGCCTTGGGTCTCTTTCTCGCCGAACATCTCGTCGTTGACGTCCGCATGCGCATCCACATGGATCAGTGCCACAGGCCCGTGGCGCTTGGCAAACGCCCGCAAGATCGGCAGCGTGATCGAATGATCCCCTCCCATCGCCACAGGCATCGCGTCCGACTTTAGGATCTCGTCGTAACTCTCTTTAATAATAGACAAACTGTCCTTCAGAGAAACGTATTGATCGCCAGATCACCGATGTCAGCCACCTGCAAACTGTCAAAGGGCGCGGCCCCCGTGGCAAGGTTATAGGGCCGCAACATCGCACTCTCGGCGCGGATCTGCTTGGGCCCAAACCGTGTCCCCGACCGCCACGACGTGCCGATGTCCATCGGAATGCCCAGCACCGCCACGTCGAGCCCTTTGAGGTCATTCACCGACGGCAGACGCATAAACGTATTCGGCCCCGAAAACCGCGCCAGCTCGTTCCCGCCGATGGGCTGGTTCTTGGCACTCATCCGCGCATCCTCGCGCCCAGCAGGCAACAGATTTCAGTGGCAACATGCGCGCCCGCTATTGCCGTGGCACCGGTGGTGTCGAACGGCGGAGAGACCTCGACAATATCGCCGCCCTGAATTTTGATGCCTGCCAGATTCCGCAGCATCGCTGCCGCCTGCCAGCTGGCCAGCCCGCCCCATACAGGCGTGCCTGTGCCGGGTGCAAAGGCCGGGTCCAGCGCGTCGATGTCAAAGGTCAGATAGGTCGGGTTATTGCCCAGAACCGATTTGATCTTGGCCACAGCAGCGGCTGTGCCCTTTTCATGCACTTCGCGGGCGTCGATGGTCGTGACCCCCATCGTGTCCTCATTATAGGTACGAATACCCACCTGCACGCTTGTCGACGGATCGACATAGCCCAGCTTGATCGCCTTGTAGAACATCGTGCCGTGGTCGATCCGCTCCATGTCATCATCGGCCCAAGTGTCTGAATGGGCGTCAAAATGCAGCAGGCTCATCGGGCCGAACTTCTCGGCATAGGCCTTGAGGATCGGAAAACTGATATAGTGATCACCGCCGAGCACGACCGAGGCCACCCCCGCATCCAGTATCTTCTTGATATGCGCGGTCAACGTCGCCGGAAACTCCGACACCCGCGCATAGTCAAACGCCAGATCACCGTAATCGATGATGGCCCGCTCGCTCAGCACGTCAAAATCCCAACCATAGGGCGGATCATAGGGCTGCAACGCGCTTGCCTCACGGATCGCGCGCGGGCCAAGCCGTGTGCCCGTGCGGTTGGTCACAGCCTGATCAAACGGCACACCCGTGATGGCGATATCCACACCGGTGAGGTCTTTGGTATACTTGCGCCGCAGGAACGACGTAGCCCCGCCAAAGGCATTCTCAAAGCTGGGGCCTTTCAAATCATCGCGCATAAAGGCCTGATCAACCTGCGTCTTTGCATCCTCCAGCCCCATTACTTCACCGCCGGCTGCATGGTCTCGACCAATTGCACAAAGAAGGACGCGCCGATTGGGGCAACCTCATCGTTGAAGTTGTATTTCGGGTGGTGCAGACCCGCCCCCGGACCCGCGCCTAGAAACAGATAGGCGCCGGGGCGTTCTTCCAGCATGTACGAGAAATCCTCGGCCCCGGCGACCTTGGGGAACGCCGCATCCACTTTGGCATCGCCTACCAGACCACGGGCAACCGAAGCTGCAAATTCTGTCTGCTCCGGCGCGTTTACAGTGGCCGGATAGCCAGCCTCATAGATCAGCTCGGCCTCAACGCCATAGCTGGCCGCCTGCCCCTGAACGATCTCGCCCATCCGGCGCTGGATCGTCTCCTGCGTTTCCTTGTCAAAAGTCCGCACTGTGCCGTTGATAAACGCCGAATCCGGAATGATGTTGCTGGCCGTGCCGGTGTGGATTTGCGTGACCGAGATCACCTTCTCGACACCGGACTTCACGTTCCGGCTGATAATCGTCTGAATTGCCTGAACAATCCCACATGCTGCCACAACCGGATCAGCAGTTTCATGCGGCATCGCACCATGGCCACCGCGCCCTTTGATGTTGATGTAAAACGAATCCACCGCCGCCATAATCGGGCCGGGTGTGGTGTAGAAAGTCCCCTCCTCAATCCCGGGCATATTGTGGATGCCGTAGACTTCGGCAATGTCGAAACGGTCCATCATGCCTTCGGCACACATCACCTGCGCGCCGCCGCCTTCTTCCTCGGCGGGTTGAAAAATCAGCGCCACACGACCCGCAAAATTGCGCGTCTCGGTCAGATATTTCGCCGCCCCCAGCAGCATCGTGGTATGCCCGTCATGGCCGCACGCGTGCATCTTGCCCGGATGTGTCGAGGCATAGTCCACACCGGTTTCTTCCTCAATCGGCAGCGCGTCAAAATCCGCGCGCAGGCCCACAGTGCGCCCTGCACCCGCCCCGTTGATAATCGCGACAATGCCCGTCTGCGCGATACCTGTGTGAATTTCATCCACCCCGAATTCCTCCAACCGCTCTTTGATAAACGCTGCCGTTTTGGGGCAATCAAAGCTCAGCTCGGGGATGGTATGCAAATGCTGGCGCCAAGCGGTCATGTCACCTGCAAAATCGGCGATACGGTTGATGATGGGCATGGGTGGACTCCTCTATGTGGTTGTCCTTATCTGACACCACAGACAGGAGGCCCGCAATGCCCACAACGCCAGAAAATGACTTGATCAATGACCAAAGCGCTGGGATTGAGCGGTTGCTGGAAATCATGCGCCGCCTGCGCGCCCCCGACACAGGCTGCCCGTGGGATATCGAGCAGGATTTTGACACCATCGCCCCCTACACAATCGAGGAAGCCTATGAAGTGGCCGACGCCATCGAACGGCGTGACTGGCATGAGCTGGAGGGCGAATTGGGCGATCTTCTGCTGCAATCGGTCTATCACACCGCCATGGGCGAAGAGCAGGGATTGTTTTCATTCCAATCCGTTGTCCGCAATATCTCAAACAAGATGGTCGCGCGGCATCCACATGTTTTTGGCGACGAAAGCCGCGATAAATCCGCCGAACAACAAACCGCCGACTGGGAAGCGATCAAAGCGGCAGAGCGTGCGGATAAGGCCCAAAAAGGCGCGCTCGACGGGGTCGCCGTGGGCCTGCCCGCCCTGCTTCGCGCCTACAAGCTGCAAAAACGCGCCGCCCGTGTGGGGTTTGACTGGCCCGACACCGGCGACGTGATTGCAAAAATTCAGGAAGAAGCAGCCGAACTGGTCGAGGCGCGGGACACCCTGACACCTGAAGAACAGTTCGAGGAATTCGGTGATCTGATGTTTGTCATGGCCAACCTTGGCCGCCATCTGGGCATTGAACCCGAAGCCGCCCTGCGCGCCGCCAACGCCAAATTCACCCGCCGCTTTGCCGGTGTCGAGGCCAAGCTGCGCGAAATGGGAAAAACCCCTGACGACAGTGATCTGGCCGAAATGGATGCCCTGTGGGATGCTGTCAAAGCCGACGAAAAAGCCGGAAAGAAAACACTGCGATAAAACCTGTGAACTTCCCAGCCCCTGAGGTCACTTTACCGCTCAGTCCGATGTCCACTGCTGGACAAGACGGCGCAGCCTTGCAAGGGTGCACCAACCATCGCTGTGAGGACCAACCAGATGCACCCGCGCAAGATTATCATTGATACAGACCCCGGTCAGGACGACGCCGTGGCGATCCTTCTGGCGCTGGCCAGCCCCGAAGATGTCGAGGTGCTGGGCATTACTTGCGTGGCAGGCAACGTGCCTCTGCCGCTGACCACCAAAAACGCCCGCATTGTCTGCGAGCTGGCAGGCCGCCCTGATATGCCCGTCTATGCCGGCTGCGACCGCCCGCTGGACCGTGATCTGGTCACCGCCGAGCATGTGCATGGCAAAACCGGTCTGGACGGCCCGTCGCTACCCGATCCGGTGATGCCACTGGCCCAAGGCCATGCGGTAGATTTCATCATAGACCAGCTGCGCACCTATGCCCCCGGCACCATCACCCTGTGCCCGCTGGGCCCGCTGACAAACATCGCAACCGCACTGCAAAAAGCCCCCGATATCGCCGCGCGGATTGCCAAGATCGTGCTGATGGGCGGCGGCTATTTCGAGGGTGGCAACATCACACCAACGGCTGAATTCAACATCTACGTCGATCCGCAAGCCGCTGATATTGTATTTAAATGTGGCGCGCCAATAGTGGTGATGCCGCTTGATGTCACCCACAAGGCACTGGTCACAGCCGAGCGTAACAATGCCTTCCGTGCCCTGGGCACCCCCGCAGGCATAGCCGTGGCGCAAATGACCGATTTCTTCGAGCGTTTCGACAAAGAGAAATACGGCTCCAACGGCGCGCCCCTGCATGACCCCTGCGTGACCGCCTATATGATCCGCCCCGACCTGTTCACAGGCCGCCACATCAACGTCGAAATCGAAACCCAATCGGAGCTGACCATGGGCATGACGGTCGCAGACTGGTGGGGTGTCACCGACCGCGCGCCCAATGCCACCTTTATGGGTGCCATAGATGCCGACGGCTTCTTTACCCTGCTGACCGAGCGTCTGGCCCGACTGTGAGCGCGGCCCTCACCCTCGCCGCTCCGGCCCATCTGGACGGACTTCTGCCGCTGGTCGCCTCTTACCACGCCGAAGCAGGCATTAAGTCGAACGATGCCCTGCGCCGTAAAGGCATAGCCCCGCTGCTCGACGGCATCCCGCATGGCTGCGCCTATCTCATCGGCCCACCCCGCGCCCCCATTGGCTATATCGTCATCACCTTCGGCTGGTCGGTTGAATTCGGCGGTCTCGATGGCATCGTGGACGAGCTCTACATCCGCCCCGGCGTGCGTGGTCGGGGCATCGCCTCCGAAGCACTGGTCGCGCTGCCGCGCGCCTTGTCCGGTGCGGGCCTGCGCGCCATCCATCTGGAAGTGGACAAAGAAAACACCGCCGCTATCAAGCTCTACCGCCGCGCAGGCTTTACGCCGCGCGACAATTACATGTTTATGTCCAAAAGCCTCTGAGCGGAGCCCGCAATGCATATTCCCTTCGATAACAGCTATGCCGCCCTGCCACAGGATTTCTACACGCGGATCAATCCGACATCCGTTAAGTCACCCATGCTATTGGCCTTCAACAATGATCTCGCCAAGATCCTCGGCATTGAAACTGCCGATGTGACCGAACAATCGCAAATATTTAGCGGTAACAAAATACCCCAAGGCGCAGCACCCCTTGCGCAACTCTATGCAGGTCACCAGTTCGGCAACTACAACCCGCAGCTTGGGGACGGCCGCGCAATTCTCTTAGGGGAAGTAATTGATACCAACGGCTTACGCCGCGACATTCAACTAAAGGGTTCAGGCCCCACCCCCTATTCCCGCGGCGGTGACGGGCGCGCATGGGTCGGCCCTGTTCTGCGCGAATATGTGATCTCCGAGGCGATGCATGCCCTTGGGATCCCCACCACCCGCGCACTGGCCGCCGTGGCCACAGGCGAAGACATCCTGCGCGAACAAGGCATGCTGCCCGGCGCCGTCCTGACACGCATCGCCTCCAGTCACCTGCGCGTTGGCACATTTCAGGTCTTTGCCCATCGCAACCAGCCGGAACAGCTGCAAATTCTCACCGATTACGCCATCGCACGCCACTACCCCGACGCCGCAGGCCCCATGGACCTGCTTCGCGCGGTCTGCCGCAAACAGGCAGACCTCATCGCCGCATGGATGTCCGTAGGCTTCATCCACGGCGTGATGAACACCGACAATTGCAGCATCGCGGGCGAAACAATTGACTACGGCCCCTGCGCCTTCATGGACGACTTCCACATGGGGCGCGTGTTTTCTTCCATCGACCGCCAAAGCCGCTACGCCTACGGCAACCAACCGAACATGGCGTTGTGGAACATGGCGCAGCTGGCAACAGCCCTGCTCCAGCTGGCCGACAACAAAGATGCCGCACTGGAAGAAGCCACCGCCATTATCCACGCCATGCCTGACCAGATCGAAACTGCCTGGCTGGCCCGCTTTGGCGCCAAAATCGGCCTACATGCCCCACACCCCGACGACACCGACTTGATCCAAAGCCTGCTGGATCTCATGCAGGCTGAGGGCGCCGATTTCACAAACACGTTTCGCGCCTTGTCCGGTGATCACGCCCGCAACCACTTCACAAATCGGGATGCCTTTGATGCATGGTCACGCAACCATCAGGCCCGCATCGCGGCTGAGCCTGATCCCGCCGCAACCATGAACGCCGCAAATCCGGCTGTAATCCCGCGCAACCACCGGATGGAGCAGATGATCACGGCAGCAACCGCAGGTGACATGGCGCCGTTCCACCGCCTCATGCAGGCCTTTGCGACCCCCTTCGTGGACACAGACCCCAAGCTCGCACGCACGCCCGCCCCCGCAGAAACGGTGCGGGCCACTTTCTGCGGCACCTAAGGTCTTGCACCCTTTACCATATCCCAAATCCTGCCCTAGGGCCGCACGCGCCGGTTGATCAAGGTAATCCCGACAGCCACAAGCACCAAAGCCACCCAGATCGTCGGCGCGATCTGCTCGCCCAACAGCACCCAGCCCATCAAGACAGATGCCACAGGCGATAAAAAGCTGAAGGAAGCCACCGAATTGGCCTGATATTGCTTCATCAGCCAGAACCACGCCAGATACCCGAAACTTCCAACGGCGATGATCTGGAACACCATGCCCGCAATGTGGATGGGTGCTATTTCCCGCACCAGTGGGCCAAAGAACGGCGCCATCAGCAACAGAATTGGCGCAGAGACGGCAACTTGGGCAATCAACTGCTGCTCTGGCGGGACATGCGCCAACGGGCTAACCCGCACCAGCAATGCAATCCCCCCCCATGCCAACGCCGAACACAACGCCCGCATGTCACCCGCCCAGCTCACATGCCCGCCGCTGCGGTCTGAAAGCGCTACGACAACTCCGCTAAAGGCCAGTGCCAGCCCCATCAGCTTGCGCCGCGTCAACCGCTCTTCGGGCAGCAACACCGTACTGGCCAATGCCAGCCACAACGGCATGGAGTAGAAAATCACCGACGTCCGGCTCACGGTTGTGAGATCAAGCGCCGTGAAAAGACACACAAACTCAAAGGCAAACAAGAGGCCGGACAGAACCGCCCAAGGCAGTGCCACCCGGGGGATGCGCAAGGACACGCCGCGCAAATACATCCACAGCAACAGCACCAGCACCGCCCCGGCGGACCGAACACCAGCCGCAAATACCGGACCAAACCCGCCGCCCGTCACTTTGATCACCACCTGATTAAACGCCAGATGCAGCGCAAATGCGGTCAGCGCTACGGCGCCAAAGGCATCCATATTCGTTTTTCTCTCCATCACTCAAAAGGCGCCGGACAGCTGCACTTTGTCAATCCGCCACATGCCGCCCGTTTTTCCCCCGGCGCTGGCGTTCAGAATATGCAAAGATATGACACAACTGATTCAACCAAGGGGGAGCTCACACATGAGCCTGATGAAAACACTGGCCAAAGTCGCCATCGGCGTCCCCGTCGCCAAAGGCGCGAAGGCAATGATGGACAACGGAAATAATCGCGGCACATCGCAAGCGGGCGGTTTGGGCGGATTGCTCGGCGGCTTGACAGGCGGCGGCACGGCTCAAGCCGACGGTCTGGGCGGGCTTTTGGGCGGCCTGACAGGCGGCGCACAACAATCAGGCGCAGGTGCCGGCGGTCTACAAGACATGCTGGGCGGCCTTCTGGGCGGCGGTGCTGCAGGGGGTGGTGTTGGCAGCGGCGGCCTCGGCGGCCTGTTGGAGAGCTTGGGCGGCGCGCAGCAAGGCGGTGCCTCTGCACAGGGTGGCCTTGGCGGTCTCCTCGGTGGTTTGGCTGGTGCGGCGGGTGCCGGCGGATTGCTGGGCAGCCTCGGCGGCGCGATGGGCAAAGCCCCTGCGCAAAACAACGACAGCTTTGGCGCGGTTCTGAACTCCCAGTTCGACCAGACACCAGAGCCTGCCATCACCCCCTCGCAGGATCAGGAAGCAGCCGCTGCCCTGATGCTGGCTGCGATGATTCAGGCCGCCAAATCCGACGGTACCTTTGATGAGGCAGAGAAAGAAAAACTGCTGGGCCAGCTGGGTGACGTCGACGCCGAAGAAGCCGCCTTTGTTCAGGCCCAGCTGAAAGCGCCCGTTGATATCGAAAATCTAGTGGCAAACACGCCCGATGGTTTGCGCCAGCAAGTCTACTCGATGAGCGTTATGGCCATTGATCTGGATACACAAGACGAGGCGCAATACCTGCACAAGCTGGCCTCGGCTTACGGCATGCAACCTGCTCAGGTGAACGAAATCCATGCCCAGTTGGGTGTGCCGTCCCTCTACACCTGATCCACGCTCACGGCGTGCAGGACATAAAAAAGGCGCCTCTCGGGGCGCCTTTTCTTTTGCTCGGTCCTTACGCAGCGCCGCCGGAGCTGCTGCTGGTGCGTCTGCGACGTTGTCCGCCCGCAGGCTTCGCGCCGCCAGGGGCTCCCGCCGGCTTGGACCGGCCAGCGCCGCCCCCTGCACCTTGTGGACGCCCGCTGCCTTGTGGGCGGCCACCGCCGCCACCGCCACCACCCGAGCGGCCACGGCCGCCACGGCTCGGCTGTTTTGCCTTTGGCGGAATCTCGTGGCTTTCCCAGACGCGGCCCGAGGCCACCGGAATACGGATACCCATGACTTTCTGGATGTCGATCAGCTCGCCCATCTCGTCGGGGGCGCAGAACGCAATTGCAGCGCCGTCTTTACCTGCGCGCGCCGTACGGCCAATGCGGTGCACATAGTTGTCCGGCACATTCGGCAACTCGTAGTTGTAGACATGCTTTACATCCGGAATATCCAGACCACGCGCCGCCACATCGGTGGCCACCAGCACAGTGATATCACCCTTTTTGAAGGCATCAATCGCGCGGTCGCGCTGGCCTTGGGATTTATTGCCGTGGATAGATGCCGCGTCAAAACCCGCTTTCACCAGATCCTTCATCAGTTTTTCACAGCCGTGTTTCGTGCGGCCAAAGACCAGCGCGCGCTCACCCACATGCTTGGACAACAGCTCGATCAACAGGTCCTTCTTCTCGGACTTGGCGATGAAATGCACCTCTTGCGTCACCTTGTCCGCCGCCTTGCCCGGAGGCGAGACTTCGATGCGGATGGGGGAGTTGAGATAGCTGTTGGCAATCTCGCTCATCAGCTTCGGCATCGTTGCCGAGAACAGGAAGGTCTGGCGGTCCTTCGGGATCACTTGGCTGATTTTGCGCAGATCATGGATAAAGCCCATGTCCAGCATCTGGTCTGCCTCATCGAGCACCAGAAACTTTGCGGCGTCCAGACGCACGGCGCGGCGGTCCATCAGGTCCAGCAAACGGCCCGGTGTTGCCACCAGAATATCCACACCGTTGTGCAGGCGTTTGATCTGCGTGTTGATGTTCTGTCCTCCAACAACCATCGCCACCTGAATGGCAGTGCCCTCGGCAAAACTGCGCAGGTTGACGCTGATCTGGGTGGCCAACTCGCGTGTGGGCGCCAGTACAAGGCCGCGCACGGATTTGGGCATCGGGCGCCCTTCCATCTGCAACATCTGCGCAATCAGCGGGATGCCGAATGCAGCTGTTTTGCCGGTGCCTGTCTGGGCAAGGCCCATCACGTCACGGCCATTCAGGCCATGCGGGATCGCCTGTTTCTGGATTGGCGTTGGATCTTTCAGACCCATTGCCGCCAGACGTTTGACCAGCGTTTTAGGCAGGTCCATCATATCGAAGTCGCTCATGTATAACTCATATTCCGCGCCGCGGGCAGTGCCCGGGCGCTGTCGTCAGGGTGCGCAAACCGGATCGCAGAGACGGACCAAATGCCCTGCCCCTGTCGGAATGCGTCTGGCCCCACGCGTGATTTCGGGAACATTGGGGCGGTCTTACAAATGCGGATCGAATCCGCAGCCTGCTCACGCGGCAGAAGGCGCGCCCTGAAGGTCACATGGGGGTTGCAGCGGAATAAGTCAACTGGTGTAGTGATAGATGACGAAGCGTTCTTTACCATGAAGAACCGCAACAAGGACACCGGATGTCGAACCTCAAAGACCGTGACCGCCCGCTGCTTGCCGTGTTGTTCGACGCCGACAATGTGCCCGCCAAACACGCCGCCAATATCATGCGCGAAGTGACCACAATAGGTGAACCCGCGTTGCGCCGGGTCTATGGTGATTGGTCCAACGGACACTTAAAGAGCTGGAAAGAGCCAATCCACGCGCTCGGTCTGGTAGCGCGTCAGGAAACCTCAAACACCACAGGCAAAAACGCCACCGACATCGGGCTGGTCATCGATGCGATGGATATTCTGCACTCCGGAAAATTCGACGGCTTTGTGATTGTTTCCTCTGACAGCGACTTTACCGCGCTGGTCAACCGCCTGCGCGAGGACGGCCTAAACGTGATCGGCATTGGCGAAGAAAAGACCAACCCCGCCCTGCGCAACGTCTACAACCGCTTTATTCTGGTCGAGAACCTGAAAGGCGAAGACGAGGCCGAAGAAAAAGCCGCGCCGCAGGCTAAACCCAAAGCCGACATGAACCGTGCCTACCAATTGGTGCGGAACGCGATGGACCGCTGCGACGCGGAGGATGAGTGGATATCACTGGCTGCAGTTGGCCTGAGCCTACGCGCCGCCCACCCCGATTTTGATACACGCAGCTATGGCTTTGCCAAGCTCAGCGGGATGGTCAAAGCAATGCCGCGGCTGGAGTTCTCCAACAAAGACCATGACCCGCGCGTGCGCATCCGCACCTAGCGGCGGCCCGCCATCACAGGCAGCAGCACGCTCAGCACCATCAGGCGTGTCATATGGCACGCCGCCACAAACCCCGGCACGGCACCCATCACCACTCCCATGGCGATCATCGTCTCCAGCCCGCCGGGGGCAAAAGCCAGCAAAACATGGTTGGCAGGCATCGCCAGCGCCCATGCCACAGCAACGGCCCCCACAGCAGACAGCACCACAGCCGCCGCTGTAATCGCAAGGCCCGCCGCAAGGTTATGCATCAGCGCGCGCGCCGTCACACCGGCAAAGCGAGTGCCAATCAGCGCCCCCAGCGCCACATAGGCGGGCATCACCAGATAGGCAGGCATCACGCCATCCCGCACGCCGGACAGTTGCCAGACACCAGCCACCAACATCGCCCCGATCAACAGCGGCGCGGGCACATTCCAACGCTTGAGCACCACAGAGGCAACCACCGACAGCACCGTCAACGCGCCTAGCACCCACAAGGGCCAAACCGCACCTTGCGGCAGGATCGCCCCGCTCAGGTCCACCCCCATAGCCACGGCGATGAAAGGCACCACCAGCGTCAGCAGCAACAACCGCACCGATTGCGTGACCGAGACGCGCATCACGTTGTTCCCCGCAGATTCCGCCATCGCAATCACAAAGCTCAGATGCCCCGGAGCGCCGGCCAATAGCGCACTCTGCGGCGTATAGCCAAAGTAGCGCACAAGGACCGCACGGCTGGTCACCATTGTTCCCCATGTCAGCACCGCCATCACCACAAAAGCCAGCGGCCATCGGATCATCGTATCCAGTGCTTGCGCGCTGAACCCCGCACCCACGGTTAGGCCAAGGACCACAAAACAGACCTCGCGGAACCGCGGATGGACCTGCACACGCAGGCCGGCCAGCCCAGCAACACTCACCGCAACCGCAGGACCGGTCAGCAAATAAATCGGCGCGCGGAGCATCCACGCCAGCACGGCGCCTACGCAGGCCACCAGCAGCGTCAGTCCCGTTCGCCCCCACGGGCCAGAGTAAATTGATCCGGTCATGGGCAAATCGCTATCACCCCGCCCCTTGTACAGCCAGCCCGAAAAGCGCATCACGCCCCCATCCCGAACAACATCGAAAGACCCCTCATGGACAATTTTCGCGGCGCACTCCTGATGGTTCTGGCGATGTTTGGCTTCGCCATCGAAGACAGCTTCATCAAGATGATGGGCGATGCCCTGCCCGTGGGCCAGATCCTGACGATGCTTGGAATTGGCGGCTCTGCCGTGTTTGCCGTGGTGGTTTTGGCGCAAAAACGCGCCCTGTTCGAGCGTGCAATGCTGGCGGGTCCCGTTCTGACCCGCGCCATTGGCGAGATTGCGGGAACAGTCTGTTTCATCTCGGCGATCGTGTTTACGCCGCTCTCCACGGCCTCAGCCATTCTTCAGGCCACGCCACTGGTGGTCACACTGGGGGCCGCCCTGTTTCTGGGTGAAAGCGTTGGTTGGCGCCGCTGGGCCGCGATCAGCGTGGGCTTCATGGGGGTGTTGATGATCATCCGCCCCGGCATTGAGGGGTTCTCGCCCCTGTCGCTGTTTGCTTTGGGCGGCGTTTTCGGCCTTGCGCTGCGCGACATCTCCACCCGAAAGATCACGGCCAGTCTTTCCACTATGCAGCTGAGTTTCCTGGGTTTTCTGGTCCTTATCCCCGCCGGATGTGTCATGCTTCTGGTCACCGGCCAATCGCTGGCACCGATGGACCTGCGCCTGACCTCCCTTATGTTCGCCTCCATCGCGATTGGTGTGTTTGCCTACTACGGCATCGTCGCCGCCATGCGCGTGGGCGAGGTCAGCTTTGTCACGCCCTTCCGCTACTCGCGCCTGATTTTTGCAATGATCATCGGCGTCAGTTTCTTTGACGAACAGCCCGACGGCTATACCCTGCTTGGGGGCGCTATCATTGTGGCGTCAGGCATTTATACGGTCTGGCGTGAGCGCAAACAGGGCCTTCGGGTCACTTCCAAGCCTTCCAAAGTCTGACGCGCGCCTATAAGACGGGCGCAAATTCACCGATTTGCGCCAAGGAATACCCTCATGAGCACCATCATCGACATCCACGCCCGCGAAATCCTCGACAGCCGCGGCAACCCTACTGTCGAGGTCGACGTGATCCTCGAAGACGGCACAATGGGCCGCGCAGCTGTACCCTCCGGTGCATCCACTGGCGCGCATGAAGCCGTTGAAAAGCGCGATGGCGACAAGACCCGCTATTTCGGCAAAGGCGTTCTGGACGCCTGCGAATCCGTCAACGGCGAGATCGCAGATGCGCTGATCGGCATGGACGCAACCGAGCAGGTCGACATCGACGAAATGATGATCGAACTGGACGGCACCGATAACAAAGCCCGTCTGGGTGCCAACGCCATCCTTGGCGTCTCGCTGGCCACAGCCAAAGCGGCCGCAGACTTCTGCACACAGCCGCTCTACCGCTATATCGGCGGCACCTCTGCCCGCATCCTGCCCGTCCCGATGATGAACATCATCAACGGCGGCGAACACGCAGACAACCCGATCGACATTCAGGAATTCATGATCATGCCGGTCAGCGCGATGAACATCCGCGACGCGGTCCGCATGGGCGCCGAAGTATTCCACACCCTGAAAAAAGAACTGTCGGATGCAGGCCTTGCAACTGGCGTAGGTGACGAAGGCGGCTTTGCACCGAACATTGGCTCCACACGAGACGCGCTTGATTTCATTATGAAATCAATTGAAAAGGCAGGCTACAAACCGGGTGAGGATATGTATCTGGCCCTGGATTGCGCCGCGACAGAATACTACAAGAACGGCATCTATGTGCTTGATGGCGAAGCCAGAATGCTGACATCAGATGAAAACGTCGACTATCTGTCCGCACTGGTAAATGATTACCCCATCATCAGCATCGAAGACGGCATGTCCGAGGATGACTGGGAGGGCTGGATCGCCCTGAACGCCGCCATCGGTGACAAGGTGCAGCTGGTCGGTGACGATCTGTTTGTCACCAACCCCGCCCGTCTGGCAGAAGGCATCAGCCGCCGCGCTGCCAACTCGATGCTGGTAAAAGTCAACCAGATCGGCACGTTGACGGAAACACTTCAGGCGGTAGACATGGCGCACCGCGCAGGTTTTACCAACGTCATGTCCCACCGCTCGGGCGAAACCGAGGATGCCACCATCGCCGACCTTGCCGTGGCCACCAACTGCGGACAGATCAAGACCGGCTCGCTGGCCCGCTCCGACAGACTGGCGAAATACAACCAGCTGATCCGCATCGAGGAAGCATTGGGCGAGACTGCGCAATACGCAGGCCGCAGCATCCTCAAGTGACGACGCAAAACGACGCGGTGCACATTGTCGCACCGCGTTCCACCTCCACTGGCGGCATCACCCTGCACACCGCCCACAGCGGCGATAATCTGGCGGCGGTGCAGCAGCTGTGCCGTGACTACCGGACATTCCTGCTGGACCTCCCCGGTGTCAGCGTCGAAGTTACAAGCATGTTCCGCCCCCTGTCCCGTTTTGACGCGCTGCTGGACACGCTGCCCACGCTCCATGCCCGCCCCACAGGCACCATCTTGCTGGCGCGGGACACGGGCGGCACAGCTGTCGGCTGCGGGATGAGCCATCCGCTGGACCCCAACACCTGCGAGATCAAACGCGTCTTTGTCAGCCCTTCTGCACGCGGCAAACGTGTGGCCGAACAGCTGTGTCAGGCTTTGGTGGATCAGGCACAGGCCGACGGCTTTGCCCGTGTCGTACTCGACACCCACACAGAGTTGCACGCCGCCCAAGCGCTGTATCTGCGCATGGGTTTCACCGCACGCGGCCCGTATCAGCCCATCCCCGACGCCGTACTGCCCGAGCTTCTGTTTTTCGAAAAACCCCTGCCCTCAACGGCCTAGCCCCCGAACCGGAGACTTTGATATGAGCCGCAAACGTCTGATCGCCTATAGCGCCGTCGCCCTGATCGTCGTCCTGTCACTGGTTGAGAAAGCCACCAACAGCGTTGAACTGGTGCCGGCCAATGTCGTCTCTGTCAGCTCCCCCCCCGCCAACAAAGGGCCGGACCTGTGGCAGGTGACGTTTGAACTGTCCAGCCGCGACAGTTTCCAGACCGACCCCGTGACAATCGAGCCTCAGCTGGCCCCCGGTGATCCAGTCTGCGTGCGGATGCATGCCCGCAGCTGGGCCAAGACGAAATACACACTCACCTCGGAGACATCCTGCTGGGACGGCGTTGTGACGCCGCTGAACAAGCCGGATTAAGGGACGCTGACCGTCCCGCCCCCCACCGCCGCACGCACCCCTGTGGTGCCGGCACAAGACGTGGGCATCCCGCGCGCCACCCGCACCGCCAGATAGGCAAAGGCCTGCGCCTCCAGCATGTCACCGTCCAGCCCTACGTCCTCCACCGCGACGACAGGACAATCCAGCGAGACCTCCAGCATCTGCATCAACACCGGATTTCGTCGCCCGCCGCCTGTGACCAGCACGCGGGAAGGCGGGCTGGGGCAATGCTGCATCGCCTCGGCCACACCAGCCGCACACATCGCCGTCAGGGTCGCCGCGGCATCCGCATCCGACAATTCGCGCACCAGCGCCACCATCTCGGCAAAATCGTTCCGGTCCAGTGACTTGGGCGGCATTCTTGCGAAATAGGGCTCCGCCAGAAACAGCTCCAGCGCGCCCGTCTCAACGGTGCCGCCGCGCGCTACCGCGCCGTCTTTATCATAGGGCAGCCCCAGCCGCTCCTGCATCAGATCGTTCACAGGGGCATTTGCAGGGCCGGTATCAAACGCCAGCAACGCTCCTTCGGTTTGCGGCTGTTCAATCGACGGATTAACCCATGTGATGTTGCCCACACCGCCCAGATTGAGGAAGGCCACAGGCCCCTGCGCCTTGATGTAGCGCGCGCAGGCATGATGGAAGAATGGTGCAAGCGGCGCGCCCTCGCCGCCCAGCTCCACGTCCGCGCTACGGAAATCCCAGACCACCGGCACGCCCAGCTTGTCCGCCAGCATCGCGCCATTGCCGACCTGCAAGGTCCCCTGCAAACGCGGCGCATGGGCCAGCGTCTGGCCATGAAACCCGATCAGATCGACGTCTGTGAAATCCGCCAGAATCTCCAGGTGTGCCGCCTCGATCACCGCCGCCGCCGCCTCCACCGCATCGCCGGACCAAAGACCAAAGCTTGCCGCAACTGTTGCCCGCTCCTGCGCTGTATAATCACGGTAGGCACTGCGGCCAAACTCAACAATGTCATGCCCGTCCGTGCGCAGCACTGCGACGTCAACGCCATCCAGCGAAGTTCCCGACATCGCCCCCGCTGCCGTCACGACACCCGTCTTTGCAATGGCTTTGCTCATACCGTCCCGCCCATATTCTATGCCTTTTCCTTTGGCCTTGCCCGCCCTATAGATGCCCTGCAATCAAAGCGGAGGGCAAGCGCCATGACATACCATCCCAAATCCGAATTCATCCGTGTGATGATGGAGCGCGGCTTTCTCGCCGATTGCACCGACTATCAAGGCCTCGACGAGGCACTGCTGAAAGGCGCGCAGCCCGGTTATATCGGCTTTGATGCCACAGCAAAATCCCTGCACGTTGGCTCCCTGATCCAGATCATGATGTTGCGCTGGCTGCAGAAAACCGGCGGCAAGCCGATCACCCTGATGGGCGGCGGCACCACCAAGGTGGGTGATCCGTCTTTCCGCGCGGATGAGCGCCCCCTGCTGGGACCCGAGCAGATTGACGACAACATCGCAGGCATCAAAAAGGTCTTCGCTGCTTACCTCACCTATGGCGACGGCCCCTCTGACGCGATGATGATCAACAACGCCGAGTGGCTGGACCAGCTGAAATACCTCGATTTCCTGCGCGACATCGGGCGGCATTTCAGCATCAACAGGATGCTGGCTTTTGAATCCGTCAAATCCCGCCTCGACCGCGAACAATCGCTCAGCTTTCTGGAATTCAACTACATGATCCTGCAAGCCTACGACTTTATGGAGCTGCACCGCCGCTACGGTTGTGTGCTGCAAATGGGCGGCTCGGACCAATGGGGCAATATCGTCAACGGCATCGACCTGACCCGCCGCGTGATTGACGGCGAAGTCTACGGCCTCACCTCACCGCTGCTGACAACGTCGGACGGCAAAAAAATGGGCAAATCCCAGTCCGGTGCCATCTGGCTGAACCCTGATATGCTCTCGCCTTACGAGTTCTGGCAGTTCTGGCGCAACACCACCGATGCAGACGTGGGCCGTTTCCTCAAGCTCTACACAGAGCTGCCCGTGGCGGAATGTGACCGCCTGGGCGCGCTGGAAGGCTCCGAGATCAACGAGGCCAAGGTGATCCTCGCCAATGAGGTCACCGGCCTGTTGCACGGCGCCGATGCGGCGGCGGCGGCAGAGGCGACCTCCCGCGAAGTCTTCGAGAAAGGCGGCGTGGGTGATGATCTGCCAACGCTGACCCTGACAGCAGCAGACGTGGCAGACGGCATCTCGATCGTGCAGCTGCTGGTCAAATCCGGCCTTGCGGGATCAGGCAAGGAAGCCAAACGCCTGATTTCCGAAAACGGTGCGCGGATGGATGATGCGCCGCTGACCGATGCAGGGCTGATGGTTGACGCAGCCGCACTCACCACGCCGATCAAACTCTCGGCAGGTAAAAAGCGCCACGCGCTGGTCCAGCTGGGCTAAATGGGTTGGGGCGGGGTTAAACCCGCCTTAACCAATATCGGTGCAGGCTTATGGCATGTTTGATGCCAGCCCTTCGCCCGCCTCCCACGCCCTGATGCAAGACCGCGCCTTTGCTGCGGCGCTGGCGCTGTGCGGCGGGCAGCCCGTGATCCTGCCTTCGGGCCTGATGCTGCTGGGCCGGCGCTTGGCGGGGGTGCCTGTGCTGATGCTGCCCCGTGCCGCACCACCGCCTGATCTATCCCTACAATTGCGCCAGACAGGGCTACAACGCCGCCCCCCTCATCCTGTCACCAGAGCAGCAGCCGTGCGAGATGCCGCGCGCGCTACAGATCGCCCCAGCCCGCGCCCTTTGGCATCTGGACCTCGGCGGCGATCGCGCGGCCCGACGTGCCCGACTGCACCAGAACTGGCGCAACCAGTTGCAACAGGCCGAAAACGGCCCCCTGCGCGTGTTGCACCGCCCGCTGACACCCGATCATCCGCTGCTGGCGCTGGAGGCGGCACAAGCCCGCGAACGCCGCTATCAAAACTGGCCACCAGCCCTCACCTCCGCCTTTGCCCGCGCGGCCCCCGACCAGACCCACCTGTTCACCGCCCTGCTGCGCGGCCACACGCTGGCGCAAATGTTGTTCCTGACCCACGGCAACCGCGCGACCTATCACATCGGCCATACCGGGGCCGATGGTCGCCGCCTGCACGCCCACAACCTGCTGATGTGGCAGGCCATGAATGCACTGGCAGCGCGTGGCATCACATCCCTCGACCTCGGGATCACAGCAACACCCGCAATCGACCGTTTCAAACGGCGGACGGGTGCCGTGGCACAGCCCACCGGAGGGACATGGCTGCGCTGGACACCTCTTGCGCCACACCGCCGCCCGTGATTATCTGAACAAATGTTCAGATAAGGAAATCCCCCATGCACATGTCCACCACCGCCGCCATCATCACCGGAGGCGCCTCCGGTCTGGGTGAGGCCACCGCCCGTCATTTCGCGTCCCAAGGCGCCAAGGTCACCCTGCTGGACCGCGATGCGGAACGCGGCGCTGCTGTGGCGGCTGAAATCGGCGGGCATTTCGTCCAGACAGACGTGACAGACGAGGCCTCGGTAGAAGCCGCAATCACCCAAGCCCAAGCGAAAATGGGCGCGCTGAATGTGGCCGTGAACTGTGCAGGCATCGCATTGGGGATCAAGACCACAGGCCGCGATGGCGCCCACCCGCTGTCAGCCTTCCAGAAAACCATCGACATCAACCTGACCGGCAGCTTCAACATCGCCCGCCTTGCCGCCACCGCCATGGCCAAGAACGCGCCCGATACCGACGGCGCGCGCGGCGTGATCATCAACACCGCCTCTGTCGCCGCATTCGACGGGCAAAAGGGCCAGGTCGCCTACGCGGCATCCAAAGGCGGCATCGTCGGCATGACCCTGCCCATGGCCCGCGATCTGGCGCAATACGGCATCCGTGTCATCACAATCGCGCCGGGTATCTTCGGCACACCGATGCTCAAAGGCTTGCCGCAAGAGGTCCAGGACAGCCTCGCCGCCGAAGTCCCCAACCCGCCCCGTCTGGGCGAGCCCAGCGAATACGCGCGTATGGTCGCGTTTATCGTCGAGATGGGATACCTCAACGGCGAAGTCATCCGCTTGGACGGCGCGCTGCGGATGCGGTAATGCCCTAAGTAACCGCCTCGGACCGGACCTTGAGCGCGGTCTGGGGCAATGCCTGCTATGCGGATGGGGTGGATGGCTCCTGCATCAAACGGCGTCGCAATGCGCTATAGTGCAGGTGTCGTAAACTGCTTATGAGAGGAGCCACCCAATGCATGTTACAACAATCGGCCTCG
>JAQXCD010000064.1 GCA_029252045.1 Sulfitobacter sp.
ATGGCGCGGGACTTTGAAAGGCAGGTCGCGGAAATCAAAATACGCATCGCTGTGCTGAACCGCTACACTGCTCTTGGCATACCTATCACTGAGCCCATAGGCTAAATCCGTCCGGGGTATGGGGAAGAACGCTCTTCAAGCGATTTGTGCAACAAAGCCGGGTTATATCGTACGACTTGCGAAAAAATTCTCCAGTGCCGACGTTCGGAATGACCTTACGCCTAATGGTAAGAGCAAAGCAGCAACAGGGGTCAACTATAACTATAGATTATCGCAATTCGTAACAAATTAATGGCGCCCCAAAGACGCTGCAGCAAATAGCATAAGTCTCAGACGTGCCATCACCAAGCTATCTTTGTTGATGCCGTAACCAACAACCGCTACATTCCTCTGGCGTCTGTTTCGAATGTTCGTTTTGTGTCAGCTGCTCTGCAGCGATTTCACAAATCGCCAATGTACGGTTTGGGCCGTTCGCGTCGGTCGAAACGATGGGTGGTTAAGTTTCAATCGCGCTTGCTATTCCTGAATAGCCTCGAGATAGGCCAAGAGAGCTGCCAGCACACGCGGTGTAGGTGTCATGATGCCGTCAAACTCCACTGGGACCAAGTCTTCTGCCATAGCGCCACCAAATTGTGGCATCACGCGCGCAAGGTGTGCCTGCTCAGAGTCACCATAGATATAGCTAAGCGCGCGTGCCTTTGGAAAGGTACCGCCGTTGCGGCGGCTCAGCGTGGTTAGATTTGACGGTGCAGCTTGCAAATCAGCGGCTAGGGGGCCGTTGCCTTGTGCAGTTGCTCCATGACAAGCAGCACAGTTGCTTGCGAAGAACGCAGCACCATCAACGCGATCGGGCATCGAGGGTTCTTCGGTGCAGGCACCCAGACCAAACGCGATTAAACCCAAGCTCTAGATTGTCTGTATCGAAGTGTTCACACGGTTCTGCCATTTTTACCAAGTCTATGACAACCCATCCCCCCTGCAATGATCTGTATCAAACACTTGGGCATGGCGTTGGCGCTTATTTTGTGCGGGTCATTTTTGGAACCAGCAGGACGAACATCGGACAGTATTGATCTGTATAATCGTGGCATGCGGACCAAGGGGCTAATCTTTATCTGCTTACATCATATGAGTTGCATAAAAGCAACGCGCAACACTTGAGGTGCGGTGCTTCCGCTATGCTTCCGTTAGTTAAAAGGGCGGTATCCGCGCTTCTTTCGAAATGCATATACCATTGAGCCTAAAGGGTAAAATGGCTCCGACGGTAGGGATCGAACCTACGACCAATTGATTAACAGTCAACTGCTCTACCGCTGAGCTACGTCGGAACGGTCCGCATCGTATAGCGGCGGGGATTTCGCGCGTCCAGAGGGTTTTGCCCTCTTTTTTGGAAAAAATTCACGAGGGGTGTTTAAGGCTAAAAATGGCGGTTTCGTGAAGGGGGCCATCATGGGTGACTTGGTTGCGCCCTTTTAAATCAATGAGATGAGCGAGGACGTTGCGGATGGCGGCGCCAAGCAGGGCGGGAGGGGTGGTTGTGTAGATGGTTTGGGCCAGCTCGGATGCCGTTGCGGGGGTATTTTCCAGCAGTTCCAGAATCGAGGCTTCGCGTGACAGGCGGTGAGACACCAGCCAGTTCAGGCGTGCGGCGGGATCATCAACAGGTGCGCCGTGGCCAGGGAAGAACACCCGCCAGTTGCGCGCTTGCAGGCGCGTGCAGGAGGCCATGAAATCGGTCAGGTCGCCGTCGGGCGGCGACACAAGCGAGGACGCCCAGCCCATCACATGATCGGCGGTAAAGCAGGCATCGCCCCAGCCAAGGCTGATGTGATTGCCGATGTGGCCGGGGGTGTGGATGACCTCCAGTTGCCAATCCGCATGGGTGATGAGCTCGCCGTCTTCGAGCAGGATGTCAGGCATAAAATCACTGTCGATGCCTTCGCCGCCGCCTACGGTTCCTGCGGCGGCAAGCTGCTGCATCACGGCCGAGCGGCCTGCATCCGCCGCGCCGAAGGCCAGTACGGGTGCGCTGGTGGCGTCTGACAGGGCGCGGGCCAAGGGAGAATGGTCCAGATGGGTATGGGTCACAATAATATGGCTGATGTGCTGCTCGGGGCCAACGGCATCTAGAATCTTGGTCAAATGGCTATCGCTGATCGGGCCGGGGTCAATGACAGCCAGCGCTGTTTCGCCCAAAAGATAGGTGTTTGTGCCACGGTAGGTCATGGGCGAGGGGTTCGGGGCTACAATCCGGCGCAGGCCGGTCTCAAGCGTCTCGGCGTGGCCCACGGGGGGATCGAAGTCATCAGGGGGCAGCATGGTTTGGCCTTTCGCTTGGGTGGTTGTGGGACTAGGTTTAGCGCATGTCTTTCGAATTGCTTAAACACTATATGCCGCGTGGCATCTACGGGCGTGCTGCCTTGATCCTGCTGTTGCCGGTGGTGTTTTTGCAGCTGGTGGTCACGGTGATCTTTGCGCAGCGTCATTTTGAGGGGGTGACCCACCAGATGTCGGACACTGTTCTGCGCGAGCTGGAGTTGGTGCTGAACGTGACAAATGCGGCCCCCACGGCTCTGGACGGCCAGCGTGAGGTGCAAACACAGTTGGGTGTGCTTGAGATTGGAACAAAGCCCGCAGAGGTGGCGGCGGCGCAAAATGCGCGCGCATGGTATGACTATTCGGGCAGCGTGATTATGCTGCGGTTCGCAGAGCAACTGGACGGTTTTGTTGCCGTTGATCTGGTCACGGGCGGTGAGGTCAAGGTCTTTGCCCAAAGCCGTCACGGGCTGGTCGAGATCGACTTTGACAGGCGCCGGATATCAGCGGCCAATCCGCACCAGTTGTTTGTCTACACGATCATTTTCGGGTTTGTGATGACAGCGATTTCCACAGTCTATCTGCGTAACCAGCTGCGACCGATCAAACGGCTGGCGCGGGCAGCCGAAGCTTTCGGGCGGGGGCGGCACATGCCTTATACACCGTCAGGTGCGGTTGAAATGCGCGCGGCGGGCAATGCCTTTGTCGATATGCGCAGCCGGATCGAGCGGCACATCGAGCAGCGTACGCTGATGCTGTCGGGCGTCAGTCATGATCTGCGCACACCGCTGACGCGTTTGCGGCTGGGCCTTGCGATGCTGGACGACGAGGATGCCGAGCCGCTGTTGCGCGATGTGGCGGATATGCAGGGGATGTTGGATGAATTTCTGGACTTTGCCAAAGGTGCCGCTGAGGGTGAGTCGGTTGATATCGACCCGTTTGCGATGGTGGAGACCATCGTGGCCGAAGCCCGCAGGGCAGGGCGTGACGTGACCCTGATGGCGCGGGACGGCGTTGGCAGGGGCACCGTCCAGTTGCGTGAAGTGGCGATGCGCCGCGCGGTTGACAACCTGATCTCGAACGGGGTGCGCTATGGTGCGCGTGCAGAAGTGTCCGTGATGCTCAGCGACAAGACCCTGCGCATCCGTGTCGAGGACGACGGCCCGGGTATCCCCGAAGCGCAGCGCGAACAAGCAATGCGCCCCTTTACCCGTTTGGACCCCTCGCGCAATCAGAACAAGGGCGGCGGTGTCGGTCTCGGGTTGGCGATTGCCGTGGACATCGCGCGCAGTCACGGCGGCGTTTTGCGGCTGGGTGTTTCCGAGCGGCTGGGCGGATTGCGTGCGGATATCGTTATAGCGCGCTAAAGTGGCACAGTACGATGCCGCTTTGCGCATTTGGCACCTGTGATTCTTGAGATATAGGTTGTGAAATGGTCGCATAGGCATTTTGCCCCCTGCCTGCTGGCGTTATTTCTGCCGCGGCGGGCGCAGGGGTATGACATGCCGATCTGATGGCAGCACCAGAGCGGAACAGAATGCACGCTCTTTAGTTTTTTTTGGGGGGGGGCGTATTGCGCCGGTGCCCCGCTGCGGCATCGATATAGACCTGCGGCAGGACAAGCCGCTCAATATTGTGTTTGGGTTTGTGTGGCTTTGGTTGGATTGAGTTTATTGGCACAATACAGAAGCCGGGGTTGCGTGCATATTTTGATGTGGCGGAAGGAATTGGTAGGCCCGGCAGGACTTGAACCCGCAACCAAAGCGTTATGAGCGCTCTGCTCTAACCAGTTGAGCTACAGGCCCGCCGAGGGTGTGGGTATTGCGAAGAGTGTGTTTCGTCAAGGGTTGGCGTTGCGACTTTTCGCTGAATGATTTAGGTCGCAGGGCAACGGAATTTTCAGCCAGAGGCTTTTGAGAATGAACGATCGACAAAACGGGATCACTTACGCGGACGCGGGCGTGGATATTGATGCAGGTAATGCGCTGGTCGAGCGGATCAAGCCGGCAGCCAAACGGACGATGCGTCCGGGGGTGATGTCCGGCCTTGGCGGCTTTGGCGCGCTGTTTGATCTGAAGGCTGCAGGGTACACGGATCCGGTGTTGGTTGCGGCGACCGATGGTGTGGGTACCAAGCTACGAATTGCCATTGATACGGGCAATGTGGACGGTGTGGGCATCGATCTGGTGGCGATGTGTGTCAACGATCTGGTGTGTCAGGGTGCAGAGCCGTTGTTTTTCCTCGACTACTTTGCAACCGGCAAGCTGGATCTGGATACGGCCACGCGCATCATCGAGGGAATCGCCAAGGGCTGCGAGCTGTCTGGCTGTGCTTTGATCGGGGGAGAGACGGCCGAGATGCCGGGCATGTACCCGGAGGGTGATTTCGATCTGGCGGGCTTTAGTGTCGGCGCGATGGAGCGCGGTGGTACATTGCCCGAGGGTGTTGTTGCAGGCGACGTTCTGTTGGGGTTGGCCAGTGATGGTGTGCATTCCAACGGCTATAGCCTTGTGCGCGCGATCGTCGAACATTCCGGCTTGCAGTGGGATGATCCGTGTCCGTGGGATGGCGGTACGTTGGGGGAAGTTTTGCTGACGCCGACTCGCCTCTATGTGAAATCGGCGCTGGCTGCTGCGCGAGCAGGGATGGTGCATGCGCTGGCCCATATCACGGGCGGTGGTCTGACAGAGAACCTTCCGCGTGTCTTGCCGGAAGGTTTGGGGGCTGTAATCAATCTGGACGCTTGGGAGCTTCCGCCGGTGTTTCGCTGGCTGACGGCTCATGGCGGCATGGATGAGGCCGAGCTGTTGAAGACCTTCAATTCAGGCATTGGCATGATTGTGGTTGTGCCTGCCGATCAGGCAGAGGCCGCGGCAAAGTTGCTGGGTGAGGCGGGCGAGACCGTGTTCAACATCGGAACGGTTGTTGAGGGCGAGGGTGTCGCCTACGAGGGTAGCCTCGTTTGACGCGGCGGCGTGTGGCTGTGTTTATCTCGGGTGGCGGCTCCAACATGGTGTCGCTGCTGGATGATATGGCGCGTGAGGGTCATGCGGGTATGCCATGCGTTGTGTTGGCCAACAGCGAGGATGCAGGTGGGCTGGCCCGCGCAGCCGAGCAGGGTGTGCCGACTGCTGTTGTGGATCACCGCCCGTTTGCGGGTGACCGGACGGCCTTTGAGGCCGCGATCTCAGCGGCCTTGCAGCCCTATGCGCCTGATATGATCTGTCTTGCGGGATTTATGCGCAAGCTGACAGGCGGGTTTACCGATCAATGGGCGGGGCGGATGTTGAACATCCACCCGTCGCTATTGCCCAAGTACAAAGGGCTGAATACCCATGCGCGTGCGCTTGAGGCGGGCGATAGCCTTCATGGCTGCACTGTTCACGAGGTGACAGCGGAGTTGGATGACGGGCCGCTACTGGGGCAGGCGCGGGTGCCGGTGCTGGCGCAGGACACCGCCGAGACACTGGCCGCGCGTGTGTTGGTGCAAGAACATTTGCTTTACCCTGCTGTCTTGCGCCGCTTTGCGGCGGGTAACCGCGAGATGCTGATTTTACAAAGCTGACTGGTCAAAGGCAGCGCACTTCTGTACCGCTAGGGCAGCTTCAAGGATTTTTTCGTTTATGCGCACGATCACCACTACCGACGAACTGGCCGCTTATTGCAAAGAGGCTGCGACCCATCCCTTTGTTACTGTCGATACAGAATTCCTGCGCGAGCGGACGTATTATTCCAAGTTGTGTCTGGTGCAACTGGCGATGCCGGGCACGGATGACAGCGGTGCTGTTCTGGTGGACCCGCTGGCCGAGGGCCTGTCGCTGGAACCGCTGTATGAGCTGTTCCGCGATACATCGGTAGTAAAGGTGTTCCACGCAGCGCGGCAGGATCTGGAGATTTTCTACGTCGATGCGCAGGTTTTCCCTGAACCGCTGTTCGATACGCAAGTGGCGGCCATGGTCTGCGGATTTGGCGAGCAGGTGGGATACGAGACGCTGGTGCGCAAGATTGCCAAGGAGGGTGTGGACAAGACTTCACGCTTTACCGATTGGTCGCGCCGCCCGTTGACCGATGCGCAAAAGGTTTACGCCTTGGCGGATGTCACGCATTTGCGTCAGGTCTACGAATTTCTGGCAGCCAAGCTGGAAAAGACAGGCCGTCACAAGTGGGTGGAAGAAGAACTGGAAGTTCTGACCAACCCCGACACTTACATCACCGCACCCCGCGATGCGTGGAAACGTGTCAAGACGCGCACCAATTCGGGGCGTTTTCTGGGGATCGTGCGCGAGCTTGCTGCCTTCCGTGAAGCCTATGCCCAGGAGCGCAATGTGCCGCGCAGCCGTGTTTACAAAGACGATGCTATGGTTGAGCTGGCATCAAACAAGCCGAAAAACCATGAAGAACTGGGGCGCGCGCGTTTGCTGTTGCGCGATGCGCGCAAGGGCGAGATTGCAGATGGTATTCTGAAAGCGGTTGCCGCCGGTGTGGCATGCCCGAATGATGATCTACCCCAGCCGGATCGCAGCCGTGAGAAGCTACAGGTGAACCCCGCGCTGGCGGATCTTCTGCGTGTGCTATTGAAGGCCAAGACTGAAAGCTCGGGTGTGGCAGCCAAGCTGATTGCGACTGCCGCCGATCTGGATGCAATTGCATCAGGCGAGCGGGATGTGCAGACTTTGCGGGGGTGGCGGCTGGAGGTGTTCGGGACGGACGCGCTGGCCCTATGTGCGGGCAAGATTGCCCTGACGGCTGTTGGGAACGAGGTTAAGGTCGTGCCGGTTTAGGACCGGAGCGGCTTTTAACGCATTCAGACCAAGCCCGATGAGACGTTAGCGGCGCGTGACGCGCGCGTTGCGCAACCCCTCAACGCGGATTGTGTTCACGCCCCGCAGGTTCTGATCCGTAATTTTGCGCGCTGCTGTGACTTCGCGTGTGGCCGGGCCGCCTATAGCTGTGTTTTTGTCCGGCGAGACACCTTCAAGGCGGTAGGTCAGGACACCTTTGATGGGTGTTTCATCTTCGGTCAGGGGCGTCAGACGGACAGAGTAATTGCCTTGACGCGCTGCCAGACCGGTGGCGCGGATGATGGCGCCACCCGAGACCCGCTCGACCGTGAGGTCTGTGATTTCATCAAACGGCTCGCCAGCATACACATCGTCTTCGGCTTTTTGTTTTGCAAATAGTCCGGTCTTTTGCGGGATCAGGGGATTTAAGGGTTTTTCGTCGGCTGTTGCCACTGCCACGGATGTGCTGCGGCCAAACCAGTTTGCGGGGTTCAGCGCGCTGTCACGGACAATGCCGCACGCACCCAGCGAGAGGGATGCAATCAGAAGAACAGAGTGGGAAATACGCATTGGACCTGCCGTGTAATACTGCCATTTTACCAAGACCTATCCCATCGGTGCGTCCATGGAAAGAGGCGGGTTCGGGAATAGGTGGGCTGGACGTTTGGACATGTAACACCTACCTCAGACGGAGTTACAGATGACAGGAGCACAGCATGGCTACGCCGCAGTTTGAAGAATTGGTCGAGGATTTCGAATTTCTGGACGACTGGGAAGATCGTTATCGCCATGTGATTGATCAGGGCAAGGCAATGGATGCGCTGCCGGAAGCTCTGTGTGTGCCCGCGACCAAGGTGGATGGCTGTGCCAGTCAGGTCTGGTTACACGCGGAGATGAAGGGCGGGTTGCTGCATTTTGACGGCGCGTCGGATGCGATGATTGTATCGGGGCTGATTGCGGTGCTGCGCACGCTTTATAACGGGCTGAGCCCTGCGGATGTGTTGGCGGTAGATGCACGCGCGGAAATGGGGCGGCTGGGGCTGAACGAGCACTTGTCTGCGCAACGGTCCAACGGTTTGACGGCGATGATCGAGCGGGTGCGCGAGACGGCGGCGCGGGAAGTATAGAAAAAGAGGGGCGCTGCCCCCTTGGCCCTGAAGGGCCAATTCCCCCGGAGGATTTAAGGCCAAGAAAGATAGAGGGCTAGAGGCGTGCCATGGCGGATTTAAGATCACCGTAGCCTGTGTATCGGCGCTCGAACGCGAGGCCAAGGCGGGAGGCGCATTCTTTGGCTTTGGCGGTCAGTGCCGGATCATCGGTTTGGGCCTGATACACCAGTTTTTCGTAATTGCCGAAGTACATGTCGCGCAATTGGGGGTGGCGGTCGAGGCCCATGGGTTTGATGATAAAGGCGTCGAACTGGCGGACCAGAAAATCGGTGAGGTAGAAGGTGGTGATTTCATCTGCGCTGGTTGTGGCGAAGCGGTCATTGCCCTCGAAAAAACTGTAGCAGTGGGGGCCTGCGATCATTTCTACGCCAAGCTCGGCGCAGGCTGCCTGGAGTAGGCCGCCGGTGCCGCAATCGGCGTAAGCGATGAAGATGTTGTCATAGGCGTCGCGGTGTTTGGCCACGGTTTTTTGCACTGCTGCGGTGATCTTGTCGGGGTAGAGGTGATAGTTTGCGGGCAGGCAGGTCAGGTCCAGATGGGTCCAGCGGTTTGCCTCCTTCAGGTCTATGATCTCCCGCGCGAGAGCGCCGCAGGCGATGATCAGGATTTTGCCACGTGGAGCCTCCAGCGGCAGGCCGGTTTCGGTGAGTTCTGTATCATTCAGGATCATTTGCGAAGTACCTTGAGGGCGACTGCGGCAATCATAAAGGCGGGCAGGGCGATGAGCATGACCGTGGGGCCGCCCGACCAGAGCAGCCAGAGCGTTAAAGCGGCGGCAAAGATGACTGCAGCAAGCAATATGATGAAAGGCAATGGCGGCATTATGGGTAGCTCCGTTCTATAGGATCAAGATAGGGGCAGCGGGGCTACGAAAAAAGGCCCCGCATGTGCAGGGCCTTTGATTTAGGGCTGTAGCAAGATTAGGCGTTTGCGCTGTTGTGTTTGCGGCCGACCCATTCTTTGGCGGTCTCGACGGCAACGGCAGCATCGCGGCAGTACGCATCGGCGCCGATGGCACGGCCGAATTCTTCATTCAGGGGCGCGCCGCCGACCAGAACGATATAGTCATCTCGGATGCCTTGCTCGACCATCGTGTCGATCACCACTTTCATATAGGGCATTGTGGTGGTCAGCAGGGCAGACATGCCGAGGATATCGGGGCCTTCTTTTTCCATGGCTTCCAGATAGGCTTCAACCGAGTTGTTTATGCCAAGATCCACGACTTCGAAGCCTGCACCTTCCATCATCATGCCAACAAGGTTTTTGCCGATGTCGTGGATGTCGCCTTTGACGGTGCCGATGACCATTTTGCCGACGCGCGGTGCGCCGGTTTCGGCCAGCAGTGGCTTGAGGATAAACATCCCACCTTTCATGGCGTTGGCGGCCAGAAGTACTTCGGGCACAAACAGGATGCCGTCGCGGAAATCGGCGCCGACAATGGTCATGCCGCCGACAAGTGCTTTGGTAAGCACGTCGTAGGGGGCCCAACCGCGTGCGATCAGGATGTTCACGGCCTCTTCGATCTCTTCTTTGAGACCATCATAGAGATCGTCGAACATTTGCTGCACTAGTTCTTCGTCGTCGAGTTCCGACAGAATGATATCGCCTTCGTCAGACATGAGCTTCCCTTTTCTTGGCGGACGGTGGTCCGTGGTTTTGTTTGTTTTGTCAGACCTTGGTGAAAATACTGTGGCATTTGCGACCTACCGAAAGCGAGCCGCGACTCCGGCGCATGGAATGCACCAGAGTTTGCCTGAGAAACCGCCTGAGGCTTAGCTGCGGCGGCGGCCACGGCGCGGGGCGCGTGTGGGGCCTTCGCCATCGGTGCCGTCGCTTTGGGACGAAAACGCACCAAGTGCTGCGGTGATTTCTTCCAGCTCGGGGGCGGACCCTTTGGGTGTTGTGTCCAGGGCTTCGCGCATCTTTTCCAGATGGCTGGGCATGGTGCCACAGCAGCCACCGATGATTTGCGCGCCGCAATTGCGCGCCATCACCGCATATGTCGCCATCAGCTCTGGTGTGCCGTCATAGTGGATGTGGCCTTCGTGGTATTTCGGGATGCCGGCGTTGCCTTTGGCGACGATCGGCGTTTTGCTGCCAGTTGCGGCAAACCCCAAGACGGTACGCAGCAAATCCGAGGCTCCTGTACCGCAGTTGGCGCCAAAGGCCAGCGGCGCGTTGTCCATTTCTTCGATCATTTCCGCCATCGCAGCCGAGGTCATGCCCATCATGGTGCGGCCGGCGGTGTCAAAGCTCATCGTGCCGACCCAGGGCAGGCCTGCTAGCTTGAAGCCTTCGGCGGCGGCGCGGTATTCTTCGGGCGCCGAGATCGTCTCGAGCCAGCCGATGTCAGCGCCGCCTGCTTTGAGGCCGTCCGCTGTTTCGTGGAACATCTCGACGGCGTGCGCGTGGGTCAGGGCGCCGACCGGCTCCATGATCTCTCCGGTTGGGCCTACTGATCCTGCGACAATCACTTTGCGACCTGCAGTATCGGCGACTTCGCGGGCCAGCTCGGCTGCGACACGGCTTAACTCATGGGCGCGTTTGTGGGCGTTATGCAACTTGAGGCGGGAGGCGTTGGCGCCAAAGCTGTTGGTCAGGAACAGATCGGAGCCCGCGTTCACAGCGCCGCGGTAGAGTGTGAGGATATTCTGCGGTTTGTCGGTGTTCCAGAACTCTGGCGGCTCGCCGGATTCAAGCCCCATGTTGAACAGGTTGGTGCCGGTTGCACCATCGGCCAGAAGATAGCCTTTTTTAGCCAGAAGACCGGTCAGGGGATTTGTCATGGATTGTGCTCCGCAGATGAGAATTCCCGCTCATTTCATGAGGCGGAATTCAAGACAAGTTCATAATCTTCATCAAGTTTATGAATTGTCCGGGAGTTAGTGGTTCGGTGTGGTCGAATTCCGTGCGATTTTTAACACCGCTCCTGTCGGCTGAACATCGGTAAAGTAGGATGCTTGCAGCACAAGCCGCTGTGCACTAAGAGGAAGACCAACAGGGCGGCGGGACTCCCCCGCGCCTACGCAAGTACAGGGGACGCCGATGGCCCGCCGCAAGAAAATCTACGAAGGCAAAGCAAAGATTCTCTATGAAGGCCCAGAGCCGGGGACGATTGTCCAGTATTTCAAGGATGACGCCACTGCGTTCAACGCGCAGAAGAAAGACGTAATCGACGGCAAGGGTGCGCTGAATAACCTGTTGTCGGAGTATTTCATGAGCGGTCTCAACCAGATCGGGGTGCCCACGCATTTCATCAAGCGCCTCAATATGCGCGAGCAGTTGGTGCGTCAGGTCGAGATTATTCCGCTGGAAGTGATTGTGCGCAACTACGCGGCGGGCACCATGTCCAAGCGTCTGGGAATCGAAGAGGGCACGCAGTTGCCGCGCCCGATTGTCGAATATTGCTACAAAGACGATTCTCTCGGTGATCCTTTGGTGACCGAAGAGCATATCGCGGCATTTGGTTGGGCCACCCAGCAGGACATGGACGATATTCTGAGCCTCGCTCTGCGGGTGAATGATTTCATGTCCGGCGTTATGTACGGTGTCGGCATCAAGCTGGTGGATTTCAAGATCGAGATCGGCCGCGTCTACGACGGTGATTTCCAACGCCTGATTGTGGCGGACGAGATTTCACCTGACAGCTGCCGGTTGTGGGACATCGAGACAGGCCGTCATCTGGATAAGGATGTGTTCCGCCGTGATCTGGGTTCGCTCACCGATGCTTATACAGAAGTGGCGATGCGGTTGGGCGTGATGCCGAAAACCTCAACGCCTGTGACCAAGCCGACCCTCATCAACTAACGCAAAGCGCGGATTGAGTTTTAAGGCACAATAAATAAGAAGGACGAGCCCATGAAAGCACGGGTGCATGTGATGTTGAAGACTGGCGTACTGGACCCGCAGGGCGAGGCCGTGCGCCACGCTTTGGGGGCTATGGGCTTTGACGGCGTTCAGGGCGTGCGGCAGGGCAAGGTGATCGAGCTGGATCTGGCTGAGGGCGCCACACAGGCAGACGTCGAGCAGATGTGCGAGAAGCTGTTGGCGAACACAGTGATCGAGAGTTACACGGTGGAGATGGCCTGATGCGCGCTGCTGTAGTTGTATTCCCTGGATCGAATTGTGACCGTGATCTGGCTGTTGCCTTTGAGCAGGCCGGTGCGGAAGTCACCATGGTCTGGCACAAGGACAGCGAGCTGCCAGAAGGCATTGATATCGTTGGTATCCCCGGCGGTTTCTCTTATGGCGATTATCTGCGCTGTGGTGCGATTGCAGCCAATTCCCCGATCTGCAAATCTGTGGCGGCCCATGCGGCGCGCGGCGGCTATGTGATGGGTGTTTGCAACGGGTTTCAGGTGTTGACTGAAACAGGCATGTTGCCCGGTGCGCTGCTGCGGAATGCTGGATTGAAGTATATTTGCAAGACTGTCGGTTTAAAGGTTGCCACGCAAGCTTCCGACTTCACGGCGGGCTATGCTAAGGGCGATGTGATCGACATTCCGATTGCGCACCATGACGGCAATTACTTTGCGGATGCCGAGACCATTGCGGCCCTCAAGGGCGAGGACCGGATTGCGTTTTCCTATACCGACAACCCCAACGGTGCGATTGCGGATATCGCAGGTATCCTGTCAGAGAACCGGCGCGTGCTGGGGATGATGCCGCACCCCGAGCGGGCGGCGGATGCGGGACATGGTGGCACCGACGGGGTGGCGCTCTTCCGCGCATTGGCGGGGGCACTTGCCACAGCCTGACTTGAGCACGCGCGCCCCTGTGGTAATGTGCGGACATGGACAAAGACAGCAGCGTGACAAACCCACCATGGCAACCCGCTGCAATCAGTTGGCGGGTGCGCATCGCGTTGTTTGTGATGTTGATTTTTGCCATTGCGGTGATTTCTGTCACGAACCGTCTGCTGACAGACCGTTTCACCGAGAGTACGCGCAACCGTGCCGAGTTGCGGATCGCGCTCTATGGTGGTAACCTGCTGGCCGAGTTGCGGCAGAACGCAATTGTGCCGCAACTATTGGGCCGCGACCCCACGCTGATTGCGGCGCTTGAGAGTGCGGATTATTCGCTCTCGACCCAGCGGTTGATTTCCTTTGTCGAAGAAATTGGGGCGGCGTCTTTGATGTTGCTGGATATGGACGGGCGCACGGTTGCGGCCACGGACCGGAACCGGATCGGCGCGCAGCACAGGGCGGAGGCCTATTTTGTTGATGCGATCCGTTCGAATTCGACAATTTTCAGTGTGATACGGCAGGAAAGTGCGGGCTACCGCTTTTTCTATTCGCGCCGCATCCAGAACGGCGGCACCACGGTGGGTGTGATCGCGGTCGAAGTGGACCTCAAGAAGTTCGAGCGCGCCTGGGCTGGTATTTCGGATGCGGTGATTGTGACCAACAGCAGTGGTGAAATCCTGCTGGCGACCGAGCCGCGTTGGCGCGGCAAAACCGAAGCCGACGCGCTGGACAACCAGACACCGCAAAGTGCCATCGAACGGGCCATTCAGGCGACGGCGGATTGGACCGCGCTGCCGCCTGATGCCTATCTGCGCGGCGAGGCGGTGATGCGTCTGGATGCACGGGTGAATTTCCGCGGCTGGAAGATGGTGAGCTATACGACTTACGCCTCTGTGCGAGAACGGGTGAACGGGGTTCTGGCACTGGAAGTCATGGGCTTTGCGATTCTTCTGGCGCTGGCTTTCTACTTCCTCAGCCGCCGGACGGCGGGACGGGCGGCGATCTTCCAGCGCGAGTCGGCGGAGCTTCGCTCATTGAACGCCGCCCTCCAGCGCGAAATCGCCGAGCGGAAACGTGTGCAAGAAACGCTGGCAGTGGCCGAGCAGACGCTGGAGCAGTCCAGCAAACTGGCCGCTTTGGGAGAAATGTCAGCGGCGGTAAGTCACGAATTGAACCAGCCGCTGGCCGCCATGAAAACCTATCTGGCGGGCGCGCGCCTGTTGTTGATGCGCAACCGGCCCGATGAGGCGCTGAGTGCGTTTGGCCGGATCGACGATCTGATCGAGCGGATGGGCGCCATCACGCGGCAGCTGAAATCCTATGCCCGTAAGGGCCAAGAGACGTTTACGCCGGTTAATATGGCTGATGCGCTGGCATCGTCCCTGTCGATGATGGAGCCGCAGTTGCGCCAGCGTCAGGTCCAGATCGGGCGCATTCTGCCGGACACGCCGGTCTATACTTTGGGAGACCGGATGCGGATCGAGCAGGTTTTGGTGAACCTGTTGCGCAACGCGCTGGACGCCACCAAGTCCGAGCGGAACCCGAAGGTCGAGATTATTTTGAGCGCCGGAGAGACAGCAACCCTGACCGTGCGTGACAACGGTCCCGGGATTGAGGACTTGGATGCGCTGTTCGAGCCATTCTATACAACCAAACAGCCCGGCGACGGGGTCGGCCTTGGTCTTGCGATCTCCTCGGGGATTGTGGCCGACTTGGGCGGGCGGCTGACAGCGCGCAACGGGCAGGCTGGTGGCGCGGTCTTTGAGATGCAATTGCCGATATACGACGGCTCAAAAGAAAGACAGGCGGCGGAGTAAAGTATGGCACAGGCGATGAAAATTGCGATTGTCGATGATGAAAAAGACATGCGTCAGTCGATCAGCCAGTGGCTGGCCCTGTCGGGCTATGACACCGAGACATTTGCCAGCGCGGAAGAGGCGCTCAAGGTTCTGGGGCCGGATTATCCCGGGATTGTGATTTCGGACATCAAGATGCCGGGCATGGACGGGATGCAATTTCTGAAAAAGCTGATGGGATCGGACAGCGCGCTGCCGGTTATTATGATTACAGGCCACGGCGATGTGCCCATGGCTGTTGAGGCGATGCGGGTGGGCGCCTACGACTTTTTGGAAAAGCCGTTCAATCCTGACCGGATGTCCGAGCTGGCCAAGAAGGCTACTGCCACGCGCCGGTTGGTGATGGACAACCGTCTGCTGCGCCGCGAGTTGAGCGATGGTGGCCAGTTGATGAAAAAGCTGATCGGGCAAAGCCCTGTGATAGACCGCTTGCGCGAGGATATTCTTGATCTGGGGCAGGCCGACGGTCACGTTCTGATTGATGGCGAAACGGGTACAGGTAAGACGCTGGTGGCACATGCCTTGCATGCCGTAGGCAGTCGCGCAGGCAAAAAATTCGTGCTGGTGAGTGCAAGCGCCTATGAGGGCGAAGCCCTGAGCAAGCGTTTGTTCGGCCCGATGCAACCCGAAGACGGGCAACTGCCCGCGATTGAGGAAGCGCGTGGCGGCACATTGGTGCTGGAAGATATCGAAGCGCTGTCCGAGCCTTTGCAGGCGCGGCTGCTGGCGGTGATCAACGAGCAGGGCACCCCGGCCGAGACACGGATTGTGGCGATCTCGAACCTGCAAGAGGCGGGGCGTACGTCGGAAGACGTTTTGCGGTCCGATCTGTTCTACCGTCTGGCGGCGTTGCGGATCACTGTGCCGCCACTGCGCCAACGCGGCGAGGACATTCTGACGCTGTTCACCCGCCTGAGTGATCAGTTCGCCGAGGAATACGGCTGTGATGCGCCGCAAGTGACGGCACAAGAGGCGGCCCAGTTGTTACAAGCGCCTTGGCCGGGCAACGTGCGCCAGTTGATCAATGTAGCGGAGCGTGCTGTCCTGCAATCGCGCCGCGGCTCTGGCACCATTGCGTCCCTGTTGATGTCAGATCATGACGAGATGCAGCCGGTTATGACCACCGAGGGCAAGCCGCTGAAGGAATATGTGGAAGCTTTCGAGCGGATGTTGATTGATAACACCATGCGCCGTCACAAAGGCTCTATCGCGAGTGTGATGGACGAATTGTGCCTGCCGCGCCGCACGCTGAACGAGAAGATGGCCAAGTACAATCTATCGCGGTCAGACTACCTTTGAAGTCTTGGCTATAGGCATAAAAAAGGGCGCAACCGATGCGCCCTTTTTTGTATTCTCTGAGGAAAGGGCTCAGCCCTCGCCCATTTTATAGAGCTGTGTCGCATTACCTTCGTCATCCGTGCGGCACATCCAGCGCTGCTGGTTTGCAGGCACGTCAATGATGTACAGGTTCACTTCGACAATCGGCAGCGTTGTATTCAGCTGCGATGGTGATCCGGTCTGGGCTGTGACGGCGGCCATGCAGGTCCGGTTGGCACGCGCATCGCGGCGCACATCGGGATCGGCGTCAAATTCGGCGGGGTCACAGGCTGTCAAAGCCATGGCAGCCGCACACAAGATGAGCGCGAGACGCGTGAAATATCGCATATTGTCTCCTAGTTGGCAGTAATCAGGGTGCAGACCCCGTGATTGTCTCTGGGAACCGTAATCTGAAATGCGCGGGACGGCAACATGTCACACCATAGTTTTAGCGGGCAAAAATCTGTCCCAATTCACCGTGAATAGGAAATTTGCAGCGTCCATGTCTGATTGCCCATTGTGTTTGCACCCCGCGTACTCTTAACTAGACGGATGGACCGGCTGCGTTACGACGCCGCACTTATGGCCCAATGATGAGTTTCGCTGCTGCCGTAGGCCATAGGCCCGCGTGGAGCAGACCGATCGTGCCGGAAACGGCAATACAGACGCTGCTGGTAATTGATGGCCCAAGCGCCGGAGATGACACAGTTTTTAATGGATGCGCGGCACGCCCTGCACAACGGGGCTGTGATCCCGCATCGGAGAAGAACCGCGATGACGCGCGCAAACGCTGATAACAGTTTCGGGAGTGGCCCATCGGGCCGCACCGCTGCGGCGTCACCCATCGCCCTGACAAGACACTCGGCCCAGCGTGCAGGTCCCCCCGGGAGGCCAGCGCGTTCGCGCCCGTGCAAAAGAGTACAATGCCTAAGAAAATGCTTATCGATGCCACCCACGCGGAAGAAACCCGTGTTGTCGTGGTCGACGGAAACAAAGTTGAAGAATTCGATTTTGAGTCTGAAAATAAACGCCAGCTTGCCGGGAATATCTATCTCGCCAAGGTAACGCGCGTTGAGCCGTCCTTGCAGGCGGCTTTTGTAGACTACGGCGGTAACCGCCATGGGTTCCTTGCGTTCTCGGAAATCCATCCGGATTACTACCAGATCCCCGTTGCAGACCGTGAGGCGCTGCTGGCGGAAGAACGTGCTTACGCCGAGGCGCAACCCGCCAAAGAGGACGAGGACGAGAAGCCCAAGCGCCGTTCCCGCTCGCGCTCGCGCAGTAGATCCAAGGCCGAGGATGCCGTATCGGAGGATGCCAAGACATCGTCCGAAATCGAGGGTATGGAGACCGTCGATCTGGACGGTGACGATGCTGACGCCTCCGATGACGAGGGATCGTCTCCGATGGAACGGGTCAAGGAAGCACCTGTTGATGCACCCGATGGGTCGAGTGACGAGGGGAATGATGACGAAGACGTTGTTGCCGGTGCAGACGCGTCTGACAAAGATGATGACATCGAATCTGTTGCCGATGAGGATGACAGCGAAGACATCCGTCCCGTGCGCAAGCCGCGCGCGCGCCGCTACAAGATTCAGGAAGTTATTAAAGTACGTCAAATCCTGCTGATTCAGGTCGTCAAGGAAGAGCGCGGCAACAAAGGCGCTGCCCTTACCACTTACCTGTCGCTGGCTGGTCGCTATTGTGTGCTGATGCCGAACACGGCGCGAGGTGGTGGCATTTCGCGCAAGATCACCAATGCTGTAGACCGCAAAAAGCTGAAAGAGATCGCGCAAGAGATCGAAGTGCCGCAGGGCGCTGGCCTGATTGTGCGCACCGCAGGGGCCAAGCGCACCAAAGCCGAGATCAAGCGCGATTATGAGTATCTGCAACGCATGTGGGAAGAGATCCGCTCGCTGACGCTTAAATCCATAGCGCCTGCAAAGATTTACGAAGAAGGCGATCTGATCAAACGCTCGATCCGCGACCTCTATAACCGCGACATCGACGAAGTGTTTGTGGAAGGTGAGCGCGGCTACCGCATCGCCAAGGACTTCATGAAGATGATCATGCCGTCGCACGCGAAAAACGTGAAGCGGTATGAAGAAAACCTGCCGTTGTTTGCGCGCTATCAGGTTGAATCCTACCTGTCGGGCATGTTCAATCCAACGGTTCAGCTGCCGTCAGGTGGCTATATCGTGATCGACACCACGGAAGCGCTGGTTGCGGTTGACGTGAACTCGGGCCGGTCCACCAAGGAAGGCAGCATCGAGCAGACTGCGCTCAAGACCAACCTTGAGGCAGCCGCCGAAGTGGCGCGCCAGTTGCGTCTACGCGACCTTGCAGGCCTGATCGTGATCGACTTCATCGACATGGACGAGCGTAAGAACAACGCAGCTGTCGAGAAGATGATCAAGGAAAAGCTCAAGACCGACCGCGCGCGTATCCAGATTGGCCGGATTTCAGGTTTTGGTCTGATGGAAATGTCGCGCCAGCGTTTGCGTCCCGGCATGATCGAGGCGACAACACAGCCTTGTGCCGCATGCCACGGCACCGGTCTGATCCGTTCCGACGACAACCTAGCGCTGTCTATCTTGCGGACAATTGAGGAAGAAGGCACACGCCGTCGGTCGCGCGAAGTGTTGATCAAGGCACCAGTGGGCATCGCCAACTTCCTGATGAACCAGAAGCGTGAGCATATCGCCCATATCGAGGTGCGTTATGGTCTGAGCGTGCGGATCGAAGGAGACCCGCATCTGGTCAGCCCTGATTTTTCTATGGAGAAGTTCAAGACGGCAACCCGCGTAGTGCAACCAATGTCGCATGTTGTGTCGGCTGATACGTCCTTGATGGACAAGATCGACGAGGCAGACGCCGCAGAAGCAGATGCAGCAGAAGCCGCCGCTGCCGCAGAAGAAGCACGCAACGAAGCCAAAGGCGAAGCGCGCTCCGTTTCGGATACGCCCGAGCAGGATGAAGGCGAGGACAAGCCCAAGCGCAAGCGTCGCCGTCGTCGTCGCAGCCGTGGGGGTCGTTCGAATGCGGATGATCAACAGAACGACGAAAACGGTTCTGATGAAGACGGGTCCGACGAGGACGACTCTGATGCGCAGAATGGCAGCAAGGCCGAGGCGGTTTCCAAAGCCAAATCAGCTGAGCCTAAAGCAGATAAGGGCGACGAGGCGGACAAGCCTAAGCCACGCAGCCGGTCGCGCACGCGCACACCCGTTGAGGATGTGAATGCGTCCGAAGCACCAGCCGAGGGCATAGCTGTCAAAGCTGAAGAGGCACCTGCCGCCGAGGAGAAGCCGAAACGCACCCGTGCGCCGCGCAAACCCAAGGCACCGGTGGAGGCCGCCGAAGCAGGCGCGGACATAGATGCAGTGGCCAAGACGGAGCCGAAAGCCAAAGCAGCCCCTAAGGCCAAAGCAGAGCCGAAGCCGAAAGCCGAAGCAAAGCCAAAAGCCGAGCCGAAGCCCAGAGCCCCGCGCAAGCCACGCACAACACCTTCGAAAGTGGTAGCAGCCCCTGTCGAGGAGAAGGCCGAAACCCCTGTGGCCGAGCCGGAAGTCGTGACAACGCCGGTAAGCGAAGTGGTTGAAGTGGCTGAGGTAAAGGTTGAGACACCTGCTGCCGCGCCCGTTCAGGCCGTCGCCGAGACTGTTGCAGCGCCAGAGCCGGAAACGACGCCGGAGCCTGCGGCAGAAGACCATGCCAAGCCACGCCGCAAAGGCTGGTGGTCACTGGGCCGCTAAGCCCGACTGAATGAGAATAGACAAAAGGCAGGCTTTCGGGCCTGCCTTTTTCGTTTACTGTGAGGTGAGTTAGCCTGCTTTTTCAATCAGATAGACCTGCACGTCACCGTCTTGCAGGTTCTCAATCAGCAGATGTCCCGACTGGGCGCAGAAATGCGGGACGTCGATTACAGCCGCCGGATCATCGGCGCGCATGCGCAGCCGCTCTCCGACAGCCAGCGCTTGCAAACGCTTGCGGGCTTTGAGAACGGGCAGGGGGCAGAGCAGCCCTGTGGCGTCAAGGTCATGTATCATATGCGCAGATGTAGGCCGCATGTTACAACCTGTCCACAGCCTTGTGACATTGTGGCAGGTGACGACGGCCCCAACACGGTATAGCTGTGAGCCATGTTTGGAATCGAGCTCATAGACGCAAGTCTGATCCCCGCGATGACCGTAGCTCTGGCTGCCGGAATCATCAGTTTTCTGTCGCCCTGTGTGCTGCCAATTGTGCCGCCCTATCTGGCCTATATGAGCGGTGTCAGCCTGAATGACATGAGCTCGGTCGGCGCGGCGCGGCGGCGCGCGATTGTCGCGGCGCTGTTCTTTGTGATGGGGCTGAGCACGGTTTTTCTACTGCTTGGGTTCACGGCCTCGGCCTTCGGGGCGTTTTTCCTGCAAAACCAGATTTTGCTGAGCCAGATTTCCGGGGTTGTGGTGATCATCTTCGGTATTCATTTTCTGGGCATCTTCCGCATTCCGTTTCTGGACCGCGAGGCACGCATTGAGACGGGGGACAAAGGGGGCTCGTCCTTTGGTGCTTATGTGCTGGGGTTGGCCTTTGCCTTTGGCTGGACGCCCTGTATAGGCCCGCAGTTGGGGGCAATTCTGTCACTCGCGGCGTCCGAGGCATCCGTGGCGCGGGGCACCTTACTGTTAGGCATTTACGCGCTGGGGCTGGGTATTCCCTTCCTATTGGCCGCGATGTTCATGACCCGCGCTGTGGGTGTGATGAACAGGCTCAAAAAGCACATGAAAGCGATCGAACGCGCCATGGGCTTGCTGCTGCTGGTCGTTGGTGTGGCGATGCTGACGGGGGCGTTTTCAACCTTCAGTTTCTGGTTGTTAGAAACTTTCCCTGCATTGGGCAATCTGGGGTAGGGCAAAGGCCTTACTTTGGCCGGAAACCCGCGTTAGCATGGGTCAAATAATAACGAGGCCCTGAGCACCCATGGCTGATCCCGCCCACACGCCTGTTACCAGACGGGCGGTATTCTACATCCCCGGGTATGACCCGATCCATCCGCGCCGCTACCGCGAGCTATACCGTACGGAATCCGCCGCACAGGCAGAGATTTCCGGTTACGGGATATCCTTGTCCGGGCGGCAGGGTGGCGCGCGATATGGTTGGGATGTCAAAGGCTTGATCGACGGTGCGCATGTGGATGCTTCGGTGGATGTGTTGGTTTGGTCTGATATCGTGCGCGACAGCATGAATACCTCAATTCCTGCGACCTACTGGCAACTTTTTCACACCGCTTGGGTCTATATCGGCACTGGCGCGCTGTGGCGGCTGATGCGGTTGCGCAAAGGGCCCGTACTGGCAGCGCTTTATCCGGTGGGGATGTTGCTGGGGCAGTTGCTGATCTCCTATGGGGCTGGCGCACTAATGCATTGGATGGTTAAATCGCTTTTGTTTCCTTTTGTCGGGATCGCTTCTCAGGTGGCGGCAACGGGTCTGTCGGTTGTGCTGTTCATCTGGTTGATGCGGTGGTTCAAGTCCAAAGACGGCAAGTTCTTCGCTTACTACCTCATGCATGACTACGCCTATGGCGCCTCTAGCGCGGGGCCAATACACCCGCGCTAGAGGCGCGCATGGCTGAGTTTGGCGATGCGATTACCGCCGCCCTGGAAACAGAGGTTGATGAAGTTTTAGTGGTAGGCCACTCCTCAGGGGCACATCTGGGAGTGTCCGTGCTGGCTGATCTGATCCGCGCGGGCCGCGTGCCATCGGGCGGCCCTGTACTCGGGTTTCTGAGCTTGGGGCAGGTGGTGCCGATGGTGTCTTTCCTGCCGCGCGCCCACCGCCTGCGCGCCGATCTCGCCTATCTCAGCGGGTCGGATGCGCTGACTTGGGTGGATGTGACAGCCCCCGGTGACGGCTGTGCCTTTGCGCTCTGTGACCCTGTGTCGGTCTCTGGCGTGGCGCCTGCGGATAAACGCTGGCCGCTGGTCTTCTCCGCAGCTTTCACCGAAAGCCTCAGCCCCGCCCGCTGGAAGGAGCTGCGCTGGCGGTTCTTCCGGCTGCATTTCCAGTATATGTGCGCGTTTGATGCGCCGCGGGACTATGACTACTTTCAAATTACCGCGGGGCCGATGACCTTGGCGGACAGGTATCGGGACCGCCCGCCGTCAAAATCACGGATCGAAAAGCCTGTGAACAAATTCACGAGCACCGTGCCGTGATCCTGCCCCCCAAACCTTCCAGCAGACCGGATAAGGTCTCGCTCTTGCGTTATGCCAAGCTGTTTCGCGTCGATCTGCTGTCGGCCCAGCCAGCGCGCCTGTATCGCGCATGGATGGCCGAATTCCGTACGCCTTTTTTCCGTAGTTATCTGATCAACCAACCCGAGCTGGTCAGCCGTGTTCTCAAAGAACGCCCCGACGATTTCCCCAAATCCACCCGTGTGAACGAGGGTCTGCGGCCATTGCTGGGCAATTCGGTCTTTGTGACCAATGGCGAGACATGGAAGCGGCAGCGGCGGATTATTGATCCGGCCTTTGAGGGAGGGCGCCTGCGCGTGACTTTCCCCGCCATGTGGGATGCCGCCGAAGCGGCGGCCGCGCGGCTCGCCAACCGTCTGGGCCATGTGATCGAGATCGAGGAAGAATGCAGCCACACAGCGGCGGATGTGATTTTCCGTACGCTGTTCTCCTTGCCGATCGAGCATCATCTGGCGCGTGATGTTTTTGATGAATTCAAAATTTACCAGCGCAGCCAACCCATCCTGAACCTTGCAGCCCTTGTGCCCTTGCCGCGCTGGATGCCTCGCCTGTTCCGACGGGACACCAAACGAAGCGCCGCGCGCATCCGCGCTTTGATCACGCAGTTGACGCAAGAGCGGGCTGCGGAAATCGCTGCTGGCACCGCGCCCGAAGATCTGGCGACCAAAATCATGACCACCGCCGATCCGGTCACGGGCGAGACATTCACCACCGAAGAAATGGTGGATCAGGTGGCTTTTTTTTTCCTTGCCGGCCATGAAACGAGCGCATCGACACTGGCTTGGGCGCTCTACCTTATGGCGCTTTATCCTGATTGGCAGGACAAGCTGGCACAAGAGGCGCAGGCGCTGGAGACCTGCGATTTCGGGGTGATGAGCAAACTCCGCCTTAGCCGTGATGTTTTCCGCGAGACGCTGCGCCTTTATCCGCCCTTGCCGATGATGGTGCGGGAGAATACCTGTCCGGAAGAAATGCGCGAACGTGCGGTGCGCAAGGGCTCACAGCTGGTCATCAGCCCGTGGCACCTGCACCGTCATACGCGTTTGTGGGATAATCCCGACGGGTATGACCCGACGCGCTGGCACACTGAAAATGGCAAGCAATGCCAGCGCGACGCGTTTATCCCGTTCAGTGCCGGCGCGCGGGTCTGCCCCGGCGCAGGCTTTGCAATGATTGAAGGGCCGCTGATCCTGAGCCGTATTTTGCGCGACTACCGCGTGGTTGCCGGACCTGAGCCTGTTCCAGTGGCACATCTGACTGTGCGCGCCAAAAACGGTATTCGCCTCACGCTGACCGCCCGTGAGCGTTAACACTACCAAACCATCTGGCACAGTTGGCTGGAACACATTAGAACGGGGCAAATTCCTGTTTTCCGAACACAAAGGCAATATTCATGTCCGTAAAAGACGCACAACGCACCCGTATGGCCACCGCCGCCGGCTTTATCGCAGCACTTGATCAGTCAGGCGGCTCCACGCCCAAGGCGCTGGCGCAATACGGTGTTGAGCCAGAGGATTACTCGGGCGAGGTTGAAATGTACGCTGCTGTTCACGCGATGCGCAGCCGGATCATTCTGGCCGATGATTTTACATCAGACAAAGTGCTGGGTGCGATCCTGTTCGAGCGGACAATGGACAGCGATATCAATGGCAAGCCTACAGCGCAGTTGCTGTGGGAAGACCGTGGTGTTGTGCCTTTCCTGAAAATCGACAAGGGCCTCGCGGATGAGGCGGACGGGGTACAACTGCTCAAGCCGATGCCCGAGCTGGATGCGTTGCTGGCGAAAGCCAACACCAAAGGCATTTTCGGCACCAAAGAACGTTCGTTGGTGCTGGAAGCAAACGCAAAGGGCATTGCGGACGTTGTGGCCCAGCAGTTCGAGATCGCCCGCCAAGTGGCGGCCGCTGGTCTGGTTCCGATTGTAGAGCCTGAAGTGCATATTGAAAGTGCCACCAAGGCAGAAGCCGAGGCGATGCTGGAAGCTGAAACTATGAAACATCTTAATGGCTTGCCGGATGATGTGGATGTGATCCTCAAGCTGACCATTCCGACACAGGCGGGGCTCTATGATGTGGCGGCGGATCATCCGCGCGTGCTGCGTGTGGTGGCATTGTCTGGGGGGTATTCCACTGAGGTTGCCTGTGATTTGTTGAGCCAGAACCACAAAATGATCGCAAGCTTCAGCCGTGCGCTAGCTGAGGGTTTGAGCGTGAAGATGTCTGATGCTGAGTTCAACACTGTGTTGGGCAAGAACATCACAAAGATTTATGACGCTTCGGTTGCGTAAAGTGCGGAATTTTTGAAAATTCCGGACCGATTTTTTCGAAAAAATCGGCTATAAAATCAAACGTATGGGCTCTTGATTGCAAAAGATAATCAATTGCCCAGCGTTCTCTACCGCATGATATCCGCGCCGTCTGAGTTCAGCCTCAAAAGCAGTTCTGCCGACGTAACGCTCGATATCGCGTAAATTTCTGCGCACCACACCGCCTTCGCGTGCAGCCTTAGCTGTAAAAAGATGTGTGACCCATGCATCGGGTGAAAGGGGAGCAGGAATTGACATGATCCAAGCCTATTCCGCTTTTGGTAAACGCTCCCTTAACGTCTCCAGAACATAGACGCGGATGGCCGAGGCCAATCCCGCATCCATGCCGCGCTCGGCGTCGATCTGTGCCACCAACGCATTGATGGGCAATGATCTGCTTTGGGCAATGAGGCGCAGTTCCGTCCAAAACGGCGCCTCAAGTGAAATAGAGGTGCGGTGCCCGTGCAAAGTCACCGAGTGTTTGACGGGCCGTGCGCTCATGTTTCTTTTTTATGGCCGTCGAGATTGCGGGCAATCTGCTGGGCACGCGCTTTTAACGCTTCTTTCTGCGCTTTGGACTGACCGAATTTGGCAGAGTTTTCATCTGCCTGCATCTTGTTTGCAGAACGGTTGCGGTCTTTGCGGGCCTTGTTCAGGCTTAAGGGGGAACTCATTTTGGTCCAATCATGTTTTCAGGCCGCACAACGCGGTCGAATGTCTCTGCGTCCACAAAACCCAGTGCAATCGCCTCTTCCTTGAGGGTTGTTCCGTTTTTATGGGAGGTTTTTGCAACTTTGGTTGCGTTGTCATAACCGATTTCGGGTGCCAGCGCTGTCACCAGCATCAGCGACTCGCGCATCAGTTTCTCGATCCGTACCGGATCAGCCTTAAGGTCGGCCACGAGATTGTCGGTGAAGGCCGAGGCTGCATCACCCAAAAGCTGCATGGATTGCAGGACGTTATAGGCCATCATCGGCTTATACACGTTCAGCTCGAAGTGACCTTGGGAGCCGGCAAAGCCCACAGCCGCATCGTTGCCAAAGACATGGGCGCAGACTTGGGTCAGGGCTTCGCATTGGGTCGGGTTCACTTTGCCCGGCATGATGGATGATCCCGGCTCGTTTTCGGGCAGGATCAACTCGCCCAGACCGCAGCGGGGGCCCGAGCCCAGCAGGCGGATGTCATTGGCGATTTTGAACAGCGACGCCGCGACGGTTTTCAGATGGCCCGAGATTTCGACCATGGCGTCATGGGCGGCCAGCGCTTCGAACTTGTTGGGTGCCGTGATGAAGGGCAGGCCCGAGATGCGTGCCATGTTTGCGGCGACGGTTGTGTCCCAACCTTTGGCCGTGTTGAGACCAGTGCCAACAGCGGTACCACCCTGTGCCAGCTCGTAAATCCGGCCAAGGCCGTCTTCAACGCGGCGGATCGCCATGGCAACCTGATGAGTGTAGCCCGAGAATTCCTGTGACAGTGTCAGAGGCGTTGCATCCTGGGTGTGGGTGCGGCCGATCTTGATGATGCCTTCAAACTCTTCCACCTTCTTTTGCAACGCCGCGTGCAGCTTGCGCAGGCCGGGCAGCAGCACGTCATGGGCTGTACGCGCGGTGGCGATGTGCATGGCGGTCGGGAAAGTGTCATTGGACGACTGGCCCATGTTGCAATGATCATTCGGGTGCACAGGGTCTTTCGAGCCGATCACGCCGCCCATGATTTCAATCGCACGGTTGGCGATGACTTCATTGGCGTTCATGTTGGACTGTGTGCCGGAACCTGTCTGCCAGACCACCAGCGGGAAGTTGTCGTCAAACTTGCCTGATACCACTTCGGATGCTGCCTGAATAATTGCTTTGCCGCGGGCCTCGTCCAGCGCGCCGGACGCCATGTTGGCCTCGGCGCAGGCTTGCTTGATCACGCCCAATGCGCGCACGATGGCGATTGGCTGCTTTTCCCAGCCGATGGGGAAGTTGATGATAGAGCGCTGCGTTTGTGCGCCCCAATACTTCTCGGAAGGGACTTCCAACGGGCCAAAGCTGTCGGTTTCTGTGCGGGTATCGGCCATGGGGCGCTCCTGAAATATCACTGTTCAGGGGCTGTTTAGCGTCTGACGTGCGCCCGCGCTACCTTATGTTTTGCGAAAACTGTCGAGTGAGACGATTTCAGCCGCCTTTGCGGGGGCTTCCTCGACTTCCAGCTCGTGCACTTCTGTTTGTGGCAAGCGGTCCGCCTTGGCTGTTTTGGCTTTTGCGCCGTCTTCGTCCTGCTGCTCGAAGCGCAGACCGAATTCTACCGAAGGGTCCACAAAGGTGCGGATCGCGTCGTAGGGAATATACAGCGGCTCTGGTGCGTCGCCAAAGTTCAGCGTGATCGAAAACCCGTCATTTGTCACTTCCAGCCCGTCGTACCAGTGCTGCATCACCACGGTCATCTCGTCTGGGTAGCGGTCTGACAGCCAGTCAGCCAGTTCTGCATCAGGGTGGGAGGTATCAAAAGTGATGAAAAAGTGGTGCGCGCCCGGCAGGCCGTTGTCCGCGATGTCCTGTAGGACATTACGGATCAGGCTGCGCATGGCGTCATGCATGAGGTTGCCATAGTCGATGGTGCGGCTCATGTCGGTCCCTCGGGTATTTTCATTAGGGATCATCATAAGTGATTCCGGGCGGGATGAAAGGGGCGACGCTCAGGTCAGGGGTTAGATTGCCCCGATGCCTGTAGCGCAGATGGCCAACACGACCATAGCGCGTACAAACCCCATGCGCAGGCCCAGCATCAGGACGGCGGCCAGTACGGTCAGACCCGCAGCTGTCGGGTTGAAACTGGACAGGTCGGGCAGGGGCAAGGCAAAGGGGGCGGCGGTGCCTACGCGTGCAAAAAGAACGTGCACCGCGAACCAGACAGTGAGATTGGCAATCACACCCACTACAGCGGCAGTGATAGCTGACAGGCCAGCCGCAAGGCGGGGCTGCGCGCTCAGCCGCTCCAGATAGGGACCGGCGAGGAAGATCCACAGAAAGCAGGGTGTGAAAGTGACCCAAAGCGCCAGCAGCCCTGCCGCGATGGCACCGCTGGCCCCGGATTGTGCAAACCCCGCCAGAAGGGCCACAAATTCAGTCACAAGGATCAGCGGGCCGGGGGTGGTTTCGGCCAGCCCCAGCGCGTCGATCATCTGCTCGGTGGTGATCCAGCCCAGATCGGTCACCACCGTCTGCGTCATGTAACCCAGCACAGCGTAGGCGCCACCAAAGGTGACGACAGCCAATTTGGAAAAGAACAATCCCAGTTGCAGCAGGAAAGTCTGATCCAGCAGCCAGACACCAATTAGCGGCGCGGCCCATAACAGCCCCCAGAAGGCGATCACTTGCATAGGACGCGCAGCGGCAGAGGCAGGCGGCGCAGGCATGTCCGAGGCTTGCGCACGCCACATGCCCCATACGCCGGCAGCCAGAATGATCACGGGAAACGGCACGCCCACAACAAACAATGCCACAAAAGAAAGGGACGCCAAAGCCCAGCCCTGTGTGCCGTTCAACGCCTTTCCGGCGACTTTTTTCAACGCCTGAAACACCACAACAATCACAGCAGCCTTGATGCCGAGAAACGCGGCCTGAACCAGTGGAAGTTGCCCGTATTGCGCGTAAAGCAACGCAAGAACGGCAATCAGCAGCGCGCCCGGAATGACAAATAGTAAACCCGCCAGCAACCCACCCGCCGTACCGCGCATCCGCCATCCGGCATAGGTTGCCAGTTGCATCGCCTCCGGTCCGGGCAGCAGCATGCACAGGCTCAGGGCGCGCAGATAAGTTTGCTCGTCCAGCCAGCTGCGTTTTGCCACCAGCTCTTCGTGCATCAGGGCTATTTGTGCGGCGGGACCGCCAAAAGACAGCACCCCGATCCGGCCAAACACGCAGGCCATGTCCCGCCAGTCGGGCGCGCTCATGCTGTGCGCTCCGCAGGCCAGTCATGGCCTTCATCGGCCCCGTCCCGTGCCCAGCGATAAAGGGCATCATACATCGGCAATCCCGCTGCAAGCTGCGCCTCGTCCGAGCGGTACTGCCGCGACAGGCCAACCGACAAGGCCAGCAGGCCTGCGGCTTGGGGTGCCAGATCATGGGTGTTGGTGTCTGCGGCGCGGATCACGGTAACAAGGCGGTCAAGGGCAGGGGTGATCAGGCCGAATTCGGATAGCATTGTGTCAAAGGTGCAGTTGTCCCCGCGGTGTGACCAGAACGCGCCCTCTACATCAAAGGGGGCGGCACCATAGCGTTCCGCCACACCTGCAACTTCGGCGGGTGAGACATAGAGGAACCGCGCATTTGTATCGACAAAGCGCCGGATCAACCACGGGCAGGCGATGCGGTCAATTTTGGGGCGGTGGCGGGTGACCCAGAGGGTCGCGCCCTCAACCTGCGGCGGGATCGTGGCAGCAGGCACACGCGGCGTGTCCGGATGATCACGCCAGCCAAAGTTACCGCCCTGAAGGTATTCGGCCACCAGACCGTAACTGCGCAGCAGGGCGGCCATGCCCTGGCTCAGCTTGATGCCCTTTTGACAGACAATCACACTGGCCCGTCCGGCAAGGCGCTGCTTCAGACAGGCAATATCGGTGTGCGGATGGCGAAACGCACCGGGGATGAGGAAGGGATCATCGGCAAAATGGGGATCAATCGAAATGTCCACAATCACAGGTGCATCGGGCAGGCCGATCAAGCGCAAGAGTTGGGGAACGGTTATTTCATTCGGGGCAGCCATGGCATGCGTCCTTTCACGTTGGATACATGCGAACAACTGGCTGGCGCCTCACGGGGTGTTCGCGAATAGTCCCCATGTGCACAAACTGGCAGATGTGTCTCGCAGGGTCAATGTGGTGGGGGTGTAAGTGCCGGATTCTGTTGCCAGGCTCCGGCGGGCCCCGCCTTACGTCGCTAAACGCAAGGACTTAGGTTTCAATAGTTCCGGTCGCTTACGCGGCCATCGCCATTGGAGCACGATTGTCATTTGCAATTGTACATTTTACGCCGATAACGGTGGCAGTCAGCCGAGATAAAGCAAAACCCCTTTAGACGTTCGTCGATCCTATTTCGACCCCATGATCCCCAAATGAAGGATGTTTGGTGGAGTCGTCGGGTACCGCCCCCGAGTCCGAACCGCTTATTACGAGCGCGTTTATACCCATAGTCCCGAAGGACACCTTATATATAGGGCGGGTGGCCCGCAGTTGCAAAGGGGGATGCTGTGAATTGCTGAATTTTCTGCGCCCTCCGTCTCGCCCTTGATGGGAGATCAGCCGCTGGAGCGGGCTAATCTGGCTGGCAAGGCGCGCGCAAAACCTGAGGTCGCGCGCATTCTGTGCAACCTTAATTCGGTGTGAAACATACACAGGGGGTATGGAAAACCGTAGTTTTTGCCACATTTAGGTAATTAGGTTTGACACCAGCTAGATATAGGGCCCATTTTTTGGTTATTAAACTACGAAAATTAGATCGAGGAATTTACCACATGAAGATTTTTACCTCTGCGTTACTGTCTGCGTCCTTGTTGTTCTGTGTGCCTGTTGCAGTTGAGGCGGGCCAGTTGATTGCGAAGGTTGATGTCTCGGAACAAACGATGCGGGTTTATCGGAACGGCAAGCAAATCCATAAATGGCGGGTGTCTACCGCGCGCAAAGGCAAATACACGCCGCGTGGCCAGTGGCGCGGCAAGATGTTGTCCAAGAACCATAAATCCAGCCTCTATAATAATGCACCGATGCCCTATTCGATCTTTTACAGTGGTAACTTTGCGATCCATGGGACCAACCAGACCAGCCGTCTGGGCCGTCCGGCCTCTGCAGGGTGCATCCGTCTGGACACCGGCAATGCGCGCAAGCTTTACGCGATGACCGAAGCCGTTGGTCTGCGAAACCTCAAGGTTGTTGTGCAGGACTGAGCGCGTTGGTGTTTTCGATATTTTGCGCTGCGACCGGTGATATATGGACGCGGCGTAGGTCCGCGCTGACATTCCTATTTGTGCCTTTGCTGACGAATGTGCTGGCAGAATTCAACCTGACGTAAGCCTTGATCCGATCTGACTATGAGGGCGGTGTGGGCGCAAGCGGTTTGGGGTTCTGGGTCAATATGGTGGCTGTTGTTGCGGGGTTATTATAGTCGCTTGCCTTTGCGCTGCCGATCCTGCTCTACGACGGCACTTATGACGCGGAGACGGGCGAGATGATTATCTGGGCAGAGCATCTTTTGTCGTTCATCAACATTGTCATCTATACGGTATCGACCCTGTTCGGCACGGCGATCCTGACGGTCATTTACAAAGGCATTGATCCGTCCGCGTTGCCTCAGGACTGAGCGGCCCTCGCGGCAAACACTCGGGCAGCCAGTGTTTGGGTTTCAACCTCCAGCGCAGTAAGGCCTGCGGCCACAGCACCCCCATCTTGGGCCTCAACCGCATCCGCAATGGCGACATGCAGGGCCACAATCCGTGCGCGGTCGCGGGCCGAGAAGGTGATCATGTTCATCAGCGGCTGCATCGCCTCCACTGCACCGGCCAGTTGATAGGACAGCACCGGATTGCCGGCCCCGTCCACCAGCGCGCGGTGGAAGGTCACATCGGAGGCGCAGAAGGCTTCATCTGTGAGGCCGAGCTGGGACTGACGGTGAACTTCCGCACGCATATCCGCCAGATGGTCCGCGCTGCGGCGATGCGCACAGAGGGCGGCGCAGGACCGCTCCAGCGCGAAACGGGCTTCACATGCGGTCTCAAAGCTCACATCATTCATCGAGAGCAGAAGGGTCGAAGTGGTGATCTGCTGGGCATAGGCCTCGGGGAAGCTGATGCGGTTTACAAATGCGCCGCCCGTCGCCCCGCGCTGGGTGCGGATCAGCGATTGCGCCGCCAGCCGTTTAAGCGCCTCGCGCACGGTCGGGCGGGAAACGTTGAAGTGATCGGCCAGCTCTGCCTCCGAGGGCAGGCGTGCATCGACAATCAGGCGGCCCGCGATGATTTCGTCGCGGATGGCGGTGGCAATTTGCGCCGAGAGATCGGCACTGCTGTCGGGATCAATTTTCATATGTCTTACATTTATTGTTTGGCAAAACTGTAATTGTCTGACATTAAAAAAGCAACGACCAAGCGGGGAGGCGAGGTGGAATGATCCAGACTGATTATGTGCTGTTAATGGCCCGCTATAATGCGTGGCAGAACAACCAGTTGCGCGATGCTCTGACGGGTGTGGACGATGCTGTTCTGACCACGGATAGAGGTGCCTTTTTCGGGACGATTCTGCGCACGCTCAGCCACCTGCTGTGGGGCGATGCAATCTGGATGAGCAGGCTCACTGATGCCGTCTGCTCCCCCGATGTACCGGGGGCGCAGAGCGTTAGTTATACATCGTCAGGCCCCGACTGGGCGCTGCGACGCCAGCTGATGGATCAGCAGATCATCGACTGGGCGCACAGCGTGACCCAAGCCAATCTTGGCGGCGAAGAGAGCTGGTATTCCGGCGCCACCCAACGCGATATGGTCCAGCCGCGCTGGCTCTGTGTCACCCATATGTTCAACCACCAGACCCACCACCGCGGGCAGGTGAGCCAGATGCTGCATGCTGCCGGTCTCACCCCGCCCGTTTCCGATATCATCTTCATGCCAAAGGATTTTTGAATTGGCTCTCATCTCTCAAACGCGGCGCCTGCGCCGCACCCCGTTTTCCGAAGGCGTCGAGGCAGCAGGTGTTTCTGCCTATACAGTTTATAACCGGATGCTTCTGCCCACCGTGTTTCGCAGCGTCGAGGAGGATTATCACCACCTCAAAAATGCGGTGCAAATCTGGGATGTTGCCTGCGAGCGGCAGGTCGAATTGCGCGGTCCCGATGCGGCCAAGCTGATGCAGATGCTGACCCCGCGCGATCTGCGCGGTATGCTGCCGGGCCGCTGCTTCTATGTGCCGATTGTCGACGAGACGGGCGGCATGCTGAATGATCCGGTCTGTCTAAAGCTGGCTGAGGACCGTTGGTGGATCTCAATTGCAGACAGTGATCTGTTGCTCTGGGTCAAGGGCATCGCCAACGGCTACCGTCTGGATGTGTTGGTGGACGAGCCTGACATTAGCCCGCTGGGCGTACAGGGCCCCAAATCGGACGAGCTGATGGCGCGGGTCTTTGGGGATGCGGTGCGCGATGTGCGTTTCTTCCGCTTCGGGATGTTCGATTTTATGGGCCGCTCGATTGCAGTTGCACGCTCGGGGTATTCCAAGCAGGGCGGCTACGAGATTTATGTCGACGGCACGGATATGGGCATGCCTTTGTGGAATGCCTTGATGGAAGCGGGCAAGGATCTGGATGTGCGCGCGGGTTGCCCCAACGGGATTGAGCGGGTTGAGGGCGGGTTGCTGAGCTATGGCAACGACATGACTGATGACAATACGCCACATGAATGCGGTTTGGGCAAGTTCTGTGACACGCAGACGGCGATTGGGTGTATTGGCCGTGACGCGCTGCTGCGCGTGGCCAAAGAAGGCCCTGTCCAGCAAATTCGCGCGATTGCGATTGATGGACCAAAGGTGCCGGGGTGCAACCGCGTATGGCCGCTGATGTCAGGAAGCAAGCAGGTGGGGCAAGTGACCTCGGCTGCCTGGTCGCCCGACTTTAACATCAATGTCGCGATTGGTATGGTGCGGATGACCCATTGGGATGATGGAACTACGCTGCGGGTGGAAACGCCTGACGGTGCGCGCGATGCGATGGTGCGTGAGGCCTTCTGGGCCTGAGCGTGATGTGAAGACGGGACCGAGGGGCCAGCCCCTCGGACACCCCGGAGGATTTATGGCCAAATAAGATAGGCCGAAGAAAGGGGGTAAGCCCCCCGTAAGGAGAAAACGATGTTTGATGCTTTGATTGTAACCAAGGACGAAGAGGGTCAGACCTCTGCTGCGATTACGCAGATATCCGAGGACCAGCTGCCCGAGGGTGAAGTGCTGGTGGCGGTGGAATATACCACGGTGAACTACAAAGACGGTCTGTGCATGAGTGCAGGCGGCGGTGGATTGGTGCGGAATTATCCGCATGTGCCGGGCATTGATTTCTCGGGCACTGTCGAGGCTTCCTCGGACTCGCGTTATAAAGCGGGCGATAAGGTTGTTTTGACCGGCTGGCGTGTGGGTGAGGCCTATTGGGGCGGTTATGCGCAAAAGGCGCGTGTGAAGGCTGACTGGCTGGTGCCGCTGCCACAGGGGCTTGATACACGGCAGGCCATGGCTGTGGGCACGGCGGGCTTTACCTCAATGCTATCGGTGATGGCGCTGGAAGATCACGGGATCAAATCGGGTCCGGTTTTGGTGACAGGGGCTGCGGGTGGTGTAGGCTCGGTTGCGGTGGCGATACTGGCGGCGTTAGGGCATGAGGTTGCCGGTGTGACGGGGCGGCCCGAGACGGCGGATTATCTTACCTCTCTGGGGGCGACCCAGATCGTTGCGCGCGAGGAGCTCAACGAGACGGTCAAGCGTCCGCTGGAAGGTGAAACATGGGGCGGTTGTGTCGATGCGGTTGGCGGTGCGATGCTGGCGCGTGTGCTGGGTCAGATGCAGTATGGCGCCTCTGTTGCAGCGGTAGGGCTGGCGGGTGGTGCGGCGTTGCCTGCGACCGTGATCCCGTTTCTGCTGCGCGGTGTGAACCTGTTGGGTATCGATTCCGTGATGCAGCCCTATGACAACCGTCTGCGGGCGTGGGAGCGGATTGCGAAGGATCTGCCGATGGACAAGCTGGAGGCGATGGTTGTGCCGGCCAAGATGTCTGATCTGCCCAAATTGACAGCCGATATCCTCAAGGGGCAGGTGCAGGGCCGCGTCGTGGTAGACGTCAACGCCTGAGCTGTGCTGCGGAGGCTGATCTAGGGCCGCAACCAAGGATCAGCACAAAGAAAAGGCGGCGCCCGGATATCCGGACGCCGCCTTTTTTCGTTTATGGGCCTTTGGTTATTCGGCTGGTTGTGTCACGCCCGCAGACTGGCCGTCGCGGTTGCGGCGGCCGTCATTGTAGAGCGCTTTGACCAAGGCGATGACCATGGCAACCATGACCATGGTAAACGGCAGTGCGCCGATGATCATTGCGTTTTGCAGTGCTGCCAGACCACCGCCGCCCGCCAGCAGCAATGTGCCGATGACCAGCGTCAGGATGACACCCCAGATGATGCGGTGGAGAACGCCTGTTTCTTCCGCACCTCCCGACATGATGGTGTTCATCACCAGAATGCCGGAGTCAGCGGAGGTGACCAGGAAGGTCATGATCAACACAACGCACATGATGATCATCGCCTGCAAAAAGCCACCCGAGAGCATGTTTTCCAGTGTGACAAACAGCTTGGCCGAGTTGGAAGCCGCGATAATGGCACCGTTGGCTGCGCCGTTGATTTCCAGATCGATGGCAGTGCCGCCCAGAATGGTCATCCAGGCAAAGCAGACCAGCGACGGTGCAATCACCGCGCCCAGAACAAACTCGCGCACTGTGCGGCCTTTGGAGATCCGCGCAAGGAAGAGGCCTACAAACGGAGAGAAGGCAATCCACCACGCCCAGTAGAATGTTGTCCAGCCGGCCTGCCAGCCGAACAGGCGACCTTGATCACCCGCATTATAGGCAGCAGAGATGTCTGCAGGTGCCAGCGCGATACCTGCTTCTGTGAGCGCAGTGGCAAATCCGGTCTCAGAGCCCCATGCGTTTGTGGCTGCGCCAAATACGGTTGCTTGCTGGTCTGCGCTCAGCGCTTGAACGGCTGCGGGTGCATTTGCCGCAAAGGTGTCTGCGCCCAGTGGCGAATAGGCGCCAAAGCTCATCTGAATGAAGTGGAGGATATAGTCGACCAGTGCGGTGGCATAGGTGGTCATGGCAAACAGGAACGATCCGAAGATCACAAACGTCAGCAGCAGGATCAGCGATAGAACCAGATTGAGGTTAGACAGATACTTAACGCCACGACCGACTCCAGAAACTGCCGACAGGATGGACATGCCCATGATCACAATCAACGCTGCAATCAGACCAGTTTTAGTGGCAGCAGGTGTGTCACCCGCTGTGTCCATCAGCCAGCCCCAGCCGGTGATTGCATAAACACCGTCCACCAGCTGGCTCACGCCAAAGCCGATTGTGACAGACACGCCGAGAATGGTTGCAACCACACCCAGAATATCAATCAGGTGGCCGAACATGCCGTTGGCGTATTTGCCGATCAGGGGTGTCAGGGCAGAGCGGATGGTCAGGGGCATGCCGCGTGTGTAAGCGTAATAAGCCAGCGACAGGCCCGTTACGACATAGATCGCCCATGCGTGAAAGCCGTAGTGCAGAAAGGTATAGCGGTAGGCGGATTGCAGTGCTTCGGGTGTATTGCCGGTCACGTCACCTGCAACAGTAACGGGGTTTGACCCCCACAGGCCCAGAGGCTCGGCGGTGGCGAATGTCATCAGCCCCACACCCAAACCGGCACCGAACATCATCGAGAACCAGCTGAAGTTTGAAAATTCGGGTTGCTGTCCCGGGGTGCCCAGCACCCGTTTGCCCGTCGACGGCAGGATGGCAATAACGAAGAGGAAGAAGGCAAATACGCCCACTGCGATGATGTAGAATGTGTTGAACCCGACCAGCAGGGACGAGTTCACAGAAGCAAGCATTTTGCCTGCGTTATCGGGGAAAACCAGTGCCCAAAGCACCAGCAAGACCATCGATATTTTTGAAATGAGCGCGATGGGAAGGCTATAGCCTTCGTAAAATCCGTTGTCTTGAGTTGATATCTCAAGATCCGTGAATGGTGGTTTAACAGCCATTTTGTGTCCCTGTTTTTTTTGGGCTTCGCCGATTTGCAGGCGCAGCCTCGTGCAGTTTTGTCGTCTGTCTGTCTGTCTGTCTGTCTGTCTGTCCGGCCTGCCGCTTGAAAATCAGGCATTGGGCCGGGTCCGGTTTGCCAAGGGTAGACATGTTGTCGCAGTTCTTTTGCTTTGGCGCGACGCTTCGTGTTGATTTCCGACATCTGCGACTATGCCTGTAGCTTGTGAATGAAGGGCTTGAGCCTGCGGGGCTGTTCATGCTTCATATGCCTATGAAGCTAGATATTGATTTTGTGCGCAGCCAGTTTCCAGCATTTGCGGAACCTGTTTTGCAGGGGCAGGCGTTCTTCGAGAACGCCGGCGGGTCTTATACATGTGCGCCAGTGATTGACCGGCTCACGCGGTTCTACACACAACGCAAGGTGCAACCCTATGCGCCCTATGCCGCCAGTACGCTGGGCGGGCTGGAGATGGACGAGGCGCGCGCGCGTATGGCCGCGATCCTCGGGGTGGAGACGGACGAGCTGTCGTTTGGGCCGTCGACGACCCAGAACACCTATGTGCTGGCGCAGGCTTTTGGCCAGATGCTGAAGGCTGGTGAGGCGATTGTGGTAACCAATCAGGATCATGAGGCCAACACAGGCCCGTGGCGCCGCCTTGCCGATCGCGGCATTGAAGTACGCGAATGGCGCATTGATGCTGACACAGGGCATCTGGACCCGGCCAAGCTGGAGGAACTGCTGGACGATAAGGTCCGCCTTGTGTGTTTCCCGCATTGCTCGAATGTAGTGGGCGAAGTGAACCCCGTCACCGAGATTACTGCGTTGGCCCATGCCGCAGGAGCGTTTGTCTGTGTGGACGGGGTGTCCTATGCGCCCCATGGTTTTGTGGATGTGGGGGCACTGGGGCCGGATATCTATCTGTTTTCGGCCTATAAGACGTTTGGGCCGCATCAGGGCCTGATGGTGGTGCGCCGCGCGTTGGGAGAGCTGTTGCCCAACCAAGGGCATCATTTCAATGGCGGCACGCTGTTCAAACGGTTCACCCCTGCGGGGCCTGATCACGCCCAAGTGGCTGCCTGTGCGGGCATGGCAGATTATATAGACGCGCTCTATGCCCACCATAGCGGTGGCGGCGCGGATGCAACCGCGCGCGGGGTGGCTGTGCATAACTTGATGCGCGGGCATGAGACGGGATTGCTGCAACAACTGCTGGATGCGGTAAAGTCGCGTAATTCGGTGCGCCTGATCGGGCCGGACAAGGCCGAAGGTCGCGCGCCCACGGTGGCGCTGGCGCTGAACCGGCCGGGGTTGGAGGTTGCCACAGAACTGGCCGCACATGGTGTGATGGCGGGGGGCGGTGATTTCTATGCCGGCCGCGCGCTGGAGGCGATGGGAGTAAACCCGTCAAACGGCGTTTTGCGCCTCAGCTTTACCCATTATACCTCGCAAGCGGAAATAGATCAGCTTTTGGCTGCTTTGGACGATGTTTTGTGAAACCTTTGGCTTGACCCTACCGTGTTTGTCCTAAGTTCCTAACAAACAACTCCTAAAGGCAGGCCCAGTTGCACGATACGTCTCCTATTCTGATCTGGCTGCGCCGTGATCTGCGGCTCAGCGACCATCCGGCTTTTACAGCGGCTGTGGCAACGGGGCGTTCTGTTGTTCCTGTGTTTGTGTTGGATGCGCTACATGACGCTTTGGGGGCGGCGCCCAAGTACCGTATGGGGGTGGGGCTGGAGAAATTCGGCCAAACGCTGGCGGACAAGGGCAGCCGCCTGATTTTTCGGCGCGCGGAGAATGCGCTGGATGCACTCCAAGACCTGATTGCCGAGACAGGGGCAGGTGCCGTTTATTGGTCACGGCAATATGATCCTGACGCGGTGGCCCGTGACAGTGCGGTCAAGGCTGCATTGAAAGAGCAGGGGGTGGAAGCGCGCTCCTTTGGCGGGCATCTGATGTTCGAACCGTGGACCGTCGAGACCAAGACAGGTGGCTATTACAAGGTTTATACGCCGTTCTGGCGCGCCGTGAAGGATCGCGGTGTTGAGGCGCCTTTGCCTGCGCCCAAAACCTTGCCCGCACCTGACAGCTGGCCTGCCTCGGATGATTTGGCGGACTGGCAAATGGGGGCCGCGATGCGGCGGGGGGCTGCTGTTCTGCGGCCCTTTGTGCAGCTTGGCGAGCAGGCGGCGCAATCACGGCTGGCGGCCTTTCTAGCGGATCGGATGGCGGATTACGGCACCAACCGTGATCTCCCTTCCGTCGATGGCACCTCGAATCTGAGCGAAAATCTGGCCTTGGGTGAGATCAGCCCGCATCAATGCTGGCACGCAGGCCAGCGCGCGCTGCATGAGGGCAAAGCCGGTGCAGAGATTTTCCTCAAGGAGCTAGTCTGGCGCGAGTTTGCGTATCATCTGATGCACCACACACCCCATATCCTGACCCGCAACTGGCGTGAGGAATGGGAGGGCTTTGGCTGGAACGAGGACGAGAGCCGACCGGAGGTGCTGGCATGGAAGCAGGGCCGCACGGGCATACCCTTTGTCGATGCCGCCATGCGCGAGATGTATGTGACAGGTCGGATGCACAACCGGGGTCGGATGATTGTGGCCAGCTATCTGACGAAACACCTGCTGTGTCACTGGCGCATCGGTCAGCGGTGGTTTGAGGACTGCCTGATTGATTGGGACCCCGCGGCAAACGCTATGGGCTGGCAGTGGTCAGCCGGATCAGGGCCAGATGCCACCCCCTACTTCCGTGTGTTCAACCCCGTGACCCAGCTTGATAAGTTCGACAAGAAACACACCTATGCCGACCGCTGGATTGCCGAGGGCCGTGGTCCTGCCCACAAGGATGCGCTTGCCTATTTTAAGGCAATTCCACGGCGCTGGAAACTTTCGCCCGATGATGCCTACCCGCAGGCTATTGTAGATGTCGCGGAAGGCCGAAAGCGGGCGCTGAATACTTATGAAAACAGAGGGTTCTGAATGCTTCTTCATCCACCTCATGCCAACATCGACGTAGACAAATGGACCCCCAACATGATTTTGACAAGTGCTGACGGCCAGAAGGATTTGCCCCGCTATTTTGCGCGTGTCATGGGAATGGCCTCGTCGTTGCGCCATGGCCGGATTGACTTTATCCTGCCGGACGGGCGCCATTTTCGCGCGGAAGGCCCTAAACCCGGACCGATGGCCGAGCTGCACATCCACAACGCCGACCTGTTTGCCCGTCTGATCCGCGAAGGCGATCTGGGTTTTTGCGACGCCTATCTGGACGGCTGGTGGAGCACACCTGATCTGCAAGCCTTTATGGATTTTATTCATGCCGATAACGAAGACATCTATGACGGGTTTCCCGGCATGGGACTGGTCCGGATGTTTGAGCAGTTGCGCTTCTGGTTGCAGCGTAATTCCAAGGGACAAGCGCGTAAGAACATCTCGTATCACTATGATTTAGGTAATGATTTTTACGGATTATGGCTGGATAAGACGATGAGCTACTCCAGCGCTATTTTCACCGATCCGCAGCAAAGCATGGAAGCGGCGCAAATCGAGAAATACAAGTCCATGGTGGACGAGATGGGCGTGGTTGCCGGTGATCACGTGCTGGAGATCGGCTGTGGCTGGGGCGGCTTTGCCGAATATGCCGCAGCAGAGCGGGGATTGCAGGTGACCTGCCTGACAATCAGTGAGGAACAGTTTAAGTACGCCGTTGACCGCATTGAAAAGGCAGGTCTTTCTGACAAGGTCACCTTCAAGCTACAGGATTACCGCGACGAGAAAGGGCAATATGACGGCATCGCCAGCATCGAGATGTTCGAGGCTGTGGGTGAGCAGTATTGGCCGGTCTACTTCGAGACGGTGCGCGAACGGCTCAAGCCGGGTAAGACGGCAACATTCCAGATCATCACCGTGGCTGATCGCCGCTGGAAGGTGTACAAACGCGGCGTCGATTTCATTCAGAAGTATATTTTTCCGGGCGGTATGCTGCCTAGCCCGACTGTCCTGCGCCAGCAGATCGAAAAGGCGGGTCTTGCCGTTGAGACATCAATCGAGTTTGGCAAAAGCTATGACATCACGCTGCGCCGCTGGCACGAGACGTTCAACGCAAAATGGGACCAGATTGCCGAAATGGGCTTTGACGAGCGGTTCAAACGCATGTGGAATTTTTACCTCACTTCCTGCGCTGCTACATTTGACAGTGGAAATTGTGATGTAACGCAGATTACGGTGCGCAAACCGGGCTAGAGTTGGCCCCGCACACCGAAGGAAGTCTGACATGCCTACCGCTGCACGCCTTGTCGTGGCTATATTGCTTGCTGCACTCGGCTGGATATTATCCGAGCTGATCCGCCCGCTGATGCCTGACGGAACGGACTTCGGCTCGTTCAACTACATCAATGCGTTGCTGGGCGTGTTTGTGGGATGGGTCACCATGGGCAGCCGCGCGGGTCGTGGAACCGTGCCCGGCATCAACAATGTCCTGACGGGTGTTATGGTTTTGTTTTTCTGGGGCTTTGCGGTTCATTCCTCTTATTCGATGTTTAGCCTCGCGATGAAGAACCGCTATGGCGGGCCGCTTGAGGCCTTTACCAGTATTTTTCTCATTGCCTCAGAGTTTGCAGTGAAGATCGCTACTGCTCCTGTTATTGTAACTGCAGTGGTCGGAGCTGTGGTTGCGGGTTTGCTAACAGAAGTTGCTGCAAAGCACTGGCGCTAGGCCATGGTAAAGCCTTTGTTCTTTTATGGCAGCTTGCGGCATGCGCCTTTGTTGGAAGTCGTGCTGGGCCGCAGTTTGGATTCGGGTGCGGCTACGGCTGCTACATTGCTCGATTATGCCGCATACGCCGTGGCAGAGGGCCCGTTTCCGACCTTGCTTGCCGAGCAGGGCAGTCACGCGCAGGGGTTGCTGGTTAGTGGTTTGACCGCCTCCGATATCGCACGGCTGGATTTCTATGAGGGCGGGTTTGATTACGATCTGGTTGATGTGGTGCTGGATGGCGGCCAGATGGCACAGGTCTACGTCTGCGGGCCTGAACGCTGGACTGCCGTTGATCTGTGGGATTTTGACGGGTGGTTGTCCCAATGGGGTGCGATGTCGTGTCATGCGGCCTCCGAAGTTATGGGATACCTGAACAGTCGCACCCGAGATCAGGTCGCCGCGATGTTCCCGCAAATCCGGGCGCGCGCATGGTCCAAGGTCTTGGCGGCGGGCTGGACTGCGGGGCAGGAAGTCTTTGCGGGTCAGGTCGAAATTGAGCGGAAATCCCGCGCTTATGCCGGCTACTTCGCCGTTGACGAGGTGAGCCTGCGCCACCAGCAATTCGATGGCAGCATGACGCCGTTGCTGGAACGGTCCTATTTCATAGCTGGGGATGCAGCGCTTGTGCTGCCCTATGATCCGGTGCGCGACCGCGTGCTGTTGGTGGAGCAGATGCGGTTGGGGCCTTTGGGGCGTGGAGATGCAGAGATATGGCATCTGGAACCGATCGCCGGCCGTATTGATCCGGGCGAGACAGCCGAGCATGCGGCGATACGCGAAGCGCGCGAAGAGGCTGCTTTGGAGTTGCGGAGCCTTGAGCCGGTTGCAAAGGGCTATTCAAGTCCTGGCGATTCAACAGGCTATTATCACATTTTCGTCGGGTTGACCGATTTGCCGGATGGCGCTGCGATTATTGGCGGGCTGGCGAGCGAGGTCGAGAACATCCGTTCGCGCTTGACATCGTTTGATGATTTTATCGCCATGGCCGAACGGCAAGCTATTGCCAATACGCCTTTGGCCTTGCTGGCATACTGGCTGGCACACCATCGAAGCAGGTTGAGGTCTTGAATTCGCGGGGGTAGATGTAGGGGATAAATAATTGAGGTGCCCCGATGCATGTAGCGCGCGATCTAGAACAAGCTGTGGGCAATACGCCCCTCATCAAACTGCGCCGTGCCAGCGCAGAAACCGGCTGCGAGATTTACGGCAAGGCCGAATTCATGAACCCGGGCCAGTCGGTCAAGGACCGTGCGGCGTTGTTCATCATCCGCGACGCAATTGCGCGCGGTGATCTGAAACCGGGCGGTACAATTGTCGAAGGGACTGCGGGCAACACGGGCATTGGTCTGGCGCTTGTCGGTGCCTCGATGGGGTTCAAATCCGTCATCGTTATTCCGGAAACCCAATCCGAAGAGAAAAAGCAGATGTTGCGCCTTGCGGGGGCCGAGTTGGTGCAGGTGCCGGCAGCACCCTACCGCAACCCCAACAACTTTATCCGCTATTCCGAGCGTTTGGCGAATGCCCTTGCGCGCACCAGCAACGAGGGTGTGATCTGGGCCAACCAGTTTGATAACGTGGCCAACCGCCAGTCCCATATCGAAACCACAGGCCCCGAAATCTGGGCACAAACCGACGGCAAGGTGGATGGCTTTATCTGCGCTGTAGGTTCTGGCGGTACGCTGGCGGGGACGGCGATGGCATTGCAGCCCAAAGGCGTGAAAATCGGAATTGCAGACCCTGACGGCGCAGCCCTGTTCAGCTATTATACCAAGGGTGAATTGGCGATGGAGGGCGGCAGCATTGCCGAAGGCATCGGGCAGGTCCGCATCACGCGAAACCTTGAAGGGTTCACGCCAGATTTCGCCTATAATATCCCCGACGCCGAGGCGCTGCCGGTTGTGTTTGATATGCTGGCGCACGAGGGACTGTGCCTTGGTGCGTCTTCCGGTGTGAATATTGCAGGTGCCAAGCGCATGGCGCGTGAAATGGGCCCCGGTCATACAATTGTGACGATCCTGTGCGACTATGGCACGCGCTATCAGTCCAAGCTGTTCAACCCTGCGTTCCTGCATGAAAAAGGCCTGCCGTATCCCGCATGGCTGGACCGCGAAGCGGCAGACCTACCGGCGGTGTTCGAGGACTTATGATAGGGCATATCAAGGAGGGCATCTCGCGGCTCCTAGCCGTAGGTAGCCTGTTGGTGCTCTGTGCAACGGCGGTACTGGCGCAAGACTTGCCTGGTATCGACATGCGCCAGTGGACCGATATTGCCGAAAAGGCGGAGGCTGCGGTCGATGCTAGCGACACGCAGGCGGAAGAGCTGGACACGCTCCGATCCTCGCTTGTGGGCTACCGCGAGCAGTTTAACACTGCGCGTGGCGCCAACGCGACCCGCATAGCCAGCCTGCGCGACCAGCTTGCCTTGCTGGGGGCTGCGCCACCGGATGGCGATGGGCTGCCCGAAGCAGCAGAGGTATCAGACAAGCGTAAAGAGCTGGAAGCGCAACTGGCAACCTTGACCACGCCGGTGCAGGTTGCCGAAAGCGCCTATGCCCGTGCCGATGGGCTGGTGGGCGAGATTGATACAATTTTGCGCGCCAAACAGGCGGAAAAGCTGGCCGAAACGGTCGCCACCCCCCTAAACCCGGCGCATTGGCCGGTCGCAATAGAAGCCTTGCGCAGTGCGCTTTCCAAACTGTGGCTGGATGTGGCCGCAGACCAGAGCGTGTCACGCCACACCAAATTTATTGAAAACCTACCCATCATCCTGTTTGCCGGCATCGCGGCCTTGGTACTGGTGTTCCGTGGCCGCCGTTGGTCCAAAATGATTGTGGGCCGGTTTAGCCGCTCCGAAGTGCGCAGTCTGGGTGTGTGGCGGTTTGTCTTTTCACTGCTGCGGATTGTTTTCCCCTTTGTTGGGCTGGTGCTGTTTTCGACTGCCGCCGTCCTGACGGACTACCTGGGAGAGCGTGGCAACGAGATCGCGATGCTTGTACCATTGCTGGGTGGGCTCATGCTCGGGTACCGCTGGGTGGCAGAGCAGGTCTTTTCGCGCGATGATGGCGAGGCGTTGTTGCTGCTCAGCCAGAAAGACCGCGCCGATGCGCGCTTTTTAGTCAGCGGTATGACGCTTGTGCTGAGTATCAATTTTCTTTTGCTGCATATACTTGAGCTGGACGAAGCATCAGAACTGGCAAGGGCTGTAATAGCCTTTCCCTTTACGATCCTTATGTCGCTGGGGCTTTACCGTTTAGGCAGGTTGCTGCGGCACTTCGGGGCCACTGACCCAGTCGAGGAAGAAGAGGAAATAACCCGCTCCAGCTCGCTTGCACGTCTGGTGCGCGGCTTGGGCGGTTTGTCCATGCTGGTCGCTGTTGTTGCACCGCTGTTGCATGCAGCGGGTTATTTTAACGCATCTGCGTCCATGTTGCCTCCGACATTTCTGACCATGGTCATTCTGGGGCTGGTATTGGCATTGCAGCGCTTTAGCGCAGAGGTCTACGGTGCTTTTACCGGGCAGGGAAAAGAGGCGCGCGAGTCCCTTGTTCCGATCTTTTTCGGTGTTCTGCTGTTGTTGCTGGCCTTGCCGGTGCTTGCCCTTGCATGGGGCGCGCGCGTTGCGGATCTGACCGAGATCTGGACAGCTTTCAAGCGTGGGTTTTCCATCGGTAACTCACAAATATCTCCGACCGATTTTCTGACCTTCGCGCTTATTTTCATTTTGGGTTATGTCGCGACACGTCTGGTGCAAGGCGCGCTCAAAACCAACGTGCTGCCGAAAACCAAGATCGACAAAGGGGGGCAGAACGCGATTGTCTCGGGGCTGGGCTATGTCGGTATTTTTCTTGCGGCTCTTGCTGCCATCACTGGCGCGGGCATTGACCTGAGCAGCCTTGCCATTGTTGCGGGGGCGCTGTCTGTCGGGATTGGTTTTGGTCTGCAAAACATCGTTTCCAACTTTGTGTCCGGTATCATCCTGTTGATTGAACGGCCTATTTCCGAAGGTGACTGGATCGAGGTGTCCGGAGGCCAAATGGGCTTTGTCCGCGACATCTCGGTCCGTTCAACCCGGATCGAGACATTCGACAAAACGGACGTGATTGTGCCCAACGCTGATCTGGTCAGCGGGACGGTCATAAACTACACGCGCGGTAATACGCTGGGCCGTGTTATCATCCCTGTGGGCGTTGCTTACGGTACAGATACAAAAAATGTCGAGGAAATCCTGTACGAGATTGCAAATGCGCAACCGATGGCCTTGGCCAATCCGGGCGTGCAGGTCTTGTTCCTAAATTTTGGCGCCTCGTCGATGGATTTTGAAATCCGGATATTCCTGCGCGATGTGACCTGGCTGAATATCGTGAAAAACGATGTGAACCACGCGATTGCAAAACGTTTTGCCGAAGAGGGGATCGAGATACCCTTTGCCCAGCAGGACGTCTGGCTACGCAATCCCGAGGCGCTTGTCGCCGCTGCTGCCAAACCTGCCCGCAAAAAGCCTGTGCCCAAGCCCAAGGGGCCCACTAAAACTATCACCACAGACGACGGGGATCAGACATGACCAAAATGCTGTTTCGCGAGGATCCCTATATGCGCGATGCACAGGCGACCGTTGTCGCCCATACCGCCGAAGGGGGGGTGGTACTGGATGCAACCGTGTTCTACCCCACAGGCGGGGGGCAACCCGGTGACAGTGGTGTTCTGGAATGGCAGGGCCAGCGTCTGGCGATTGCCACAGCGGTGAAAGGCGAGGGCGATATAATAGCACTTGTCCCGTCCGAGCCTTTGCCCCTGCCACCGGTCGGCGCGCAGGTTATGCAGCATCTGGATTGGGACCGCCGCCACAAACATATGCGCGTTCATACAGCCCTTCATCTGCTGTCGGTTGCTGTGCCTTTCGGCGTGACAGGGGGCTCCATCTCGGCCACCCACGGGCGGCTGGATTTTGACATGCCCGACGCGCCTGATGACCGTGAGGCGCTGGAAGATGCGCTCAACGGATTTGTCGAAGCGGATGCGCGGGTCAGCGATGGCTGGATCACCCCAGCTGAACTGGATGCCGCCCCTGAATTGGTCAAGACAATGGCCGTCAAGCCGCCCCGCGGCAGTGGCGACATCCGGCTGATCCGCATCGGGGAAGACACCGACTGGATTGATCTTCAACCCTGCGGCGGCACCCACGTTGCCCGCACCGGCGAGATAGGCGCATTGCGCCTTGGAAAGATCGAAAAAAAGGGCCGGATGAACCGCCGGATATACCTGCACCTCGACAGTTGAGATTTTGCCGGCCTTTAGCAGCATTTCGCCCTTGCACACCCGCGCACTCCCTTGCTAAAGACCCCCAACGGACAGGTGGCCGAGTGGTCGAAGGCGCACGCCTGGAAAGTGTGTAGGCGGGAGACCGTCTCCAGGGTTCGAATCCCTGTCTGTCCGCCA
>JAQXCD010000065.1 GCA_029252045.1 Sulfitobacter sp.
CGCACCATTTGCGCTTCTGTCAGCCAATAGAGATTACTCATCTGTCCCCCAAATCATTGGGGATCGTGAATCATGACAACAACTCAGCATCAAGCCGTTTAATGGGTCCTGACCCTAGGCTACCCAACCCCCGCTGAAGCCTTCAGAGATGAACTGATTTAGTTGGGCCAGAGATGAAGTACCCTCCCCAAACTAACCGATGAAATCAGAATGGAACTGACATCGTTCACTAAGGTCAGTGCGATAATTTCTGGCGCTCGACAGTAACACCCCTGAAACTTTAATGCCAAGAGGTGGATGACCGAAAGACCATGTTCATATCAGCATGCTGCTCCATTCCGAATGTGTCGCCGACGGGGATCCGCAAATGTCCCCGCTCTGGCCTCGACCACATCAGCGGTTCAAATATCGCGTGGTTGCCGCACTTTCACCGCCTTCATCTGCGGTTGAAATAAAAAAGTTTGAATACTGCAGTACACAAGCTATCTTTCAGATACTGTATTAGCCATGCCGTACAAGGGGGACATAATGACAGATCGTGAGCACGGTCAGTCCTTGTTTCATGATGGTCTCTACAAGAAGGCCATTATCGAGATAGGGACGCTCAAAGATAAATTGCCTGAGGATGCTTTTGCATCCCTCGCGCGGGAAGTGATCCGGCGTCTTTCGGATCACCCCGCCGTGCTTTCGGGCTCTATTGCCTTTCCCACCGATGCAAAGCTCGACGAGCTTACCGAGGCTCTCATGGAGCCGGATCCCGAAGCAGGCATAGCGTTTGTGCAGCGTATCCGGGCGCAGGGGGCATCGGTCGAGACGGTTTACCTTGCCTATCTGGCAGAGGCCGCAAAGAAACTGGGCAAATGGTGGGAAGAGGACAAGATAACGTTTACCGATGTCACAGTGGCCACCGGACATATTTACGCGATCATGCGCGGGCTAAAGCCTTTGTTCATCCCTGCTGTTGCGACGCGCAGCCAGCCGTCAGCCTTTTTCACCGCCGTTCCTGGAGAGAATCACATGCTCGGGGTGTCGATGGTCGCTGACCTGTTCCGGAAGGAAGGTTGGGACATATCGCTCAAACGCGGATTGGAACATGACGAGGTTGTGCAATACGCGACCGTCGCCAGAACACCGTTGATCGGCCTGTCCGCGGGAGGAGAGCACGCACTGGTGCCGCTTGCACAGCTTGTGATCGCGCTTCGCATCAGCGTACCCGAGGCCGCGATCATGGTCAGCGGGGCCATCCTTGAGAATGACTATGACAATGTGCACGCGCTGGGGATCGATATTATCCCCGAGGGCGTTGATGATGCCCTGATGCAAGCCCGCGCCGTCTGGGAGCAGTCCAGACAGCGCTCGCAATTCGGTTAGTCATCGCGCTCTATGCTTTTGTGCTCGGCATAAAAAAACGGCGGCTCTTTGAGACCGCCGTTTTCGTTGCAGATCGTTTAGTGGCTTAGCTGCCGTCAGCTTTGACCTCTGGACCAACGGACACGAGATAGGCCCATACATCGGCCGCATCGCCCGCGTTTGTCAGTTTGAATGACATTTTCGACTTCGCGCGCTTGTCATCGTTGTACTCTGCGAGGAATTTCTTGGGGTCCGCGACGTAGCTGACTAAATTCGCTTCGTCCCATGCCAGACCGGCTTCACCCGCCTGAACGATGGAATCGCCGTATTTGAAGTCTGTGGAGCCGGCCACGCGTGTGTAGAGGCCATAAAGGTTCGGGCCTGTGCGGCCGCCTTTTACGATGTCAGTGCCTTCGGCATCCTGAATCATGTGGCATGCCTTGCACTTGTTGAATACTTTTTTACCGGCTTCGGCATTGCCTGTTGCATGGCCGTCCGCGAAAACGGGCGTGCTGAGCATTGCCATACCCAGTGCTGTAGCTGCGAGTAGTTTCATGGTAGTCCTCCTAAACATTAACGCTTAACCTAGGCCGTACGTGCGCAACGTAAAGGTCTGGCAATCAAAACTTTACATAGTTTTTGAGGAAGGCCAAGGGACAGCTTTGCCACAGGCGGCAAGACGCATTCGGGCAAGTGTAAATCAAAGTTTACACTTGCCCGACTCACGGGTGTCAGACTATTCTGACATTATGAGCATAGCCATCTCACCCCCCGCGCGCCGCCTGCCGGCGCCTTCAGCCGCATTGCAGCTTATCAAGCCCATCACCTGGTTTCCGCCAATGTGGGCCTATTTGTGTGGTGCAGTCTCCTCGGGGGTTTCGCCTGCGGGTCAATGGCCGCTGGTGTTTCTAGGCGTCGTGCTGGCCGGTCCCATCGTCTGCGGCATGTCGCAGGCGGCCAATGACTGGTGCGACCGTCATGTTGACGCCATCAACGAGCCGGACCGCCCGATCCCTTCTGGCCGGATACCGGGGCGCTGGGGGCTTTGGATTGCGCTGGCAATGACCGTCCTCGCCATATTTATCGGATACCGGCTTGGCCCTTGGGGCTTTGGCGCGACCCTGCTGGCTATTGCCGCGGCCTGGGCATATTCAGCCGAGCCTGTGCGGGCCAAACGTTCAGGCATCTGGGGGCCGGGCCTGTGCGGGCTGGCCTATGAAACTTTGCCTTGGGTAACAGGTGCCGCCGTTCTGGCGGGGGGTGCCCCTTCTGGTGCTGTGCTGGTGATCGCCTTGCTCTATGGCCTCGGCGCGCACGGGATCATGACGCTAAATGATTTCAAAGCCATCGAGGGCGACCGGCAAATGGGCCTGCGCTCGCTTCCGGTCACGCTGGGGCCTGCGCGCGCGGCGCGTGTGGCGTGTGTGGTCATGGCAATCCCTCAGGCGGGCGTGATTGCCTTACTGTTCTGGTGGGACAAGCCCCTGCATGCGCTGGCAATTGCGGTGCTTTTGGCCGGACAGATGGCCGCCATGCGCGTGCTGTTGCGTGATCCCGAAGCGAAAACACCCTGGTATCAGGGCGTGGGCATTCTTCTCTATATCACCGGCATGATGATTGCCGCCTTTGCGGTGAGAGGGCTTTGAGATGCAGTTGAACTGGCTTCAGATCATGCGGCTTGGCCTTGTGCAGATGGCCCTTGGTGCCATCGTCGTCCTGACCACATCGACGCTGAACCGCCTGATGGTGGTGGAATTCGCCCTGCCCGCGGTTCTGCCGGGGGCGCTGGTGGGTCTGCACTACGGCATCCAGCTGACCCGCCCGCGCTGGGGCTTCATCTCGGACAAGGGGGGCAACCGCACGCGCTGGATCATCGGCGGCATGGCCGTGTTGGCGCTTGGTGCGCTCTCGGCTGCCTTTGCAGTGACGCTCTTCGCGTCCACCCCTGCGCTGGCGCTTGGGCTGTCCCTCATCGCCTATGCCGCGATCGGCCTTGGTGTCGGGGCCTCCGGCACATCGCTGCTGGCGCTGCTGGCCACCACCACCGCACCCGAGCGCCGCGCCGCCGCCGCCACCATCACCTGGCTGATGATGATCTTCGGCATCGCCCTGACGGCAGGCCTCGCGGGTAGCTTCCTCGATCCCTACTCCCCCGCCCGTTTGATGAGCGTGGTCGCGGTGGTCGTCAGCGGCGCAATGTTGCTGACCATTCTCGCCACTGGCCGGATCGAGCAGGGCCTGAAAGTTGCCACGCAAGAGCCGCCCACCCCCTTCCTCGAAGACCTGCGCGAAATCTGGGCTGAACCGCATGCGCGCAACTTCACCCTTTTCGTCTTCCTGTCGATGAACGCCTATTTCATGCAGGAGCTGATCCTTGAACCCTACGCGGGCCTTGTCTTTGGCTTCAGCCCCGGCGCCTCCACCCAACTGAGCGGGGCGCAGAACGGTGGTGTTTTCATGGGTATGCTGACCGTCGGGATCATGGCCACCGGTCTGCGGCGCGGCAGTTTGCGCGTCTGGGTCACCGCGGGGTGCCTTGGCTCTGCCGCCGTGCTGGGGCTGATCGCGCTCAACGGCATCGGCGCAGCCTTTGCGCCGTTGACGCCGCTGGTCGTCGGTTTGGGCTTTTTCAACGGCATGTTCGCCGTTGCTGCAATCGGCTCGATGATGGCGCTGGCCTCGGATGGGCGGAAGCGCCGCGAAGGTACGCGCATGGGCCTTTGGGGAGCCGCCCAAGCTATCGCCGCCGGTTTCGGCGGGCTGGCCGGTGCCGCCGCCGTGGATCTGTTTCGCCTCAGTTTACCGGACGGTGCCGCCTTTGGCGCTGTCTTCACAATCGAAGCTGCCCTGTTCATCGCCTCCGCCTTCATGGCGATGCATGTTCTGGGCCGCACCTCTGCGCCGGCATCGCCCGCGCTCGTTCCGGGAGAATAGCCAATGTCCGATCCTAAATTCGATGTCGTCGTTGTGGGCGGTGGCCCTTGCGGCGCAACTGCCGCCGCCGATCTGGCGGGGCGCGGCTATTCCGTGGCGCTGCTGGACCGGGACGGGCGGATCAAGCCCTGCGGCGGGGCCGTACCGCCCCGTATGATCCAGGATTACGACATCCCCGACAGCCAGATCGTCGCCAAGATCCGCACCGCGCGGATGATCTCGCCCACCCAACGCCACGTCGATATCCCTATCGAGAACGGCTATGTCGGCATGGTGGACCGTGAGCATTTCGACGAATTCCTGCGCGTGCGTGCTGCCGAGGCGGGCGCGGAGCGGGTCACCGGCACCTACACCAAGATCACCCGTGACGCGGGTGGCACCCATGTGCACTACCGCCACAAGGACAGCGGCGAGACCCGCGCGATGACCTGCCGAATGGTGATTGGTGCCGATGGCGCACGCTCGAACGTGGCAAAGGCCGAAGTGCCCGGCGGTGACAGGATCCCTTATGTGATCGCGTATCACGAAATCATCGAGGCCCCGACCGAGACGACGGAGCACTACAACCCCAAACGCTGCGACGTGATCTATGACGGCAAGATCAGCCCGGACTTTTATGGCTGGGTCTTTCCGCACGGCAAATCCGCCAGCGTCGGCATGGGCACCTGCATCGACGGTGTGGACCTGAAAAAAGCCACCGCCGATCTGCGCGCCGCTGCCGGGCTAACCGATTGCAAGACCATCCGCCGCGAGGGCGCGCCGATTCCGCTCAAGCCGCTGGACCGCTGGGACAATGGCAAAGACGTGCTGCTGGCAGGCGACGCGGCGGGCGTGGTCGCCCCCTCCTCGGGCGAGGGCATCTACTACGCGATGGCTTGCGGTACCTCGGCAGCCCTTGCCACCGCGCGGCGCCTGCGCACGGGCCTTGCCGCTGATCTCAAACTCAGCCGCAAGATGTTCATGGGCGAGCACGGTCAGGTCTTCCGCGTGCTGGGTGCGATGCAAAACGCCTACTACCAGTCCGACATGCGCCGCGAGCGTTTCGTCTCGCTCTGCCATGATGTGGACGTTCAAAAGCTGACCTTCGAAGCCTACATGAATAAGAAGCTGGTCAAGGCGCGGCCCTTGGCACACCTCAAGATCGGGGTTAAGAACCTCGCGCATCTGACCGGTCTCGTGTCGGAGACGCGGATATGAGTTCCGTGTCGGAGACAAGGGTCTGAACCAATGCGTGACGGAGAGACAATGACCGCAATCATGATCCCAGCGTGGGTCGACGGCGTGCTACAGCCTGTCGAAAAGCTGGACGCGCATCTGCGCGGGCTGCGCCACAAGGCCGTGTCGGTCTTTGTCATGGCAGGCGAGCAGTTGCTGATCCAGCGCCGCGCGCTGGGAAAATACCACACGCCGGGGCTGTGGGCGAACACCTGCTGCACGCATCCCGAATGGGACGAGGCGGATGACATCTGCGCCCTGCGCCGTCTGGAAGAAGAGTTGGGCATCACCGGTGTGCAGGTCGTGCACCGCGGTCAGGTGGAATACCGCGCCGATGTCGGCGGCGGGTTGATCGAACATGAGCTGGTCGAAGTTTTCGTGGTGCAGACCGACGCCGGTCTGCCCGTGCATGCCAACCCCGAAGAGGTGATGGAAACCCGCTGGGTCAGCCTTAACGCCCTGCGCATGGACATCGCCGCCACGCCCGAAGTCTTCACCCCCTGGCTGCGCATATACATGGAGCAGCACAGCGCCCTGATTTTCGGCACGTAAACCTGAGGTGATAGACAGACAAAAGCCGCCGCAGCGTTTCATCCCTGCGGCGGCTTTTGTCTATCTGGAACGCGCCCTTCAGGTCGCCTTGACCCGCTCGACCTTCGCCGCCTGCAAAGCCATCGCGGCAATATCGCCCGCTGTCATGCCTGCATCGGCGTACATCGCATCGGGCGCAGCCTGATCAATGAAGCGGTCCGGCAAAGTGATCGTGCGCACGGCCAAAGACCCGTCCAGCCAGCCCTCATTCGCCAGATAGTGCAGCACCATCGCGCCGAAACCGCCCTGCGCGCCCTGCTCTATCGTGATCAGCACGCGGTGGGTCCGCGCGAGCTTGGCGATCAGCGCATGGTCGAGCGGCTTGGCAAAGCGCGCGTCCGCGATGGTCACCGTCAGCCCCTGCGCTTCGATCAGATCGGCGGCGCGCTTGCTCTCGCCCAGGTGGGCGCCAAAGGACAGGATCGCCACGTCAAAGCCTTCGCGCACCACGATACCTTTGCCGATCTCGAGCGGCACGCCACGTTCCGGCAGGCTCACGCCCTCTCCCTCCCCGCGCGGATACCGGAACGCGATGGGGCCGGCATCATAGGCAGCAGCGGTGGCGACCATATGCACCAGCTCCGCCTCGTCCGAGGCGGCCATGACAACCATGTTCGGCAGTGCTGCCAGATAGCCTACGTCAAACGCGCCGGCATGGGTGGCCCCGTCGGCCCCCACGAGCCCCGCACGGTCAATCGCGAAACGCACGGGCAGGTTTTGCAGCGCCACATCATGCACGATCTGGTCATAGCCGCGTTGAAGAAAGCTCGAATAGATCGCGACAAAGGGTTTCAGCCCCCCCGCCGCAAGACCGGCAGCAAAGGTGACCCCGTGCTGCTCGGCGATGCCAACATCGAACATGCGATTGGGATGGGTTTTGGCGAACAGATCAAGGCCCGTCCCCCCCGGCATCGCCGCAGTGATGGCAATGATCTTGGAATCCCGCGTTGCCTCGTCGCTCAGAGCGTTGCCGAAGACAGCCGTATAAGACGGTGCGTTGGGTTTCGATTTCGCCTGCACGCCGGTGGCCGGGTCAAACTTGCCCACCCCGTGATAGGCATCGCTGGCAGCTTCGGCGGGGGCATAGCCCTTTCCCTTCACCGTGCAGCAATGGATCAAAACAGGGCCGGTGGCCCGGATCCGCGCCGCGCGCAAGACGCTCAACAGCTGGTCCATGTCATGGCCGTTGATCGGGCCGATGTACTGAAAGCCGAGACTCTCGAACAATGTGCTTTGCTCGGCCACCGCACCCGTAACCATCTGGCGCGCGCGGCGGGCGTGTTCGCGCAGCGGGCCGGGCAAGGCCGCCTCGAACCCGTCTGCCACTTCCTTTAGCCCGCCCAACGGCGAGGCGTAGAGGCCGGAGAGATATTTGGACATCGCACCCACGGGTGGGGCAATGCTCATCTCGTTGTCATTCAGGATGACAAACATCCGCTTGCCCATGGCGCCGGCGTTGTTCATCGCCTCATAGGCCATGCCGGCCCCGATGGAGCCATCGCCAATGACGGCAATCGCATCACCCGTAGGCTCGCCCATATCCCGCGCCACGGTAAAGCCCAAGGCGGCAGAGATGGAGGTGGAGGAATGGGCCGCACCGAAGGGATCAAATTCGCTCTCGGAGCGTTTTGTAAAGCCCGACAGCCCGCCTTCCTGACGCAGCGTGTGCATCCGGTCGCGGCGTCCGGTGAGAACCTTGTGCGGATAGCACTGGTGGCCCACGTCCCAAATCAACTTGTCCCTTGGGGTGTCAAACACCGCATGCAGCGCCACCGTCAACTCGACCACGCCAAGGCTTGATCCCAGATGGCCGCCCGTGGTGGCCACAGAGGAGATTACCTCGTTGCGCAATTCGGTCGCGAGATGCGCCAGTTCCGTATTGGTAAGGGATCTGAGATCTGAGGGAGCGGACACACGGTCCAGATGCGGGGTGGGACGGCGCACGGCAGTCTCCTTTCTCGACATGTTGGCTCTCGAACGGGGTGGCTGGGGTTCCTGTTGGCCGGGGAACAGAGAGTAACACACGCGAAGCGGTCACCCTCTGTCTCCCGTAGCCAACAGGAGGCGTCGTGGGGTCGAGGCCCCCGACAGTTTCAGAACACCCTAGGGACAGAGCGTCTGAACTCGGGAGAGGCGGGGCGCACGCCAGCGGCGCCCGACCTCAAATCGTTTATGCGTGCGCGGATGCTTCCGCAGGCAGCACATAGGACAGCGGTGTTGGATCCGGCGCTTCCTTGGATTCGGCCGGCAGCAGCTTCCCGATCCAGATTGTCGCGGCAAGAAAGATGCCAACGGCGAGGCAGAAGATTGCGGCATAACCCGCCCCCTTCAGCATCAGCGCCAGGACATCGGCGCGCAGACGGAAGGTCGTGTCATTGGCCGTACCCAGATAATCGTGATTGTCACTCATGTCTCGATCTCCTTAATCAAGCGGCGCGTAGCCGTGGTCTTGGGCCCAGATGAACCAGTTGTCGACAACCGTGCCGGTCAGCAGGATCCCGATACCACCCGTCAGAGTGGTGAGAACTGCGAACCACCAGGCCCAGCGGTGAATCCCTTCCATCGTCGCGTTGAAGCCCATGGTCCAGCGCCAGAAAAGTGCGGCACGTTCAGAGGCTGTCCCGCGGTCCACGATCTGTTCGATCTCGCGCTCGCCGCCGTAACGGCTGACGGCGAGGATCGTGGCGCCGTGCATGGCGAACAACAGGGCGGAACCGTAAAGGAACACAATGCTAAGCGCATGGAACGGGTTGTAGAAGAGGTTGCCGTAGGTCAGCGAAAAGAGGTTTGTCCAGTCAAGGTGCGGGAAGATGCCGTAAGGCACAGCCTCGGACCATGATCCCATCAGGATGGGACGGAACAGGCCCAGCACAAGAAACAGCCAAATCGCAGAGGCAAAGGCCCATGCAACATGTTTGCCCATGCCCAGCTCTTCGGCGCGCAGGTAGGTGCGGATCCACCAGCTGATCACAGAGATCAGCAGGAAGAAGCTGGCAATCAGCCACCATCCGCCCTCATCCAGTGGCGCAAAGCCCAGCCCGTAGTCTGACGAAGGCGGCTCAAGCGCCATCCAGAACAGCTCGCGCATGAACAGCGCAGGAGAGTAGTCAACCTGCCACCAGAAGTTCATGCCGACGATGAAGAACCAGATAAAACCTGTCGCCAGTGACACCACACCGAAGGTGCCCAAGTAGATCGGGCCCAGCTGTGCGTTGCCAAACAGACCGGCCAGCGAGCTGAACGACGTTCCTGTCGTGCGTTCCCGGGCCAGCATGCCTTGCGGGTCGATGCCCATTTCAGGCGGTCCCTGGACCTGAACCTGGGTGAAGATGTTTTGATATTCAGCCATGTCTCATGTCCTCCTTAAAGATCCGCCCACCAGGGCAACAGTGCATACCAGTCCCACCATGCGCTCCACTGGTCGAACCAGATGGTGCCCGAGATGACGATACAGATCGCGCTCCACAAACCGGCATTCAGCGCCAGTAGCAGACCCAGACGGTGGATACCGAGCGGCCCTACCGAATAGCCGATCAGATCGCGGAAATAGGTATCTTCGTGATCCGGTGTCGCGATGGTCTTGCCCTTGCCGGGGTTGACCGCGGACAGAACGAGGCTGCCGTGCAGCGCCAGCGCCAGACACGTTGTAAAGAAGAACGTGATCGCGACCATATGCGCCGGGTTGTAGTGGAAGTTGCCATAGGAATAGCCCACGTTATTCACCCAATCGAGGTGGCTGAATATCCCGTAGGGAAAGCCGTGACCCCATGCGCCCATCAACAGCGGACGAATGATCACCAGCGTCACATAGGCCAGGATCGCCACGCCGAATGCGACGGGCACGTGATAGCCCATCCCCAGCTTGCGGCAAATCTCGACCTCCCGCAGCGCCCATGAGCAGAATGCAAAGGTCGCGCAGATTGTGATCACCTGCCACAATCCGCCTTCTGCCAGCGGTGCAACCCCAAGGCCCACCTCCAGCGATGGCGGATCAATCGAGATCAGCCAGGGGTTCCACGTGTCGCCCAACGAGGCGCCGTAGAAAATCATAATTGTTCCGAGTGCAGCAAAGAAAAATGTCGTGACGCCGAAAAAGCCGACATAAAAAGGGCCCACCCAGAAGTCGAACAGGTCTCCGCCCACCAGTGTCCCACCTCGGACACGGTATTTTCTTTCGAAGCTGAGCTGTGCCATCTTCCGTCTCCTTATGCGCCCCTACCCAACCGGGGGGCAGACCTGCGCGCTAATCATTGACCAGGGTTGCCGTGGGCGGCAGAGCATCTGCCGCGCCGCCCACAGCGTGTTCGTGCTACTGAGCTTATTCGCCGGCTTCTGCCGCACCGAAGGCGCGGTTGAACCAGTTGGTCTCTGGATTGCTGAGCAGGACGAGGTGAATCATCGCCGCCAGCAAGAAGAGGAACACGCCCTGCGCCACGAAAACGCGACGGGGGTCAAAGATCAGCCAGATTTTGTAAAACTGTGCCATGTTAGATATTCCTTCCGTTTACCAGGCGAACCAAGGCAGTTTGAAATAGGTCAACAGGTGGGCGACGCATGCCACGATCGTGAAGATCATGAAGCCGCTCATGTAGACCGAGTGCAATTCCTGCGCTTGCTCGTCTGTCAAACCTGTGAAGGACAGGTCATTTTTATCAGCCATGTTTTTTCTCCTAGAAAAATTAGGTCCGACGCCGCGCATCCCCCGCGGCCGGGTCACAACAGGGGCTCGCCCCCTGCTTCAATCCACCAATCCCTTGGGGGGAATGACGAATATCTGAATGCCCTGGTCCCTCAGAAGCAAAAACTCTGGTCCGGTCCGCGCCGCTTACGCGGAGAAGATCCGGGGTGTGATAATCTGCGCCTGGCTCCACGCAGCTTTCACAGGCCCGCGCGATGGCAGGGCCAGTTGCCGTACTGCTGTCAGCGTCCATGTCAGAATCGCCAGCGGCAGTGTGGCCACAAAAATGATCGCGAAATACACGTAGTATTCCCGCTGGCTGGCGGTGCTACTGCGCTTGCGCGGCATGCTTGTATCATTGGTAAAATCAGTCATTTCGTTCCTCCCGAACTGGGTTGAAGACCAATCACCGTTTCCAGAACCACCCGCTCCGCGCCGCTGTCCAGCGCGCGCTTTTCAGCTTCGTCACGCAGGGTTTTGGCCGCAGAGATGCGGGTCAGGATCGGATGTGTCGCCACGATTTCATCGAGGCGGGCCTGAGCGTCGGCATCCCAAGGGAAGTCACGGCGCAAAGGAGTGGGTGTTGCAGGCGTCGCGTCCATCTCACTGCCCAGGGGCAGGATGTGGAACAGCGCATCAAACAGGCCATTGCAGACCTCTTGCAACAAATAGGTGGCACCAGCATAGCCCATGAAGGGCGTGCCCGTGGCGCGGCGGATCGCGGCGCCCGGAAAGCTGGCGGGAATAAACGTAGGTGCCGGACCAAAGCCCGATTTCATCTCGGCGAGGTACATCTTTTCGTTGATGCTCCCCATCACGATCAGCGGCCGCTTGGTATGGATCAGGCTACGCACTTCGTCGTTGTTGGTCTTCTTGCCGCGTGTACGTGCAACGGCAAAGGCGCAGGGCAGCCCCAGATCTTCCTCAAGGAAATTCCGGATACCGCGCGCATAGGTTTCGTTCGCCACGATCCCGAAGGACGCCGTGGCAAAGAAATCCTGCGTGACAGAGCGCCACAGATCCCAGACCGGCTTGATGGTCGAGTGTTTTTCGCGCTCGATAAACGGCTCGGGGTCCAGCCCCAGCATCTCGCCCAGCTTGCGCAGGAATTTTGTGGTGCTGTCAATTCCGACAGGCGCCTGAAGGTACGGCTTGGCCAACACTTCGCACAGACCCCGGCCAAACTCGCGGTACATGCAGATGTTCACATCCGAATTCACCAGATTGCGCATCTCGCCCACATGTGCACCCAAGGGCATCACCATGTTGACCTCGGCCCCAATCCCCTCGACCAGACGCCGGATCTCGGCCAGATCCGAGGGCATGTTGAAGGTGCCATACATCGGCCCGAGGATGTTGACGCGCGGCGCCGACCCCTCCTCGCGTTTCACTTCCTTGGGCATACGGCCCTTGGTCATGCCAAACTCGGTAAAGATCCAGGTCATCGCGCGGTCTGCGGCTTCCCACTGGTCCTCATCAATCGTGCGCGGCAGAAACCGCTGGATGTTGGTCCCCGCAGGCGTCACACCTCCGCCGATCATCTCGGCGATGGAGCCCGTCACAACAACCGCAGGCAGCGCCGGATCCAGCACACCCCAGGCGCGTTTCATCGCTTCCTCGGTCCCCGATCCCATCTCGCCCTCGCCCAGACCGGTCACCACAATCGGCAACTCATGCGGCGGCAGCGCATCGGTGTAATGCAGGACAGACGTCACCGGCAGGTTTTCACAGCCCACAGGCCCGTCGATCACACATTGCAATCCCTTGACGGCACAGAAGGCATAGACAGCTCCCCAATATCCGCCCGCGCGATCATGATCCTGCACTAGCATGATACACCCCCCGCATATGTCATTTGGCCGGAAATACTCCGGGGGTATGGGGGCTGGCCCCCATGTCTGAGGCTTGCCACGCGCTCAGCGCATTTATGAGAATAAATACGCATCAAATCATCTGCTCCGCTTTCGCGGCCTTCGCGGCGCGCTCGAGCTTCTTGGCGTTCAGCGCCCGGAACTCGGGCTTGAGGTTCGGAGACCCCTCCCAGACACCAGCAGTATCGCCAGTGCCCACGCCCTCGAAAAACGCTTTCATCTTGCCCATGCGGTCCTTGTTGCCCATGGCCGCATTGACCACTTCCTGCAACGATCCGGCGCCAGCCACACCCATCAGGGGGCGCGCAGAGATGAGGTTGGTAAAGTACAAGGACGGGATGCCCAGCTCCTTGCCCTTCTGGACAACGGGCGTTGTGCCGATCGCCAGATCGGGCTGCACAGCTTCCATCGCCGCGCAATCATCTTCCAGAGACGCTCGGAACTTAACCTTCACGCCGCGCGCTTCCAGCCATGCCGCATCGGCTGCGGACCATTCAGATTTGGCACAAGCCGTCCCGACATAGGGCACATTGGCCCCGCTCTCGATCAGCAAACGCGCCACCAACAGCTCGGAGCCTTCATAGCCAGACAGCGTGATCGTGCCCTTGATGGGGGTCGCGGCAAGAGCGCCCTTGATAGCGGGCAGGAACATGTTTTGCGCCTGCGCCACCTTTTCGGCGGACAAGCCAAAAATCTCGCCAATGCCCTTCAGCCAGCTTGCCGTACCATCAAGACCCACGGGCGCTGAGCCCAGAACCGGACGGCCCGCGGCCTGAAACTCGCGCACGGCGGCAGTATAGAACGGATGGATCGCCGCCACCGCACCGCAATCGAGTGCGCCATAAAGCTCGCGCCATTCACGGCAGGGCACAACGGGACCGGCGGCAAGACCCAGCGGCGCCAACATCTGGCCGATCATCATCGGGTCAGCCGGAAACATTTCACCCAAAAGGCTCACTGTCGGGCGATCGGATTTACCACTCGCCGGCATCGGCACGGGGCCTGCCTTGATCTCTTCGCGGGCGTATTTCAACATCGCACCGGCCAGCACATCCTTGGCCTCGGCGTGGGTCGGGATGCCAAATCCGGGCACGTCGATACCGATGATCCGCACACCATTGATCTCGCGCGGCAGCAATCGCAGCGGCACGCCGGAGGCCGTCGGCACGCACAGGTTGGTCACGATAATCGCATCATTCTTATCCGGATCAGCCATATCATGGACCGCCTCGCGGATGTCCTCGAACAGTTTGCCCGTAACCAGCGTCTCGGAATTGAACGGCACATAGCCGACAGAACGGCGCGCGCCGTAAAAGTGGCTCACGAAAGTGAGACCGTAAACACAGCAGGCAGAACCTGACAGCACTGTGGCCACCCGCTTCATCCGCAGGCCCACGCGCAAACTGCCGAAGGCGGGGCACATGCTTTGCGGTTGGTCATGGGGGCCGGTGGGATAATCTTTTGCAAACTGGTCGAGCATCTCGGAGTTGCCCGCCAGACGCGCGGCCTTCTCCATCTCGGAGCCGGACGCACAGCTCAGCCCGTCTTGGGTCAGCGGCACATCGCGATTTTCGACCGCAGTACCTGTCTTCACCTCGACAGTGTCTGCACCGTCATATTTCAGCTCTTCACTCACGAGGAATACCTCGCGCGCGGCAGGTCAGGGCCGTCACTGTCTGCAAGCGGTTTTTTCGTATGAACCATGTCGGTGACATTGGAACGGTCGTCATTGCCCCCCGCACGTGTTTGCGCGGTCTCGCTGAACTGTCCTCGGGCAATATCGCTGAGCACGCGGCGGATCTTCTCCGGCTCCGCTTGTGCCAGCGCCGCCTCAAGTTCGCGCAAGATGTCGTCTTTATACGGCATCATAAATGACCTCGAGGCTCTCGACTGGCATCGCGTTCTTGCCGCGCATGTCTGCGTCTGTAGCAGGCTCCAGCGTCACGTTGCCGCCGGTTTCGGAGGCATCGAACAAATCTAGCAGACCGTCCTGTGTCAGCGGGTTCGGCCGCACCGGCGGTGCCACGGCCACCTCGTCGCCCAGGGCGGCAAACAGCGCGCCCCACTGGCTCTGCATGGTCCCGACAATCTGGTAGTTCGCGGATTTCTTGCGCAGGTCGTCGTCCTGCGGAATCGCGGCCAGCACAGGGATATCTACTGCCTTGGCAAATGCCGCCGCTTCGCCCGAGCCGTCATCCTTGTTGATCACAAGGCCGGCCACGCCGACGTTACCACCCAGCTTGCGGAAGTACTCCACCGCCGAGCAGACGTTGTTGGCCACATAAAGCGATTGCAGATCGTTGGAGGCAACGAGAATAACCTTCTGCGCCATGTCCCGTGCGATAGGCAGGCCAAAACCGCCGCAGACCACATCACCGAGGAAATCGAGCAGGACGTAGTCAAAGTCCCAATCGTGAAAGCCCAGCTTCTCCAACAGCTCGAAGCCGTGGATGATCCCGCGCCCGCCACAGCCACGGCCCACTTCCGGCCCGCCCAGTTCCATCGCAAAGACACCGCCCCGTTTGAAACAAACGTCGCCGATCTTCACTTCTTCACCGGCCAGCTTCTTGCGGGTCGAGGTTTCGATAATGGTCGGGCAAGCTTTGCCTCCGAACAACAGTGAGGTGGTGTCGGATTTCGGGTCGCACCCGATCAGCAAAACGCGCTTGCCCTGCTCTGCCATCATGTGGCTGAGATTCGCGAGAGTGAATGATTTACCAATCCCGCCCTTGCCGTAGATCGCGATGATCTGCGTCTTGGAGGTTGGCGCGTCATGGATGATGTCCGCCAGATCTTCGTTTGCCTCGTCGCGCAAACGCTGGTCGAACTCGGAAATGGTGCCGCCGCCTTTGAGATTTGGGATATCAGTTGTCATGCGTGACCTTTCCAGTCGAGTATCATTTTCAGGCAGCGCGCATCATCAAACGCAACGGGATAAGCATCCGCCGCCTTGTTTGCGGGCATTTGATGGGTGATGAGCCCGCCCAGATTGAGATTGCCGCTTTCCACCAGTCCACGGGTCGCGATGAGATCGTCACGGGTCCATTCCGCTGCGACGCGGAAACGGGCCTCTTTCATAAAGGCCGGCGGGAAGGCAAAGCTGACCGCGCCGGAGTAGAAGCCCGCCAGCACAATCTCGCCGCCCTTGGCGATACGCCCGATCAGCTGGCCCAGAATACCGTCCGCGCCGGAGGCGTCGTAGACTGAAGTGTAATCATGACGCGGGTCATCATCGGGGTGCAGCACGCTGTAGCCCTCGGCACCCGTGCGGCGATCGGCGTTCAGATCCCAGACCGTGGGCGCAGGCGCACCGGCTGCAATGGTCAACCGCGCGAGCAACCGACCCAGAACGCCGTGACCGACAATCAGATCCGGCACTGCCTTGTGCGGCCCCGCCATGGCATGTCGCGCAGTTGCCGCGAGCGCCAGAAGCGCCCCTTCGGCCCCAAGACCCGCATCTATTCGTGTGGCGCGCGCCGCATCACTGACCAACAGGCTGGACGCCCCGCCAAACAGGCCAAACGCGCCGTCAAAGCAGTTGGCACCCGGCACAAACACCCGGTCACCGACTTTGAAATTTGTGTTGCTCCCCGCCTCGACCACTTCGCCCGCGGCCTCGTAGCCGGGCACCAGCGGATATCCCATGCCGGGAAAGGGCGGCATCGCCCCGGACCAGAACAGCTTTTCCGTGCCAGTGGAGATGCCCGAATGGCTGACCTCGACGACAATGTCATCCTGTGTGGGCGCGGTCACGTCCAGCACATCAAGCCCGATCTTCTTAGGCTCTGAAAGAATGACAGCAGTGGTCTGCACGGTGATGTCCTTATTTCCCTGTTTGCCGCCTACCCCTTGAAAAGGGACTCGGTGCGACAATTTGTTCTATCTGTAATACTAACTAGACATATTAAAGTGTCAACTAGATTAGACACTTCATGTCGGGAAAGCTGCTCAGGGCTTTCGCGCTTCGACACAAGAGGTGACAAATGCGCGGCGGGCCTTGGGTGTTTTGACATCCTCAAACCCTGCCGCATGGCACAGTGCTGCAATCTCATAGGCCGAACGGGTGCGCCCGGTACGCATCGCCAGCGTATACAACGCGAAATAGGCATCCCCCGCTTTCGTGGGCTGGGCGCCACCGGTCATCGGCTCAGAGATGATCAGCCGCCCGCCACTGGGCAGCGCGGCAAAGCATTTCGCCAGCAGATCGGTGACTGTCCCGTCACTGTGGTCATAGAGTACACGCACAAGGCTGATGGCATCCGCCCCCTTTGGCAGCGCCTCCTCCCGAAAAGAGCCGCCGATGATTCTGGCCCGTGCACTCATCCCGGCCGCGGCGAATCGGCTGGTGGCAGAGGGCGCAACTTCGGGCAGATCAAAGAGCATTAACGAAAGGTCTGCGTAGGCCGCGCCCACCGCCGCCAGAAACGCGCCAGAGCCGCCGCCGATATCCATCAGCGTGCCGATGCCCGAGAAATCGACCGTGGCCAGTGTATCGTCTGCGACCAGCAGCTGACTCTGCGCCATGAGATCAGAATAGGTCGCCGCCACCCCTGCATCCATCGCGCCGCCAAAGACGTAGGGCCAGAAATCCGCCAGCTCCGTCTGCACTTCGCCCCGGAAAAAGGCGACCGGATCCGAGAGATCACGGTAGAGTACGTCATGGTGGGCGATCATCTGGCTCAGCCCCGGCACGCCGACCAATGCAGCACCCGTGCGCGTCAGCCCAAAGCGTCCGCCGCGTCGCGCCTTCAGCACCCGCAGCGCAACGCCCGCACGCAACAGGATCTGCATCCGGTCCGGCGGCACGGCGGTGCGCGCGGCCAATGCCTGCGCATCCTGCGGACCGTTCATCAGGATTTGAGGGATCTCAAGCTGCACCAGCGCCGACAGGATCTGGGAGTGGCAAAACCCGGCCAACAGGTCGAACATCGCCTCGCCCTCACGGCGCACAATGCCGCGGGTCAGGGGAAAGCGCGCTGCCCATTTCTGAAAGCCGCGCTTGGCCATAAGCCGGTGGAACCAGGGCGAAGAGAAGGCCGAAGGCCCCGATGAGGCCCCGCTGTCATAGGGGAAATCAGTCACTCGCCCGCAATCTTTGCGGCCTGCTCGGCGCGCCATTTGATCGGCGTCAGTGCCTCGGCCTGCGCGGTCACCATCGCGGCCAGCATCGCCTCGCCCGGGCATTTCGGGATCGAGGATATCGCCCCGCCCAGAATATCGCGCATCCGCCGGATCGCGCCATCGACGCCCAGCTGCGTCACCGCATTGGGCCGCCCGTGCAGGTCATCCTGCCCCACCGGCTTGCCCAGCGTCTCTTCATCATAGAGCGCGTCGCGCAGATCATCGGCCACCTGAAAGGCCTCACCGATTCGCGCACCCAGCTCTTCCCAGGGCTCGCCCTCCTGCCCGCCGGCAATCGCGCCCATCTGCGTGGCCGCCATGAACAGCGCACCGGTCTTGGCCGCGTGATAGGCGCTCAGGTCAATCTCGCTCTCGCTCTCCCATCCCTGCCCCGCACAAATCCCATTCGGCATGCCCGAGCGTGTGGCCAGCGCCCGCATCAGCGCCACGGCGCGCACAGGCTCGTCAGCGGCGGCCTTTGCCAACACCTCGAAGGCCATAATGATCAGGCTGTCCCCCACCAGAACCGCCAGCGATTCCCCGTAGGTGCGGTGCACCGAAGGCTTCCCTCGCCGCGTGTCTGCATCATCAAAACAAGGCAGATCATCATGCACCAGCGAGGCGCAATGCATCAGCTCCAGCGCTGTCGCCGCAGCATCGGCCAGCGCCGGATGCCGGTCCCCGCAGGCCGCCGCCACACTCATCAGAATCGTCGGACGTATCCGCGCGCCCCCCGGCGTGACGGCGTAGTGCAACGCCTCTGCCAGCTTCGCCGGACTGGGCGCCGTCTGCCCCTCACGGATGGCCTGCATGATCGCACTGTCTATTCTTTTGGCAAATGACATGATGATTTTCTCCGGCAGTCCGCGCTTGAATGTAAACTGTTGCTGACAAAGCAACTGTAAACTAAACTGGACACAATCGCGCCACTTGTCAATCTTTGCCTTGGAGCCTGCCATCCCGGAACAACCTCCCCATATCGCTGTCATCGGCGCCGGCATCGGCGGGCTGGCCTCTGCCTTGCGTCTCGCGCACGCAGGCGCGCAAGTGACTGTGCTGGAGCGGCATGGCACTCCGGGCGGCAAAATGCGCACAATAGACTCCGCCGCTGGGCCAGTAGATGCAGGCCCCACCGTGCTGACGATGAAGCCCGTGTTCGAGACGCTTTTTGCCGATGTCGGCGCCCGGCTGGAGGATCACGTCACCCTGCTGCAAGAGCCGCTTCTGGCACGGCATTTCTGGCGCGATGGCACACAGCTTGATCTGATGGCGGATCATCGCGAGAGCCTCGAAAATATCGGCGATACTTTTGGGCCGACTGCCGCACAAGAGTTCGACCGCTTCTGCACCCGCGCCCGGGCCCTCTTTGAAGGTTTCGACGCCCCTATGATGCAGACGGTAGCACCCCGTCTCGGCTCCCTCACCGCTGCCGTGCTGCGCCGCCCGTCACTGATCCCCGCGATGGCCCCGCACCGGACCCTCGCACAACTGCTCGACAGCAGCTTTTCCGAGCCGAAGCTCGCCCAGCTTTTTGCCCGTTATGCCACCTATGTCGGCGGCGTGCCGCAGACCTCGCCCGCCATCCTTGCCCTGATATGGGAGGCCGAGCGGCGCGGGGTCTGGCATGTGCAAGGCGGCATGCACCGCCTCGCGCAGGCCATCGCAAAACTCGCGGCACAAAAGGGCGCAGTGTTTCAATACAATACCCACGTCGAGCGGATCGAGCTGTCAGATGGCACCCCTTGCGCGGTGCATACCAACGCCGGACGCATGCCAGTGGATGCGGTTCTGTTCAACGGCGATCCGCGCGCGCTGGCCACGGGCCTGCTTGGCCCCGATCTGGAGCGCGTCCTGCCTTCCAGTGAGACCACGCCGCGCAGCCTGTCCGCGCAGGTGCAGGCATTTTCGGCTCAGGTGCCAGCCGACTTTCCGCTTGCGGCACATAACGTCTTTTTTGCGGATGATCCGCACGGCGAATATGGCCCCCTCGCAAAGGGCAGACTGCAAAGTGACCCGACCCTCTACATCTGCGCCCAGGACCGGTTCGGCGGCGCGCAACCCGAGGGGCAGGAGCGGTTCGAGATCATTCTCAACGCGCCCCCCACCTCAGATCACACCCCCCTTCCTCCACAGGAGTCCGCCATATGTCAGACATTGATTTTCAGCAGGCTGGCAGCCTTCGGCCTGATCTTCAGCCCCGCACCAGACACCCGCACCCTGACGGGGCCGCACGGCTTCGACGCTCTATTTCCGGCGTCGAACGGGTCTCTCTACGGGCGATCCCCGGCGGGGATGATGGCGGCATTCCAGCGCCCGACGGCACGCACGGCGATGCCGGGGCTCTATCTGGTGGGGGGCGGGGTGCATCCGGGCGCGGGGGTGCCGATGGCCACGCTCTGCGCCGCGCATGCGGCCGCGGCGATGATCAGCGACCTAAATTTAACCTCGACGTGCCCGCAGGTGGCTACGCTTGGTGGTATGTCGACGGCGTAAGCGATTGCGGCACACGCGCCGTTTCGGTCATCGGTTTCATCGGCTCCGTCTTTTCGCCGTGGTACCATTGGTCAGGGCGCGGCAACCCTGCTGACAACTGCTGTATCAATGTAGCGACCTATGGAGAGGGCGGGCGTTTCACCATGACCGACAGGGGCGAGGCGGCGCTGCAGGCCACCCCTGACATGCTGCGCGTTGGCCCCTCTTCGATGTATTGGAACGGCGACGCGCTGGTGATCGACATAGACGAAATATCTTCGCCGCCGCTGATCAGCCGCGTGCGCGGGCAGATCACCGTGATGCCAGAAGCGATCACGGAGGTCGAACTGCCGCTGACGCCGGACGGCGCCCATGTCTGGCGCCCCTTCGCACCTTCCTCACGGATCAAGGTCGATCTAGAGGCGCCCGGCTGGCAATGGACGGGCCACGGCTATTTCGACGCCAACTTTGGCACACGCCCGCTGGAACAGGATTTCAGCTATTGGACATGGGGCCGCTACCCGACGCGGGACGGGGCAACCTGTTTTTATGACGCGGACCGGCGCGATGGAACAGCACTGGATGCAGCGATCGCCTTTGACCGCAAAGGGGCGGCCAAGCTGATCGAAGCCCCCGACCGCACGCCCTTCAAGCGCACCCTTTGGGCACTACGGCGTGAAACGCGGGCGGATGCGGGCACCACGCCGCGCCAGATCAAGCCGATGCTGGACGCGCCATTCTACTCCCGCTCGGTGGTGGAGACAGTGGTGAATGGCGAGACGGTGCAAGGTGTGCATGAGGCACTGGATCTGGACCGCTACAAACAACCCCTGCTCAAACCGATGCTGGCGGTACGTGTGCCGCGCAGGCGAAACTGGAGCTTTTCCACTGCCGGCGAGGATGCCTGAGGCCATCCGCAGAGTGAGTTTGACGGCAAAATGAAGACAGGCGCTGCAGTGCCTTGCGTGAGGCTCAGATCTGGTCGACCGAGAGCGGCTTCACATCGCGGTTGAGGCGCCACATCTCGAAATTGAGGGCGGCGGCCACTGTTACCCAGACCATATACGGCACAAAAGCGAGGCCAGCCCAGAAATCCAGCGCGAAGGCGCTGACCATGCAGCCCAGCACGCTGAGCCACAGCGGGCCCATCGCGGCCAGCGATCCCTTGATCCGGCGCACGCCGAAAAACAGCGGCGTCCAGAGGGTGGCGAGAGCCGCCTGAGCAGCCCAGAACGCCATGGCGTATTGATTGCCGTCCAGAACCGCAAGGCGCGCGCCAGCGAAGGAGATCAGCAGATAGATGGTGGTCCAAGCCACGGGAAACGCCCAGTCAGGCGGGGTGAACCACGGCTTCTCAAGCGTTTTGTACCACTCACCCGGGCTGAAAATAGCCCCGGTTGCACCGGCGGCGGCACACGCGAGGAGGAAGATGGCGAAGAGGTAAATATCCATGTCCATTCATATGGGGCGGAATTACTCCGCCGCCAAGCCCAGATTGGCTTTCTTGCGCAGCTCGCGCGCGCGCAGCTCGGCCATCACCTCCATCAGACCGTCCATGCGGGTGGGCGGCGTGAGGCGCTGGTGGGCGGCCGCGTCGACCAGAAAAGCGACCTCCTGCAAGGGCTTGGCGAAAATGACAGGCGAGCGGGGAAGCGCCAGAGTGGCTGCGGCGCGGATGCTTGCCTTGCCGATCAGTTTTATTTTCTGCGCCTTGTTCGTGCGCCCACGCAGGGTGATGGAATCGTGCCCGTTGCGGCGTACCGCACCGCCGATACCATCGTAGATATAGCGCGCGGCAAAAATGCCGGCACGCGCACCCACCGGCAGCGCGCCGATGCCCGCCTCCGAGCGGATATAGAGCCTGCGCGCCTCGGCCAGCAGACTGCGCACCATGCGGCGCACCTGCGGCGAGGCCGTGGGCGCGTCGAGAAAATCCTGCACGGCGATGCCCTCTTCTGCCAGCCAGTCCAGCGGCAGATAGATGCGGCCTGCGCGCGCGTCCTCGCCCACATCGCGGGCGATATTCGTGAGCTGCATCGCCACGCCCAGATCACAGGCCCGCGCCAGCGCATCGGCGTCACGTACCCGCATCAGCACGCACATCATCGCGCCCACAGCAGAAGCCACGCGCGCAGAATAGTCGCGCACACCCGACAGCGTGTCATAGCGCCGCTCAACCGCGTCCCACGCAAGCCCCTCCAGCAGCGCCTCGGGCAGCGCGCGGGGCATGTCGAATTCCTCGATGATGGCGGCAAAGGCACGGTCTTCGGGGGCATTTCGGGGCGTGCCCGCATAGGCCAGATCGAGGCGCTCTTGCAGGGCGATCACGGCCTTGCCCTTTTCCGAGCCCTCGTCGACCTCATCATCGGCCAGACGACAGAAAGCATAGAGCGCCAGCGCGGGGTCGCGCACGGAGGCGGGCAACAGCTTGCTTGCTGCGTGAAACGACAGCGATCCGGTGCGGATCACGTTGCGGCAATGCTCCAGATCGGCGGGGGCGATCATTCGGCGGCCAATTTGGGTGTGATCCGGGGCGCATCAACGGCCACCGGCATATCCGGCACCAGCTTGGCCAGCACCTCAGCGCTGGAGACGACACCGGGCAGGCCTGCGCCGGGATGGGTGCCTGCGCCGACCAGATAGAGACCGCGCGCCTCCTCGCTCACGTTATGGGGGCGGAACCACGCCGATTGCAGTATCCGCGGCTCCAGCGAGAAACCGGCGCCATGGGGCGAGAGGTAACGGTCCCGGAAGTCTTCTGGCGTGAACACCAGCTCGGTCGAGATTTTATCGCGAAAGCCGGGCATGTGCTGCTCCAGGACGGCGGCGACCTTCTCGCGGTAGATCGGTTCTTCGGTTTTCCAGTCCAACGCCTTGTCCCAGCCCAGATGCGGCACGGGCGACAGGACGTAGAAGGTATCATCACCTGCGGGGGCAGCTGTGGGATCGGTCACGGAGGGGCGGTGGATATAGAGGCTCATGTCATCGGCCAGCTTGCCGCGCATGAAGATGTCGCGCAGCAGGCCGGTAAAGCGGGGGCCGTTGACGATGGTGTGATGGCCCAGATCGGGCCACTGCCGCGCCGTGCCTTTGGTCCCGAAGTACCAGACATAGAGCCCCATGGACCACCGCTTGCGCCGCAGCTTGGGCGCGGTCCAGCGTTTCTTTTGGTGATTGCGCAGCAGGTGGGCATAGGTGTGGCCCGCGTCCGCATTGCTGACGATCAGCGGCGCCTCGAGGCGTTCGCCCGTGGTCAGGGTCACCTCCTTGGCGGCACCGCCCTGCACGATGATCTCATCCGCTTCGACCCCGTGGCGAATCACGCCTCCCTGCGCGCGGATCACGCCCGCCATCGCATCGGCAATGGCCTGCACGCCGCCCATGGCGTAGTGCACGCCGTATTCCTTCTCCAGATGCGCGACGAGCGCGTACATCGAGGTCACATGCGCCGGATCACCACCAATGAACAACGGATGGAAAGACAGCGCCATGCGCAGCCGCTCGTCCTTCACCCGCGCCGCCGCATGGGCGTAAATCGAGCGGTCGGCGCGCAGCATCGCAAATTTGGGCAAGACCTTGATCGTCTCCCAAAGACGGTGCATCGGCTTGGCCACCATCCCCTCGAACCCCACGACATAGCGCGCGTGACTGTCTTTCAGGAATCGTTTGTAGCCTTTCAGATCGGCCGGGCTGATCCGCGACACCTCTGCGAACATCCGCTCCTCATCGCCACAGGCGTTGAAAGTGGTGCCATCGGGCCAACGCACCTCATAGAACGGGTCCAGCGGACGCAGATCCACATCTGCGCGGAAATCACGGCCGCAATCGGCCCAAAGCTGCTCGAACACCTGCGGCACGGTCACGATCGTCGGTCCCAGATCAAATCGGTGGCCGTCCTGCGAAATGGACGATCCCCGCCCGCCAGTCCGGTCTAGGCGGTCCAGCACGGTCACGGCATAGCCCTTGGCCCCAAGGCGCATCGCGGCCGCTAGCCCACCAAGGCCTGCGCCAATCACGATGGCACGGTTGTCAGAAGATGTGGGGTGCTGTGTCATGAGGAGATGTTTATACTGTCTAACTAGATTTACGATGTCACGGTACACTCTTCCATATTTTCAGCGAATGTGTAAACTAAAATTGACACATTAGGGAATTTACCTTCTTGGAACAGGTCGTGAGCCTCAGCTTCTACCGTTTCGGCAGCCTCAGCGCGCGCCTGTGGGCCTTTGCCATGATGGGTCTTGCCCGCAGGCCGATGGCCCGCACACCCGGCATCGGCTTTTGGAAGCTTTGCGGCTCCGGCACGGGCGAAGGGTTTACGCCGAAACCCAATCTGTCGGTCTATGCGATTCTCTCGACCTGGCCCGATGCGGCGACGGCGCAGCGCGAAACGGCGCGCGGGGTGTTTGCCCGCTACCGCGCAAAATCGGTTGAGGATTGGACGGTCTACCTTGCCCCCACCTCCGCGCGGGGCGACTGGGCGGGCGTGCAACCGTTTGCCCCGCGCACCACTCCCGCCAGCGGCCCGATCGCCGCACTCACCCGCGCCAGCGTGCGGCCCCGCATGGCACACCGTTTCTGGGGGCGCGTGCCGAATATTTCCGCCGTGATCGGAAAAGACCCCTCGGTGCTGTTCAAGCTCGGCATCGGAGAGAAACCCTTTGTGCATCAGGTCACGTTCTCGATCTGGCCCGATGCGGCAGCCATGAACAACTTTGCCCGCACCGGCCCCCATGCGGAGGCCATTCAGGCCGTCCGCCGTGATGGCTGGTTTTCCGAAGAACTCTATGCGCGCTTTTCGTGTGTGTCCGACCGTGGCACATGGGGCGGCGTATCTCCCCTGCTCACGAAAGAAACGCCATGAAACAGCCCTTTCCCTTCTCCGCCATCGTTGGACAGGAGGATATGAAACGCGCGATGATCCTCACCGCGATTGATCCCGGCATTGGCGGGGTGCTGGTGTTTGGCGACCGTGGCACCGGCAAATCAACGGCCGTGCGCGCGCTGGCCGCTTTGCTGCCGCCCATCGCGGCGGTCAAGGGATGCCCGGTCAATGCCGCGCGGCGCGCCGATTGCCCTGATTGGGCGGTGATTGCAGGCGACGAGATGCACGAAATCCCCACGCCCGTCGTTGATCTGCCGCTGGGCGCGTCAGAGGACCGCGTGACAGGCGCGCTTGATATCGAAAAGGCGCTGACCAACGGGGAGAAAGCCTTTCAACCCGGCCTGCTGGCGCGGGCCAACCGTGGATACCTCTACATCGACGAGGTGAACCTGCTGGAGGATCACATCGTCGATCTGCTGCTCGACGTGGCGCAATCGGGCGAGAACGTGGTGGAGCGTGAGGGGCTGTCGATCCGGCATGCCGCGCGCTTTGTGCTTGTCGGTTCCGGCAACCCCGAGGAGGGAGAGCTGCGCCCACAGCTGCTGGACCGGTTTGGGCTGTCGGTCGATGTGGCCTCGCCCACCGATATCGAACAGCGGATCGAGGTCATCAAACGCCGTGATGCCTATGAGAATGATTACACCGCCTTCATGGTGCGCTGGCAGGCCGAAGATGCGATGCTGCGTGACCGGATCACGGCAGCGCGTGTGGCACTCAAACAGCTCGACACGCCCGAGCAGAGCCTGCGCGATGTGGCGGAACTGTGCATCGCGCTCGGCTCTGACGGGTTGCGCGGGGAGTTGACGTTGCTCAAGGCCGCGCGCGCCTATGCCGCTTTCCGCGATGATACGGCGCTGACCCGTGGCCATATCCGCGATGTGGCCGCACTCGCCCTGCGTCACCGCATGCGCCGTGATCCGCTGGATGATGCAGGCTCCGGCACACGTGTGGCCCGCATCGTGGCCGAGACGCTGGGCAGCTGATGAACCAGCTGGCGCGCGCACATACGGCGCTGGCCTTGCTGGCGATGGACCCTGCCCTTGGCGGTCTGGTGATCCGTGCCCGCGCAGGCGCTGTGCGCGATGCTGTACTGGCCGCCCTGCCCCCCCATACCCGCCTGCGCCCTGCCATGGGGGCCGAGGCGCTGGAGGGCGGGATTGATGTGTCGGCCACCCTCTCATCCGGCACGCTGACGCAGACGCGCGGGCTGCTGGCACGCTCCGGCGCCTTTGTGCTGGCGATGGCCGAACGCGCCGAGCCGTATCTCGCCGCGCGCCTTGCCGCCACGCTGGACGCAGAGGGCGCGCGCATCTTGATCGCGCTCGACGAAGGCATCGGGGAGGAGGCGCTGCCCCCTGCTCTGTCGGACAGGCTCGCCTTTCGCGTTGATCTTGAGGATTGCGCGCTGGGGGACATCACCCCTGCCCCAATCTGGCCCGCGCCCGCGCTGCTGGCGCAGGTCTGCACCCCGGATGATCTGGCCCATACGCTGGTTCTGCTCGCTGTTCGCCTTGGCATCACCAGCCTGCGCGCCGTGGGCTTTGCCCTACGCGCTACCCGCGCACATGCGGCCCTGATGGGACGGTTAGAGCCTATTGAAGATGATATGACCGCTGCCGTTGCGTTGGTCTTTGCGCACCGCGCGACGCAACTGCCCGCGCAACAGGAAGATGCGCCCAACGACAGCCCGCCGGAAGAGCCGCAGACGCCGCCAGACGAAGAGCATCAAGAGAGCCTGCCCCAAGATATCATGCTGGACGCGGTGCTGGCCGCCCTGCCTCCTGATCTGCTGGCCAAACTGAACGCGGGCGGCACGGACCGCGGCGCGTCAGGCAGCGGCGCAGGACAAAAGAAAATCGGCAACCGGCGGGGCCGCCCCCTGCCCGCCCGCGATGGCGGCCCCGCACAGGGGCGCGTGGACCTGATCGCGACCTTGCGCGCTGCAATCCCCTGGCAGACCCTGCGCGCGCGCGAAGCCCCACATCGCACAGGCCCGCACATCCGCGCCATCGACCTGCGGCGCAAACGCTATGTCGATCTGTCCGACCGCCTGTTGATCTTTACCGTTGACGCCTCAGGCTCTGCCGCGATGGCCCGCATGGGCGAGGCGAAGGGCGCGATAGAACTGCTGCTCGCCGAAGCCTATGCCCGGCGCGACCACGTTGCGCTGATCGCATTCCGGGGGGCAGGCGCCGAGATGCTTCTGGAGCCCACACGCTCGCTCGTGCAGACCAAGCGCAAGCTTGCCGATCTGCCCGGCGGTGGCGCTACACCGCTGGCAGCCGGGCTGCTGGCAGCGCTGGCAATGGCGCAACAGGCGCGGCGCAAGGGGCTGACCCCCACAATAATTACACTGACCGACGGGCGCGCGAATATGGCGCTCGACGGGACCGCCAACCGCGCCGAGGCATCCGCAGATGCCAGAACTGCTGCCCGTGCCCTGTGCGCGGCGCGCGTGGAGGCCATCGTGATCGACACAGGCCGTAAATCTGAGCCTGCCTTGATGCAAATCGCCGATATTATTGGCGGGTCGTATCTTCCCCTGCCCCGTGCGGATGCGCGCAGCCTGTCCACCGCCGTGACCCGAGCACTGGAAGACTGATCCATGGATTGGACGCGCCACAAGGGTGACTGGCCACATGCAAAAACCTCTCGGTTTGTCCTGAGCAAGCCGCACAGATGGCATGTGCAGGAGGCCGGCACCGGCCCCCTCTTGCTGCTGCTGCACGGCGCTGGCGGGGCCACGCAGAGCTTTCGCCATCTTGTCCCGCTGCTCACCCCTAGCTATCGCGTTGTCACCCTCGATCTGCCCGGCCAAGGCTTTACCCGTCTGGGGGCGCAGGCGCGCTGCGGGCTCGAGGCGATGTCGGAGGATATAGCCGCGCTCTGCAAGCAGGAAGGCTGGCAACCGCACGCGATCATGGGCCATTCCGCCGGTGCCGCCATCGCCTTTGATCTGGCGCCCCGCTTGGGCCGCCCCGCCCCGCTGGTCATTGGGGTTAACGCCGCCCTGTCAAATTTCAAAGGGGTGGCGGGAGTACTGTTTCCGCTGATGGCCAAGGCGCTGGCAATGATGCCTGGCGTCGCAGGCTTGTTTACCGCCTCCAACAGCAATCCACGATCGGTTCAGCGTCTGATTGACGGGACCGGGTCGCGCCTCACCCCTGATGACCTGCGCCACTACGGCGCATTGGTGAGTGACCGCGGCCATGTGAACGCGACCCTTCAGATGATGGCGCAATGGGATCTGGAGCCGTTGTTGCGCCGCCTGCCCCAAAGTGGTCTGCGCGGCCTGCTCATTGCCGCGACCGCCGACCGTGCCGTGCCCGCCGCTGTATCGCGCGATATGGCCGCACAGGTGCCAGGCCTGAATTATGCCGAATTGCCTGATTTGGGGCATCTGGCCCATGAGGAAGCGCCACAGGCGGTTGCCGCACTAATTCTGGACTATCTTGCTGAAAACACGCCGCTGTAAGTGCATATTCATATTATTTTTCAGTATCTTACTGAAATATTGCCCACGGGCAACCCTATTTACCAAAGCGTTCCCTGATAAAAACATCAAAAGCCCCCCTCAGACTGGCTTCCGAGAGCGATTCCTCAAATTCGATCTGGAACTTGCGGCCTTTCTTGCGTGCAATGATCCCCTTTTCACCTGACGAACGGCGATAGATGCTCTCGTCCGTTTTGCGCACCGGCTTCACCTTTGGCAGTTCTGCCGCCTGTCGCAACTGCTTGACGACATCCGCAGGGTCAACAAACGGCCCCCGCCCGTTGCGTGCTGATTGCTGCTGTACCTCGATCTTGGCAGCCTGGGCCAGCACGGGATCTGCGGTCACGGGACGTGCCAACAGAGGCTTCAGATCACGCGCGTGGCGCTCTTTCAAATCACGGATTGACGGGAACGCACCTACGATCTGGGCAGGCAGGGATGCAAGTGCGAGATAGCGTGACAGCCACGGCTGGCTGACCTCCAGCCGTTCCGCCATCGCCTTTTGCTTGCCACCGTAATAGCGCGCGATGGCGTCGCCATAGTCGATGGCGCGCTCATAATCGCTGATGTCCTCGCGCTCGCGGTTCTCGATGTCGGCAAGGCGAAACGCTTCCTCATCGCTCATCTCGCGCGGCTCAATCAAATATTTAAACTGGGTGTAGTTGTTGGCGCGCAGCCAGCTGATGGCGAAATGACGGCGCGCGCCACAGATGACCTCGTATTTGTACTGCGGATCATCGATGGGCCGGACCACGGCCGCAAACTCCTGTCGCCCTTGCGCGCGGATTCCGTCGATCAGATCGCGGCAATTCTCCTCGTTGAGCAGGTCGTAATCGCGGTTGTGACGCTCCCACATGCGGCATTCCGAGGGGTCCACCCAGCGTAGTGTTTTCTCCTCCAGCTCGCCGGACAGGCGGTCACTGATGGTGGTGGAACGCTTGAGAAAGCGGGCGGATTCGCGCGCCTGTGGCTGGGCCGGCGTGTCCAGATCACTCAGGACATCATCAAAGATTGCATCGTGTTTCTTGCTCATAGCAGCCCCTCCTTGCGCAGGCTCTTGTGGTGGCTGGGCCAGGTCTTGCGGATCAGCAGCTCTATTTCGCCATTGACCGCATCCAGATAGGCGCGGCAGCGTTTGTGCGTCTCCGTGCGCGTGGCAGCCCCCGTCAGCTCATAGACGGTGGCCAGATTGGCCGCGGCGTTGTCGATCTCGGCGCTGTCTTTCAGCACCGCCTTCAGCATATCGAGCGGAAATACCGCGTCCATCATCCGCTTGATTGCCTGATGCGCCGATTTGCTGTCATTCATCTTTGTTGCAAGAATTTTAATAAAAGCATAATCGCGCGCACCCCCCGCCCTTGCCAATTCGTTAAGTGTTGCACCCATCATCTTGAGGAAATGAGCGGTCGAGCCGAAATCAATGTTGTTGGGCGGGGCAGGGATGACGATGGCATTGGCCGCACGCAACACCGACAGCGACAGCATGCCGAGAGCCGGCGGGGGATCGAGTAGGATCACGTCGAATTCGTCCTTGATGCTTTCGATTCCGTCCCGCAGCTTATCAAGAACAAAGGTCGAATCCCGTGCCATCCGGGCGGCGAACTCATACTCCGCATCATAGAGGCCGAGATTGGCCGGGATCAGCGCAATGCCTGGCCAATAGGTACCGCGCAGGGCGTAATGCAGCGTCTTGGGGCCGCCGTGACGGAAGAAGGGATAGAGCGTTTCCTCCTCCTCATCCACGTCGATATCAGGGTTCAGACCAAAAACGCTGGTTGTGCTGGCCTGACTGTCGCAATCAATCACGCAGACACGGTAGCCTTTGAGCGCGAGAAACTGCGCAAGATGGCACACCATCGTCGACTTACCGACCCCGCCTTTGAAATTCTGAATGGCGAGCACCATCGCAGGGTCCGTGGCTGCACGGTGGGGGAGGGTACCGAAAACACGCCGCATCTCGTTCACCTGTCCCAAGCTATAGCCCGTCCGCCGCCCTGTCCCCGCATCCTTTTGTGGTTCGGGCAGGCGCCCGTCCGCTTCTGCGTCACGGATCAGCTTGTCACTCCGGCCTACCATCTCGGCCGCTTTGCGCACGTTAAAGCTCAGATCCAGCGTCTTGCTGGTACCGGGCGCAAAGAGACGATCACGCAAACGGTTGATTACTGTCGCCGCACGCGTTGAAAGCTGGTCAAGCTCCGCGAGAGTGACAGGGGTAAGTACAGGCTGCTCCATGATATCCTCATGTTATGATTATCTGCGAATCATGAACCTGTCGGCTGCAATGCTCAAGTGTGAATATTTTGGGGTATGCCTGAAAAAACGGGAAATTTTGCATTGATGCTTTAGAGACTGGAAAAATGTCCATCCTCCCGCAATAACAGGTAGAGTTTTGCGTGCAGACCGCCCAATCACCCAATAAGTAAGTTTATGTTTGTTGGCGTGGTTGCGGGCGTTAAAACGAGAATAATCAAAATTGAAAAAACCTCTTGGTGTTCTTCCTTCGGAGTCTTCTATGTTCACGAGGCTTTTAACCTATATTAATAAGGGAATATCAGTCTCTAATCTTACATCTTGGGACTGTATTGCTTACGCATTGGGAGGCCTGGAATTACAAAAGGGGACGGCTGCGCTTACGGATAGGGATGGGTTCAAACCTTACATTTTGGGTGCTTCGCTGTTGCGTCTGGGCAGGGGCATAAAAGACGGTAGAATACAGGGGGATGCGAATCGGATGTGCTATTTTTGGCGATTCTATCCTTACATTTGGGGTGATTGCCCATGGGCAATTTTTACGCTACCTTACATCCCAGCTACTACAAAAGTAAGAATAAGCGTGTAAGCGAGCAGATGGCAACGAAACCCTACCGCACCATCACGGCGCGGCCCAATGCGGAAAGCCTGGTGAAACCGGGCGAGCTGGTGGACCTTGTCGAGGTCACGCCACTGACGCTGGCCGACCGGCGCATTTACAACCAACTACTTGAGAATGCCTGGGACGCGATAGACAAGCCGGTGACCCATGTGATCGCCAAGGCCGATCTGCGCGGCTCGCATAATTCCAATGACAGGGTAGGGGAATCGATCGAGCGGCTCATGGGCTCGATCGTGAAGGTAAAGGTGCAACGCGATGGTGAGGATGCCATAGAGCGGGTGCAGCTGCTGGGGGGCAACATTGAGACCACGCGGCGCGACGGGCTGCTGGAATACGAGATCCCCACGCGGCTGCGGCGCATCATCAAGGACAGCACGGTGTTTGCCCGGCTTCAACGCGAAGTGATGTTCGCGCTGAGCTCGAAATACGCGCTGACGCTGTATGAGATGATCCAGAAGCGCGGCAACCTGCGCTGGAAATCCTCCGAGAAATTCAGTCTGGACGATCTGCGCGGCATTCTGGGTGTGCCCAAGGGCAAGCTGACATCCTGGTCTAATCTCAAACTGCGCGCCATTGATCCGGCGGTGGATGAGGTCTGTGCGCTAAGTGATTATGTGGTGGAGGTTGCGCCGATCAAGACGGGCAGGCGGGTGACGCATGTGGAGCTGAGATGGTGGCGCAAGGACGCAAAATCCGAAGCCGAAGCTGAGCGGGAGCTGAGTTTTTCCAAGGTGGGCCGCAAGGTGCGCAGCGACGTGCGCGCACAGGCCCTGCGGCCACGACCGGTCTGGCTGGAAGCCCGTGGCGAGGCGTTGCGCGGCGATACATATGAGACAGCGCGTCTGCGGTATCAAGGCTATGATATCTATCATGTGGAGGGGGAATGGCGCGATTGGGCCAAGGGCAAGGAAGCACCGCGTGACCCGGACCGCGCGTTCCTCGCGTTCTTCAAGACATTCGCGGAAGCTAACCCGATCTAGGCGGGCAGGGGGCCAGCCCCCATCCTCCCCGAGGGGAGGATTCCCCCGGAGTATTTCTGGCCAGGAAAGATAGAAGGTTCAGCCGTTGCGGACGGTATCAATCATCAGCTGAACATTTTCAGGGTCGGCGTCCGGAGTGATACCATGGCCAAGATTGAAAATATGCGGCCCTTTCGAGAAGGCCTGTACGATCCGCCGTGTTTCGGCAACGAGATGCTCGCCGCCGGTTACCATATGCGATGATTTCAGGTTGCCCTGCACACAGCCACCGGGCTGGACGTGTTCAGCGGCCCATTCCGCACTCACGCCATCGTCCACGGCGATGCAATCCGCTCCCGTGGCCGCATGGGCGCCTGCGTATTTCTCACCCGCACCACGCGGGAAGGCTATGACAGGTAGGCCAGGGTGCTTTTCCTTGAGCGCCGCGGTGATTCGGGCCATCGGTTTGATGGAGTAGTTCATAAAGTCGTCGCCCTTGAGCGATCCGGCCCAGCTGTCAAAAATCTTGACCACTTCGGCGCCGGCTTCGACCTGCTTTGACATATATGTGATGGTGGCCTCGGTGATCCGATCCATCAAACTGTCGAACACGGCGCGGTTCTCGGCCTTGAGCTTGTGTGCCGGTCCCTGATCGGGCGTGCCCTGACCCGCGATCATATAGGTGGCCACAGTCCACGGCGCGCCGGCAAACCCGATGAGGGTTGTTTCGGAAGGCAGCTCGTTCGAAAGAATCTTCACGGTCTCATAGACGGGTGCGAGGTGGTCATGGATGGCATCTGCAGGCACCAGCTTGTCTAGTTCGGCCTGTGACGTGATTGTCGAGAGGCGCGGCCCTTCGCCGGTGACAAACCACAGATCAGCGCCAAGTGCCTGCGGAACAAGCAGAATATCGGCAAACAAGATGGCTGCGTCAAAACCGTACCGGCGGATTGGTTGCAGTGTCACTTCGGCGGCCAGATCAGGATTATAGCACAGCTTCAGAAAATCACCCGCTTGCGCACGGGTGGCACGGTATTCGGGCAGATAGCGGCCAGCCTGACGCATCATCCAGATCGGCGGGGTGGGAAGAGTTTCTCCGGCAAGCGCGCGAAGGATTGTTTTCTGGGCGGTCATATGCTGTCTCTATCTTTGAATTTGGCTTAGGCCATCATGCGATAAAGCATGGGGGTTATACAAGAGTTGTCAGGTTTGGTTTACACCGTTAGAGATGCTTTATGACATTGAAATTGCCCACTCCCGCCCAACCGCTGATGATCGGCACCCGTGGATCGCCTTTGGCCCTTGCGCAGGCGCATGAAACGCGCGCACGCCTGGCCCAGGCTTTTGACCTCCCGTTCGAGGCGTTCACGATCGTTGTGATCAAGACCACCGGCGACAAGATCATTGACCGTCCGCTAAAAGAAATCGGCGGAAAGGGGCTGTTCACCCGCGAAATCGAGGCTGACATGCTGTCAGGCAAAATCGACATCGCGGTCCATTCCATGAAGGACATGCCGACATTGCAACCCGAGGGGTTGGTCCTCGACACGTACCTGCCGCGTGAAGATGTGCGCGATGCGTTCATCTCTCCTACCTCAAAGGGTCTTGCGGATCTCCCGGCCGGGACGGTCATCGGCACCTCGAGCCTGCGCCGCAGGGCGCAACTGATGCTCAAGCGGCCCGATCTCGAAGTGGTGGAATTCCGCGGCAATCTGCAAACGCGGCTGATGAAGCTTGATCAAGGTGTGGCCGCTGCCACTTTCCTTGCCATGGCAGGCCTCAACCGGCTGGGGATGAGTGAGGTTCCGGCCACAGCGATAGAGACCGATGTGATGCTGCCTGCCGTGGCTCAGGGCGCAATCGGGATCGAACGCCGCGTGGAGGATACCAACGTGGCCGACATGCTCGCGGCCATCCATGACACTCCTACCGGCCAGCGTCTCGCCGCCGAGCGGGCCTTCCTGCTAGCGCTCGATGGCTCTTGCGAGACCCCCATCGCCGGTCTTGCGGAGCTGGACGGAAACAGTCTGCATTTGCGCGGCGAAGTCCTGCGCCCTGATGGCTCTGAGTCTCTGACAGATGCGGTCACCTGCCCGATAGAAGACGGCGCGCAGGCCGGTACGGAAATGGCGCAGAAATTGCTCGCACAGGCTGGCCCGAAATTCTTTGACTGGCGCTAGCCAAACAGAAGGGCGGTCCTGATCCCAGAACCGCCCTTGTCTCTCTCATTTGGCAAAAAATACTCAAAACACAACGCGAGCCTCAGGCGACAGCGTGGCTCACCGCACACTGCTTCCACAGATGGCTCAGCGCATTCACCAGATGATCAATATCCGCATCCGTGTGCAAAGGTGAGGGCGTGAACCGCAACCGCTCCGTGCCCTTGGGCACGGTGGGATAGTTGATGGGCTGCACGTAGATGTCCCACTCGTTCATCAGGTAATCCGCCAGCATCCGCGTCTTGACAGGATCCTTGATCATCACCGGCACGATGTGGCTTTCGTTCATCATATGTGGGATGCCGGCACGGTCCAGTCGCGCGCGCAGCTTGGCCACTTGCGCTTGATGGCGTGTCCGCTCGTCCGAGGATGTCTTCAGGTGGATTATGGAGGCACGTGCAGCAGCGGCGACAGCAGGGGGCAGGGCTGTGGTAAAGATGAACCCGCTGGCAAAGCTGCGGATGAAATCGCACAGCGCAACGGAGCCGGTGATATAGCCGCCGACCACACCGTAAGCTTTGCCCAAGGTGCCCTCAATCAGAGTGATCCGGTCGGCCAGCCCCTCCCGCTCGGAGATACCGCCGCCGCGCGGGCCATAGAGGCCCACGGCGTGCACTTCGTCGAGGTAGGTCATCGCGCCGTATTTCTCGGCCACTTCGACAATCTCGCGCATCGGGCAGATGTCGCCGTCCATGGAATAGACGCTCTCGAAGGCGACGATTTTTGGCACGTTGGCGGGCAGGGCGGCCAGCTTGGCTTCCAGATCCGCCACGTCGTTGTGCTTCCACAGAACCTTTGTCGCACGCGAGTGCCGGATACCTTCGATCATGCTGGCGTGGTTGCCGCTGTCAGACAGGATCACGCAGTCTTTCAGACGCGACCCGAGGCACGACAGGGCTGCCCAGTTGGAGACGTAGCCGGAGGTGAACAGCAGTGCCGCCTCCTTGCCGTGCAGATCTGCCAACTCCCGCTCCAGCAGCAGGTGGTCGTGGTTGGTGCCGGAAATGTTGCGCGTGCCGCCAGCACCTGTGCCTGTGCGCTGCACCGCTTCGCACATTGCGTCGATGGTCAGCGGGTGTTGCCCCATGCCCAGATAGTCATTCGAGCACCACACCGTCACATCGCGCTTTTCGCCTTCCACGTGGTTGGATGCGCGGGGAAATTTGCCGCATTTCCGCTCCAACTCCGCGAAATAGCGGTAGTTGCCATCGGACTTCAGCTGGTCGATCTGTTCGTTGAAAAGGGCGTCAAAGTTCATGGGTTTGGTCCTGTCTTGAAGGCGTTGTATCGGGCAGCATCCAGCGCCAGAGTTTCGCGTCGGGTAGCGGTATTACCATGAACCAATGTTCGATGGCAGCGAGGGCCGCTAATGCGGTCAAAAGCGCAAACCCGACCGTATTGGCAGGGGTTTGCGCAGAAATCAGACGTTCGGCAAAGCAGGCGGCCGTGACGCTGAGAAAAGTCACGCCAATGGGGAAGGCGAAGGTGATCGACCCTTGGCGGAAGTATGATTTGAGGTGCTGGAGCGGGACCGGCACAAATTCGGTGTTGATGCGGGGCACGCCAAAAAACAGGTTCAGCTTGGCCGAGATACGGGCCGTGAACAGGATGACATAGGCCCAGAGGCCCACGGTATTTTCTGCATGTGAGGTCAGCATGACTACGGCCAGCAGCGCAGCCGCGAGCAACAATTCGTGGCGCGACATGGTATCCCACGCGCGCGCAAAGCGGGCGTATCCGGTGAGGCCCGCAGGGCAGGGGCGCAGCTCTGGCCCGGTGATGATCCCCGACAGGAACGCCAGCTCGATCCAGCCCCAGATCAGCAGGACGGAGACGAAAGAGACATAGGCATTGGCCACCGTCAATTCCTGCGCGCTGATCCACAGCCCGGCAAAACCGAGGGCAAAGAACGGCACCGTCAGGAACACGTTGCGCCCGTGGGCCACCTTATCACCGGCATCGGCCCGCCGCACGATCAGCAGGATCGCCCCGGTGAAGAACCACCAGGCGAAGAGTGCTAATACTGCGGCGGACCATGCGCTTGTCATCAGTAGGCGGGCTTCATCACAGGGCTTGCAGGCACCTGGTTCTTGATCGCCGGGATCGTGTAGAGCGCGGCAAAGGCGTAGGTAGCTTTTGCCATGCCGGCGAGACGGCTGAGTGTGCCACTAATGCCGCCGCGCGCCTTGCCTTCGGCCACCTGGCGGCTGGCCGCTTCCATCCGGTCAAGGTTGGGGCGCCAGCGGGGGTGGTCAATGTCCAGCGTCAGCGGGAACACCTGCTTGGAGATGTCGGAGGTCTTGCGGAAGACCTCCTGACCGTACCATGTGGTATCTACGCCAAGTGCATCATGGAACAGCGGGCGCTGGTGGTCACGCACCCACATGGTCGAGAAGACGGCCGTGAGGAAGAACTTGATCCACAGCTTGTTGGCAAAGCTTTCCGTCAACTTGGGGTCGGTTTTCAGCAGCAGTGCAAAGGCCTCGCCGTGGGAGAACTCGTCGTTGCACCATTCGCGGAACCAGCCAAAGATGGGGTGGAACTGGTGCTCGGGGTGCTTTTCCAGATGCCGGTAGATGGTGATGTACCGCGCATAGCCGATCTTCTCGCTCAGGTACGTCGCGTAGTAGATGAACTTGGGGCGGAAGTAGGTGTATTTCTTCTGCTGGGTCAGAAACCCGAGGTTCACGCGGATGCCCGCCTCGCGCAGGGCATCGTTGATAAAGCCCGCGTGGCGGGCCTCGTCGCGTGCCATCAGCTGGAACAGCTGCGTGATATCGGCGTTGGAGCCGCGGCGCTTCATTTCCTTATAGAGCACACAGCCCGAGAATTCGGCGGTGCAAGACGAGATCAGGAAATCGATGAATTCCGCGCGCAGCTTCGGCTCCATCCCGTCCCAATCCACGGCGCCCCATTTCTCGTTCTTCTTGAAATGGCCCTTGTTGGGGTCGGCGGCCATGGCGGCAATCATCTTGTCCCAGTCTTCGCGCACGGGCGTCACATCAATCGCGTCCATCTCGTCGAAATCGGTGGTGTAAAAGCGTGGCGTCAGCAGGGTGTTCTGCATCGCGACTTCGGTCGCCTGCTCGGAGGTGATCATGCCGTTGTCGAGCGCGTCCTGCGCGGCAATCGCCTCTTCGGCGGTGTCGGCAAAGGCGGAATGTGTTGGCTTGTTCATGACATCACCTCGTCAGAAAAGGAGAACTCGCAGAGTTCCATGAATTCGAAATCACCCGTGGCGCGGGTCCACAGCTGCTCGAGCTTGCTCGCGCGGGTGATGGTTGCGATGCGTTCTTCGACGACCAGCTCGCCGTAAGGGGCCATGATCTCGGCGCCGTGCATCAGCACACTGTCACCGGGGTTGATCACCGCACCGTTGAGGAATTTCACATGCGCGGAAAGTTCTTCAAACCGGTGCGAGATCGTGACCTCGCAGGGGGCTTGTTCGCGTGTTCTTGTCAGTAGTCCCATGATATCCAGTCCCTTGAATAATGGTGGTTTCAGTTCAGCAGCGTGGCGAAGGCTGCGATGTTGTCAGGTCCGTATCCGATCAGCTCAAGCTGCCAACCGGTGGTGTCGTCAATCACGTCGATGCGTCCGTTTTCGCGGCGCACGATGCGGAAAGGGGCGCTCGCGTCAGCGTGCTGGACCTTGCGTTCACGCATCATGGCGACCCAGACCACGTCGATAAATCCCGCCTTGTGGCGGGTGGAATTGGCAATCTCTGTGCCGGTTGTGTCCAACACCTTGATACCAAAATTCCGGTCACCTTCAAAGCTAACACTGCGCTCGGCCACGATTTTATCCATGGTCGGTAGGCCCGTGCGGGGCATGTCGGTGATCCGCGCATAAGACACCAGGGCCAGCGAGGCGAGCATCAGACCGAACATGGCCTGCACCAGCAGGCGCGGCACCATATCCTTGTCACGGGCTTTCATCTGGCGGGCGAGAGGGGATGTAAGGCTCATGTCGATTACTCCGCGGCTACGGCGCCCGGCGCGCTGTGCGCCGGATCAAGTTTTTCGATGCGCGGCGTGTGCACGCGGGTTTCAGCCGCTTCGGCAAAGATCGCCGCGACGCGTCCGACATCCGGGATGCAGCGGAAGGCAGGCTGCACCCGGCGCAACGACCAGGGCCGCGCGTGGGGCCATGTCATCATGTAGGACACGCGCGTGTCGTCGATCAGCTCAAAGCTGAGCGTGCCCGTGCCGTTCCGCCGCGTCTGCACAGCGGCATTGCCGATGCAGACATAGGGCAGGTTCAGCGTCATCGTGAGCGCCGCGCCGATGCGCAGGGCCGCGCGCTTGTTGGTCAGGGTATAGACGGTCGAGCGGGCCTGAACCGTGGCCATGATATAGACCACCACGCAGGCGGCAATCGCGCTGAGCACAAACGCTATGGCATGGCTGAGAGCCACCGGCATCGGCACGCTGAGCGACGAAATGCCGACGCGCCAGACGGCCAGAACGGCAAAATAGCCGATGATCCAGTGCATTTTCCACGCTTCAATCGCAAGGCGCATCGGGTCTGGTGCACCCTGCCACAGGATATGTTCATCTGCGGGCAATGCCTCTGGCAGGCCGCGGACTGGTTCGAAGTTGAAATCGTCGTGATGCATTTGTTTTCCCCTAATGTGGTGTCCGGGCCTGCGGCTGTTCAGGCCCGGATGCGTGGCTTTTTACAGCTTTGGCTCAAGGCGTTTGGGGTCGGCATAGAGCGTGCCGCCACCGTAGTAGGCCATGATCTTCTCTTCTTCGAGCAGCGTGATCTCGGAGTCCGATTTGATACCCGGAACGTCCGCGAAATGCGCACCATAGATCGAGCGGACAGCGACGCGGTCCGACTTGATGCGCGCAAAGTTCGCGGGGATCAGGCAGGTTTTGCCGGTGCCTTCGGGGTTCAGATCAACGGTGAGGTAGCGCACGTATTGCTCTGGCACGTCCACCCACATGTCGATGACACGGCCCACCACTTCGCCGTCACCGGCGACCACGGGCTTGCCGCGCGGATCGGTGCCTGCGGAAACGGCGAAATCCTGCAGCTTGCTGAGGGGCTTGATCTTTGCGTGGCCATGGGCGTCAAGCTCGGGGTGATCGCTGCGCGGCGCCCAGGAGGCGGGGCCGACACCGTCGAGCATCGGGTTGCCTGTGGGCTCATAGGGGGAGCCTGCGGCCATTGATGTCTGCTCAAGCGCGAGGTTGTCACGGTCGCCGCGCTGGCCCGAGGGCACTGTCAGCACGCCACGGCCATCGCGCAGGTGGAACGTCTTGTCTTTCGGAACGGGGAAGGGGCCCTGGTTGGGGGCAATCGAGCCGTCCTCGGTCTGCAAAGGATAGCCTTCGCGCATGTTCTCTGTTTGCAGGTAGTAGACGAGACCTGCAAAGAAGATCCAGAAAAGCCAGATAGCGGCGCTTGCCAGATCGAAGTTACCAAAAAATTCTGTGCCAACCATTAGGGGGTCCTCCGTGTTGGGTGTTTCAAGTCGGGAAATCGGCGAGGCCGATGCGCCCCGTCTGTTGGTGTGCCGATCTGCGGGTCCGTACCAAGGGGCCCACAGCGATCAGCGTCGCGAAGAGTAGGTAGATCTCGATGTGGTAAACCACCGAGTAGCCGGTTGTGGCGTTCTGCATGCCGGGGCCGAAGCTGCCCGCGAGGGCGGCCGAGTTCACGACATCGCGCAGCGCGCCACCAATGAAAATCGACAGGCCTGCCGCAGTGGCCTGAGCGGCGCCCCAGGCGCCAAGCGCCAGCCCCTTGCCCGCCAGCGCGCCGGTTTCCAGTGTCATGGCGGCGGTCAGTGTCGAGATGGCGAAGAGGCCCGAGCCAAGCCCAATGCCAAAGGCACCGGCAAAAAACAGTGCGGTACTGTTCAGAGGGGCGGCAAAGATCACGGCGCTGAAGGCCAGCAGGCCCACAAGGATGCCCCGCGCAGACATCAGATAGGTGTTCATCCCCGCCTTGAGCCAGCGCGCGGCAAAGGCAAAGCCGATCAGCGCGCCCAGTGACCACATGGCTGTGAGCAGTGTCGTGGCCGAGACGGACAGCCCCAGCACCTCACCGCCATAGGGCTCCAGCAGGACGTCCTGCATGTTGAAGGCCAGGGTGCCGAGAAACACCGCCACCAACAGGCGCGCGGCAGAATTGCCTGTGGTCAGATCGCGCCACGCATCGCCGAATGAGGGCTTTTCCGCCTCACGTTCGGCGCGGCTCATCGGGTTGACACGTTCCTGCTTCCACAGGGCAATGACGTTGAGGACAACGGTCATCACGGCGGCGCCCTGCACCACCTGAATGAGGCGCAATTGGCTGAAGTTTTGCAGTAATGTGCCGATGACAATCGCCGCGACAGCCATGCCGACCAGCAGCATGACATAAAGGAGGGCCACGACCTGTGGACGCGTCTCATCCGTGGCGCGGTCAGCGGCAAGGGCAAGGCCTGCAGTCTGGGTCATGTGCATGCCAAGACCGGTCAGCAGAAACGCCAGCGCCGCGCCGACTTCGCCTGCCCATGTCGGACCAACGGCCTGTTCACCGGTCAGCAGCAGCAGGCCGAAAGGCATGATGGCAAAGCCGCCGAATTGCCACAGGCTGCCGAACCACAGGTAGGGGATACGCTTCCACCCGATGGCGGAGCGGTAGGTGTCGGAGCGGAAACCCAGAAGCGCGCGGAAGGGCGCGACCAGTACCGGAATGGCGATCATCACCGCCACGATCCAGGCCATCACGCCCAGTTCCACGATCATCACACGGTTGAGCGTTCCCAGCAGCATGACCGAGGCCATGCCCACCGAGACCTGAAAAAGCGACATGCGCAAAAGCTGGCCCAGCGGCAACTGTTCGCTGATCGCATCCGAAAAGGGGAGCGATTTCAGCGTCAGTGCCTTGAGGCCTTTTTTGCTGGGAATCATCATGCGGTGAACTCCAGCGCGTTTGAGATGTAGAAGCCCGAGGTGACCCGGCGCACGTCACGCAGGCGGCCCACGGGCAGGGCAGCGGCGATGGAGGCCGGTGTGTGCGGGATCATCACGGGGGAGCGGTCGCGGTGCGGGAAAAGCTTGCCCGCGCGCCACATCAGCATCAGCAGGGGTGTGCGCGGCGCTACGGTAAAGATCATCTTGTCGGACAGGCGCGGGGCAAGGCCGCCCAGAATACGCGCGATGTCATCGGCAGTGTAATAAATCAGGCTGTCCATCGCCACGACATGATCGAACTGGCCCAAGGCAGGGTCGAGCATGTCTCCGGCCGAGAACGACAGCTTGCGCGCAAGGGTATCCGGCGCACGTTTTTGAGCGATATCAATAAGCTGTGGTGAGATATCGACGCCCACCACATCCGCACCGCGCGCCGCCAGCTCAAACGCCAGCGCGCCGGTGCCACAGCCCGCATCGAGGATGCGCGCGCCGCGCAGATCGGCGGGCAGGCTGTCGATGATCAGTTGGCGCATCTCGTCGCGGCCCGCGCGCACGGTGGCGCGAATACCAGACACGGGCGCATCCGAGGTCAGGCGTTCCCATGTCTTGGTTGCTGTGCGGTCGAAATACGTCTCCACCCTGTCCCGGGTGGAGGTATAGGCCGCCGACGTCTTGGGACGCGCGGTATGGATGCGGGTGCCGTCCACTACCGGTGCCCCCCGAAGGTGCAACGGAACGTGCGCGAAAGCGTTTGCGCTGTCTTGCCCATCAATCAAAACCCAACAAATCAAAGATTTCACGGTCTGGTAGGGATTGCGGTGCGAGCGGCTCGGTGCCATTCCACAGCGTCTCTGCGAGACGGATGTATTCCTTTTGCACGGCGGCAATCTCGTCATCGAGATCCATCTCGAAGAGCGTCTTCTTTTTCAGGCGGCTACGGCGGATGGCATCGAGATCGGGCAGATGCGCAAGACGGTTGAAACCCACCCGCTCGCAATAGCGGTCGACCTCGTTGGTGTCCTTGGAGCGGTTGGCAACGCAGCCGGCGAGCCGGACCTTGTAGTTGGTCGACTTGGCCTCGATCGCGGCAACGATGCGATTCATCGCATAGATGCTGTCGAAATCATTGGCAGTTACGATCAGCGCGCGGTCGGCGTGCTGGAGGGGGGCGGCAAAGCCACCGCAGACCACATCGCCCAGCACATCAAAAATCACCACATCAGTGTCTTCGAGCAGGTGGTGCTGCTTGAGCAGCTTTACCGTCTGGCCCACAACATAACCACCACAGCCGGTGCCCGCAGGCGGCCCGCCGGCCTCGACGCATTTGACGCCGCCATATCCTTCGAACACGAAGTCCTCGGCGCGCAGCTCCTCCGGGTGAAAATCGACTTCCTTGAGGATGTCGATCACCGTGGGGATCAGCTTGCCCGTGAGGGTGAATGTGCTGTCATGCTTGGGGTCACAGCCGATCTGCAACACCCGCTTGCCCATCTTGGAGAAGGCGGCGGAGAGGTTGCTGGAGGTGGTCGATTTCCCGATCCCGCCCTTGCCGTAGACGGCAAACACCTTCGCGCCCTCGATCTTCATGCTGTCGTCCTGATGGACCTGAACGGAGCCTTCGCCGTCCTGGCCACGGCCAAGGTGCGGAATTCCTTTATCAAGTGGACTCATTGTATTTTCCCTCTCAAGGTCATTCGGCTGCAATGCCCTCTAGTTGATCTTCGATTGCGTCTGCGGCGTTTTGCAGCGCGGCGAGTGTCGCGTCGTCCGGTTTCCAGTAGTTGCGGTCTGATGCTTCGATCAGGCGGTTTGCCATGCGCATCGAGGCCTGCGGGTTGAGTGCGGCGAGGCGTTTGCGCATGGTCTCGTCCAGCACGAAAGTCTCGCTCAGGCGTTGATAGACCCATGGGTCCACCTTGCCGGTGGTGGCGGACCAGCCCAGCGTATTTGTGACATTGGCCTCAAGGATGCGGACACCCTCATGGCCGTGTTTCAGCAGCGGCTCGTAGAAGGCCGGGTTGAGATTGCGGGCGCGGGTTTCAAGGGCAACCTGATCGCGCAGGGTGCGCACCCGCGCACCGCCCGTGGTCTGGTCGCCGATGTAGACGGGCAGATCCCTACCGCCCTGCGCGCGCTTCACGGCTGTGGCGATACCGCCCAGCGTATCAAAATAGTGATCAACGGATGTCACACCCAGCTCGACGCTCTCGAGGTTTTGATAGGCCAGATCGACTTGTTTAAGCGTATCCTCAAGCAGCGCGGATTGCTGGCTGGCCTGACCATCGGTTCCGTAAGCAAAGCTCTTGCGGGCCTGATAGGCGTCAGCCAGCTCGCTCTCGTCGTCATAGGTCGAATTGTCGACCATCTGGTTCACGTTGGAGCCGTAGGCCCCTTCGGCATTGGAGAAGACACGCAGGGCCGCCGTTTTCATGTCACAGCCATTGGTCTGCATGAAGGCCAGCGCGTGGGCGCGGATGGGGTTATACTCATCCGGCTCGTCGGCCATGGCGCATTGAAAGGCGGCATCGGCCAACAGCTTGGTCTGCAAGGGCAGCAGGTCGCGGAAGATGCCCGAGAGGGTCATAATCACATCGACGCGGGCGCGGCCCAGCTCGGCCAGCGGTGTCAGGTTGGCGCCACACAGGCGCCCATGCGCGTCAAAGCGCGCGGTGCAGCCCATCAGGCTGAGTGCCTGTGCAATCGGGCCGCCGTTGGATTTGATGTTGTCACTGCCCCAGAGAACCAGCGCCACTGTGCGCGGCATGCAATCATGGGTGCGCAGTAGTTCATCGGCCAGCCGTGCACCGCTGACCATTGCCTGAGCTGTGGGCATGCGGAAGGGATCAAAGGCGTGAATATTGCGGCCCGTCGGCAGGATCTCGGGTGCGCGGATCACATCCCCACCGGCAACGGGGGCAATGTATTGGGCGTTCAGGGCCCGCATCAGCGCGGGCAGCTCGGCGTCCTCGCTCAGGTATCGCTGCGCGACCTTGCGCTCCTCCGCCGTGTCAAAGCGCATCTGATCCAGCGTGGTCTGGATATTCTCCGCCGTGCCGGTGCGGCCCACAATATGCAGGCCTTCAGGGATCAGGCTCGCCTCGGTCTCCAGCAGCGTCAGCCAGAGCGTGTCGATGTTGTCGGCGGACAAATCCACCGCCTCGGCCTGCGCGGCGATGAGTTCTTCCAGATCGCTGCGGTCTGTGCCGGGTGCCGTGCTGCGCCACTGGTTCAGCGATTCCTTGAGTGCGGTCAGACCTTTGTAGAGGCCCGCCACCTGCAAGGGTGGTGTGAGGTATGTCACGGTGGTGGCGTTGATGCGCCGTTTGGCCAGCGTTGCTTCGGAGGGGTTGTTGGCGGCATAGAGATAGACCGACGGCAGGTTTCCCATCAGCCGGTCAGGCCAGCATTTCAGGCCCACACCGTTTTGCTTGCCCGGCATGAATTCCAGCGCGCCGTGCATGCCGAAATGCAGCACGACATCGGCTTTCAGGTCCTGCTTGATGAACTGGTAGAAGGCGTTGAACGCATGCGTCGGGGCAAAGCCGCCCTCGAACAGCAGGCGCATCGGGTCGCCCTCATAGCCGAATGTGGGCTGGATGCCGACAAAGACCTTGCCGAACTGCGCGCCAAGGATGAACACTTCGCGCCCGTTGGCCTGTATCTTGCCGGGGGCAGGGCCCCAGACGGCCTCGATCTCGGACAGCCAGGGCGTGCGGGCGACCAGCTGGTCGGCGCTTACGGTGGTGGCGACATTGGCCTCCTGTCCGTAGACTTCGGCGTTGCCCTTCAGCACGACTTCGCGGAGCTCTTCGACCGTGGCAGGCGGCGTCACGTCATAGCCGCTGCGCGCCATTTCGTGCAGGGTGTTGTGCAGGCTTTCGAACACCGAAAGATACGCCGCCGTGCCCGCAGCACCGGCATTGGGCGGAAATCCAAATAGCACGATGGCGGCTGTTTTCTCGGCGTTGCGCTTGCGGCGCAGCTGGCCCAGACGCATCGCCTTGTCCACAAGCGCGTCGATCCGCTCGGGGCAGGGGGCCATCGCCTTGACACCGCTGCGGCTGAGGCAGGGCGTGGGGCAATGTGAACAGCCATCAGGCCCATGACGGCCCGCAAAAACCGTGGGATTGGTAGCACCGTCCAGTTCCGGCAGCGCGATCAGCATGGTCGTCTCGATGGGGCTGACCCCCTGCCCACCGCCCGCCCATTGCGCGAGCGTCTGAAACTCCAGCGGTTGCGCGTTGAGGTATGGCACATCCAGCGCCTTGAGGGCGGCGACGGCGGCGTCACTGTCGTTATACGCAGGGCCACCGACAAGGCTGAAGCCGGTGAGCGAGACAAGCGCATCGACCCGGCCCATGTGATAGCCCTCGATCGCGGGACGGCCATCAAGACCACCGGCAAAGCCCGCGATCACACGGCATCCGCGTGCCTCGAATGTACGAATGACATGGTCATAATGCGCGGTATCACCGGCAAGGATATAGCTGCGCAGCATCAGGATGCCGATGGTGGGCCCGTCGCCGCGCAGGGGCAGCCGGGCCAGATCGGTGGTGATGTGCATATCGGGCAGATCGGGGTGATAGAGCCCGACCTCGGGGTATTCCACGGGCGCCTTGGCCTTCACGCTGCGCCACTCCGGCACATGGGTATAACGCGAGATCAGGAACCGGACCATGTTCTCGATGTTGGTGTCGGAGCCGCCGAGCCAATACTGCATGCACAGAAACCAGGCGCGCAGGTCCTGGCTCTTGCCGGGGATCAATTTGAGGATCTTGGGGATGCGGCGCAGCATCTTCATCTGGCCCGCGCCCGATTTGCCGGATGATTTCGCAGGCTTGAGCTTTTTTAGCAGGCCCATGGCGCCACTGGCAGGGCGCGACATGTCCAGATCGCCCATCTGCGTCAGCTGCGTCAGTTCCTGATCAGAGACGACGTTGACCATCGCATCGCAGTGAGGGCGACGGTCTTTCAGGGCGGGCAGGATCGCGCGCACCTGATCCTCGAGGAAGATGACCGAGCTGACGATGATGTCAGCGATGGCGATATCGTCTAAAGCGGCCTGAAGCGTTTCCGGGTCTTTCTCCCACTCGGCAGCGGCGTGCACCTTGATGCTCAGACCCGGAAAATCCATTGCCAGCATCGGGGCCACCCGCGCGACAGGGCCTGCGGCGTGGCGATCCAGCGTCAGGATCACGAAGGTATAGGCGCGCTCGTTCAATTCATCGCGCATAATGAGCCTTCGCATCGTACAAGGTGTCGATGCTGATTTCGCCCAGGCCCTTTTCAGCGGCGTAGGTTTCGGTGTTCCGGCGGGCCTTTCCACGCACGAAGAATGGTATTTTCTTGAGCTCTTTCTCGGCCGTCTCCAGCCAGATGATCTGCGCGCCGCTTGCGTTCGGCACAGGCTCCGGCTTCATTTTGCTTTCTAAACTCACGGGCGCATCGCGCCCTGAAACGCTTGCTGCAGGTGCGTGACCGCCATGGTGCGATGGCCCCGCCGCGTCGTTGAATTCGAAATCCTCGCGGAACATGTGCAGCAGGTGCTCCTCCAGCCCCATGACCAGCGGATGTACCCAAGTGTCAAATAGCACGTTTGCGCCCTCGAAGCCCATCTGTGGGGAGTAACGCGCGGGGAAATCCTGCACATGCACGGGGGCGGAGATTACGGCGCAGGGGATGCCCAGCCGCTTGCCGATATGGCGCTCCATCTGGGTGCCGAGGATCATCTCGGGCTGCAACTCTTCGATGGTTTGCTCGACTTCGAGGTAATCGTCAGTGATCAGTGCCTCCAGCCCGTATTCCTTGGCGAGCGCGCGGATCGGGCGGGCGTATTCACGGTTGTAGCAGCCCATGCCCGCCACTTCGAAACCCATCTCGTCGCGGGCAAAGCGGGCTGCGGCGGCGACATGGGTGCCGTCCCCGAAGATGAACACGCGCTTGCCGGTGAGGTAAGTGCTGTCGACAGAGCGGCTCCACCATGTCTGGCGGTTGCGGTCCTCTGAGATCGGCGCGGTCGAGCCGGAGAGCGCGCGGACCTCTTCGATGAAGTCGCGGGTGGCGCCGACGCCTATGGGGATGACCTTTGTATAGGGCTGGCCGAAGGTTTTTTCGCAGTAGCGTGCGGCAGATTCGCCCGTTTCGGGGTAGAGGAGCACGTTGAAATGGGCTTGGGCCATCTTTGCGATGTCCGAAGGCGACGCGCCCATGGGGCCGGTCACGTTGACCTCGATCCCCATTTCATAGAGCAGATTGGTGATTTCCTGCACATCGTCGCGGTGACGGAAGCCGAGGGCTGTGGGGCCGAGGATGTTGCACGAGACGCGCGCGGTCTTCTCCATCGGCTTGGCCAGATGGCGCACAATCTGCAGGAAGGTCTCATCCGCACCGAAGTTTTCCTTGCGCTGGTAGCTGGGCAGTTCCAGCGGGATCACGGGGATCGGCAGATCCATGGTTTCGGCCAGGCCGCCGGGATCATCCTGAATGAGCTCTGCGGTGCAGGAGGCCCCGACGATCATGGCCTCGGGCTTAAACCGCTCATACGCTTCCTGACAGGCCTTTTTGAAGAGACCTGCCGTGTCGGAACCGAGATCGCGGGCCTGGAAGGTGGTGTAGGTTACGGGCGGGCGGTGGTCGCGCCGCTCGATCATGGTGAACAGAAGATCGGCGTAGGTGTCGCCCTGCGGGGCATGCAGCACGTAGTGCAGGCCGGTCATGCCGGTGGCAACGCGCATGGCGCCCACATGGGTCGGGCCTTCATATGTCCAGACAGTGAGCTTCATGTTCGGGCCTCCGTGCGCGCGGCGTCTGTCGGAGCGAGGGCCGGCCCTCGCGCTCCCGGAGTATTTTCGGCCAAGAAAGATAGGCGGATCATTCGGCGGCCTCCAGAATACCCTTGCGGCGCAGGGGGCGGGCGAAGAGGGCGGCGAGATCGCCTGCCTGTTCGTAGAAGTGGACCGGGGTAAAGACGAGCTCGATGGCCCATTTCGTGCTCAGGCCTTCGGCCTCGAGCGGGTTGGCGAGGCCGAGGCCACAGACTGTCAGATCGGGGCGGGCGGCGCGGCAGCGGTCAAGCTGGAGGTCGACGTCCTGACCTTCGGAGATTTGCGGGCCTGTCGGCAGCAGATCGAGATCGGGGCCGTGCAGGGCGTCGTGGATGTAGGGCGAGCCTACCTCCAGCGCGGTCATGCCGCATTCGCGCGCGAGAAAGCGGGCGAGGGGGATTTCCAGCTGACTGTCGGGGAAGAAGAACACTGTTTTGTCGCGCAGGGTTTCGGCGGCGGCGGCGACGGCCTGGCGTGCGCGGCGGCGGGGGGCCTGTGTCACTTCTTCGAACGTCGCGGCGTCCACGCCGAATTCGGTAGCGACCGCCCGAAGCCATGCGGTGGTGCCTTCTTCTCCCAGTGGGAAGGGGGCCTGAATGTGCTTTGCGCCACGGCGCTCGAGTGCGGCGTGGGTATCGCTGAGGAAGGGCTGGGTCAGGGCGTAGACGGTGTTTTTGCCGATGCCCATTTCGCTGTCGATGTTGCGGGCAGGCAGAACTCGGACCGGGCCGATACCCATCGCCTCCAGCAGGCCCAGCATCTGGTCCTCGACCACATCGGGCAGGGCGCCCACGACCAGCAGTTCGCACGCATCTGTGTCAGGCAGCACGGGAACCATGGAGGCGAGGCAGGCATCCTCACCTTGGGTGAAGGTCGTCTCGATGCCCGAGCCGGAATATTCTAGCACGCGGACTTTGGGGGCGAATTGCTGGGTCAGGCGCTCGGCGGCGCGGCTGAGGTCGAGCTTGATCACTTCGGAGGGGCAGGAGCCCACGAGAAACAGTTGGCGGATGTCTGGGCGGCGGGCCAGCAGGCGGGCCACTTCGCGGTCCAGCTCGGTATGGGCATCGTTGAGGCCGGCGAGGTCCGATTCTTCGAGAATCGCTGTGCCAAAGCGCGGCTCGGCGAAGATCATCACGCCGGCGGCGGATTGCAGCAGGTGCGCGCAGGTGCGTGACCCCACCACCAGAAAGAACGCATCCTGTATCTTGCGGTGCAGCCAGATGATGCCGGTCAGACCGCAGAACACCTCCCGCTGGCCGCGCTGCTTGAGAACGGGCGAGGTGCGGCAGCCGAGGCTGGGGGGAGGGGGTGTCAGATCGTTCATGCGGGAACCTGCGATTGCAGCCGCGCAATGCGCAGCTTCCAGATGAATTGGCCTGCGTTGATCACGTAGGCGGCATAGGCGGCGAGGGCGATCATCATCAAGGTCCAGGGCGCCATCGTGCCCGCAAAAAGACCATAGATATACAGGGTATGCAGCGAGATCACGACAAAGCTGAAAACGTCTTCCCAGAAAAACCCGGGCGCGAAGAGATATTGGCCGAAAACGACCTTCTCCCAGATCGCGCCGGTAATCATGATGGTGTAGAGCGCCGCTGTCTTTACCAGAACGGATGCGGTTGCGACGCCGTAACCTTCGCCGGTTGCGAGATAGCGCAGTACCAGCACCAATGAGACGAGGAAGATTGCGAACTGGACAGGGGCGAGGACGCCCTGGATCAGCGTCCAGACCGATGCATCACGGCGCGCCCGCTGTGCGGGCGTATAGAGCGGCTGGTGCGCTGCGGCAGGATGTGGGGAGCGTCCCATGCGGTTGTCCTCGGGGTAATTCCTATCCTGAAAACTTACACCGAATCCGACAAGTGTCAACTTTGATTTACACTTTGAAATTAGCCGATAATTATATCGAACTCGGGCATCACTATAAAAATAAGAAAAAATCAGGTGCTAGGGTAGGTAATGTCAATAATAATTGACAATCCGCAGGCCTCTGTAGACGATAGATGCTAATCACACTATAGAACGTGCTGTTTCCTGTCTTTCACCCCCTTTGGAGGTGCCGATGCCACAAGACTACACAGACCATGCGGCTACCCTTCCTTCCGACGCTGGTGGGGTGGCGCGTCAGGTATTGTCTGTGTTGTCGAGTGAGCTGCGGCGCATTTATCCTGATATGCCCCCGCGCATGCTCGTAAAGTACCTTGACCAGATGCAGGCGGCGATGACGCAGGCAAACCCGAAAGTCATCAAGGAGCTGCTGAACACCATGCGGCGTGCGGGTATCCGGGATACCGACGTGGCCGACTTTTATATTCCGGTCGTCGCCCGCCGTCTGGGTGAGAGGTGGGTGGACGACTCGCTCGAGTTTACCGAAGTCTCGGTCGCGATGGCCAATCTTCAGACCATGTTGCATGCGTTGGACGCAAGCTGGTGCATGCCCGAGCGCGCGCCCTTCGGGACGATGGGAGAGATTTGCATTATTGTACCCGATGGGGTCCAGCACTCTATCGGGGCCAGCATCCTCTCGGGCCAGATGCGCCGCGCGGGATATGATGTACGCCTGGCCAACGGTATAAAGCTGGATGACATCGCCGCTTTTGTAAGCTCGCCTGCGACGATGGGCGTCATGTTGTCCGCGTCTCTCTGGGAGCCGCTTGATTTTTTGCGCGTAGTCGTCAAAAAGGTCCGCCAGGGAAATCCTTGGGTGCCGGTTTTGGTGGGTGGAAACATTTTGGAACGCGATGTCGATGTCTGCGCGAGTATTGGTACTGATCTGGCCACAAATGATTGGCAGACCGCGCTTGAGTTCTGCGCGGACAGAGTACAGCCGTAATGCGTTTTTCCGAGGAAACATGGACCAGCGGCTTGATTCCGATGATCGAGCCCGACAGCTTCACACAGGTGATGTCGCTGGCGGTGGATCTCGGGATCGTATTGTCGCCGAGTGAGAAAGTCTTGGGGGTGTTCGCCAACCCCGCCTTCAGGCCTAAGGAAGTCTTGCTCCGATTCGAGGGGATGCAACTGCGCGATACGCTGACGGTGGAGAGCAACAAGAAGTTCAACCAGCGTCTGGCAGACTTCCGGGCGGACCCGAATATGGTCCGGCCTGTGGAGCTTAACCATCTGCTGCCGGGCAGCAGTACCGGTTTTCCGGTCCGCTACAGTTTTCACAGCATCGGCGAAGGCGGCAAGATCCTTATGATGGGCCGCGATCTGCGGCCGATCGCAGAGATGCAGCAACAGCTTGTTTCGGCGCAGATGGCGCTGGAAAAAGATTACGAGGCGCGGCGCGAGCATGACATGCAGTTTCGCGTTCTGATGGCTTCGATTGACGATGCCATGATGTTCGTCTCGCTGCCCGATGGGGCGGTGAAGGATTGTAACCCCGCGGCCCGGGTTCTGCTGGGCAAGCAGGGTGGCGATCTGGTGGGTGTCTCGCTGGATCAGGTGTTTGAGAGCAAGGCCAAAGGCGAGCTTGTGGACCGTCTGATTGCGCTGAGCAACGAGAACCCCAATCCGCAGATCACATTGAAAGCGCGTGCCTTGGGGCGGATGGTCACGCTGCGGCCGGTACTTTTCCGCAGTGGCGGTGACCAGGCGATGCTGTGCCGGATGACGGCGACAGCGCCACAGGCACTGAAATCCGACAATCTACAAAGCAACCTGACGGGGCTCTATGAACGTGGCGCGGACGCGATTGTCTTTGTCAGCGCGGATGGCACGGTTCTGAGCGCCAATAAAGCGTTCTTGAACCTTGCGGACGTGACCCACGGTCAGGCGCTTAAGGGCCGCGCGATCACGGATTTTCTGGCGCGCGGCAATGTGGATTTGAACGTGATGCTGGAGAACGCTGCACGCAGCGGCATCATGCGCGCCTATACGACCCGCGTTACCGGAGAATTCGGGGCCGAGAGAGCAGTAGAAATTTCCACCACCCATGTGCAGACGGGCGCCGAGCCTGTCTTTGCCCTGATCGTGCGCGACACGAGCCGCGTGGACCATACACGCAGCGAAACCCATCAGCTGGGCGAAGTGGACGCTCAGTCGGTGGTAGAGCTCATCGGAAGCCAGTCCCTGCGCGATATCGTGGCGCGCACCACGGATGTGGTCGAAAAAATGTGTATAGAAACAGCCGTAGAGCTGACGTCGAACAACCGCGTTGCCGCAGCCGAGATGCTCGGCCTTTCGCGTCAGTCCCTCTATGTGAAACTGCGCAAATACGGATTGCTTAAATCCGGCAGTGACGACTAGGGTCAGGACTCATAACCAGAATATGACGGTTGCGGCGAGAGCGATTGCTGACAGGAACACTTTAGGGCAGCGATCGTAGCGGGTTGAGACACGTCTCCAGTCTTTGAGCCTGCC
>JAQXCD010000066.1 GCA_029252045.1 Sulfitobacter sp.
AAGGCTGAGATTTCTATCGAATAACTATCTATGTGAAGTGGCTGGGATGGTAGGATTCGAACCTACGGTACACTGTACCAAAAACAGTTGCCTTACCACTTGGCTACATCCCAACGTGGGCTGGTAGATAGGACGGGTTTGCGCGGGGCGCAAGCCTTTATGTATCATTAAATTGGTAATCTTGAAGTTATTCCTGGTCTGCGTTCGTGCGCAGCAAATCTAGATGATCTTCGGCACGCTCCAGATTGATTATGCGGGTCAGTTGTTTGTCCTCCAGCGCGTCGACATCCTGTGCGGGTGGGGGCGGCATATCAGGCCCCTCAAAGGGCTCTGCGGGGGAGCCGGGTGCAGTGACCAGCCCGCCCTCGTGCAGGACGCGGTAGGCGGGGGCCTGTGCGGCAATACCAGCAGTGTCATAGGACGCTTGAACCAGCCTGATTGCTTCGGAGCGTGCAAGGACGATGCTGGTGTCGTTCTGGTTGATCCAGCCGGCCATCCCCATATTCACCGAACTGTCACCAACCGATTCGATCCAGACCGAAGCCTGGGGTGTGGAAAGCACAAAGGGCAGACCCTCCAGCGTTATCAGGGCCAGGGATTGAGCGTGGACCAGATCGGCGGCAGGGTCTACGCCCAACTCAAACGTAAACCGCCGCTCGGCGTTGCGTGAGAAGTTGACGATCCGGCTTTTGAAGACAGTCGAATTGGGGATGCGGATGTGATTGCCGTCAAAGCTAAGCAGGATAGTGGCGCGCGATGTCAGGCGGATGACCTTGCCTGTGTCGCCTTCAATTTCCACCGTGTCATTGGGGCGAAGGGGCTGGCGGATTGACAGCATGATTGACGCGATGAAATTTTCGACCGTGTCGCGCACCGCAAAACCGATGGCGAGGCCGACAATACCGGCCGCACCCAGAATGCCGGACAGAAGTGCGGTCGCGTTCACGATATCAAGAGCGGCCACCAGCCCGCCGATCACAAACGCCAGTCGCAGGATCTGACGGTAAATGTCGGCGATAAAGGCGTTTGGGGCCAGCCTGTCCCAAGGCTGTTTGCGCCGTGCGATGGCGAAACCCAACAGGACAATGACCACAAACAAACCCAGTGCAATCATCGCCAGCGGCAGAAAGGCAATCATCTGCTTCGCGCGGACCTTGAAGCGCTCAACAGCGGGGTTCAGGCGTTGCACGACATCCGTGGTTTCCGTCACTTCGTTCTCGATTGCCACCACACCTTCGACACGGCCCACCAATTCGTTCAGGCGTTGCGCAGTTGGCATATCCAGCGTGTTGCCCCGCAACGTCACAATTCCCGAACTTACAGCGACGGTTATGTCGTCAAAGCCGTCCAGCTCTGCCAGAATGCCCCTGATCCGGACGGCAATCGCGGCGTCTTGCGTTACACTGTCGGTGACGGTGATGGTACCGGTGGGTTGGCTTGCGGTCTGGGCCTGCGCGCCAAGCGGCATCGTCAAGCACAAAAGAAGAGCAAGAATGCGCATGAAACCTCTCATCAAAAAGGGCGGTCTGTAGGCCAAAGATTAGGGCCGCCTGCGAGAACATGCAATTCCGGCGCAAAGGGGTCAGGTGCAGTCCACCAATATCGCCCCTGCGCGCCCGCCTGCCAGAACTGCGTCATGTGCTGCGGCGCACTTCTCTAGTGGATAGACTTGCGCCACCGGACATTTCAGTGCGCCTTCCGTCAGTGCGCTATGCAGCTGCGTGATACGCGTTTGCCGTTCAGCAAGCGGCAGCAAATAGATCAGAATGATATCCAGCGTTGCAGCTTTGAACAGCAAGGGACCAAAAGGCAGGGTCGGCGCCATTTCGATCTGGGAGCCATAGGCGGCAATGGTGCCGTTCGGGGCGATGACCTCTGTATTCATGGCTACGTTAGCGCCAAATTCGACCTCAAGAATACGTGCGACGGGCGCGCCACCGTTGGCGGCAAGGATGTCGGCGGCCAGCGTATCCGAGCGATAGTCCAGAACGCTATCGGCTCCCGCGGCTTTTACGCGATCCATATCGCGTGCGCTGCATGTAGCGATCACCTTTGCACCGGCCCAGGCGGCCAACTGCACGGCCAAATAGCCGACAGTGCCACCTCCGCCAGAGACCAGCAGGGTTTGCCCTGCAACGTCGCCACCACCAAATACGGCCTCAGCCGCCGTGAGGCCGGGTATGCCGAGGATGGCCCCTGTCTCAAGGCTGATCCCATCGGGGAGGGCAACTGCCTGATCGGCGGGCAGGGTGATGTGTGTAGACGCGGTGCCATATGCGCGCTGCCATTGGCCGTTCCAGATCCAGACGCGGGTGCCGATGCGGTCGCGGTCCACGCCTGCGCCAACGGCTTCGATGGTGCCAGAGCCATCGCTGTGCGGTATTACCTGTGGGAAGGGCGGCTTGAGAACGCCGGGGCGGCTGCCCGCGCGGGCCTTGATGTCCGAAGGGTTCACACCTGAAAACGCCATCCGCACGGTTACTTCGCCTGCTGCCGGCTCCGGGGTGTCAAAGCTGGACAGGGTCAGCACATCGGCGGCAGCACCGAAACGGTCATAGGATATGGATTTCATCAGGCAGGGTCCTTTGGATCAGGCAGGGAGTGCCCAGCATGATCCGAAAGACGCAGCGGTGCAATCAGTCAAATACCTCAGTTGACTGCACACCCCAAAGCCGCGCCTTGGGCGCCCACCCTTTGAAGCCGCCTGACCGCAAAAGGCACCATTCCAGATTACACTCGCTGACGCGTGCAACCACGCCCAACTCTAGTGCTGCCACAACGGGTGCGGCGGGATCGGGGCGCGCATGCAGTGTCAGCATGTCTTTTTCGATCAGGACGGTGCGCGTGCCGGAAAGGAGCGAATAATGCACCCAACCGCCCATGCCGTCACGGTCTTCGACGCGGCGCCAGTGACCGTGCTCGGCGGTGATGCGCAGCGGCATGTCGCGGCGCTTGAACACCCAGTCAATGCGGTGCGTCAGCGAAGGTCCGCGCCGCACGTTGCCCTCGGACGCTTTCATGGAGACAAAACGCGGGATAGGGCGGTTCGTCACTTTACCGGCATCGTCGTCATCGCTTGACGCGAGTACGGGGGTTGCAAAGCTGGTGGTCAGGATAACGGCAAGCGCGCCGAGAATGCCTGCGCCGATTTTGCGCATTTTTAATTTGTACATGATGTGCTGCCTGCACTGAATTTTATTGTTTTGGTCTTGCTCGGGAACGCGCGGGGTTCTTGTGCCTCGTCGCGTACTGGTTCACCATGCATCTACATGATGCCCACCGCCAAGTCCGGAGATTGAATTATGCCAAAACAACAGCTGAGTGTTGTAGTCACGCGACGGTTGCCAGAGGTCGTTGAGACGCGACTGGCCGAATTGTTCGATGTAAAACTGCGCGATACCGATGCGCCGATGACGCGACAGGAGCTGGCAGAGGCCATCAAGACCTGTGACGTTCTGGTCCCGACCATCACCGATCAGATCGACAATGCGTTGATTTCGCAGGCAGGCGGGCGGCTGAAGCTGATCGCCAATTACGGTGCAGGGGTCGATCACATCGACGTGGCCACTGCGCGCCAGCAAGGTGTGCTTGTGTCGAACACGCCCGGCGTGCTGACGGAAGATACAGCCGACATGACGATGGCGTTGCTGTTGGCCGTGACGCGGCGGATGCCGGAAGGCATGGCCAAGATGCAAAAAGGCGAATGGGACGGCTGGGCGCCCAATGCCTTGTTGGGCGGGCGAATTTCGGGCCGCCGCCTGGGTATCCTTGGTATGGGCCGGATCGGGCAGGCGGTGGCGCGCCGCGCAGCGGCCTTTGGTATGCAAATCCACTATCACAACCGCCGCCGCTTGCGCCCCGAAATCGAACAGGCTTTGGGCGCTACCTATTGGGAAAGCCTCGACCAGATGGTTGCGCGTATGGATGTCATGTCGGTCAACTGCCCGCACACGCCATCCACGTTCCATCTGATGAACGCGCGGCGGCTCAAGCTGATGAAGCCAGAAGCGGTGATTGTGAATACCTCTCGAGGGGAGGTGATCGACGAGAACGCGCTGACGCGTATGCTGCGCGCGGGCGAGCTGAAAGGTGCGGGGCTGGACGTCTACGAACACGGTGTGGAGATCAACCCGCGTCTGCGGGAGTTGGATAACGTCGTGCTGCTGCCGCACATGGGTTCCGCCACGCTGGAAGGGCGAATCGAGATGGGTGAGAAAGTGATTATCAACATCAAGACTTTTGATGATGGCCACCGACCACCGGATCAGGTTGTGCCGTCGATGCTTTGATATCGTTCTGCGGTGATTGTTGCTGGGACGGGAGAGTTTAGGGGCACAATGAAGATCAGCAGGGAGAAAGCGATGCGCAGGGTTTTGACGGGTTTGTTTATGACGCTTGCGGGGGCTGTGGGGGCGCAACAGGCGGCAGATGCCGTGGCGCCCGAAGCTGCAAGTGTTGGCGCGTTTCAAAGCCTGTCGCCCGAGATTGCGCAGGCACTTGCGGTGAAGGCCGCGGGCAAGTCTGTCGAGGCGGATAGCTGGATGGTCGTTGCTGCGAATCCCCATGCGGTTAAGGCGGGCGCCGATATTTTGGCGGCGGGCGGTACAGCAGCGGACGCGCTGGTGGCTGTGCAGGTCATGCTGGGGCTGGTGGAGCCGCAAAGCTCTGGTTTGGGCGGGGGTGCGTTTTTGATATGGTATGATGCGCACACTGGTGCGCTGACGACTTTTGACGGGCGCGAAACGGCCCCTTTGGCGGTGACGCCGCGGCTGTTTCAGGATGCTGCGGGCGCTCCGCTGAAGTTCTTTGATGCTGTTGTGGGGGGGCGATCAGTCGGGACGCCGGGCACGCCCGCGTTGCTGGCGGAAGTTCATGCGCGCTACGGGACGCAGAACTGGGCCAATCTGCTGGCACCTGCGCGGGAGTTGGCCGGAGCAGGTTTCCCCGTTAGCCCGCGTTTGGCGCAACTTGTGGCCGAGGATGCGGAGCGGTTGGCAAGTTCGGAGACAACGGCTGCCTACTTTCTGCCGGAGGGGCGACCGATTGCGGCGGGCGAGACATTGGTGAACCTGCCCTATGCACAGACGCTGGATGTTTTGGCGACGCAAGGTGTTGCTGCGTTTTATGCGGGTGATTTAGCGCGCTCGATCGTCGCAACTGTGCAAGGAGCCAAAGGCAATCCCGGCGTTCTGTCGGAGGTTGATCTGGCGGTTTACCGCGTTAAAGAGCGGCCTGCCGTTTGTGCCAGCTACCGCGCGCATGAGGTTTGCGGCATGGGGCCGCCTTCGTCGGGAGCCATTGCCGTGGGACAGACACTGGTCCTGCTGGAGGGATTTGATCTGAGCGCGGGGCCGGATGATGTGACCGTGCGCCGCCTGATCGGGGATGCGTCGCGGCTCGCCTTTGCGGATCGCGGGCGCTATGTCGCTGATAGCGATTATGTGCCTGTGCCCGTGGCGGGGCTGTTGGATACGGAATATCTGTCCGAGCGTGCCGAACTGTTGGCGGGGGATGACGCCCTGCCGGAAGTGACCGCTGGTGCGCCGGAGTTTGACCATGCGTTGAACTGGACGGACGATGAAGCAATCGAGCTGCCATCGACCTCGCATATCTCCATCGTCGACAGCTTTGGTAACGTGGCGTCGATGACCACCACCATCGAGAACGGCTTTGGCAGCCGCTTGATGGTGGGAGGATTTCTGCTCAATAACGAACTGACGGATTTTTCGTTTCGCAGTCACAAGGACGGTGTACCAATTGCCAATCGGGTTGAGCCGGGCAAGCGGCCCCGTTCCTCTATGGCGCCGACGATTGTGATGAAGGATGGCGCTCCAGTGATTGTGGCGGGGTCGCCAGGGGGGAGCCGGATTATCGGGTATACGGCTCAATCGATCATCGCGATGATCGATTGGGGAATGGACCCGCAGGCGGCGGCGGCACTGCCCCATGCCATTAATCGTTTTGGAACTTATGATCTAGAGGAAGGGACCTCTGCCGCAAACCTCGCGGATACATTAGGTGCCATTGGCTATGAGACAAAGGCAGCGGCGCTTACGTCTGGACTGCATTTGATTGCAATTGGTGATGGATTGCGCGGTGGGGCCGACCCACGCCGAGAAGGCATCGCATTGGGAGAGTAAAACATGGTTCAGGCAACGGCGCTTACGCGCAATGAAGATGGTATCGGGCTGGCGCTTGGTATCTTGAAGCAACAATTCGGAGAGCGGTTCCAGACCGGTGCGTCGATCCGTGAGCAGCATGCGCACACGACGACATGGATCATGAACCAGCCGCCGGATGGTGTGGTCTTTGCGCAGTCTACGCAGGAAGTGTCCGAGATTGTGAAGGCCTGTGCCGCGCATGATGTGCCGATCATTGCGTTCGGCACCGGCACCTCGTTGGAAGGGCAAGTCAACGCGCCTGCGGGCGGGATAAGCATTGACGTCAGCCAGATGAATAAGGTGCTGGAGGTAAATGCGGGCGATCTGGATTGTCGTGTGCAGCCGGGTGTGACGCGGATGGCCTTGAACACCCATCTGCGTGATCAAGGGTTGTTCTTCCCGATTGATCCCGGGGCCGATGCCAGCATTGGCGGCATGGCCGCAACGCGTGCCTCGGGCACCAATGCAGTGCGCTATGGCACGATGAAAGACAACGTGCTGAGTTTGGAAGTTGTGCTGCCGAATGGTGAAATTATCCGCACGGCCAGCCGCGCGCGCAAGTCCTCGGCAGGGTATGACCTGACGCGCCTGATGGTCGGTTCCGAAGGCACGTTGGGCATCATCACGGAAGTCACGCTGCGCCTTCAGGGTATTCCGGAAGCCATTTCTGCGGCCAGTTGCTCGTTCCCGACAGTAGAGGCTGCATGTGAGGCTGTGATGGCGGTGATCCAATACGGTTTGCCTGTCGCGCGGATCGAGTTACTGGATGCTTTGGTGGTGAAGGCGGTGAATGCCTATTCAAAGCTGACCCTGCCGGAGACGCCTTTGTTGCTGCTGGAGTTCCACGGCTCGGACGCAGGGGTTGCCGAACAGGCCGAAACCTTTGGCGCACTGGCGGCGGAATTTGGCGGCACGGGCTATGCCGCGACCACCACAGCCGAGGAGCGCAACAAGCTGTGGCAAGCACGACATGACGCTTATTGGGCCATGCTTGCCCTGCGGCCGGGGTCCAAGGCTGTGGCCACGGATGTCTGTGTGCCAATCTCCAAACTGGCTGAGGCCGTTGTCGGGGCCAATAACAAAGCTGCCGAATTGGGGTTGATTGCACCCGTTGTTGGCCACGCAGGTGACGGCAATTTCCACGCATCGTTGTTGCTGGATATGGATAACCCTGTAGAGGTCGCAAACGCGGAAATCTATGTCAGTTGGCTAAATGATCAAGCCATCGCGCTGGGCGGTACCTGCACGGGTGAGCACGGGATCGGGCAGGGTAAACGCCCCTATCTGGTCAAAGAATTGGGCGGCGCCGTTGATGTAATGGTGGCGATCAAACAAGCGCTGGACCCGCAAGGCATCATGAACCCCGGCAAGATTTTACCCTGAAGCGAAGGGGGAGGGGCGCTGCCCCATCCTTGCCCAGGGGAAAGGACCCCCGGAGGATTTAAGGCCAAATAAGATAGGCATGCCGAAGAGGTCGGTTTTCTACTCTGTCCCGTCGCGCCTTGGCTTCGGTTTTAGTTGGCTGGCGATAGAACGGAGCAAACGCGCGCAAAAGGGAATCGTGTCATGAAAAGCAACGTCAAAGCATTGGTCGTCGGCGGCGGGGCCGTTGGCACCTCAATCGCATATCATCTGGCCCGCGCCGGATGGGATGATGTGATGCTGCTGGAGCGCGACGAGCTGACGTCGGGCTCGACCTGGCATGCGGCGGGCCTGCTGCCCTATTTCAACATGTCTTTCGCGACGACTCACATCCATGACTATTCCATCAAGTTCTACAAAACTCTGGAAGAAGAGACAGGCCTGAATGCGGGCTTTGCCGTGGTCGGTAACTTGCGCATGGCACAGACGGACGAGCGTATGGATGAATATATGCTATACGCCTCCACCGCCGAGACCTGCGGCGTGCCGTACGAGTGGATGACACCGGAGCAGATTAAAGCGAAATGGCCGCTGATCCGTACCGAAGACCTGAAAGGTGCGCTGTACCACCAGACAGACGGCTATATTAACCCTGCAGATGTCACCATGGCGATGGCCAAGGGCGCGCGCCAGCGTGGCGTGATGATTGAACGTAAATGGCAGGCTGACGCATTCCACTGGAATGGTGAGACGTGGGAAGTGACTTGCACCAAAATGGTCGAGAAGGGTGGCAACCTTGTCCCCTCGGACGAGCAGATGGTGATCACCGCCGAGCATGTTGTGACGGCTTCCGGAAACCACGCGCAGCGCACTGCACAGATGTTGGGCATCAAGATGCCTGCGATCCCCGTCGAGCACCAGTTCATCGTGATGGATCAGGACCCCGAGCTGGTCAAGTTCCGTGCCGAAGGCAATGTTGAGCATCCCGTCATCCGTGACGCGGATGCGCAGTCTTACGTTCGCGAAGAGCGGGGCGGTTGGATTTTGGGTGTGTACGAGCCGAAAGCACCTGCGCGTTTTGAGTACGGTGTGCCGGACAGCTTCCGCGCCGATCTGTTCCAGCTGGATCTGGACCGGATCGAAGACCAGTATATGGCAATGAACCATCGCATCCCTTCGGCTGAAAGCTGCGGCCTGAAAGATGATTTCAACGGCCCGATCTGCTATACGCCGGATGGGAACCCGCTGGTGGGGCCTGCACCCGGTCTGCGCAACATGTGGCTGGCCGAAGGTTTTTCCTTCGGGATCACGGCGGCGGGCGGTACGGGCTATTACCTTGCCCAGTTGATGGTCAACGGCGAGGCCGAGATCGACATGGCATCGCTGGACCCCAAACGCTACGGCGACTGGATGACCACCGAGTTTGCTGCGCGCAAGAACGAAGAGGCGTATGAGCACGTCTACATCCTGCACCACCCTGACGAAGAACGCCCTGCCTGCCGCCCGTTGCGCACATCACCAGCCTATGACCGCCAAGCCGCACGTGGTGCGCAATTTGGTTGGGTGAATGGGTGGGAGCGCCCGAACTACTACGCGCCGATGGGCTTTAACGACCATGACGCACGCAGCTTCCGCCGCGGCGGTTGGTGGCAGTACGCTGTGGAAGAGGCGAAAGCCGTGCGCGAAGGCGTAGGCCTGATTGACGCTACTGCCTTTACCAAACATGTCGTCAAAGGGCCCGGCGCGACTGCCTTTCTTGACTGGTTTACTTGCAATAAGCTGCCGTCCGTGGGCCGCATCAACCTCACCTATGCACTGACAGGGGCAGGCACAACACGCACGGAATACACTATCGTGCGTCTGGCGCAGGATGAATATTATCTGGTGAGTGCGGGCGCCTGGACTGCCTATGACAGCGACTATCTGCGCAAGGCGATCGAGGATAAAGCGCCGGAGTTCGGCTATGTCGAATGCCATGATGTCACGACACAGTGGGGTGTTTTCGCCATCGCAGGCCCCAAGTCGCGCGATGTTCTGAACGAGATCGTCAAGGATGCAAACCCCGACACGGTCCTGTCCAACAAGCGCTTCCCATGGCTGACCATGCGCAACATCGAGCTGGGCATGGTGCCTGTGCGCGCGATCCGCGTGGCCTATACGGGCGAGTTGGGTTGGGAATTGCACCACCCGATCGAGATGCAGAACCACCTGTTTGATCTGTTGGACAAGGCGGGCGAAAAGCACGGCATGAAGCTGGTGGGCGCGCGCGCGCAGAACTGGCTGCGTCAGGAAAAATCCTATCGTGCCTTCGGTACCGAGCTGGGCCGTGACGCGACCCCGCTTGAGGCTGATCTGCCGCGTTTTGTTGATATGAACAAGGACTTCCATGGCAAGCAGGCGATGGCGGACCATGGCATCAATGCGAAATGTGTGACGCTGCTGATCGACGGGCCTGCGGACGCTGATCCGTGGGGCCGCGAAGTGCTGTATCACGGCGACACGCGCGTGGGACGTCTGACATCGGGTGGCTATTCGGTAGCTTTTGGTAAATCCATCGGCATGGGCTATGTGAAGCCTGAAATTGCTGTTGTTGGAACTAAACTGAAGGTCAAGATGTTCGACCAGCTGTGGGATGCCGAGATTGTCGAGGACAGCCCCTATGATCCGAAAAACACCACCATTCGCGTGGACGGCTAACAACACTCAGCACCGCTGCCGTTTCAGGCGGCGGTGCTCATTGCTTGCATCCGTTGACGGTGATGATCAAGAAACGCGGGGTCAGGCAGGAATTTTTCAGGCAGCTTAATTTGGCTGTGAATGCCTCGGCTGAGGATTTTTTTCGTCTCTGGCGGTATATCTGCTGCGATGATCATGCGGTAATCATCGTCAAACGAGATGAGATGTCTGTCAAAAGCCCGGTCATGCAGCGCATTTAGGCAAATCCCGTTAGTCGGATTCAATCTTAGATTAACGTCTTCCTGCCAACCGATGATATGGCTTGCATTTAATAGTCTTGAATCCTCGACGCCGGTCAGGGCGCATTTCCCGCGATAGCTTGTCAGGATCATATCGCGGAAAAACGCCTGACCCCGGCGGATTTTTGTGACGGCTGTGCGGGTTTCATCTTGCTTGGATTCCCACGCAACCCGTGCAGTTTCTGAAAATCCGGGCTGTGGGGCAGCGGTTGTTTGCGCCTCGTAGGCGGCAACCACCGGTGCAGGGTCTTGCAAAAACGCGGCCCACACGCGGCGGTCTGTTGCGGATGCGTTTCCCATGCCTTTTTGCGGCAAGCTATCGTCAAGCGCAGCGAGATTGGCAAGCTTCAAAGCAACAGCAGATGGTGTCCTCCCGATCCTCGCGGCCAGCGCCCTGACTTGGGTATTAGGCTGATCGAACTGAGCGAAAGGCAATCGTAGGTAAAGTGCAAGCGCTTCGCCTACTTCGCGATCATCCCAGTTGCGCCGCGCTGTCATTGGAGAGCCTCAGTTCAACGTTCGTGCGGCCAACCATGCAGTCCATTCAGCGGGCGTGCCGGAGAACGCGTTCAGGTCCACTTCGCCTTTGATCCCGTCAATCAAGCCTGTGGCTGAATACTGCCAAAAGCGCCAGCTTTGCCCCGGAAAGGTCTCGCGCGGTGTCTTGGCGGTTGTACGCAGCCAGTACTCATACCCTTTGAAACCGGCCAGTCTGTTTTCTTCATAAAAGCGCGGAGTAGTGTAGATGATCGGGCGTTGACCGTAATGCGCCTCAATAATCTTCAGCCAGCGGCGCATCTCGTCCTGTACAACGCGGGCTTCGGGGCGACGGTGTGCACAAGTTGGTGAGAACGGGTTCCACTCCATGTCCAGCATGGGCGGCAACATGCCAACGCTGCGCGGAACATTCTCGATGAACTAGCGGGCCTGCACTTCGGGTGTCGTGCCGAAATAATAGAAGTGGTAGGCGCCCCGCGCCACGCCGGCCTTACCCGCACCGCGCCAGTGGCTCTTGAACATCGGGTCCAGAAGGTCACCGCCTTCGGTCGCCTTGAGGAAAGCAAAGTTCACACCATTTCGGCGCGCAGTCGTCCAATTAATACTGGTCTGGAAACGTGCGGCATCAATACCGTGAACGGCAAAACGCGAGGGCGCGGGCTGTTTGAAATCCACCGGATCGGCATCGCGGAAATTTGGCGCAATCGCGGCACCGATGGGTGCAGGTTTGTCATTTCCACCGCAGGCGGCCAGTAGGGAGAAAAGTGCAATCGTCAGGGCTGCGCGAATTTTCATGTTGTCTCCGGTTGGGTAATAAAACTCAGGTTATTGGCAGGCATTTCACGCACCTCTGTCACGGTCAATCGGGAAGAAACCAATACCTGACGAACCCAATCATCATTCTTGTAACCGATTTCGGGGTCGGCTGCACAGAGTTCACCGTGGAATTTTCGGTCCCCCTCAGAGGTCAGGACACCTGCGCGCATAAACGGGCCGTATATCACCAGCCTGCCTGTCGGGGTCAGCGCTTGTGCGGCTTCTTGCAGGACGGTCTGTGCTGCGTCTCGTGGGATGAGGTGGAGAAGGTTGCCCAGATAAATCAGATCATAAGGAGTGTGGCTTGTGCCCCACCCGCTGCACGCCGCGTTTAGAATTGTGGCGGGGTATAAATTGGGCAAGCCCGCCGCTGTAGCATAGGCATCAATGCTCGCCAGCCGGTCAGGAGCGATTTCTGTCGGATACCACCGTAGTGCGGGCAGGGCGGCCGCAAAGGCTGTCACATGCTGACCAGTTCCCGAGGCAATCTCCAAAGTGCGGCCATGCGCAGGGGCAACCGCCTCCAGCAGCGCCAGAATAGCGGGCACATTCCGCTCTGCTGACGGGGCGAATAGTTTGCCTTGCTCCAACGGCAGCGCGACGCTGGCGCTGGGCGGCAACTTGCCCGTCAATTGCGCAGCCTGTCGGGGGTGAGAGCGGCAATTGTTTTGCTATCAAGCACGGGTTTACGCCCCATAACCAGATCAGCCACCAATGCCGAAGCTGCGGGTGAAGTCTGGAACCCGTATCCGCCCTGACCGGCACACCAGACAAAATCAGGCACCTCGTGGTCGCGGCCCAGCACCAGTGTGCGGTCGGGCGCAAAACTGCGCAGCCCTGCCCAAGTGGCGATAGGGCGGGTGACGGGCACAGCAACCATTTGTTGGTAGCGGTCCAGCCCCTCGGCCAGCGTCATGTCATCGGCGAAAGCGTCATGCGGGTGGCTTACCTCTTCCTCTGCGGGAGAGATCAGCAGCGCGCCTGCATCAGGTTTGGCATACCACGACTCGTTGACGCCAAAGAACATCGGCCATTTGGATACGTCATGCCCACCGGGTGACGCAATACGCGCCATCGAGCGGCGGTAGGGAGTGATACCCAAAGGCGCTACACCCGCGATGCCCGCGATCAGATCGGCCCACGCGCCTGCTGCGTTCACAAGCGTTCCTGCGTGATAATCCCCGCCGGCCTGCACATGCCAGCCCCCTGCATCGCGCTGGATATTTGTCACAACAGCATCGGTGATCACCTGCCCGCCGTTGGCGCGCAGCGTCCGGATGAAATCCTGCATCAAACGGTCTGTATCAATGTCGAATGCGTCGGCGTGATAACCCGCAAAGGCCACCTTGTCAGCATCAAGGATCGGGACCATCTCACAGGCCTCACGCGGGGATATCTGATCCACGCCCATGTGGTCTGCATCTGCCAGAAAGGCGTCCTTTTCTCCGGCTTCGGCAATGATCATCAGGCCGCGCTGGGACAGATACCCACCTTCTTGAAAATGCGCCATGCTGGCGCGGTTCAGCGCCTGCACAGACAGCGCGCCATAGTTCTCCTCGATCAGCGCGGCAGAACGGCCTGAGGTGTGGTAGCCGGTGACGCTCTCCATCTCCAGCACAGTCACCCGCGCATCTGCGGACAGTCGCGCGGCGGCGGAAAGGCCAGCAATGCCGCCTCCGATGACGATGATATCGCTGTTCATTGCTCTTCTGCCCGGTCAGTGGCCGGCGGGGGTGCCGGAACAAGTGCGGCCAGTTTGGAATAAAGCGCAGGAGACATCTTATACTCCAATGCGGACAGCGAGGGCGCCAGCTGCGCGGCGGAGCGTGCGGAAATGATTGGTGTCGGCTCGGTTGGATGTGCCGCTGCCCATGCCACTGCAAGGGTCGCAGGATGGACACCTTCACGGGCAGCAATTGCGCTCAGTTGTTCTGCAGCGCCATGCATATAGTCAAACCGGTAGCGCGCGGCATAGCGGTCATCTTCGGTCAGACGGCCCGTGCCGCCGCCTGCGTATTTGCCTGTCAGCAATCCGCCCCCCAGCGGCGAATAAGGCGCGCAGAGCATGCCGTAATCTTGCGCCATCGGCAGAATTTCAACCTCGGCCTGACGTTTGACAACGTTATACATCGGTTGGATCAGGGCTATTTCCAGATCGAACTTGGCCGCGATATGTGCGGCCTTGGCAGCCTGCCATGCGGAAAAGTTTGAAATGCCCACATGGCGGATGATGCCGCGCGCGCGCAAATCCGCCATCGCCTGAAAGCTGTGGTGCATGTCTGTATCCGCGTCAAAGCGGTGCAGATAGAGCGCATCAATCACGTCGATCTTCATGCGCTTCAGGGATGTCTCGGCAGAGCTGCGGATATTCTCGGGGGTGGCGCCACCTGTGTAAGCCGCCTTGGTTGCGATGATCAGCCTATCACGGTGAGGTTTAACCATCTCGCCCAGCAAGGTTTCTGATGCACCATCGGTGTAAACATGGGCGGTGTCAAAATGGGTGATTCCCGCCTCAACTGCGGCGTCAAACATCGCGTGTGACTGGGCGGCATCTGCGCGGCCGCCAAATTGCATGGTGCCAAACGCAAGGCGGCTGGCGCGGGTGCCATCAAGGCTTGTGATTGAATGTGTCATGCCTATTTGGTGGCACCCTTGCGGGGGCTTGGCAATGGGGCAGGCGGCTATACTCCGCCTTTTTCCACTGCACGGATGTAAGCGGGCCGTGCTTCCAACATGTCAACAAACGCGGCCAGCTTGGGATAGGCTGCGCGCCGCTCCATCCGCATGGCGATTTGCGCGGGAAAGCTGAGCATAATGTCGGTGGCCGACAGATCATCCAGCACAAAATGGCCTGACGGGCGGATCACATTCTCCATATAGGAAAAATGGTTGTCCAGCTCGGCGGTGATGCGCGGATGCAGCGGCGCGCCTGCCTCACCCAGTTTGCCCACATAGAGATTCAGCAGAATCGGTGTCATGGCAGAGCCTTCGGCGAAATGCATCAGCTCCAGATGGCGCATATGCGCCGGGGTGCTGGCACCAGGGATCATCTGCGGCGCGTATTTGCTGCAGAGCAGCTCGGTTATCGCTGCGCTCTCGGTGATCATCTCGCCATCCATCTCGATCAAGGGAGACTTGCCCAGCGGGTGCAGCTTGCGCAGGGCGTCCGGGGCCAGATTGATCTTGGCATCCCGTTCGTGCAGGACAAAATCATAGGGCGCGCCGATCTCCTCCAAGAGCCAGAGAATGCGGAGCGAGCGGGACCTGTTGAGGTGATGCAATGTGATCATGGGATTAGCTTAGATCGTTTGCACCGCCCCGCAAAGCGCGCCAATGTGTATATGACGCAACGGGAGTGCATTATGATTATAGCAGATAAGCAGAACCTCACAGGGACCTCACGGGACGCAAGCGGGCCGGGCTGGGAGAGCCTCCGGCTATTGGTGCGATCCGACGGGATGGGGTTTTCTATGACCGAAACGCGCGTGCTTCCGGGCGCAGTTTTGCGCCTGCAATACAAACACCACATCGAGGCGTGTTATTGCATCGGCGGCGCGGGTGAGGTGGTTGAGCTGGACAGCGGCAAGGTCCATCCCATTCACGCAGGCGTCCTCTATGCGCCCAATGCACATGATCTGCACGAAGTCCACGTGCCCGCAGGTGGTGAGGCGCTGCATCTGATCTGTGTTTTCTCACCCGGACTGGAAGGCACCGAAGTTCACGGCCCCGATGGCAGTTATCCGGCGGCCGACTAGATAATCTCGTCCTCGTCAAACAGGGGGGCTTCTTCCAGTTGGGTGGCCAACTCACCCACGGCCGCCTCTGCCATGTCGCCGGATTTCACATCGGCGATATGGAACAATGCGTCGCCCTCATGCACAATCGGCACAACGGCGCGGCCAACGATGATGCCCGCGTATTTGCTGGCGACCTCGATCTCTTCTTCGCCGAACGGGTCGGAAATGGCAGCGACGATATCGCCTTCTGCCACCACATCACCCTCGGCCTTATACATCCGTAGCAGCCCGCCCGCAGGGGCGCGCAGCCAGTGACTGTTGGAGCATAGCAGCGGCGCGGCCTTTGGCGCGGCAATGCCTGCACGCGGCAGCATACCGGTTTCTTTGAGTACGCGCAGGATGCCCGCAACGCCAGCGCGGACCGACATTTCGTCAAACCGCATGCCTTCGCCTGCCTCATAGAGCAGCACGTCCACGCCGGCCCTCTTGGCTTCTTGGCGCAAGCTGCCATCGCGCAATGACGAGGTCAGGATCACGGGTGCGCCAAATGCTTTGGCCAGCTTCATAGTCACGCGGTTGTTTGCAGATACCCGTACCTGCGGCAGGTTGATCCGGTTTACAGCGGCGGAGTGCAGATCAATCCCGAGAGAGCAGCGCGCGACAATCTCGTTCAGGAAAATATACGCCAGCCGCGAGCCGAGCGATCCATGCGGCGATCCCGGAAAACAACGATTCAAATCGCGCCGGTCGGGCAAATAGCGCGAGTGGTTGAGGAAGCCGAAGGTGTTCACAATCGGCACCACAATCAGCGTGCCATTCAGCGACTTGAGGTTTTTGGAGCGCAGCATACGCCGCACAATCTCGACGCCGATGACTTCGTCGCCGTGGATGCCCGCGCTGACAAAGGTTGTCGGTCCATCGTGGCGCCCGTGGATGATATGCGCCGACAAGGTAACAGGGGTGTGATCCGACAGGGTGCTGACGGGGATCTCGATGGTCTTGCGGGTGCCTGCTTCAACAGACTGGCCCGCAATCACAAAAGCGGCGCGTTTTGTCATCCCTTGCCTTTGGTTTTGGTTGCGTTGGGTTTGGCGTTCTTTTCTAGATATTCGATGATCATGCCGGCAATATCCAGCCCTGTTGCATTCTCCACGCCTTCCAGACCGGGGGAGGAGTTGACCTCCATCACCACTGGGCCGTGGTTGGAGCGCAGCATATCCACGCCGCAGACATTCAGCCCCATCGCCTTGGCAGACCGCACCGCTGTCGAACGTTCCTCGGGCGAGAGTTTGATCACCTTGGCCGAGCCACCGCGGTGCAGGTTGGAGCGGAAATCCCCCTCTGCACCGGTACGCTTCATTGCCGCGACAACCTTGCCGCCCACAACGATCGCACGAATGTCGGTGCCGCCGGCTTCTTTGATGAACTCTTGCAGCAGGATGTTCACACCAGCACCGCGAAACGCCTCAACCACAGACACAGCCGAACGGTTGGTGTCGGCCAGAACCACGCCGATGCCCTGCGTGCCTTCCAGCAGCTTGATCACCACAGGCGCGCCACCCGCAAGTTTGAGCACTTCATCGGTCTGTTTCGGGTCATGGGCAAAAGTCGTGACAGGTAGGCCGATCCCGTCCCGCGCCAGCAATTGCATCGAGCGCAGCTTGTCGCGCGAGCGGCCAATGCCGACGCTTTCATTCAGCGGATAGACGCCCTGCATCTCGAACTGGCGCAGAACGGCGGTGCCGTAGAAGGTGACCGAAGCACCGATGCGTGGAATCACGGCGTCATAGCCTTCCAGCTTTTCACCGTTGTAATAAACTTCAGGACGGCGTGACGCGATGTTCATATAGCAACGCAGCGTGTTGATAATATCCAGAGTATGCCCCCGTGCCTCTGCCGCCTCTTTCAGGCGTTTATGCGAGTACAGGTTCGGGTTGCGGGCCAGCATGGCTATTTTCATCGGTCTATCCTTCAAAGTCGGGCTTGTCGCTGACCAGATAGGACTGGTCGGGGTGGACAAGAATGTTTCGGCTGCGCAGCGCACGGCGCCCCAGTATCAGCGGAAAGCGCATGTTCCCGCGGTCGGTCAGCGAGATGTCGATCTTCCAACGCCGCCCCGCTAATACCATAGGCGTGCGGATTACGATACGCGTCTCCGGAGTGCCACTGGTATTTGTGATGTCACGTTTGGTAAACACCGGAAATTCACAGGTCTGCCCTTCGACGCCATGGGGCGAGGGTGCGGTAAAGCGCACCCATTTCCCGCCGTCTTTGGTAAACGTCTCGATATTCTGGGCATGCAGTGCGGTGGTCTTGGCACCTGTATCGACCTTGATGGCAAAATCCAGCAGGTTCATCTCGGGCAGGCTGATGCATTCATGCCAGCCGATGACGGTATAGGACTGCGACAGTTGGGTGGTCGTGGTTTTCATACTGGGGTTGTCCATAAGGGTGCGTAAGGCTTGGATATTGGTGTATTCGCGCGGAAGTTACCAGTCCATGCCGCGTGGCAGAACTGTTGGGGATTGCCGGATTATCTGCAATGATGCCTGAGGTAGAAAAAAAGAGACCCGAAGGCCTCTTTTTCATCGTAATTTCCGAACAGCGAGGCGCAATTAGGGGCGCTTATATCCTTGCCATGCACATAGGAACGCCACATATCTGGCTTTGTCAGTACAGGCATTTCCTTGTGTAGTGGCAGGTCTGTTATCGCCGTCACGAATGTCGCCGCTGACCTGGGCTTAGGCCTGTGTATTCTCGTCACGGCTGGTCATTTCAATGCCAGTCACAGGCGCAACGTCTATGGCTACTTCCATAAACACAGGTTCCGCCAGCGAGGGATAAACCTGTGGGTCGTCATCGACCATTAGACCTTCATTGAGGTCGGTAACGCTATAGTCGATAGGTTGATTTTGCTCTGTTTGCTCAACGGATTCCATGAATATGCCGCTGTCATCCACAGGGCTGATATCTGTCCCGGCTTCAGAAACGGCAGTTGCGTCTTGTTCCTGTTGGTCGACGGATTCCGCGCGCGTGTCGCCTTCCGCAACGGAAATCGTGTTCGGCTCTGCGGCGGCTGTCGTTTCACAGCCGCTGCATTCTGATGTTTCGCTGCTCGCGTCCTGTGCGGATACAACGGAAAGAGATGTAAGAAATACTGCTAGTGCAAGTGTTCCGACCTTGATCGGGAACGAGGGGGTTTTCATGTTTCACCATGGTTTATTTGTTAATCGCGGATTGCGACAATGACTATTATAGCATCTTCGAAATAACAGACGTCATGGTTCCTTGCGCAGTCCAGGAGCGGCTCGAAAATCTGGCCAATCTGCCACTATAGGCAATCTGGCTGGGGTTAATACGAGGGGTCTGGGAAAACGGTTACCCTGTGCTGCAATGGCCTTGGGCGGAGCCTCACTTTTCCACGGGCGCATAAAGAAAGGCCCCGCCAACCGGCAGGGCCTTTCCTTGTTTCAAGAGCCGCAGTTTACTGCGGGATCTCGCCTTCGATGCCTTCAACGTAGAAGTTCATGCCAGCCAATGTGCCGTCATCCGCTGTAGCACCGGCTGCCAGAAACTCGGAGCCGTCCTGCTTGTTCAGCGGGCCGGTGAACGCGTGGTAAGATCCGTCCGCCAGTGACGCCTTTAGCGCCAGTGCTTCGGCTTTTACCTCAGCTGGTACCGCGTCGGAAATTTCGCCGATGCCAACCATGCCTGCGCCAATGCCGTCCCATGTATCTGTGGACGTCCATGTGCCGTCTTTGACCGCCTGAACGCGCGCGATATAGTAGGGCGCCCAGTCATCAATGATGGAAGACACGCGCGGGAATGGCGCGTACTGGCTCATGTCAGATGCCTGACCGAAGGTCACGACGTTGCCCGCCTCCTGTGCCGCCGCCTGAGGGGCTGTAGAGTCGGTATGCTGCAGGATCACGTCCGCGCCCTGTTCGATCAGAACCTTGGCCGCATCGGCTTCTTTTGCCGGATCAAACCATGTGTAGGCCCAGACGATTTTGAACTGAACATCAGGGTTTGATTTGCGCGCATGAATGAACGCCGAGTTGATGCCACGGATCACCTCGGGGATCGGATAAGAGCCGATATAGCCCACGGTGTTTGACTTGGTCATCTTGCCGGCGATGTGGCCCTGAATGGCGCGGCCCTCGTAGAAACGTGCCGAATAGGTGCTCACGTTGTCGGCGCGTTTGTAGCCTGTAGCGTGCTCGAACTTCACGTTCGGGAACTTCGCCGCGACGTTGATCGTCGGGTCCATGTAGCCGAAGGATGTGGTGAAGATCAGGTCAGCGCCGTCCAGCGCCATCTGCGTCATTACACGCTCGGAATCGGGGCCCTCTGCCACGCTCTCGACAAACACGGTCTCGACGCTGTCGCCGAAATGCTCTTCAACGGCCAAACGGCCCTTGTTGTGCTCGTACGTCCAGCCGCCATCGCCGACGGGACCGACATATACGAAGCCGATTTTGGTCTTGTCGTCTTGTGCAAAAGCAGGTGCGGCAAAGCTTGCCGCAAAGGCCGCGCTGGCAAGCAGTTTGGCCGCTTGGCGTTTGGTGAATTTCATCGTGGAAGTCTCCCCAGTTGGTTTTCTATGGCAGTCATATGCCTCAGGATGAGGCGTGGAAAATGCGTCCCAGTGATGCGGGTGCAGCACCCTTGTCGCGCGACAGGAACACAAGGACAACAATCGTTATTACGTAGGGCGACATTGCCAGATATTCCACAGGAATGGCAACGCCCGCGCCTTGCAGATTCAGCTGTAATTGTACCAAGCCGCCAAAAAGATAGGCGCCCAGCAGCAGCCGGAATGGCTTCCAACTGGCGAATACCACCAGTGCGAGAGCGATCCAGCCGATCCCGGCGGTCATACCCTCGGTCCATTGGGGTACGCGGATCAGGCTGATATAAGCGCCGCCTACACCTGCGCAGGCCCCGCCAAACATAATGGCCAGCGTCCGGATGCGGACAACCTTGTACCCTAGTGCATGGGCGGCATCGTGATTTTCGCCAACTGCGCGCAACACCAACCCGATACGCGTGTATTTGAGCACAGCCCAAACCGCGACAACCAAGGCAAGACCCAGATAAACAATAAGATCATGGCTTAATATAATAGGACCAAATATCGGAATTTCAGCCAGCGAGCCAAAGTCTACATCGGCCAGCCGTGGCGGCTTTACCCCTACATAGCTTTGCCCCAGCAACGCCGAGAACCCCAACCCGAAAAGCGTCAGCGCCAAACCCGACGCCACCTGATTTGCCAGCATGACTTGGGTGAGAAAGGCAAACAGCAAGCTCAACACTGCGCCGCCAACCGCGGCGGCCGCAAAGCCCAGCAGCGGTGATCCTGTCTCTACGGCCGTGGCAAAGCCGCAGATTGCGCCGATGATCATCATACCCTCGACGCCGAGGTTCAGCACACCTGTTTTCTCGACCACCAGCTCGCCCACCGCAGCGAAGATCAGCGGCGTAGCGGCGACGAAGAAGCCCGCGATAAACAGGATCGGATTGATTGCTGACAGGTCCATTACGCCACCTCCGTCCGGCCCAAGCGCAGCCGGTAATTTGTGAACAGATCAAAAGCCAGCAGGAAAAACAGCAGCATTCCCTGAAACACCTGAATGGCCGCAGCAGGCAGACCCAGTTTGGACTGCGCAATGTCACCGCCGATATATGTCAGTGCCATCAGCCCGCCCGCCAGCAAAATGCCAACCGGATTCAAGCGGCCCAGAAATGCTACGATAATCGCGGTAAACCCGTAGCCCACGTTGAAATCGATTGTGACCTGCCCTGCCGGACCGGATACCTCAAACACGCCTGCCAGCCCTGCAAGAAGGCCTGACATGCCCAGACAAAACAGCACAAGCCGGGCAGGATTCACACCAGAGAACGCCGCAGCACGCGGCGCATCACCCGTGACGCGAATGGCAAAGCCAAGGCGGTGACGCGCCAGCAGCACATAGCCAAAGATCACGGCAATGAACGCGGCAACCACACCCCAATGCATACCGGATCCGGTGATCAGTTCGGCGTTATGCGCACTGGCGTATTGCTGCAAGTTTCGCGAGCCGGGAAAGCCGAACCCTTCGGGGTTTTTCATCAGCCCCAGCGACATCGAAGCCAAAAACTGCTCAGCTACATAGACCAGCATCAAGGAGACCAGAATTTCATTGGTCCCGAACTTTACCTTCAACACCGCAGGGATCATGGCCCAGATCCAGCCACCAAATGCGCCTGCCAGCACCATCAGCGGAAAGATAAACACACTTTCCATCGGGTAGAACGCCAGCCCCACGCCCGCGCCGAACAGCGCGCCCATAATATACTGGCCTTCCGCACCGATGTTCCAGATGCCCGCCTTGAACCCAAGGCTCAGACCAATGGCAATCAAGACCAGCGGCGCGCCTTTGATCAGCAATTGCGGACGGTAGAAAAACGCAAACTCGCCAAACAAGGGTTCCCAAAAGATGGTGCGGATGGCTTCCAGCGGGTCTTTACCCAGCAGCGCAAACAAAAGCCCGCCAAATAACATTGTTGCAAGGACCGCCAGCAAAGGGGCCGCAAGCGAGAACGTGCGGCTCGGCTCCGGGCGCTTTTCCAAAGCAATCATGTGCGACCTCCGGTCTTCATTGTGCCTCTAAACTCAAATCCTGCGGGCTCAAACATGCGCCACCTCCATGCCGTGGGCGCCACCCATCATCAAACCGATTTCTTCCACCGTGATCCCCTGTGCGGGACGTGGATCAGACAGACGGCCTTCGTTCAACGCGGCAAATCGGTCGGATATTTCCATCAACTCGTCCAGATCCTGACTGATTACAATCAAGGCGGCTCCGTTTTGCGCCAGATCCAGCAGCGCCTGCCGGATGGCAGCGGCGGCAGAGGCATCCACCCCCCATGTCGGCTGATTGACGACAAAGACCTCGGGCCGCTGCATGACTTCACGGCCAATCACAAACTTTTGCAAATTCCCGCCCGACAAAGAACGCGCAGCGGCGTGCGGGCCGGGGGTACGCACGTCAAACTGCTTGATTACATCTTCTGCAAACTGTCTGGCTGCGGGCCAGTTCAAAAAGCCACCCTTGTCCAGCCCCTGACGCAAGGCACCGGTGAGCATGGCGTTCTCTGTCAGCGACATGTCAGGGGCGGCGGCATGGCCCATCCGCTCTTCGGGGGCTGTGAGCAGACCACGCGCGCGGCGCGCGGTAGGGCCAAGCGGGCCAATGTCTTCGCCCTTTAGTACCACCATGCCCCGTCCGGCAGGTCTCTCGCCGGATAGGGCCGCCAGCAGCTCGTCCTGACCGTTGCCCGCAACTCCGCCGATGCCCAGAATTTCGCCAGCCCGCAATTCAAGTGATATGTCCTTGAGGGCCATGCCAAATGTGTTGGGGGCTTTGGCACGAAGCCCTGTAAGGCTCAATAGTACGTCGCCTGCTGGTTGTGCTGCACGCGTTGGCGTTTGCAGCAGCTTGCCCACCATCAATTCCGCCATCTCGCGGGCGGTGGTTTCGCGCGGCATGCAATGGCCGACAACTTTACCCAAACGCAAAATGGTGGCACTGTCACACAGGGTCCGGATCTCCTCCAGTTTGTGGGAAATATACAGGATCGCGGTGCCCTCGGCGCTGAGTTTGCGCAGGGTTTTGAACAGGATTTCGACCTCTTGAGGTGTCAGAACCGATGTCGGCTCGTCCATGATCAACAATTTGGGTTCTTGCAACAAGCACCGGATGATCTCTACGCGCTGCCGTTCGCCTGCGGATAAATCACCAACAATCCGGTCGGGGGACAGCGGCAGGCCGTAAGCCTCGGAAACCGCGCTGATTCGAGCTGACAACTCGCTCAGTTTCGGGGCATTCTCCATCCCGAGTGCGATGTTTTCCGCCACACTCAACGCATCGAAAAGCGAAAAATGTTGGAACACCATGCCCACGCCAGCCGCACGCGCCGCACGCGGCTCGGACGGGGTGAAGGGGGCACCGTTCATGTGCATTTGCCCGCTATCGGGTCTCACCAATCCGTAGATCATCTTTACCAATGTCGATTTGCCAGCCCCGTTTTCACCTAGCAGGGCATGCACTTCACCTGCTGCAATGCTCAGCGAAACATCGTCATTGGCAACGACACCCGGATAGGCTTTGGTCAGTGCATTGAGCGATAGCAGCGGTTGGGTCATGCGTGAACCTCCGTATGGGATGCGGCGAGCAGGGATTGCACAACGCCATGTGCAATCTGGTGGGGGGCTTTGCCAAGGGATTTATCCCCGATGGGACAGGTAATCTGCTCGGGGTTCAGGCCCATAACGCTGAGGCGGTTGGAAAAGCGGCGCCACTTGGTGTCTGATCCGATCAACCCGATACTACCCGCCTGACGTCGCAGCAGGGCCGCGCAGAGCGCCAGATCAATATCGTGCGAATAGGTGAAAATCAGGTGATGCGCATTTTCTGGCGCGCGCATCGCCAGTAGGGGCATATCGGCGGCCGGTACTTTGGGGATGTTCTTATGGTGCCGCTTGGGGAACCGGTCTGCGTGGCTATCAATCCATGTAATATCGAACGCGGCAGGGGGGCAGGCCGCAACAACCGCACGCCCCACATGCCCCGCACCCCAAACCCACAGCGGAACAGGCCGCGCAGTTTGCCTTGGCCGCCCATGCATATGAAATTCGGGCTGGTCGATTTGCCTGTGGTCACGGGTGAAATGCAAGGTGACAGAGCCACCACAGCACTGGCCCAATGTTGGTCCCAGAGGGAATGTGCGGCTCTCGTCACCGGTGTTCGATACTAGCAAGCGCCGCGCATGGGCGATGGCCTCATACTCCAGTGCCCCGCCACCAATTGTGCCTTCAATCCGTGTTGGCGTAACTTTCATTGCGGTGCCCGCATCACGGGGCGCTGAGCCGCGGGTTTCGGTGATTTCGACATAAATGGCAGCGGTCATTCCGGTGCTCCGCGTTGCGTGTGGTGGATGGCTGTCAGCACAGCCTCTGCGGTGGCGGGTGTTTGTAGATCGGCATAGGCGGGCCCGCAGGCAGCTACGGCATCTGCCAGTGCAGACCACGCCGAAATCCCCAGCATAAAGGGCGGCTCGCCCACTGCCTTGGAGCGGTAGACAGTTTGCGCCGGATTGGGCTGGTCCCAGAGGGCTACATTGAACACGTCCGGCCTGTCCGAGCAGGCAGGAATTTTATACGTTGCGGGAGCGTGAGTTCTCAACGCGCCTTTGTCATCCCACACCAACTCTTCGGTTGTGAGCCACCCTGCGCCTTGCACATAGCCCCCCTCGATCTGGCCGATGTCCAGCGCGGGGTTCAGCGACTGGCCCGCATCATGTAGGATATCGGCGCGCAGAATGCGGTTTTCACCTGTCAGCGTATCAATCACCACTTCGGCAACGGCAGCACCGTAGGCAAAGTAGAAGAAAGGCTGTCCAACGCCCTTGATCCGGTTCCATTTGATGTCCGGCGTTTTGTAGAACCCTGTCGCCGAAAGGCTGATGCGGGCCTGATAGGTCAGTTGCGCCGCTTCGGCGAAGCTGAGTTGTGTCGCGCCGGCCTGCACCTGTCCGTCCTTGAACTGCACGTCACAGGCTGCGCAGTTGTACACCTCGCCCAGATGGGTTGCCATACGTTTCCGTATGGTTTGACATGCGCTCACCACAGCCATGCCGTTCAGGTCGGTGCCCGAACTTGCCGCAGTGGCGGAGGTATTGGGCACCTTCGCCGTATCGGTTGCGGTGATCTTGATCTGCCCCGGTGGGACACCAAATTCGGACGCAGCAATCTGTGCGATCTTCTGGAACAGGCCCTGGCCCATCTCCGTGCCGCCGTGGTTCAGGTGGATCGACCCGTCCTGATACACATGCACCAAGGCACCCGCCTGATTGAGGTGCGTGAGGGTAAAGGAAATCCCGAACTTTACAGGCGTCAGCGCGATCCCACGCTTAAGCACCTTCGATTGTGCATTCCACTGCGCAATCGCTGCACGGCGGGTTTCATACGCGGCGCTATGGCCCAAGCGTTCGACCAGCGCGTTGATAATGCAATCGGTGACAGGCTGCTGATAGGGCGTGGTTTGCGCAATGCCTGCATTGCTATCGGCGTAGAAATTCTTGCGCCGCACTGCCAGCGGGTCCAGCCCCAAATGGCTGGCGATATGGTCCATCACCCTCTCGATCCCGACAATACCTTGCGGCCCGCCGAAACCGCGAAAGGCAGTGGCGCTTTGGGTGTTGGTTTTCAGGCGGTGCGAGGTGATGCGCACATCAGTGAGGTGATAGGCATTATCGGCATGCAGCATGGCGCGATCTGCCACGGGCAGGCTGAGGTCCATCGCCCAGCCGCAGCGCGCATAATGCGTGAAATCAACGGCGGTCAGGCGGCCATCTGCCTCAAAGGCCACGTCATATTCTATACGGAAATCATGGCGTTTACCCGTGATGATCATGTCGTCGTCGCGGTCATAGCGCATCTTGCAAGGCTGGCCCGTGGCACGGGCAGCCACAGCGCAGGCCACAGCCAAGGCGTTGCCCTGACTCTCCTTGCCGCCAAAGCCACCGCCCATGCGCCGTGTCTCTACCCGCACAGCATGCATCGGCAGGCCAATCGCCTCAGCCACCTTGTGTTGTATCTCGGTGGGATGCTGGGTCGAGCTGTGGATCAGCATATCTCCATTTTCACCCGGCAGGGCGAGGGCGGTCTGGCCTTCCAGATAAAAGTGCTCCTGACCACCAACCTCAAAGCGCCCGCTAAGACGGTTTGTACCAGTAGCAAGCGCCGCCTGCACATTGCCCTTCGCATAGATGCGGGGGCCATCCTCAAAGCGGCTGTTGGCGGCAAGTGCCTGATCTATGGTCAGGATCGGCGTTTCGGCGTCAATCCGGGCGTGCCCCAAGCGTGCAGCAGCGCGAGCAGCGTTGTGGCTGGTGGCTACCACCACAAACAGCGGCTGCCCGACATAGTGCACAGTGTGCTCCGCCAGCAAAGGCTCGTCATGGTTGGATGGGGAGACGTCATTTTCAAACGGCAAATCCGAGGCTGTAAGAACGGTAACCACACCTGCGGCGGACCTGACCGCCGCCAGATCAAGCCCCGTAAGAGTGCCGCGTGCCACGTTACTAGTACCGAAGGCCAGATGCAGCGTGCCTGCGGGTGTGGGGATGTCATCAACATAACGGGCAGCGCCGGTCACATGCAGGCGGGCTGCGTCATGGGGCAGGGATTTGGAGACGCTCATGCTCGAACCTCCTGCACGTCAGTCTCGGCACCGCTCAGGCTGTGATAGGCGCGCAGCAACATGTTTTGCGCAGCTTTCATACGGTAGCCAGCCGAGGCGCGCATGTCCGACATGGGCGTGAAATCCGATGCAAGTGCGACCATCGCAGCGTCGATGGTGGCGCGCGTTACGGGCTGTCCTGATAATGCCGCCTCCGCTCTGCTGGCGCGGGCAGGTGTGCCTGCCATACCGCCAAAGGCCAGCCGCACGGCGCCAAACCGGCCGTCCAAGACCGGCAGGTTCAGGCATCCGCACACCGCCGAGATATCCTGATCGAACCGCTTGGACAGTTTATAACCGTGCAGCGTGTCGGCTTGGTGTGGAACGGAAATTGTTTCTACAAATTCACCGGGCCTGCGGTTCTGTTTGCCGTAAGAGACAAAGAAATCCTCAAGTGGCATCTGACGGCGGGCATCGCCCATACGCAGGTGTATGGTGGCGCCCAGTGCTATCATCGCGGGGCTACCATCACCAATAGGCGAGCCGTTGGCGATGTTCCCGCCCAGGGTCGCTGCGGCACGCACCTGCGCCGAGCCATAGCGGCGCAACATTGTGCCCAAACCCGGGAACAGTGGTGCAAAGCTACGCTCGACCTCTGCAATCGTGGTCATTGCACCGATGCGCCAGCCGTCCGGTGTCTCCGAAATGCCGCGCAGATCGGCGCATTTATTGAGGAAGATCACATCCCCCAAATCGCGCATCTGCTTGGTCACCCACAGGCCGACGTCAGTCGCACCAGCGATCAACGTTGCATCAGGGTTAGACATATAAAGGGCGGCCAGTTCATCCGATGTCATAGGCTGATTGACAGGTAAGGACGCAGCTGCAGGCAATGACTTTGACAGATCAAACAGGCGCGGCGGGACGGGTGCCGACGCTGCCTCTTGTGCCGCGCGGATGATCGGCGCGTAGCCTGTGCAGCGGCAAAGATTGCCCGCTAGCGCCGTGTCATGGTCCGTGTCGCCGTTCAGATGGGCGGTGGCCATGCTCATCACGACACCGGGCGTGCAGAACCCGCACTGGCTGCCGTGGTGGACAATCATAGCGTCCTGCACCGGATGCAGCGTGCCGTCCGCCTCGCTCAGCCCCTCAACAGTTGTGACATGTTTACCCGCCAGTTGCGGTAGGAACAGAATACACGCGTTCAGCGGCAGCGCACCATCAACATCTGTGACCATAACGGTACAGGCCCCGCAATCCCCTTCGTTGCAGCCTTCTTTGGTGCCTTTCAGGCCGCGTTCCTCGCGGAGCCAGTCCAGAAGGGTCGTCGTGGGAGAGACGTCCGTCAAAGTGACGGATGTGCCGTTTAGCATAAAGGAGACGTCCATGGGGATAACCCCGCCGCGGTACCAGATACCTGTTCCCACCCCGGTTCGATGCGGCGTAGAACGCGGGATTTCGGAGAAGCTACGGCGACTGGATAGCATTTGGCAAGCGTTTTGGTATTTCTTGGGGCAATCTACGCAATAAGGAGGAGGCCGACGCCTTGTTTTTTGGCATTTTGTTGCGCTGGGTTTGCACATTCTTTTTCAGATGATGCCACATCCTGCACTCTATGTGGTTTTCTCTGTGGAGGCTTATCACGATCCGCTTTAGGTTAGCATGATGAGCAATTCCCCCCGATTCATTCACCTGCGCACCCATTCCGAATATTCCTTGTTGGAAGGCGCGCTGCGGCTGAAAAAGCTGCCTGCCATGTGCGCTTCGGCGGGTATGCCTGCGATTGCTTTGACCGATACGAACAACATGTTTGCGGCGCTGGAGTTTTCCGTCACCGCGTCCGGTGCAGGTGTGCAACCCATCATCGGCTGTCAGGTTGATCTGGAATATGTCACGCCACAACCGGGCGAGAAGCCGCGCCTTCCCGCACCTGTTGTCCTGCTGGCGCAGAGCGAGCGGGGGTACGAGCATCTGATGAAGCTCAACTCCTGTCTGTACCTCGACAAAGGTGGCGCGCTGCCGCAAGTGACGATGGACGAGCTTGCACGCTATGCCGACGACGTGATTTGCCTGACGGGTGGTCCTATGGGCCCAGTGGGCATGCTGCTGCAAAACAACCAGCGCCCTGCCGCACAGGCCATGATGGACAAGCTGCACATCGCTTTTGGCGATCGTCTGTACGTTGAGCTGCAACGCCACCCCGGCGAGGGCGGCGCGCCGGAAGTTGAACGCCTGACAGAGCGCGCCTTTGTCGAGATGGCCTATGCGATGGACATTCCTTTGGTTGCCACCAACGATGTCTACTTTCCTGCCTCAAAGATGTACGAGGCCCATGATGCCCTGATCTGCATTGCGGAAGGTGCCTATGTGGACCAGCAGGAGGGCCGCCGCCGCCTGACCCCCCAGCACTATTTCAAAACACAGGCCGAGATGGTGACCCTTTTTGCCGATCTGCCGGAAGCCATCGACAATACCGTCGAGATTGCAAAGCGCTGCGCATTCCAAGCCTACCGCCGTGACCCGATTCTGCCAAAATTTGCAGACGACGAGGTGGCAGAGCTACGCCGTCAGGCCCAAGAGGGACTCAAGGCGCGTCTGGCGATTATTCCCCATGCGGCCGAGGTGTCTGTCTATGAGGCGCGGCTGGAGTTCGAGCTGGGCATCATCGAGGGCATGGGCTTTCCCGGCTACTTCCTGATTGTTGCCGACTTTATCAAATGGGCCAAGGATCAGGGCATCCCTGTGGGGCCGGGCCGTGGATCGGGCGCGGGGTCGCTTGTGGCCTACGCCCTGCTGATCACGGACCTTGACCCGCTGCGGTACTCGCTGCTGTTCGAGCGGTTTCTGAATCCCGAACGTGTCTCCATGCCCGACTTTGACATCGACTTTTGCATGGACCGGCGTGAGGAAGTTATCCGCTATGTGCAGGAGAAATACGGGCGTGATCGTGTGGGGCAGATCATCACATTTGGTGCGCTCTTGTCCAAGGCAGCTGTGCGCGACATTGGCCGCGTGTTGCAGATGCCTTATGGGCAGGTAGACCGGCTGTCCAAGATGATCCCTGTCGAGGGCGTAAAGCCCGTTAGCATCGAAAAGGCCTTGGCGGACGAGCCGCGCCTGCGTGAGGAAGCCCGCAACGAGGAAGTAGTTGCGCGGCTTCTGGATTATGGACAGCAAGTCGAAGGCCTGCTGCGCAACGCCTCCACCCACGCGGCGGGTGTTGTGATTGGTGACCGCTCGCTGGACGAGCTGGTGCCGCTCTATCAGGATCCGCGCTCGGATATGCCAGCAACCCAGTTCAACATGAAATGGGTGGAACAGGCGGGGTTGGTCAAGTTCGACTTTTTGGGCCTGAAAACCCTCACCGTGATCCAGAACGCGGTGGACCAGATCAAGGCATCGGGACGGAATCTGCATATCGCTGCGGACGGTACCGAGTTGTTTGTCCCTCCTCAGGGGCTGATTGACGATATCTCGACCATCCCGCTGGATGATGAAGCATCGTATAAACTCTATGCAGCGGCCAAGACTGTGGCCGTGTTTCAGGTTGAATCCAGCGGCATGATGGATGCGCTCAAGCGCATGAAGCCGACCTGTATCGAAGACATCGTTGCCCTTGTGGCGCTGTACCGCCCCGGCCCCATGGAGAACATCCCGACCTATTGCGAGGTCAAGAACGGCCTGAAAGAGCGCGAAAGCGTTCACTCCTCGATTGATCACATTCTTGAGGAAACCCAAGGTATTATCGTTTACCAAGAACAGGTTATGCAGATCGCACAGGTCATGGCGGGTTACTCCCTTGGCGGCGCTGACCTGTTGCGCCGCGCGATGGGTAAAAAGATCGCCGAGGAAATGGCCAAGGAACGGCCCAAGTTCGAGAAAGGCGCCATGGAGAATGGCGTCGATAAGAAGAAAGCCAGTGAGGTTTTTGATCTTCTCGAGAAATTTGCCAACTACGGCTTTAACAAATCCCACGCCGCCGCCTATGCGGTGGTCAGCTACCAGACGGCATGGCTGAAGGCGAACCATCCGGTTGAGTTTATGGCTGGTGTGATGAATTGCGATATTCACCTCACCGACAAACTGGCCGTGTATTTTGAAGAAGTGCGCAAGCGGCTGGAACTGCCTTGGGTGCCGCCCTGCGTCAACCGCTCGGATGCGACGTTCAAGGTGGTGGACGGCGCGCTGGTCTACGCTTTGGGCGCTCTCAAAAACGTAGGCGTGGAGGCCATGCGGCTTATCGAGCAGGGACGCGCGGGCAAGCCGTTTACCACGCTGTTTGATGTGGCACGTCGGGTAGATCTGAAACGCGTCGGCAAACGCCCGCTGGAAATGCTGGCGCGGTCGGGCGCGTTTGATGTGCTCGATTCCAACCGCCGCAGGGTTTTTGGCGCGCTGGATGCGCTGGTGGCCTATTCTGCCGCGATCCATGAACAGAAGGCCTCTAATCAGGTATCCCTGTTTGGCGAGGCAGGCGATGATCTGCCCGAGCCGCGGATGATGCCGGGCGATGACTGGGAAGCGCCCGAGCGTCTGACAGAAGAATTCAAGGCCGTTGGCTTCTACCTGTCCGGCCACCCGCTGGATGATTACATGGGCCCGCTGAAACGCAAGTGGGGCAATGACCGTGGCGTACCCTTCATGACACTGGACGAGCTGACGGAAAAAGTTTCTGAACGCGGTGCCATGAACGCCCGTTTGGCTGGTGTGGTCGCAGGCCGTCAGGAGCGTAAATCCGCGCGCGGCAACCGTTTTGCCTTTGCACAACTCTCGGACCCGACAGGGGCGTATGAGGTCACGCTGTTCTCTGACACGTTAGAGCAGTGCCGTGACCATCTGGAAACCGGATCAAAGGTTGTTGTGACCGTCGAGGCGACGATGGAGAGCGACCAGCTCAAGCTGTTGGGCCGTGGTGTGACGCCGATTGATACGGCTGTTGAGGGCGCGGGCAACATGGGCCTGCGAATCTTTATCGAGATGCCGGGCGCAATTGCTGCCGTCTCCGAGGTACTGGCCGGTGCGCGCCAAGCGGCCAAATCGGCAGGTAAGGGACCGATCCAACTGTGCCTGATGGATCCCACCTTGCCGGGGGAGGTCGAAGTTGATCTGGGCGGGGAATTCCCCGTCACCCCGCAAATCAAAGGCGCAATCCGGTCACTGGGCGGCGTGCTGGAAGTAGAAGAAATCTAGCCACCGGCAGGCATCAGCGCAGTCTGCCCTGACTTGCTGGACGGGACTGCAACCCTTCGTTAAGGCTCAGGTAATCTTTTCGAGGAGTGCACCCAGTGCGGCTTATACCAGTGATCGGAGTTGTCCTTGCCCTGTCTGCTTGCGGTGATCCGCTGGCGGGTGTGGACCGTCTCGCAGATGTGGATGTGGTGGACACCAACGCCGCGGCTGCGGCTTTGCCCGATGCGGAAGAAGTCGCGCGCGAAGGATTTATCGGCACCACGGCAGCCGAAGGTGACGTGCCTGCCGAAGTTTTGGCGGCACCCTTAGCAGAAGCGCCTGCCGGTGGTGGGTTTTTGCGTAACCTTGTCAAACGTGCATCCAAGGCCGATCCTGCCGCCGCCATTGCCGCTGATGTTGCACAAGCCCAATCTGCGGAACCCGCAGCTGATACAGCCGCACCGGTTGAGCTGGCGGCATTGCCCGCCGTCCCTGATGCCCCCGTAACCGATGCGGCACCCCGTCAGGGTGGCTTTGGGCTGTTCGGCGGGGGGAGTGCCGCGAAAAAGGATGCGCCGCGAAACGGGCCTGACGCGCGTGATGTGCCGTTCGGGACTGTCCTCGCTTTTGGTGAAATCGCCCGCGTCTGTGACGCAAAAGGCAAATCGCTGGGGCAGAAGGTTGATTCAAACGGGCGTCGCGGGTTTACTCTATATGACAGCAATTCTGGCATCCGCGAAAAACGTACATTCTATGTGACCGGTTTCAGCGATGATTGCCCACGCCAGTTCACGGCGGCAAATGCACTGTTTGGTGCGCCTTCGTTCTATGAACAAATCCGGTATAGTCCGGCAGGCAAAAACTTGCCCTTCGCTGCAACAGACAAAGCCTATGACAAGGTAAAATCATCCATCTGTGGGGCTGCAAAAAATAAACCTTGCGGCCGCAAGATTGACACGCTGGATGGCAATACTGTCTTTCTCAGCGCATATGAGTTCGGCGAGATCAACAGCAAGTGGAAAGAATTCCTTGTGCACGACGGCACTGTTCTCGCGGCAGCCGTCAAATCCTTCTAACCAGGGCTAGTAGTGTGGCGGCCGCTCGTCGCCCACAACCACGCCGCCGCTGCCTGCGGCTTCACGCTCGCCCTCGCGCCGCATCAGCAATTCAACGCGACGGGTGAGGCGGTCAATATCGTTTTGCTGGCGCGCCACGATGTCTGACAGGTCATCAACGCTGCGCAGCAGGTGGGCCATTTGTTCTTCGATCTGTTCCATATCTCCCCTCTAGGGCGCGGGCGCGATTTGCGCAATGGGGTTTGCGCCCTGCTGCTTGCCCCCCGTGGCTGCATCCGGTAGAGCCGAGGCAGGATTTTACCCTTGCAGAGGTACATCATGGCCAAGCCCAAAAAGACCCCGCGCCCCAAGGCTGAAACGCCGCGCGGTTTTCGCGATTATTTCGGTGCCGAGGTAACGCAGCGCAATGAAATGCTGGCAAAGATTGCAGGGGTTTATCATCGCTACGGCTTTGACGCGCTGGAGAGTGCAGGGGTGGAAAAGGTAGAGGCGCTGGGCAAGTTCCTGCCCGATGTAGACCGCCCGAACGAGGGTGTTTTCGCGTGGCAGGAGGATGCCGAGGCAGACAAGCCCGGCGACTGGCTCGCGCTGCGTTATGACCTGACGGCACCGCTTGCCCGCGTCTATGCCCAGCACCGCAATGAGCTGCCCACGCCTTACCGCCGCTATGCGATGGGTCCTGTCTGGCGGAATGAAAAGCCGGGACCAGGGCGGTATCGCCAGTTCTATCAGTGTGATGCGGATACGGTAGGTGCTGCGAGCGTGGCAGCAGATGCCGAGATTTGCGCAATGCTGGCTGACTGTCTGGAAGAAGTCGGGATCGAGCGCGGCGATTACATTGTGCGCGTGAACAACCGCAAGGTGCTGAACGGTGTTCTAGAGGTAGCAGGCCTGTCGGGCGACGACAAAGATGCCGAGCGCGGCATCGTCCTGCGCGCCATCGACAAGCTGGACCGTCTGGGCGTGGACGGCGTGCGTGCGTTGCTGGGTGAGGGTCGCAAGGACGAGAGTGGGGATTTCACCGAAGGTGCGGGGCTGGATGAGGCATCAGCCGATGTGGTTATGGGCTTCATGCAAGCCAAACGCGACGATGGTGCAGCTACCTGTGCGCGACTGCGTGAACTGGTGGGACAAAGCACTGTCGGCCTTGACGGCGTGACCGAGCTGGAAACTATCGCTTCCCTTCTTGATGCAGGTGGTTACGGCCCCGATCGGATCGAGATTGACCCTTCCGTTGTCCGTGGCCTCGGCTACTACACCGGCCCTGTTTACGAGGCCGAGCTGACCTTCGAAATCCAAGACGAAAAAGGCCGACCGCGGAATTTCGGTTCGGTTGCCGGCGGTGGGCGCTATGACGATCTGGTCAAGCGTTTCACGGGTGAGGTGGTGCCTGCCACGGGTGTCTCGATAGGCGTTGACCGCCTGTTGGCCGCCCTGCACGCCAAAGGCCGGATGGATACGCAGGCGCAAGGCCCTGTTGTGGTCACCGTGATGGATAAAGGCCGCATGGCCGATTATCAGGCGATGGTGGCCGAACTGCGCACAGCGGGTATCCGCGCGGAGGTCTATCTGGGCAATCCCAAGAACTTCGGCAACCAGCTGAAATACGCAGACAAGCGTGGCAGCCCCGTTGCCGTGATTGAAGGCGGGGAAGAGCACGCGAACGGTGTGATCCAGATCAAGGATTTGGTGCTGGGTGCCAAGATGGCCGAAAACGCCACACTTGAGGAATGGCGCGACCGGCCTAGTCAATACGAGGTGCCGCGCGGTGATCTGGTTGCGAAGGTCCGCGAAATTTTGGAGCTGTACAGCTGATGCCCACCCGCGCCGAAGTGAATGCACGCGCCGCCGCGCTGCGTGCCGGATTTGAACGCCACGGCGCGCAAGCGGTTGAGCCGCCGATCCTGCAACCCGCGGACACCCTGCTGGACCTCTACGGCGAGGACATCCGCGCCCGCGCCTATGTGACGTCTGATGCGCTGCGTGGCGAACAGATGCTGCGCCCCGATTTCACTGTTCCCGTCGTCCAGATGCATATGGCCCATGGCGCCGACCCCGCGCGCTATACCTACGCGGGTGAAGTGTTCCGCCGTCAGGAACGTGATCCCTCGCGCGCCAATGAATATGTGCAGGTCGGCTATGAGGTGTTCGAGCGCGACGATCCAGCCGCCAGCGATGCCGAAGTGTTTGCCCTGATCTCGGCGGCGCTGGCCGATTTGCCGGTGCGGGCTGTCACAGGTGATATCGGGATGCTGATGGCAGTTGTGAACGGGTTGAACACTTCCGACATTCGCAAGAGTGCCCTGATGCGCCACATCTGGCGCCCGCGCCGTTTCCGCGCGCTGCTGGAACAATTTGCCGGCCGCAAGCCTGTATCTGCCGCACGGCAGGCCTTGCTGGCGGGTGAAGTCACGTCAGGCGCACCCTTGGTTGGCGCCCGCCGCCAGCACGAAATAGATGCACGGATAGAAGTGCTCAAAGCGGATGCGGCGGAACCGCCAATCGCGGCAAAGGACGTTGATCTTATTGACGCGCTGCTGGATATTTCCGCGCCACTGCCGGATGCGCTGGGCCGTTTGCATGATCTGTCGGTTGATCTGCCTGCGATCGTCCCTGCGGTGGCCCGTGTTGCTGCGCGCAAAGAGGCGCTGAAAGAGCGCGGCGTTGATGTGGGCGGGCTGATGTTCGACGCGAACTATGGCCGCACTTCGATGGAATATTACGATGGCTTTGTCTTTGGCTTCCGTGCTGCCGGCCGTGCTGATCTGCCACCGCTGGCGACGGGCGGCAGGTATGACGCGCTGACCCGCCGTTTGGGTGGGGGGCGTGAAATTCCGGCTGTTGGTGGCGTGATGCGCCCCTGCCTGATGCTGCTTCTGGAGGAAGGGCTATGACGCTGAAACTGGGAGTGCCGTCCAAGGGGCGGTTGATGGAAAAGACGTTCGAGTGGTTTGGTGCGCGTGGTATCCAGCTGTCCCGCGCGGGGTCCGAGCGGGAATACGCAGGCCTTGTCGAGGGCATTGATGGTGTCGCACTTGTCTTGCTGTCAGCTGGGGAAATCCCGCGTGAGTTGGCAGCAGGCCGCATCCATCTGGGTGTGACGGGCACTGATCTGGTGCATGAGAAACTTGCGTTGTGGGACAAGTCTGTGGCTCCGGTTGCCGAACTGGGTTTTGGCCATGCCGACCTTATTCTGGCAGTGCCGCAGGGCTGGACGGATGTGGATACGCTGCATGATCTGGACGCTGCTGCGGCCGCCTTTCGGGCTGTGCACGGCTACCGCATGCGCATTGCCACAAAATACCACCGCCTTGTGCGTGACTTTTTGCGCGAGGCGGGCGTGGCGGATTATGCGCTGGTCGACAGTCAGGGTGCAACAGAGGGCACGGTGGCAAACGAGACCGCCGAAGCGATTGCCGACATTACCTCCACAGGTGAGACGCTGCGCGCCAACCACCTCAAAATCCTGAGCGACGGAATGATCCTGCGCAGTCAGGCGACCTTGTGGAAATCACGCAATGCCGTTGTTGATGGGACCGATCGTGAAGTTCTGGAAACCCTTCTGGCGCGGCTGGCCTGATTAAAGCACGCCGATATCTGCCAAGGCGCGGCTGAGCTCATCTGGCAACTTATCGTCTGTTCCACGTCCTTTGCTGAGGTCCGTCGGGGCGTCCTCGGAGGCGAGGTATCGCCAACCCTGAAAGGGCCGTTTGAGCGCGCTGGCCGTCGGCACAACCTCGGCATCCAGCACGATACCGCAGCGGCGGATGCCGTCTGTGCCAAACTTCTCGTCCAGATGGATGATGCGCTGGCGCGCGCAAATCTCGCCTTTTATGACCCAATATATTGATCCACCGTTGAGCAGCTCGGCCTCACGTTTTGGCCACATGCGGGTCTGATGATAATACAGGCCGTCAGCCATCAGGCTGGCGCGGTGGTTTTGCCATTCGATCAGCTGTTCGACGTTTTCTGTACCGACAGACAGCTTCACCAGATGCACCAGTTTTTTGCTCACAGACTTACCCACCATATTATCCACAGACTCACCCCAAGACACGACATAAGGTATTCCGTTTGGCGCGAGAAGCAAACTGTGGTAGTTTGTCTGCGACAAAACGTGCCAGAAAAAATCGCCGGATAGGTGTAAACAGCGGTAGCGTTCCGGGCGTTGTCGTCTATGTTCTGCCTCCGCACATACCCCAATTAAGGAATCGCCATGACCCGCTTTGCAGCCCCTATCGCCGAACAAATCTGGGACATGAAATACCGTTTCAAAGCGGCTGATGGTACGCCCCACGATGTCACGGTCGAAGACACTTGGCGCCGTATTGCACGCGATCTGGCACAGGTTGAGGATGACAAGGACGGCTGGGAAGAGACATTCTTTGAAGCGCTGGAAGATTTCAAATATCTGCCCGCAGGCCGTATCACCGCAGGGGCAGGCACCGCGCGCCGCGTGACGCTGTTCAACTGCTTTGTGATGGGCACTGTACCCGACAGTATGGCGGGTATTTTCGATATGCTGAAGGAGGCGGCGCTGACCATGCAGCAGGGCGGCGGCATCGGCTATGATTTCTCGACCATTCGCCCCAAGGGCGCTGACGTGCTGGGCGTGTCGGCAGATGCTTCTGGCCCGCTGTCGTTTATGGATGTCTGGGATGCGATGTGCCGCACGATCATGTCCGCAGGCTCGCGCCGCGGTGCGATGATGGCGACCATGCGCTGCGATCACCCTGACGTTGAGGCGTTTATTACCGCCAAATCCGATGCCGCGCGCTTGCGCATGTTCAACATGTCCGTACTGATTACGGATCCATTTATGGCTGCGGTTAAGGCGAACGGCCCGTGGGATCTGAAATTCGACGGCAAAATCTACAAGACCGTGCAGGCGCTGGACCTGTGGAACGCGATCATGAAGGCGACCTATGAGTTCGCCGAGCCGGGTGTGATCTTTATCGACCGCATCAACGAGGCCAACAACCTCAGCTATTGCGAGACCATCGCAGCCACTAACCCCTGCGGCGAGCAGCCCTTGCCGCCCTATGGTGCCTGCCTTCTCGGCTCGATTAACCTTGCCCGTCTAGTGAGCGCCCCGTTCGAGGCGGATGCTGCGCTAAACATCGAGGCCCTGAACGAACTGGTCGCAACATCCGTGCGGATGATGGACAACGTGGTGGATGTCTCCCAGTTCCCGCTGGAGGCACAGCAGCTTGAGGCGAAGAACAAGCGCCGCATCGGTCTGGGTGTGACTGGACTGGCGGACGCGCTGCTGATGCTGGGCTTGCGCTATGGCTCGGACGAGGCGGCACAGCAGACCGAAGACTGGCTGCACGCAATCGCCCGCGCCGCCTATCTGGCCTCGGTTGAGCTGGCAAAGGAAAAGGGCGCATTCCCGCTGTTTGATGCAGAGGAATATCTGAACTCGGGCACGATGCGCGCCATGGATGAAGACGTGCGCGAAGCAATCCGCACCCATGGCATCCGCAATGCCTTGCTGACTTCCATCGCGCCCACGGGGACGATCAGCCTCTATGCGGGCAACGTTTCTTCCGGCATCGAACCGGTGTTTGCCTACGCCTATACCCGCAAGGTTCTGCAAAAAGACGGCAGCCGCACGGAAGAAGAAGTAGTGGATTACGCCGTGCAGATGTGGCGTGATCTGAAAGGCGATGCACCACTGCCCGACTATTTCGTGAACGCCCAGACGCTTGCCCCGTTGGAGCATGTAAAGATGCAGGCAGCAGCGCAGAAATGGGTCGACAGTTCGATCTCAAAAACCATCAACTGCCCCGAGGACATCTCCTTTGACACGTTCAAAGAGGTCTATATGGAGGCGTGGGATACAGGCTGCAAAGGCTGCACAACCTACCGTCCCAACGATGTGACAGGGTCGGTTTTGTCTGTCTCTGAGGACAAGAAAGCAGCCCCCGAAGTTGTCAGCACCGACGGCGAAGAGCCGCTGACGCCCCATGGCGACGTGATTTATATGTCCGATCCGCTGGACCGTCCAGAGGAGCTGGAAGGTGCGACCTACAAGATCAAATGGCCCGATAGCGAGCACGCGCTTTATATCACCATTAACGATCTGGTTGTCGGTGGCCGCCGCCGTCCGTTTGAAGTGTTCATCAACTCCAAAAACATGGAGCACTTTGCGTGGACTGTTGCATTGACGCGTATGGTCTCGGCGGTGTTCCGTCGCGGTGGCGACGTGTCTTTTGTCGTGGAAGAGCTGAAAGCCGTGTTCGACCCACGCGGTGGCGCATGGATGGGTGGCAAATACATCCCGTCCATCCTCGCCGCGATCGGCGGAGTGATCGAGCAACACCTGATCACCACCGGCTTCATTGCGGGCGAAGGCATGGGGCTCAAGTCTGACCCCCAAGCAAAAGTTGTAGGACTAGAGAAACCCCGCGGAAAGGCCTGTTCAAGCTGCGGTCAATTCGAACTCCGCATGGTCGAAGGATGTATGACCTGCGGCAGCTGCGGCCACAGTAAATGTGGCTGATGAGGCCGTCGGCTGATG
>JAQXCD010000067.1 GCA_029252045.1 Sulfitobacter sp.
GCCTCTAGCTGGGCGGGCGTGCTCACCTGATCAATAGTGACCCCGAACAACGTCAGGCTTTCACCATTGGGGAAGGTCAGGATCGCGTGCCCATAGCCGTTGCCATAGGTGTCGGTGACCCAGCCAACCGTACACTGATTGCCGTTGGCATCCAGGTGCCGGACATTGCCGGGAGACCCAATCAAATCACCTGCCGCAGACAGCCCATCAAAATTTGCGACAAGGTTCTGGGTGGTATCTACGTCACCGCCACCGCCGCTCGCCATACCTTGGCTGTCGTGCAAAAAGGCGTCCAGATCCGCAACACGGATGTAGAAGAACTCTCCTTGCGTAAAATCGATATTGCCTGTCGGGTAAACCCCAAATCCGGTAACCGCCGTGTCAGGCTTGAACAGGCGGACCATGTGTTCACCGGTTTCAGCAACATCACCTACTGTGAGAATGCCGTCTTCGGGGTTAGCCGCATTTCCGGCGCTGAGATCAAGAATACTGTCATAGGGTACATCGCTGGCGTCCAAACGGTCGCCCAGCGTCTCACCGAGTTCACCACCGACAATCGTGTCGTGGCCAAAGCCGTTTTGGTAGTTAAAGGTATCGTCGCCATCCCCGCCATCCAGCGTGTCGTCACCTTCACCGCCGGTCAGGTCGTCGTCGCCTTCATCGCCCGACATCAGGTCGTTACCGGCGCCGCCAGACATCTGGTCGTTATCCGCGCCGCCCGTCAGCGTGTCATTACCAACACCCGCGCGCATGGTGTCGTTACCGTCACCGCCATGCGCTTCAAATTTCAGCGTGGCGTCGCCGGCATCCAGAACATCATTGCCCGCTTCGAGGTAAATGAGGCCTTCGTTGTCATAAGCGATATCACCTGCCGCCGGCACACCGATGTAGACAAGGTCATTACCATCACCGCCATAGATCAGGTCGCTACCTTGGCTACCTGCCAGCGTGTCATTGCCTCCCCCCCCCATAGAGCGTATCAATCCCGATCGATCCGATCAGAACATCATCACCTTCACCGCCAAAGATGAGGTCGGCACCGTCACGGCCAAAAACGTGATCATTGCCTGCACCGCCATAGATGGTATCGGCGCCATACAATCCTTCCAGGTCGTCGTCGCCATCGCCGCCCTCGATCAGGTCATCGCCGTGGCCGCCAACAATAGTGTCATTGCCCCCGTCGCCATAAAGGGAATCATTGCCGGAACCGCCATAGATTTCGTCTGCACCGTCACCGCCGTGCACTTCATCATCGCCGCCAGGGCCCGCAACCGGATTGCCCCGCACGCCATAATCGGAATCAATCTCGAAATCACCGTAGAGCGTATCATTCCCGATACCGCCCTTAATCGTGTCGTTATCCGCACCACCGAGGATGAAATCCCCACCAGCACCGCCGTCAACGCTATCGTTACCGCCAGCGGCGTCAATCGTGTCGTCGCCGCCATTGCCGGCAATCACATCATCACCCTTGGTCACAACATCGCCGCCACCGTCGCTTGGGAAATTGGCGTCACTATACCCGAGTTCCATGAGTTCGCCGGTCTCTTCACCGTCAACGGTTCCATCAGGCGCTGCGGGCTGATAAAAATCGCCCATAATGGTTGTATCAAGCTGGCTAAACCCGCTGCCGCCGTTACTTACGTCGACATTGCTGGTGGTAATCGACGCAATCGGCTTTGCCGGCGGACCGTTGATATCTGGCCCGCCCGTCGCCGCATTGGCCAGCCACATGTTGCCGAGCTGATCCTGATACATAACCAAGCCGACAAAGCTCGCTGTGGTTCCATCGCCGTAGGTGATAACAGCATCCACAACCACCATTGAATCGATCTGGGTTGTCGAAGTGGTGACACCACCGTCCAGTGAATAGCTTGCGGTCTCAGCGGTACCGGTTGACGCATGGTCCAGCCGCACAGAACCGTCATTGTTAACATCATCAAAAGCTACATCGATCACATGATCGCTCCGCGGATCCACCATAGACCCGAAGGTCTGGGCGAAAAGACTGGAAGTCTCCGCCGCTGCATTTGCTTCATTCGTATCTGCATCAGCAAAATTGCCGAGAAAAATGACTTCTTTGTTAACAATGGCCATGCCGGATACTCAGTACTGGTTAGGATTTTTGCAGCCCTCCCACCCCCTCAAGCAAGGCTTTGGACAGTTGCCAGCGATATCGAATAATTCAGTCGAATCTGTGGCAAAATGGCGTCAAGAATGTCCGTTTTGCCGCGCTGCACCTCCCTGCCCACCGCAGTGGCGCGGTGGCGCACTCCGGTCGTTTACTGACAAAAGGCAGAATGCACAGCAGGTTTTTGCATCGGATATGAATCCGTGAACTGTGTCTGATGAGGCGGAGGCCATGACCTTTGAACGGTCTGCTTGCCCGACCATTAATTGATCCGGGAAGACATCTTTATATTGGCAGGGGCTGAGGGACTCGAACCCACGACCCTCGGTTTTGGAGACCGATGCTCTACCAACTGAGCTAAACCCCTATGCCGTGGGTCTGGGTAGTCTGGATTCCCTGCGGGATCAAGAGGGATCACACACGAAGTGGACGAAAATGCAGATGTCCGCAGAGCTGACCTTGCCAAGTCCATAGTGACGGCCCCCTGCACGGCAACGATGGGCCAATGGGCAGTAACCCGCCCCATGCAAAAAGGCCGCCCCTGTGGGAGCGGCCTTTCTTATCTTTCGGTCCGGCGGGAGTGTTGCCGTCTCGGGATCCCTTACTCGGTGATCTTGGACACAACGCCCGCGCCAACGG
>JAQXCD010000068.1 GCA_029252045.1 Sulfitobacter sp.
CGGCAGGCTCAAAGACTGGAGACGTGTCTCAACCCGCTACGATCGCTGCCCTAAAGTGTTCCTGTCAGCAATCGCTCTCGCCGCAACCGTCATATTCTGGTTATGAGTCCTGACCCTAGGCTGCTTGATTGGCCTCATTTCGGAGTAGCGCTGGTATTTTTTCAGCAAAGAACTCTTAGCCAAAGTTTTTCAGATTTTCCATTCGCTTAGCTTCATCAAAACGACAGGGAATTTGGGTCTCAATCACCGCAAGAGTAATTGCGCTATCAAAATGAATTTCGTTGTGAAAACGCACAAAATATTCAGCCACTAAAAAATTGCGTATTTCTTTGAACCGTTCAGCCTGAATTGTTTGAAAATCTTTAAACAACTCATCGGGCATTCCATCTTCATTAGCCTGCTGTAGCCGCATGTCCGAGCGTTTTTTCATGAGATCTAAAGCCTCACCTAATTTTGCAAAAACTTTATTTTCTAAATTGATAATTTTTTGATCTTCTAAATTCATTTTCTTCTCCATTATTGATTTTCTATAATTAGAATACCAGCGATGGACGATTAAATTTAGGACAACGGTTGATGCTACGTTTGTCCGATTTCAAGTTAGCTTTGAATGCGGTGATCGGTGTCTCAGTCCTTGGGCTGATCATTATGGTTGCGTTTCAGCAAGGCGTGAATTCACCAATTTACATCATGTTTTTGCGAGATTTTGAGACGCACTATAACCAGACTTTCGACCACATTTAATAAAGTGGATGGAGTGTTTCGAGACAATCTTTTGCGGTACTTCAGGAGGGACATACTAACGTCCTTTCGGTTATATCTACCGCCAGTCCGACTCTTACGAAATCCATTAAAATTTAGGTAGTCTGATATTTCTTGGTAGGATCGACCGTCTCTGTATTGATTTTCCATCATCGTTAATCGATTTAATTTTTGAGTGTCCAGTTGGATCAAACCAAGTTTTTTTGAAGAGATAACTACCGAAAAGTCTACAACAATTCGATAGCTACCATATATTAATCTAAAATTATTCCACTGTTACCGATTTTGCCAGATTGCGGGGCTGGTCTACGTCCGTGCCTTTGGCAACGGCAGTATGATAGGCCAGCAATTGGGCGGGGATGGCATAGAGGATCGGGGCCACTGCATCGGACACATCCGGCATCTCGATGGTGTCCCAGACGCCGTGACCGGCCTCCGTCAGCCCCTCGCGGTTGGAGATCAGGATCACTTTGCCTTTGCGCGCCATGACCTCTTGCATGTTGCTGACGGTTTTATCGAACAAGCCGTCACGCGGGGCCATCACCACAACCGGCATATCTTCGTCAATCAAGGCGATGGGGCCGTGCTTCAGCTCGCCCGAGGCATAGGCTTCAGCGTGGATATAGCTGATTTCTTTCAGCTTTAGCGCACCCTCATGGGCGAGTGGGTAGAGCGGGCCACGCCCCAGAAACAGCACGTCGCGGGCACTGGACAGTTTGCGCGCGGTCTCGCGGATCTTGTTGCTCTGGTCCAAGGCCTCTGCCATCAGCGCGGGCAAGTGGCGCAACTGGGCGAGGTGGTCGGCAAGTTGATCGTCCGTGATTTCGCCGCGATCTTTCGCGGCTTTCAGGGCCAGCAGGAACAAGACCGTCAGTTGGCATGTGAACGCTTTGGTTGAGGCCACACCGATTTCGACGCCTGCAAGGATAGGGAGCGACAGATCGCTTTCGCGGGAAATGGAGGATTCAGGAACGTTGATCACAGACATGATCTTGTCCGCCTTGCCTTCGCAGTAACGCAGTGCGGCTAGTGTGTCTGCCGTCTCGCCTGACTGGCTGACAAAGAGCGCCACCGAGCGCGCGGGGATCGGCGGCTCGCGGTAGCGGAATTCGGATGCAACATCGACCTCAACAGGCAGACGGGCAATCTGTTCAAACCAGTATTTGGCGGTGAGGCAGGCAAGGAAGGCCGTGCCGCAGGCCACCATCGTGATGCGGTCAACCTTGGAGAAATCAATCTGGGGATCGGGCAGGTGGATGTCACCGGATTTGCCGAGGTAGTGGCTGAGGGCTTCGGCAATCACGGTAGGTTGCTCCGCGATTTCCTTGGCCATAAAGTGCTTGTGGCCGGCTTTGTCGATGCGGGTCGAACTGATCTGGATGGTGCGGACTTCGCGTTTGGCGCGTTTGCCGTTTGCATCGTATACAGTGGCGCCGGCACGGTTCAGGATGGCATAGTCGCCTTCCTCGAGATAGCTGATCCGGTCGGTCATCGGAGACAGGGTGATGGCATCCGAGCCAACATACATCTCGCCGTCGCCATAGCCGATAGCCAAAGGCGATCCTTTGCGCGCGGCGATCATCAGATCATCCTCGCCGTCAAACAGGAAGGCCAGCGCGAAGGCGCCATGCAGTCTGCCCAGCGTCTTGATTGCGGCTTCGGTCGCCGACAGACCTGTGGACATAAAGTGCTGCGCCAGCATGGCTACGGTTTCGGTATCCGTATCGGTGACCGGATTCAGACCATAGCCTGCAAGTTCGATCCGCAACTCGCGGAAGTTCTCGATGATACCGTTGTGCACCACGGCGACGGGGCCTGCGCGGTGGGGGTGGGCGTTGTTTGCGTTCGGCTCGCCGTGGGTGGCCCAGCGGGTGTGGCCGATGCCCGACTTACCCGCCAGCGGCTGATGCACCAGCAGATCGCCCAGATTGACCAGTTTGCCCACCGCACGGCGGCGGTCCAGCGCGCCATTGTTCACTGTGGCGATGCCCGCACTGTCATAGCCGCGATACTCGAGCCGTTTGAGCGCTTCGACCAAAATGGGGGCTGCTTCGTGTCTGCCTAATACTCCGACAATTCCACACATGCTCAAATGCTCCGCTGTGATTTGGCCTTTTTGGCCTTTAATATATCTCTAAGTTTCCGCGCCATGCCCGGCTTTTCCACTTGTGGCGCACGCGCCAGCGCAAGTGCGTCCGCGTCGACATCCGAGGTGATCACCGATCCCGACCCCGTCATGGCGCCATTGCCGATGTGGACAGGGGCCACCAGCATTGTGTTGGACCCGATAAAGGCACCTGCGCCGATATGCGTGTGGTGCTTCATAACGCCATCATAGTTGCAGGTGATCGTGCCTGCACCGATATTCGCCCGCGCGCCCACAAAGGCGTCCCCGATATAGCTCAGGTGGTTCACTTTGGCGCCTTCGGCAATTACGGCGTTCTTGATCTCGACGAAGTTGCCGACGCGGGTGTTTTCTTCCAGCTCTGCGCCGGGGCGCAGGCGGGCGTATGGCCCTACAACCGCACCGCGCGAGACGTGGCAGCCCTCCAGATGGCTGAATGCGCGGATCAGGGCGCCGGATTCAACCGTAACACCGGGGCCGAAGACCACGTTCGGCTCAATCACCGTATCGCGGCCAATGATGGTGTCACGCGCAAGGTATACCGTTTCGGGCGCTTGCAGCGTCACGCCATCCTCCAGCAGTATCGCGCGGGCGCGGGTCTGGAAGGCGGCCTCAGCATCGGCCAGTTGCGCGCGGGAATTGACGCCCAGCGTCTCGGCCTCGTCGCAGGTGACGGCGGTGGCGGTCAGGCCACGGGTGCGGGCAAGGCCGATGATATCTGTCAGGTAATATTCGCCAGAGGCGTTCTTATTATCCACGGCTGCGATCAGATCGAATAGCAGCGCGGCATTACAGGCGATGACACCGCTATTGCACAGGGTAATGGCGCGCTCGGCCTCGCTTGCGTCTTTGAACTCGACGATGCGTTCCAGTGTGTCGCCGTGCATAACCAGACGGCCATAGCGGCCCGGATCGGCGGCCTCAAACCCCAGAACAACAACATCGACAGTGGCGGCGGCTTCCATCATCCGCTCCAGCGTGTCGGGGGAGACAAAAGGCGTATCCCCATAAAGAACGATGGCTGTGCCGTCGAAACCTGCAAGCGCCTCTTTGGCCTGATCTACCGCCTGTGCGGTGCCCTGTTGTTCGGCCTGCACCACTACGGTGGCCGTTTCGTCATAGGCGTGGGCGGCGGCAGTGACTTCGGCTGCGCCGTGCCCTGCGACAACAATTGTATGCTCCGGCTCCAGCATCGCGCCCGCGGCCATGGCGTGCACCAGCATCGGATCCCCCGCAATGGCGTGCAATACCTTGGGGATTTCCGAGTTCATGCGGGTGCCCATGCCTGCGGCAAGGATGATCAGGCTGGTTTTCATGGTGGTTCCGTTCTGCTCTGCTGTTTTTTACTGTTTAACTGATGCACTGCCCCGCGCAAGGTGGGTCTGGATCACTTCGGGTTGCGGGTTGCAACAACTCGGGGTGCGCGGTAGGCGGATTATAGTGCAGGGCAGGAGTTGATGATGAAAACAGTGGTATTTGATCTGGACGGCACGTTGGCTGATACCAGTGGTGATTTGATTGCAGCGGCGAATGCCTGTTTCCGCGATATGGATGCTGGTGATCTGCTGGATCCGGCCAAAGATGCGGGAACGGCACTGCGCGGCGGGCGCGCCATGCTGCGTCTGGGAATGTCGCGGATGGGGCGCGGCGCGGATGATCCGCTGATAGATGAATACTACGATGCGCTGCTCTACCATTATGCCCGTGACATCGACACGCATACCCGCCTGTATGATGGCGCGATGGAGGCTGTGACCGAGCTGAAAAAACGCGGTTATCTGGTGGCGATTTGCACCAACAAGCCCGAAGCACTGGCGCGCGAGCTGTTGACGCGGTTGGGGGTACTGGATGCGTTTGCTGCAATGTTGGGCGCGGACAGTCTGGATGTGCGCAAGCCCGACCCCGAGCATTTGCGCGAAACCGTGCGCCGTGCAGGCGGTGATCCGGCGCAATCCGTGCTGGTGGGGGACAGCGATACAGACCGCAATACGTCAAAAGCGGCAGCTGTGCCGTCGATTTTGGTGACATTTGGCCCGTCGGGGGATGATATGGCTGCACTGGCACCGGAGGCCTTGCTGGAGAAATACAGTGATCTGCCTGATCTGGTCGAGCAGTTGTTGGGAAAGGCGTAGACCATGAGTGACGTGTTCAAAGGCAGTTTCACACAGCAAGAGCCGATCCCCGAAGCGGGGATAGAGGCGGCGGTGGCTGTGATGCGCAGCGGCCGCTTGCACCGGTATAACACAGTTGCAGGTGAGACGGCCCAGACGGTTCTGCTGGAGCAGGAGTTTGCCGCCTCTGTCGGGATGAAATACTGCCTTGCGGTGGCGTCTGGTGGTTACGCCATGACAACGGCTCTGCGCGCTGTCGGCGTCAAGTCGGGCGACCGCGTGTTGACCAATGCCTTTACGCTGGCCCCTGTGCCGGGGGCGATTGCGGCTGTTGGTGGCGTTCCTGTGTTTGTGGGGGTGACGCCTGCGCTGGTGCTGGATCTGGATGATCTGGCGGCCAAGGCGGACCAAGCCGATGTTCTGCTGCTCAGCCACATGCGGGGCCATATCTGCGACATGGACCGCCTGATGGAGATATGTGATGCAAACGGCATCATCGTGATCGAGGATTGCGCCCATACCATGGGGGCGGCGTGGAAGGGCAAGCCTTCGGGAACATGGGGCAAGGTGGGATGTTATTCCTGCCAGACTTACAAGCATATGAATTCGGGCGAGGGCGGTTTGTTCGTCACCGACGATGCCGAAGTCGCGGCGCGGGCGATCATGTATTCGGGCAGTTATATGCTTTATACCAGTCACCTCGCCGGCCCACCCAAAGAGGTGTTCGAAACGATCCGCTTTGAGACGCCCAATATCTCGGGACGGATGGATAACCTGCGCGCGGCCATTCTGCGCCCGCAGCTGGCAGATCTTGCCACCCAATGCGCCCGCTGGAACGAGCGGTACTTTGCCATCGAGGCGGGTCTGCGTGACACAGCCGGCCTGACCGTGATCGAACGTCCGGCGGAAGAAACCATTGTCGGCTCCTCCATCCAGTTCTTGCTGGACGGCTGGCAGGGCGCGTCGGTGCAGGAGCTGCTGGCGCGCTGCCTTGCGCGCGGGGTCGAGTTGAAGTGGTTCGGCAATTCAGAGCCTGTAGGCTTTACCAGCAGATATGACAGCTGGCGTTATGTTGATGCACCCGCCATGCCCGACAGTGATCGCGTGTTGGCAGGGATCATCGACATGCGCGTGCCGCTGACGTTCAGCCTTGAGGATTGCACGCTGATTGCGCGGATCATCCGCGAGGAAACGGGCCGTGTTTATCAGGCTGCTCCCTAATCCCTGCGTGCCGTAACAGGCAGACCTCTATTCAATTAGCCAAGATAAACGCGCCTGCGCGATGCACCTGATATTGTCTTGTGGGGGCGGGGCCGCGGGTGCTTGACGCATGGGATGACTTCTGCAAGTATTGAACAACTGTTCAATAAATTCGGTCACGGGAGAGATTCTATGTTCAACGCCACAATGCAATTCGACCTGGGTGAAGATGTAGGTGTGCTGCGCGAGACGGTTCACCGCTGGGCGCAAGAGCGTATTCGCCCCATGGCGGGCAAGATCGATGCGGACAACCTCTTTCCCGCCGACCTATGGCAGGAAATGGGCAGCCTCGGCTTGCTGGGTATGACCGTAGAAGAGCAATTCGGCGGCACGGGAATGGGATACCTTGCGCATACGGTTGCGGTTGAGGAAGTAGCGCGTGCGAGTGCCTCGGTCTCGCTGTCCTACGGGGCGCATAGCAACCTGTGTGTTAACCAGATCAGCCTGAATGGCACGGCAGAGCAGAAGGCGAAGTATTTGCCGAAATTGTGCTCGGGCGAGCATGTCGGCGCGCTTGCAATGTCGGAAACCTCGGCGGGCTCGGACGTGGTGTCGATGAAGCTGAGCGCGGAAAAGCGCAATGACCACTACCGCCTGAGCGGTAACAAATACTGGATCACCAACGGCTGTGATGCGGACACGCTGGTGGTCTATGCCAAGACGGACAAGGACGCGGGCTCCAAAGGGATCACGGCCTTTCTGATCGACAAGGACATGAAGGGTTTCACCACCTCAGCGCATTTCGACAAGCTGGGCATGCGCGGCTCTAACACGGCCGAGCTGATCTTTGACGATTGCGAAGTGCCGTTCGAGAACGTTTTGGGCGAAGAGGGCAAAGGTGTGCGTGTCCTGATGTCCGGTCTGGACTATGAGCGTGTTGTATTGGCGGGCATCGGTCTTGGCATCATGGCCGCCTGTCTGGACGAGATCATGCCCTATATGGCCGAGCGCAAGCAGTTCGGCCAACCTGTGGGCAGCTTCCAGCTGATGCAAGGCAAGATGGCGGATATGTATACGGCTATGAATAGCGCCCGCGCCTATGTGTACGAAGTGGCTAAGGCCTGTGACCGGGGTGATGTGACCCGTCAGGATGCCGCTGCGTGCTGCCTCTATGCCTCCGAACAGGCAATGGTTCAGGCGCATCAGGCGGTGCAGGCGATGGGGGGGGCGGGCTATCTGTCCGATAACCCCGTTGCGCGTATCTTCCGTGATGCCAAGCTGATGGAAATTGGTGCCGGTACATCCGAGATCCGCCGCATGCTGGTGGGCCGCGAGATGATGGCGGCAATGTCGTGAGCTTGGCACGCGCGGGAATGATGTGATGCAACAGTTGCCGGGCCTTGATGGAGAGGGGCGCTGGGACATTCCGGCGCGTCTCAATATGGCGCGGCAGTGTTTGAGCCAACCTGGGGACCGCGTCGCGGTAATTGATCTGACGCAGGATCAGCGCCGTGATGTGACCTATGGGCACTTGGCGCAAATGGTGGACGGTCTGGCGCGCGCGCTGGCCCTGCGCGTAGAGGCCGGCGACCGTGTGGGTGTATTGCTGAGCCAGTCGCCGTGGTGTGTGGCCTCCCATCTGGCAATCTGGAAAATCGGTGCGATTTCAGTGCCTTTGTTCAAACTCTTCAAGCATGATGCGCTGGCCGCGCGGGTGTCGGATGCAGGGGCTGGTCTGGTTTTGACAGATGCCGAGGGGGCAGCGCTGCTCGGTGATCTGGCAGAGCCATTGCTGGCGGCGCAGATGGGCATCGGGGGTGATCCGGTGGCGTTTGCTGATACCGGCCCTGATGATCCCGCCGTGTTGATCTATACCTCCGGCACCACCGGCACGCCGAAGGGAGCGCTGCATGGTCACCGTATTCTGACAGGCCATTTGCCCGGTGTTGTGACCAGCCATGATTATCTGGGGCAGGCGGGTGATTGCCTTTGGACCCCGGCAGATTGGGCGTGGATCGGCGGGCTGTTCGATGTGGCCATGCCTGCACTTGCGTTGGGCGTCCCTGTTGTGGCGACGCGGATGGCCAAGTTTGATGTGGTTGAATGTGCGCGTACTATCGAGACGGGCAAGGTGCGCAATGCCTTCTTTCCGCCCACAGCACTGCGGATGCTCAAGGCGGCGGATGCCCGGATAGACGGGCTGCGCTCTGTGGCCAGCGGGGGCGAGCCGCTGGGCGCGCAGATGCTGGCGTGGGGCCGCGCGGCGCTGGGCGTGGACATCAACGAGTTTTACGGCCAGACCGAATGCAACATGGTGGCCAGCAGCTGCGGAGCGCAATATCCGGCACGGGCGGGGTGTATCGGCAAGGCTGTGCAGGGCTTTGACATCGCAGTGCTGGATGGCGACCAGCCGGCAGAGGGCGAGGGCGATGTGGCCATCCGGCGGGGGGCTGCCCCGATGATGCTGGGGTACTGGCAACGGCCTGAAGAGACAGCTGAAAAGTTCCGTGGTGACTGGATGCTGACAGGAGATCGCGGTGTCTGGGAGGGCGACTTCCTGCGGTTTGTGGGCCGCGAGGATGATGTGATTACCTCCAGCGGCTACCGCATTGGCCCTGCGGAGATTGAGGATTGTCTGCTGACCCATCCGAGCGTGGCGACTGTGGGAGTTGTGGGCAAGCCCTGCGCGTTGCGGACCGAGGTCGTGAAGGCTTATGTGGTGGTGAAGGATGGGGCGGATGTGAGTGCCTTCGAGCTTCAGGATTGGGTTAAGGAACGGCTGGCAAGTTATTCTTACCCAAGGGAAATTGAGTTTTTAGATGCGCTGCCGATGACGGTGACGGGCAAGGTGATCCGGCGGGAGTTGAAGGCGCGGGCTGTGGCGGAGGATTGCTTGTGAATACTCAGCACCGTCAGACTGGCAGTGACAGGTTTGTAGCAAGGTTCCGCTGGATTGCGCCTGCTGCCGTTTGGGTAGGTGAGCTGTTCAAGGGACGCTGTCCTGATTGTAGAGCGGCCATGAGCTTGTCAAATATCGCTGGAAAGCGGGACAGGTCTGGAGAGACTGCAGAATGTCCTGCATGCCATGCGCAATGGGTCCTCTCGGATAGTAATTTACGGTTCTACTTGAAGTTCGTCTTTTTGGGCTTCCCGTTGGTGTTTCTGTTTACCGGACTAGCGGGGACTGGGCTCGAACAAATTCCGTTTTTTCACAAAGAGAACGCGCGGGGGATAAACGACAATTTGCACTTTTGGGCTTTTCCCTTTTTGGGGTTCGCCTTTTTCTCGTCATTCGCGTTTTTCCTGCGCCTTCTTCCTATAAAGAAAGTAAATTCATGAAACTGTCCTCCCAAGCACTCCCGTCTTCCGAGGTGTTCAAGGCCAACACAGCCGCGCATCTCGACGCGCTGGCGCAGGTTCGCGAGGCTGCTGCAGCCGCAGCTTTCGGCGGGGGCGAGAAATCGCGCGAGCGTCACCTGAGCCGTGGCAAGATGCTTCCGCGCGAGCGGGTGGCGAATTTGCTGGATGCGGGATCGCCTTTCCTTGAGGTCGGCGCAGTTGCGGCGCACGGGCTGTATGGCGGTGCGGCCCCCTGTGCCGGCGTGATTGCGGGTGTGGGCACGGTGCAGGGCCACGAGGTGATGGTGATCTGCAATGATGCCACGGTGAAGGGAGGCACATATTACCCGATGACCGTGAAGAAACACTTAAGAGCGCAGGAAATAGCGGAAGAAAATAATCTGCCCTGTATTTATCTGGTGGATAGCGGTGGTGCGAACCTGCCCAATCAGGATGAGGTGTTTCCCGACCGTGATCACTTTGGCCGTATCTTTTACAATCAGGCGCGGATGAGTGCGAAGGGTATTCCGCAGATTGCTGTGGTCATGGGGTCGTGCACGGCGGGCGGGGCTTATGTGCCTGCGATGTCGGATGTGACGATTATTGTGAAAGAACAAGGGACTATCTTCCTTGCGGGGCCGCCCTTGGTAAAGGCGGCGACGGGGGAGGTTGTCAGTTCGGAAGACCTTGGCGGTGGTGATGTACACACGCGCCTGTCCGGGGTGGCTGATTATCTGGCAGAGGATGATGCCCATGCGCTGGCATTGGCACGCCGTGCGGTAGGGTATCTGAACCGCGCCAAGCCAAGCACGGTACAGTGGGAAAGTGTCGAAGAACCCGCCTATGATCCAGACGAGATTCTGGGTGTGGTTCCAGCCGATTTGCGCACCCCCTACGACATCCGCGAAGTCATTGCCCGCACAGTTGACGGCAGCCGATTTGACGAGTTCAAGCCGCGCTTTGGCGAGACTTTGGTGACGGGATTTGCCCATGTGAAAGGCTGCCCTGTCGGTATTATCGCCAACAATGGCGTGTTGTTCTCGGAGGCTGCGCAAAAGGGTGCGCATTTTGTCGAGCTGTGCTCGGCCCGCAATATCCCATTGGTATTCCTGCAAAATATCACCGGATTTATGGTGGGCCGGAAGTACGAGAACGAAGGTATTGCGCGCCATGGCGCCAAGATGGTGACGGCGGTGGCCTGTACCAATGTGCCGAAAATCACCATGCTGGTGGGCGGCTCCTTCGGGGCGGGCAACTACGGCATGGCGGGGCGGGCCTATAGCCCGCGTTTCCTGTGGACATGGCCCAACAGCCGCATCTCGGTCATGGGCGGCGCACAGGCGGCGGGGGTTCTGGCGACTGTGAAACGCGACGCGATCGAGCGCTCAGGCGGCACTTGGTCCGCCGAGGAAGAGGCCGCGTTTAAACAACCCACCGTGGATATGTTCGAGGAGCAGTCGCACCCGCTCTATGCCTCCGCGCGGCTGTGGGATGACGGGATTATTGATCCACGCAAGACGCGTGACACGCTGTTTCTCAGCCTGTCGGCCAGTTTGAATGCACCCATAGAGCCGACGAAATTCGGCGTGTTCCGGATGTGATTTCGGCGGGGGTGACATGGGTACACCCCCTGTACACCCCCTATACACCCCATGGTGTACGGTTTGGAGACTGTGATGAAACAGACGTTGCAAGAGATTATTGACACGAACCCCGAGGCGGAAACTTTTCGCTATGGCGACAGTCCAGAGCTATGTGCCGAAATTCTGGCGCTGGTGCGAAGTGGGAAAAAAACGGCGACCTGCGATGCAGCGTCTGCATATGGCAAGGGCGGCGATGCCTGGCCCGAAGTGGGGCGGCGTGATGTTGCGCTGAACTGGGACGGGACGCCAGCCGTCATGGTGGAAACTGTCGAAGTGAGCACACGGCGGTTTTGTGACATGGACGAGGCGTTTGTCGCGGCCCAAGGCGAGTTCTGCGATCTGGCGCATTGGCGGGCGGGCTATGAGGCCTATTTTCGCCGTGCCGGTGTGTTTTCCGAAGACATGAAGCTGATGTGTGAACGGTTCACCCTGATAGAGGATTACGCGTAATGTTTGATACAATTCTGATTGCGAACCGCGGCGAGATCGCATGCCGCGTGATGGAAACCGCGCAGGCCATGGGCGTGCGCTGTGTGGCGGTTTATTCCGATGCGGACGCTGCGGCCAAACATGTGGCGATGGCGGATGTGGCCGTGCATATCGGCGGCTCGACCCCTGCGCAAAGCTATCTGCGCGGCGATGTGATCATTCAGGCGGCACTTGATACCGGCGCGCAGGCGATCCACCCGGGGTACGGTTTTCTGAGTGAAAACCCTGATTTTGTCGATGCGGTTGAGGCGGCAGGTCTGACGTTTATCGGGCCATCCGGTGCTGCGATCCGCGCGATGGGGCTTAAAGATGCGGCCAAGGCGCTGATGGTTGAAGCGGGTGTGCCTGTGGTGCCCGGCTATCACGGCAAGGACCAGTCCGATGACTTGCTGGCGGCGGAGGCTGGTAAAATCGGCTATCCGGTGTTGATCAAGGCCGTTGCGGGCGGCGGCGGCAAGGGGATGCGTCTGGTTGAGGGCGCAAAGGGATTTGCAGAGGCATTGGCCTCGGCGCGGTCCGAGGCGCAGACAGCCTTTGGCAATCCGGACGTTCTGGTCGAGAAGTTTGTGAGCCAACCGCGCCATATCGAGGTGCAGGTCTTTGGCGATGGCAAGACAGCGGTGCATCTGTTCGAGCGCGACTGCTCGCTGCAACGCCGTCACCAGAAGGTGATCGAGGAAGCGCCAGCCCCCGGCATGACCGCCGCGATGCGCGACGCCATGGGGCAGGCGGGTGTAAAAGCCGCCGAGGCGATTGGCTACAAAGGGGCGGGTACGGTTGAATTCATCGTTGATGGCTCGGACGGGTTGAAGGCGGACGGGTTCTTTTTCATGGAGATGAACACGCGGTTGCAGGTAGAGCATCCGGTGACCGAGGCCATCACGGGCGTTGATCTGGTGGAATGGCAGCTGCGCGTGGCGGCGGGTGAGGATTTGCCCAAACGTCAGGACGAGCTATCGATCGACGGCCATGCGTTCGAGGCACGCCTCTATGCCGAGGATGTGCCAAAAGGCTTTCTGCCGGCTACGGGTACGCTGACCCATCTGGTGTTTGATCCCGCGTGCCGTGCCGACAGCGGTGTGCGCAGTGGAGATACGATCAGCCCGTTTTACGATCCGATGATTGCCAAAGTTGTTGTGCACGGACCGACCCGTGACGTGGCGCTGGCACGGTTGCGGCAGGCGCTGGCCAATACCGAGGTGGGCGGCACCGTCACCAACCTTGCGTTTCTGGGCGCGCTGGCGGGGCATGAGGGCTTCCGGCGGGGCGAGGTCGATACAGGTTTGATCGCCCGCGATATTGAGGCGCTGACTACGCCGCCAGTGATCGCACCGCGCCATGTGGCACTGGCAGGGATGGCGGCCCTCGGGCTGCTAGAGACCGGGTCGGAGGCGGGATTCACCCTGTGGGAGCTGCTGATGCAACAGATCACGCTGGCGTGGGGCGATGAAGAGCATCTGATCAAGGTCGAAGTGACCGGACCTGATCACCAGCGCTGGCATGTGTTGGGAGGCACGGTTGACGCGCGCCGGATCGGCGGGCGCTGGCAGCTTGGCGGCCAGCCAGCGGCTTGTGTCGATATCTGCGGTGATACGATCACTGTATTCGACGGCTATGGGCTGGCATTCACACGGATCGACCCTTTGCAGCAGGCCGCAGGGGCGCAGGGCGATGGCAACCTGATCGAGGCACCGATGCCAGGTCTGGTGCGCGAGGTCTTTGCCACCGTGGGGCAGGCCGTGGCCAAGGGCGACAAGCTGGCGGTGCTGGAGGCTATGAAGATGGAGCATAGCCTGCTGGCGGCGCGTGACGGCGTGGTGGCAGAAGTGCTGGCGCAAGCGGGCGATCAGGTGAAAGCCGGGGCGGCATTGGTCCGGTTGGAGCCTACAGACGCGTGAGGCTTTTTGGTGGTCAGGTTCATGTGCTTGAGATCGCGGCGCTAGGCGTTGCCAGCATCTTTGCCTATGCAATCGGGTATAGTTTACCGCTGCTTGCGGGGATATTCCTGATTTTTTGGCCGCTGTTCTTGCTGCAACTGCTGGCCGAAGGGGTGTTGACCGCTCTGATTGGCGAGCTGGCTGTGGTTTACCGCAAGGCATGCCCACCTAAACCAAAACCTGCCCGGCCTCCCAAGGCGCCAGCCATGCCGCGAACCGGGCTTGCCCGCTCTCTCTGGTCTGTTCCGTTAGTCATAATGACGGCGGGATATGGCAGACATGTATTCGAGACTGGACGCTGGTTTTTATGACAACGAGGGATAGACCATGATCACGCTACACCATTGCCCGCAGACACGCTCGATGCGCAGCCTGTGGTTGCTGCACGAGCTTGGCGTTGAGTTTGACGTGCAAACCTACGCTTTTGATAAATCCCTGCGCGATCCGGCGTATTTGTTGAAAAGCCCCGCAGGCCGTGTGCCCGCACTGGAGATCGACGGGGAAGCGTTGTTTGAGACTGGGGCAATTACCGAAGTGCTCTGCGAGCGGTTCTCGCCCGATGGTCTGGGCCGCCCGGCAGGCCACCCCGAGCGGGTACAATGGCTGATCTGGGTGCATTTCGCGGAAACGATTACCCAGCATTCGGCGGCATTAACCCAGCAGCATGTCGCCCTGCGCGAGGACCATATGCGCAGCCCGATTGTGATGAAGCTGGAGGCGGCACGGATCGGCAAATGCTACGCGGCGCTGGAGGCGCGGTTGACGGGGCGTGACTATTTGCTGGATGGTGGGTTTTCAGCGGCGGATGTGTCGGTGGGGCAGGCGGTCTATCTGGCGAGATTCTTTGCCCATCTGGACGCATTCCCCGCTGTGGCGGCGTGGTACAGCCGCATCACGGCGCGGGCAGGATTTAAGGCCTCCTTGCCCGGTAAAGACACCTTGTTTAAGGGCACTTTCTTTGCGCCTTGGGAATTGCCCGCCTGACGTGCCGGATAATGAGTGCAATGATCCGCGTTCCGGTGCAGTCTTGGAGCTATAGTCAATTTGGGAGGATGCTATGACACTTGGACCTTGCGAGATTTTCGAAGTCGGCCCCCGTGACGGGCTGCAAAACGAGCAACGCGAAATTCCGGTGGCGGAGAAGATCGCGCTTGTGAACAAGCTGAGCGAAGCGGGGTTTAGCCGGATTGAATGCGCCAGTTTTGTCTCACCCAAATGGGTGCCCCGGATGGCAGGCTCGGCCGAGGTGCTGGCAGGGATAAGCCGCAAGGATGGTGTGCGCTATGCGGCGCTGACGCCGAACATGCGTGGCTATACGGATGCGTTGGCGGCAGGGGCGGACGAGATCGCGATTTTTGCCAGTGCCTCCGAGGGGTTTTCGCAAAAGAACATCAACGCGTCGATTGCCGAGAGCATCGAACGGTTTGCCCCCATTCTGGAAGAGGCGCGGCATATTGATTTGCCAGTGCGCGGCTATGTGTCGTGTGTTGTGAAATGCCCCTACGATGGAGATGTGGCACCCTCCGCAGTGGCGGCGGTGGCGGACAAGTTGTTCTCGATGGGGTGCTACGAGGTGAGCCTTGGCGACACAATCGGGGCAGGGACACCGGATAGCATTGCACGCATGTTGCTGGCGGTGCGCAATGTGGTGCCCGTGGGCCGGTTGGCCGGTCACTACCATGACACCGGTGGGCGGGCGATGGCGAATATCGACGCATCCTTGAGCCTTGGCGTGCGGGTGTTTGATGCGGCAGTGGGGGGGCTGGGCGGTTGCCCCTATGCGCCCGGTGCCTCGGGTAATGTCGCGACAGAAGCTGTGGCCAAACATCTGGCGGCGTTGGGCTATCAGACAGGGCTTGATCTGGATGTGATCGCACAGGCAGCCGATATGGCACGCGCGATGCGGGGGTAGCGGAATTTTTCAAAATTCCGGCCCAAAATTTTTGGAAAATTTTGACGGGGAACGCTGATGTTTCAAACGATAACGGTTGAGGTGGACGGGCGCGGGGTTGCAACCCTGACGCTGGCGCGCGAGGCGAAACATAACGCACTGTCTGCGCAGATGCTGGCCGAGTTGACGCAGGCGGCGGCTGATCTGGCGGCGGATGATGCTGTGCGCGTTGTGATCCTTGCGGCGGCGGGCCGGACGTTTTGCGCAGGCGGTGATCTGGGCTGGATGCAGGAACAGATGGGCATGGACGCCGCGACCCGTGCGGCAGAGGCGGGTAAGCTTGCCACCATGCTGGGGGCACTGAACCGTTTGCCGAAACCGTTGATCGGGCGGCTGCACGGCAATGCCTTTGGCGGCGGTGTCGGCATGGCGGCGGTTTGCGATGTGGCCATTGGTGTGGACACCATCAAGATGGCGCTGACCGAGACCAAGCTGGGTATTATCCCCGCCACCATCGGGCCCTACGTTATTGCCCGCATGGGCGAGGGACGCGCGCGGCGGGTGTTTATGTCGGGCCGTGTGTTTGAGGCACCGGAAGCGGTGGAGCTGGGCCTGCTGGCGCACGCTGTGCCGGAGGCCGAGCTGGACGCGGCAGTTGAGCGCGAAGTGGTGCCCTATCTGGCCTGCGCACCGGGGGCAGTAGCGGCGGCCAAAAAGCTGGCGCAGGATCTGGGCGGTGCGGCGACGGAGGACGCGGTAGCGATGTCGATTGCGGCATTGGCTGCCCGCTGGGAGACAGCGGAAGCCGCCGAGGGGATTGGCGCGTTTTTCGAGAAGCGGAAAGCGGCTTGGGTGGTGTGATATGTCCGAAACCGAATTTACTGAGCAGCTTGGAGTTGTTGTCGTAAGAAAGCTTGCCGCTTACAGCGGGTCTAATTTTGCGAGAGCAACATGTTTCGGATCATGGCATTGATGCGCAACTAGAAGTGTTTGATGGTGATATTGCCACAGGACGTCTGATTGCGGTGCAGATCAAATCGGGCCCAAGCTATTTCAAATCCCAGTCACATGCAGGCGTTTGGCATAGATTCTCTAACAGGCACAAAGACCTCTGGGTGAACCATTCGCTGCCAGTAATTATAGTTCTTTGCGATTTGGATGTAGAAATGTGCACGTTTGTACATGTAACGGATGAGCGCTGTGTCTCTACGGGCAATGCTTGGAAAATCCATGTGCCCGCTGCCAACTTATTCGGTCCCTCTACAGCTCAGACTTTGATTGACCTAGCCTCACCAGTTGTACCAGTGAGCGAATATGGCATCATGACAGAGGGTGATTTTAGCCATGGGCTTGCACGCAGGATCAGCCTTGATGTTGTTGTGCATGCTGCTGGGCAGGGTCTCAGTAGAGCAAGGCTGGGGGCTATTGTGCGGCAGGCTTTGGTTTTCGGTAAGAACATCAAATACGCGAATAGCCCTATTTCCAAGCAAGTTCACAGTGGGCGCGGCGTCGATATCGTAGTTGGATTGGTGTATTTGCGAGAAGCCGACAGGGATGGAGCGTTTTGGGTTTGTCGGTTCCAGTGGATATCCCCAGATTATGAAGCGGATCCGATACTTGCTTTCGAAGGGGTAGAGGATGGAAGCGGTCTCATAATTGATTGGAACGGAAGGGCGGAACTAGCGCAGTTTTTCGATTGCCGTAGGTTAACAAAGTCAGAATATCTTGAGAACCTAGACGTGTTACTTGTTCGTATTGGTCAAGCAATCACGGCAATGGAAAAAATGTTCACTTCGGATGGTGCGAATGCTGATAATTTGGCAAATATTTGCCGTGATTTTGAAGAAAGTTGGGATAAGTCTTCAACGTCACCTCCCGAATGTGATCGGCTAGACAGGAAGGTGCAAGAACTATTGGCTACTGTCGGTAACGCTGGTCTGATTTGGGATCAGCGCTCTACTCGCGGGATGGTTTCTACGCGAAATTTCATCCGTCAGTACCTTGAGCAAAGCATTCGTTTGGTTCAGGCGATTGGTTTGTATCGCGAAGACGTAAATTGACGGATGTATGTCCGTGGGCAAGCCGCGCTTGGAACTACTGAAAGTAATTGCACAACCTTTCCGCCCGTCCTCCCGTTGACCCCATGCGCCCACAGCGCTAAACCCCATGCAAAGCGTTGTGCGGCGCGTCATGCCCGTACCATCCGAGAAAGGAGCCACCCTTGGACGATATGCTTCGGGAATACCTGCCGATCCTTATTTTTCTGTTTGTTGCCATAGGTTTGGGGCTTGTCCTTATCCTTGCGGCTGTGGTGATTGCGGTGCGCAATCCCGACCCTGAAAAGGTGTCGGCCTATGAGTGCGGGTTCAACGCATTTGACGATGCACGCATGAAGTTCGATGTGCGATTCTACCTTGTGTCGATCCTGTTCATCATTTTTGACCTCGAGATTGCCTTCCTCTTCCCTTGGGCTGTGGCATTTGGCGACATATCGATGGCGGCGTTCTGGTCTATGATGATCTTCCTTGCGGTGCTGACCGCAGGCTTTGCTTATGAATGGAAGAAAGGGGCGCTCGAATGGCAGTAACGTCTACAGCAACCGCAGGCATGGACCGCGATGTGGCCACGCAGCAGTTGAACGCCAATCTGGCGGACAAGGGCTTCCTGCTGACCTCCACCGAGGATTTGATCAACTGGGCGCGCACCGGCTCGCTGCACTGGATGACCTTTGGTCTGGCCTGCTGTGCGGTCGAGATGATGCATACCTCAATGCCGCGCTATGACCTTGAGCGTTTCGGTACAGCGCCGCGCGCCTCTCCGCGCCAGTCTGATCTGATGATCGTGGCGGGTACGCTGACCAACAAGATGGCACCCGCGCTGCGCAAGGTTTACGACCAGATGCCAGAGCCGCGCTATGTGATCTCCATGGGGTCCTGCGCGAACGGCGGCGGCTATTACCACTACAGCTATAGCGTTGTGCGCGGGTGTGACCGGATTGTTCCGGTGGATATCTATGTGCCAGGTTGCCCTCCGACGGCGGAGGCGCTGCTGTATGGTATCATGCAGCTGCAACGCAAAATGCGCCGGACAGGGACAATTGTAAGATGAGCGAAGCACTTACCGAACTTGGTGGCTATATCGAAGCCAAACGCCCCGACTGTGTGTTGGGCTGGGATATTGCGTATGGCGAGCTGAATTTGGACGTGACCTTGGCCAATATTGCCGGTCTGGTCGAGTTCCTGAAAGGGGACGCGACGTGCCGCTTTACGTCTTTGGTGGATATCACTGCCGTGGATTACACAGGCCGTGCCAAGCGGTTCGATGTGGTCTACCACTTCCTGTCGATGTACCAGAACCACCGCATTCGCCTGCGCGTCGCTGTGCGCGAGGAAGACATGGTGCCGTCGCTGTTGGACATTCACCCCTCAGCCAACTGGTTCGAGCGTGAAGTGTTTGACATGTTCGGCATTCTGTTTAGCGGCCACCCCGATCTGCGCCGCTTGCTGACGGATTACGGTTTCCGCGGTCACCCGCTGCGCAAGGATTTCCCGACCACGGGCTATACCGAAGTGCGGTACGACGAGGCGGAAAAGCGGGTTGTCTATGAGCCTGTTTCGCTTGTTCAGGAATACCGCCAGTTTGATTTCATGTCACCGTGGGAAGGGGCCGAGTATATCCTGCCCGGTGATGAGAAAAAGAGCGAGGCGGCGAATTGAAGAGTGTTTTGCCTGCATTAAAGGTATCCTTACTTGGAGCACTTGAGGTTCCCGTAAGGCTGGTGCGCCAAAATGCCGAGATGGCAGCTTTAGCGGCGAGAAGCGGGAGCCATTGCTTTTTTAACGAGACTGAGCAGTGTTTCTCATGATGTTGATCGTGCTATTGGTGGCAGTAGTACTTGTAATCGTAGTCGGTGCGATGTTCTCGGCTTGGTATGGATTGGTTATAGGTCTGGGTGTTGGTGTTCTTGTCGTGTTTTTACTCGCTCCGATGCAAGCAGAGATGAATAGGGCCAATATGGGGGCTGGTGGTATTGGCGTTGGCATAACAATTGTTGTTGTGATCGCGCTGGTTGGACTGTTATTGGGCGGCATTGGTGCCCTTTTCGGCCGGCTGTTTTAAGGAGAATTGATGATGGACGGGACCAAAGGTTTCGAAGACGCCCTGACGGGCGAACAGAAAATCCGCAATTTCAACATCAACTTCGGCCCGCAGCACCCTGCGGCCCACGGCGTTTTGCGTCTGGTGCTGGAGCTGGACGGCGAGATTGTGGAGCGCTGCGATCCGCACATCGGCCTGCTGCACCGTGGCACCGAAAAGCTGATGGAGAGCCGCACGTACCTGCAAAACCTGCCGTATTTCGACCGGTTGGATTATGTGGCCCCGATGAACCAAGAGCATGCTTGGTGTCTGGCGATTGAGCGCCTCACAGGCGTGGAAGTGCCGCGCCGCGCCAGCCTGATCCGTGTGCTTTACTCCGAGATTGGCCGCATCCTGTCGCACCTTCTTAACGTGACCACTCAGGCGATGGACGTGGGCGCGCTGACGCCGCCGTTGTGGGGCTTTGAAGAGCGTGAAGATCTGATGATCTTCTATGAGCGTGCTTGCGGTGCGCGTCTGCACGCGGCGTATTTCCGCCCCGGTGGTGTGCATCAGGACCTGCCAGAGGCACTGCTGAACGATATCGAGACCTGGACGCATAAGTTCCTCAAAGGCTTCATGGTCGACATCGACACGCTGCTGACCGAGAACCGGATTTTCAAACAGCGTAACGTCGATATCGGTGTTGTGACCGAGCAGGATATCCAGGACTGGGGTTTCTCCGGTGTGATGGTCCGCGGCTCCGGCCTTGCGTGGGATTTGCGCCGCGCACAGCCCTATGAATGCTATGACGAGTTTGAATTCCAGATCCCTGTCGGCATGAATGGCGATTGCTATGACCGCTATCTGGTCCGCATGGAAGAAATGCGCCAGTCGGCCAGCATCATGTTGCAAGCGATTGAAAAGCTGCGCGCACCCGAAGGCAAGGGTGATGTTCTGGCCCGTGGCAAGATCACACCGCCGTCGCGCTCGGATATGAAAACCTCGATGGAGAGCCTGATCCACCACTTCAAGCTCTATACCGAAGGTTTCCACGTTCCTGCGGGTGAGGTTTACGCCGCTGTTGAGGCGCCCAAGGGCGAGTTCGGCGTGTACCTTGTGGCCGACGGGTCCAACAAACCCTACCGCGCCAAACTGCGCGCGCCGGGCTATCTGCACCTGCAGGCGATGGACTATCTGGCCAAAGGTCACCAACTGGCTGACGTGGCCGCGATCATCGGCACGATGGATATTGTTTTTGGAGAGGTGGACCGGTGAGCCGGTCTTCCATCTTCATTTTGCCACTTAAATTCCCGCCGGAGGCATCTGTCGTCTCCGCAAGTACGAAAGCCTGATCCGATGCTGCGCCGCTTACACGCTGACCAACCCGCTTCCTTTGCTTTCACCCCCGCCAATCAGGCATGGGCCGAAGCGCAGATAACCAAATACCCTGAAGGCCGTCAGGCTTCGGCGATTATTCCGCTGTTTTGGCGTGCGCAAGAGCAGGAGGGGTGGCTGACCCGTCCCGCGATTGAGCATATCTCGGAAATGCTGGGCCTTGCGTATATTCGCGGGCTTGAGGTGGCGACGTTCTATTTCATGTTCCAGTTGCAGCCTGTCGGCTCGGTCGCGCATATTCAGGTGTGCGGCACCACGTCCTGCATGATTTGCGGGGCAGAGGACCTGATCGGAATTTGTAAGGACAAGATTGCCAAGAATGCGCATGAGTTGTCAGCGGACGGCAAATTCTCGTGGGAAGAAGTCGAGTGCTTGGGGGCGTGCTCCAATGCGCCGATGGCACAGATCGGCAAGGATTATTACGAAGACCTGACGGGCGACAAGTTTATCGCGCTGCTGGACGATTTGGCGGCAGGCAAGGTGCCGACCCCCGGTCCGCAGAACGGGCGCTATGCGTCCGAGCCTTTGGGCGGCCTTACATCGCTGACGGAATATGACAGCGGCAAGACGCAATATAACGCCTCTGCGCAGCTGGCGACGGATATTGGCGATACGGTAAAGCGGATCGACGGGACCGAAGTGCCACTGCTGATGCCGTGGCAGGGTAAAGCAGCCAATACCGGCAAGAAGCCTGTAAAGGCGCCTGCTGCAAAAGCACCTGTTGCCAAGGCCCCTGCGACCAAAGCAAAATCCGTTGCAAAGCCTGTAGCAGGAAAACCTGCCAAGGCTGCTGAAAAAGCGGCACCTGCCAAGGCTGATACGTCGGCGGGCACAAGTGCCGGCAAGAAACCCCGCACGATGAGCGCGCCGCGCAAATCTGGTGCGGATGACCTCAAAATGATCAAGGGTATTGGTCCGAAACTGGAAGTCATGGTGAATTCCATGGGTTTTTTCCATTTTGACCAAATCGCAAAATGGGGTCAGGATGAACTGGCATGGGTCGACCAGAACCTCGAAGGGTTCAAAGGGCGCGCGTCGCGCGACAACTGGGTGGATCAGGCAGCAAAACTTGCACGGGGGGAAGCCACTGAATTCTCCGCGAAAGCAAGCAAAGACGGGCGTTATGAATAACGTCTGAAACAGTCCATCTGGGGGATAGATTTACGATATGGCACAAAGTGACAGTAATGCGGAGTGCATGAGCAATTGCTGGAAGATCGCGCTTGGCGTGGGAATTCTGGCGCTACTCGTGTTTTGGTTTTTGTTTAGTTTCAGCTTTTTCGGCGCGCTTTTGACGGGTGCGCTGATTGGCGTGGTTCTTTGGTTTATCCTGCGCTCGACCATGTGCAGTGGTGATGGCGCTACGGCTGAGCCAGCTTCTGGTTCTGCACCTGCGGCGGCAAAGTCGGCTGCTGCTGCTGAGAAATCATCGTTTGCAGATGTCCCGGCAGCGCCTTCTACAAGTGCCACCACGTCGGTACCTGCGGCCTCGGCTACTGTCAGCGAAACACGCGCGGCTAATACAACACCGTCGGCCGCAATGGCAATGCCTGCGGCTACTGCAACGGCCGAGCCGAAGACTGCCAGCGCACCTGTAGTGGATGCCGCTCCTGCAACGGTAAAGCCTGCAACGAAAGCAAAGGCCGCACCTACTGCCAAAGCGAAAATAGCAGCTGCCAAACCAAAAGCCGCACCCGCGGCCAAGGCCAAGCCAGCCGCCAAGGCCAAGCCCGCTGCGAAAACTGAAGCAAAAGCCAAACCAGCTGCCAAAGCCAAGGCAGCAGCACCTGCTGCCAAGCCAGCCAAAGCTGCCGCTGCGGCCAAGCCGGCGAAAGCTGCCGCTGCGGCCAAACCAGCGAAAGCTGCTGCAACGCCTGCATTGCTGACTGCACCGCGTGCTGAAGGCAAAGACGACCTGAAGCTGATCAGCGGTGTTGGCCCCAAGCTTGAGCAGACACTGAACGATCTGGGTGTCTACCATTTTGATCAGGTTGCAAAGTTCAAGAAGAAGGACATCGCATGGGTCGACGAGCGTCTGCGCTTTAAAGGCCGGATCGAGCGGGATGACTGGATGTCTCAGGCCAAGATTTTGGCCAAAGGCGGCGAGACTGAATTCTCGAAGAAGAAGAAAAAGACCTAAAGCTGGGGGCCGTTCGTGGCGCAACATGACGACAAACTGTCACGCGACGGACGGCGCCTTGCCCTGATAAGTGTGGCGGGCGCGTTTGCCTTTATTGGCATCGAGGCCGCCGGGACCATCTTTGGATGGTCAAACCAGACAATGGGCCTACTGGAGCTTGGCATCGCTGCCATTTTTCTGTGGGTTTTTATACAAGCATTCAGAATGTGGCGGCAACGCCAGTCTGAGAAAGACGGATGAGCTAAATGTTGCAGGATAAAGACCGGATCTTCACCAATATCTATGGCATGCATGACCGTACCCTGAAAGGTGCGCAGGCGCGTGGCCATTGGGATGGCACTGCCGCGATCATCAAAAAGGGCCGCGACTGGATCATTGACGAGATGAAAGCCTCCGGCCTGCGTGGCCGTGGCGGTGCGGGTTTCCCGACGGGTTTGAAGTGGTCCTTTATGCCCAAGGAATCTGATGGCCGCCCCAGCTATCTGGTGGTGAACGCCGACGAATCCGAGCCGGGCACCTGCAAAGACCGCGAAATCATGCGCCATGATCCGCATACGCTGATCGAAGGCTGCCTGATCGCGTCTTTCGCGATGAACGCCAACGCCTGCTATATCTACATCCGTGGCGAGTACATCCGCGAGAAAGAGGCGCTGCAAGCGGCCATTGACGAGGCATATGATGCCGGTCTGGTGGGCAAGAACGCGTGCAAATCCGGTTGGGATTTCGATATTTACCTGCACCATGGGGCAGGGGCCTATATCTGCGGTGAAGAGACTGCATTGCTCGAAAGCCTTGAGGGCAAAAAAGGCATGCCGCGTATGAAGCCCCCGTTTCCGGCGGGTGCAGGCCTGTATGGTTGCCCGACAACCGTAAACAATGTGGAATCCATTGCTGTTGTGCCCACAATCCTGCGCCGGGGTGGTGCATGGTTTGCGGGCTTTGGCCGGCCCAACAATGCAGGCACCAAGCTGTTTGCGATCTCCGGTCACGTCAACAACCCCTGCGTTGTTGAAGAAGCGATGAGCATCACCTTTGAAGAGCTGATCGAGAAGCATTGCGGTGGTATTCGCGGCGGCTGGGACAACCTCAAGGCAGTCATTCCGGGCGGCTCCTCGGTGCCGATGATCCCCGGTAAAGAAATGCGCAACGCGATCATGGATTTCGACTATCTGCGCGAGCAGCGGTCAGGTCTGGGTACGGCAGCGGTGATTGTTATGGACCAGAACACAGACGTGATCAAAGCGATCTGGCGTCTGGCGAAGTTCTACAAGCACGAGTCGTGCGGCCAGTGTACCCCATGCCGTGAAGGTACCGGCTGGATGATGCGCGTCATGGACCGTCTGGTGAAGGGCGATGCCGAGCCGGAAGAAATCGACATGTTGCTGGATGTGACCAAGCAAGTCGAAGGCCACACGATCTGTGCGCTGGGGGATGCCGCGGCTTGGCCGATTCAGGGCCTAATCCGTCACTTCCGTGGCGATATTGAAGAGCGGATCGCCCATAAGCGCGGCAGCAGCGTGCGCACAGTGGCGGCGGAGTAATGGACATGTTCGAAGCATATAGCCATGCGATTGCGGCACTTGCCCTTTGGGGGATTCTGGTGTCGGTTCTGGGCGCAAATTCAACGCGGGGCCGGACAGCCGAAAACCGCTGCGACTGTGGCAAGCCCAAGCGCAATTATGATGACCGGTGGTACCGTAGCGAACGGGCGTTTATGAACGCTGTTGAAGGCTCTGGCCCGTTTATCGCTGTGACTGTTGCCGCGATCCTGATCGGCGGCGCGCCTTTCTGGGTTAACCTTTTTGCATCGTTGTTCATTGTCGCGCGGGTAGGGATGGCGGTTGTACATATCGCAACTGTTAATCAGGCGGCACGGTCGCTTTGCTTTATGGTTGGTTTGCTGACGATCCTTGCTCAGGCCATTCTGGTTCTCAAAGCTGCGTTCTGAAGGTCGTGCAGCCCGAAGGCCATCCCCTTGCGGAACTGAACCTTGGCATCCTTAAACACGATTGGGATGATCCAAGGGTAAAGGGCTTTGTTGACGGGTTGGATTTGGTGAATTCTGTCGCGCAGCGGTCAAGCGGTTTTGTCTGGACGCTGGACGGCGACGCGATGGACAAGGTCCAGACCGATCCGCAGGGCCCAATGGGGGGCAACCCGCGTATGGCCAGCACGCTTTCGGTCTGGGAAGATCTGGCCAGCCTTGAACATTTTGTGTGAAACACGGTGCACAAGCGTTTCTATGACCGCCGCGCTGAATGGTATGACGCCGTAGAAAGCCTGCGCTTTGTGATGTGGTGGGTGCCTGTCGGTCATACCCCTAGCATGGCCGAGGCGATGGAGCGGTTTCACCATCTGGATGCACATGGCGATAGCCCGACTGCGTTTGGGTGGGACTATGCCAATGCCGCAAACGACGTCAGATAGGGTGGTGTAATGGGGTTCTTCCGAAATATATGGGACGGCTTGCTCAGCTTTGGGGCGTTTTTGCTGACAGTAGCGGTTTTTGCGGCGCCCGCCTGGGCCAGCTATCTGGCTGTTTCGGGTGGCTTGGTCAGCGCTTGGATTTATATACCGGTTGCTGGAATGTTCTATGTGGGGCTGACACTGGCGGCGGCATTTTTGCGCAAGGCGCTGGACGGTGTATCGCCCTTGCGTGACCGCAAACGACGTTGAGATAAGAAGCGCTGGCCCTGCTTGCAGATTTGCGCGATAACGGGCCGCAAGATATAGACATAACCGCACGAACGGTGTGGAGGAGACGGTGATGAAGATTTGGACTTCTTTGGTAGTAGGCGCAGTGCTTGTTGCCGGATGCACGTCTGCCGAAGACCGCATCCTGTTTGACGGGCAATTGTACAACGCCAAGGCGCGCAAGGTTGAGCGGCAGTTCGATGTTTTCTCTGTGATGGTAAAGCCCGTGTCAAAATCACTTAAGGGCGCGCTGAAAGCCGGGACACATGAGGCGATTGTGTTTTGTGTGAACGCTTTCGGCAGCTCCGATATTATCTGGACCGCGGGGCCGGATGTGCCGGAAAACCAGCTGAACATTGTTAAAGATGTATTGACGTTGCAGGGCCGCTGCCCCAACGCAAGATAGGAAGAAAGCAGTGCTTTTCCTGATGGGAGGGGCGCTGTTATTGCATAACATAGGGACCACCCCACAGATGCCGGCAAGGGCAACAGCCCAGAGCAGCATATGAGGAAAAGTAAGATGCGCCATTTGATCCTACCTGTGAGTGTTTTTGTTTTGATCGCCGGCGGCATTGCAGCCAAGCAACCGCTGCGCGAAATCAAAGCGATTGATAATGCGGTATTTGATGTTGCTGTTGCGGACCAGATACGCAAGAAGTGCCCCGATATTGCTCCGCGTCTGGTGCAGGCCTATACGCTCTATCGCTCAACCCGCAAACACGCGCGTGATTTAGGGTATAGTGATGAAGAGATCGAAGCCTACGGCGATTCTGATGCCGAGAAGGCGCGGATGCGGGCCAAGGGCGAAGCGTATATGCGTGCGAACGGGGTTGTGACCTCGGACCCGCAGAGCTATTGCGCGCTAGGGCGCAAAGAGATTCAAAAATCGAGCCGTATCGGCTCGTTGCTGAGAGAAAAGTGACATCATGAGCGATATTCGCAAGATCATCATCGACGGTAAAGAAGTAGAAGCCGAGGGGGCGATGACGCTCATTCAGGCATGTGAGCAAGCAGGCGTTGAAGTGCCGCGTTTCTGCTATCACGAGCGGCTGTCGATCGCAGGTAACTGCCGGATGTGCCTTGTTGAAGTTGTTGGCGGCCCGCCCAAGCCTGCGGCGTCTTGTGCCATGCAGGTGCGTGATTTGCGCCCCGGTCCCGAAGGCCAGCCGCCCGTGGTGAAAACCAACAGCCCGATGGTTAAGAAAGCCCGCGAAGGTGTGATGGAATTCCTGTTGATCAACCACCCGCTGGATTGCCCGATCTGCGACCAGGGCGGCGAGTGTGACTTGCAGGATCAGGCAATGGCCTACGGCGTGGATTTCTCGCGCTACCGCGAACCCAAGCGTGCCAGCACCGATCTTGATCTGGGCCCATTGGTCGAGACTCACATGACACGCTGTATTTCCTGTACGCGTTGTGTGCGCTTTACCTCTGAGGTGGCAGGCATCACGCAGATGGGCCAGACGGGCCGCGGCGAAGACAGCGAGATAACATCTTATCTGGGCGAGACGCTGGACAGCAACTTGCAGGGGAACATCATTGACCTGTGCCCGGTGGGGGCCTTGGTGTCGAAGCCCTACGCCTTTACCGCGCGCCCTTGGGAATTGTCCAAGACCGAGTCTATTGACGTGATGGATGCCCTTGGCTCCAATATCCGCATTGATACCAAAGGCCGTGAAGTGATGCGCATGCTGCCGCGCAACCATGACGGCGTGAACGAAGAGTGGATTTCCGACAAGACGCGTTTTGTCTGGGACGGCCTGCGCAAGCAGCGTCTGGACACGCCCTATATCCGTGAGAACGGCAAGCTGCGCAAAGCCGAATGGCCCGAGGCGCTGGCGGCTGCGGCTGCGGCGATGAAGGGCAAGAAGATCGGCGCGCTGGTTGGTGATCTGGCTTCGGTTGAGGCTGCATTTGCGCTCAAGCAGATTGTGGACGGGCAGGGTGGTACAATCGAGTGCCGTACAGATGGCGCGAAGCTGCCAGCGGGCAACCGGTCGGGTTATGTGGGCACTGCGAAAGTCGAAGACATCGATTCGGCGCAAGCGATTATGCTGATCGGTACGAATCCTGCCGTAGAAGCGCCTGTATTGAACGCCCGCATCCGCAAGGCTTGGACCAAAGGCTGCAACATCGGCCTGATGGGGCCAAAGGTCGATCTGACCTATGAATATGCGCATCTGGGCGACGGGCCAGACGTGATGGCGGACCTGCTGAAGCAGGATCATTCGGAAGTCGCGGACAAGCCGTCAATTGTGATTGTCGGGATGGGTGCTTTGGCCCGCAAGGACGGCGCAGAAGTTCTGGCTGCTGCGATGGCGCTGGCCGAAAGCACCAAGTCGGGCTTTATGGTTCTGCACACTGCTGCGGGCCGTGTGGGCGCGATGGACATTGGCGCCACAGCGCAGGGCGGTATCGCCGACGTGCTGACGTCCGATGTGATGTATAACCTTGGTGCGGATGAGGGCGACATTCCTGCCGGTCCGTTTGTGATCTATCAGGGCAGCCACGGCGACCGTGGGGCGCACCGTGCGGATATCATTCTGCCTGCTGCGGCCTATCCGGAAGAGGGTGGTTTGTTTGTAAACACCGAAGGTCGCCCGCAGTTGGCACAGCGTGCGGGATTCGCACCCGGACAGGCCAAGGAAAACTGGGCCATTCTGCGCGCACTCAGCGCCGAGCTGGATTCGGTACTGCCGTACGATTCGCTTGCCGGACTGCGTCAGGCGCTTGTGAAGGCGCACCCGCATCTGGGTCAGGTCGACCACGTCGCGGAGAACGACTGGGCCGCCGAAGCACAAGGTAAAATGACGTCAGCGGCATTTTCTTACGCAATTTCAGATTTTTACCTGACGAACCCGATTGCACGCGCCTCCAGTCTGATGGCCGAGCTGTCGGCAAATGCGAAGGCGCGCCGTACAGGGGCGCTGGCAGCAGAGTGAAGCAGGCGTGGTTGATTGCAGTGCTGGCGCTGGCCGCCTGCACGCCGCCTATCCCGACGGCAGAGGATTTTATCCCTGAATACAGAGGGGTGGAGACGGTTTTGTTAGATGGTGAACTGGCGCAGTTTAATGTTGCGATGACCAAGGCCCGCGCGTCAGAAAATGTCGCAGCCTATGCGGAATGTGCGGCAGCGCAGTATGCGCTCATTCGCGGGTACGGATTTGCGCGGCATGTACGGACAAATGTGGCAATTGAGGGTGGCATTTGGCGAGCCGATGCTGTTTACACGATCTCGCCGAGCCTGCCTAAAGGCTTGAAGACTATTGATGCCGAGGTGGTTGCAGATAACTGCCGCGACAAGGGCATTCCTACGGTGTGAGGACCTATGGCTGACTTCTTTTTTAACACGACACTGGGGATGATCCTGCTGATTATAGGCCAGATTCTTCTGGTTGTAGTCCCGTTGCTGGTGGCACTTGCGTTTCTGATGTACGCGGACCGCAAAATCTGGGCCTCTGTCCAGTTGCGCCGTGGCCCGAACGTGGTGGGCATTTACGGCCTGCTGCAATCCTTTGCTGATTTCGGCAAATACATCGTCAAAGAGATTGTTGTCCCTGCGGGCGCCGACCGTCCGGTGTTCTTCCTTGCGCCGATGGTCAGCCTTGTGATGGCTTTGGTTGCCTGGGCTGTGATCCCGTTTAACGACGGCTGGGTGCTGTCGGATATCAACGTAGCGATTCTGTTTGTCTTTGCGGTGTCTTCGCTCGAGGTTTATGGCGTGATCATGGGCGGCTGGGCATCCAACTCGAAATATCCCTTCCTTGGTTCGTTGCGGTCTGCCGCGCAGATGATCTCTTATGAGGTCTCCATCGGTCTGATCATCATCGGTGTCATCATCTCCACAGGGTCGATGAACTTCTCCGGCATCGTCGACGCACAGAAAAGCGACTACGGTTTGCTGAGCTGGTACTGGTTGCCACACTTCCCGATGCTGATCCTGTTCTTCATCTCGGCGCTTGCCGAAACCAATCGCCCCCCGTTCGACCTTCCCGAAGCGGAATCAGAGCTGGTTGCGGGCTATCAGGTTGAATATTCCTCCACACCTTTCCTGCTGTTCATGATTGGTGAGTTGGTTGCCGTGGTTCTGATGTGCGCGTTGATCTCGCTGATGTTCTTTGGCGGCTGGCTGTCCCCGATCCCCGGCTTGCCGGATGGTATCTTCTGGATGATCGCGAAAATGGGTCTGGTGTTCTTCTTATTCAGCCTCGTGAAAGCCATCACACCACGCTACCGCTATGACCAGCTGATGCGTCTGGGTTGGAAAGTCTTCCTGCCGTTCTCGCTGTTCTGGGTGGTGTTTGTGGCCTTTGCGGCAAAGTTCGAATGGTTCTGGGGCATTTATGCCCGCTACACGGTAGGAGGCTGATATGACTGATTATACCCGCCACGCGAAGTACTTCCTGCTTCAGGATTTCTACCAGGGCATGAAGCTTGGCATTAAGTACATGTTCAAGCCGAAGGCGACGATCAACTATCCGCACGAAAAGGGGCCACTGTCGCCCCGTTTCCGTGGCGAGCATGCGTTGCGCCGTTATGCGAATGGTGAAGAGCGTTGCATCGCGTGTAAACTGTGTGAGGCTGTCTGCCCCGCGCAAGCGATCACCATTGATGCCGAGCCACGCGAGGACGGCAGCCGCCGCACCACGCGCTATGACATCGACATGACCAAATGCATTTACTGCGGTTTCTGTCAGGAAGCCTGCCCTGTGGATGCGATTGTCGAGGGGCCGAACTTCGAATTCTCCACCGAGACCCGCGAAGAGCTGTACTACGACAAGACAAAGCTGCTGGAAAACGGCGACCGCTGGGAAGCCGAAATTGCCCGTAACCTCGAAATGGATGCACCGTACCGATGACCTCCAAGAACCCATGGGAAGATATGATGCGTCAGGCGCAGGAAATGGCCAAGTCCTTTCCGGCGATGGATGCGTTTTCGCCCAAGGGTTTCGAGGACATGTTGGGAATGATGCCCAAGGACATGATGGAGACGTTCTTTGGCAACACACATAACCCCAACGGACTGGACGCCAAGACGCGGCTGCTGCTGACGCTGGCGGGTTTGACCATGCAGGGTGCGCAGAACGATGTGGCCTTGCGCCAGACGGTGCGCCACGCAGTGGAAGCGGGCGCGCATGAGCAACAGATTATCGAGACAATCGGCCAGATGTCCGCATTTGCAGGCATCCCCGCGATGCAGCGGGCCATGACATTGGCGCAAGAAGTTTTGGAAAAAGACAAAGCCGGTAAATCGGCCAAGAATCCGGAAGGTGACGCATGAGCGTTTTTGCATTTTATCTCTTTGCGGTCAGTGTGATTGCAGGTGGCCTGTTCACGGTCATCAGCCGTAATCCGGTCCACTCGGTGCTGTGGCTGATCCTGTCTTTCCTGTCTGCTGCGGGCCTGTTTGTGCTGCTCGGCGCTGAATTTGTCGCGATGCTGCTGATCATTGTCTATGTCGGCGCGGTTGCGGTGTTGTTCTTGTTCGTCGTCATGATGCTCGACATTGATTTCGCCGAGTTGAAGGCCGAAATGGCCCGTTATATGCCGTTGGCGCTGCTGATTGGTGTTGTGATCCTGATGCAGTTTGTCATGGCTTTTGGCGCATGGGACGCAAATGATGCGGCCGAAGGGCTGCGCCAGCAGGTCACCGATGCGAGTGTAACAAACACCGCCGCATTGGGCCTGATCCTCTATGATGAATATTTCCTGTTGTTCCAGCTGTCGGGTCTGATCCTGCTGGTGGCGATGATCGGTGCAATTGTACTGACGCTGCGCCACCGCGGCGATGTGAAACGTCAGGACGTGGTGGCGCAAATGATGCGCGATCCGGCCAAGGCGATGGAGCTGCGCGACGTGAAGCCGGGGCAGGGTTTGTGATGAAGACTGGGGTTCTTTCAATAATGCTTGTTGGTTTTTTGGGTGCCGCGTTCACGACCAACGGGCACGTTATTGATGGGGCTCAGAACATACTGAATGCTGTGCCCTTCCCGCATTTGGCTGGAGACGTGGCCTTGTCCTTGATCGAAAGGGACCACAATTGTGGCATCCCCAAGAGTTCACGTTTTGTAATGATGTACTGCTAACGACTGCGGTTGCGAAACCGTAGAACCTTTGAAATACGGCACACCGGAAAGCCGCCGGCGCCAAAAAATACTGTCCCCGTAAACGGGGGGAAACTGAGGGACGACATGATCGGACTTGAATATTACCTGACAGTTGCGGCGACGCTGTTTGTCATTGGCATCTTTGGCCTTTTCCTGAACCGGAAGAACATCATCATTTTGCTGATGAGCATTGAATTGATGCTGCTGGCCGTGAACATCAATCTGGTCGCATTCTCCAGTTTCCTTGGCGATATGGTGGGGCAGGTGTTTACGCTGTTTGTCCTCACGGTTGCTGCTGCCGAAGCGGCGATTGGTCTGGCCATTCTGGTTTGTTTCTTCAGAAACCGCGGCACGATTGCCGTGGAAGACGTCAACGTGATGAAGGGCTGAGGACATGGAAATTACGCTCCTCTTTGCACCGCTGGTTTGCTCGCTTTTGTGCGGGTTTGGCTGGAAGGTTATCGGCGAAAACGCAGCTTGCTGGATTGCGACTGCCGGCTTGTTCCTCTCGGCACTTCTCAGCTGGATTGTGTTTCTGTCTTTTGACGGCACCACGGAAACCATCCAGATCCTGCGTTTCATTGAATCCGGCAGCCTGAGCACGGATTGGTCAATCCGTCTGGACCGTCTGACGACCATCATGCTGATCGTCATCACCACGGTTTCCAGCCTCGTGCACCTCTATTCCTTTGGCTACATGGCCCATGACGATCACTTCGGCGAAGGCGTCAGCTATAAACCGCGCTTCTTTGCCTATCTGTCGTTCTTTACCTTTGCGATGTTGATGCTGGTCACGTCTGACAACCTTGTGCAGATGTTCTTTGGCTGGGAAGGGGTAGGCGTTGCCTCTTACCTGCTGATTGGTTTTTATTACAAAAAGCCGTCCGCCAATGCCGCCGCGATCAAGGCCTTTGTGGTCAACCGTGTGGGTGACTTCGGATTTGCTCTGGGTATCTTTGCATTGTTCCTGCTGACCGACAGCATCAAGTTTGATGATATTTTTGCGGCGGTGCCTGCCTTGGCTGAAACCACTGTCCACTTCTTGTGGAGAGACTGGAACGCGGCGAACCTGATTGCGGTGCTGCTGTTCATCGGTGCGATGGGTAAATCGGCGCAGCTGTTCTTGCACACATGGTTGCCGGATGCGATGGAAGGCCCGACACCTGTGTCGGCCCTGATCCACGCGGCGACCATGGTTACGGCGGGTGTTTTCCTTGTCTGCCGCATGTCGCCGCTGATGGAATATGCACCCGAAGCGATGGCGTTTGTCACTGTCTTTGGTGCGACAACCGCTTTTGTTGCGGCCACCATCGGTCTGGTCCAGACGGATATCAAACGCGTCATCGCTTATTCCACCATGTCCCAGCTGGGCTATATGTTTGTGGCGGCGGGCGTCGGCATGTACTCGGCCGCGATGTTCCACCTGCTGACACACGCGTTCTTCAAGGCGATGTTGTTCCTTGGCGCGGGCTCGGTTATCCACGCGATGCACCATGAGCAGGACATGAACAACTACGGCGGTTTGCGTAAGAAAATTCCTGTGACCTTCTGGGCCATGATGATTGGTACGCTGGCGATTACCGGTGTTGGTATCCCGCTGACGCACTTCGGTTTTGCAGGCTTCCTGTCCAAAGACGCGATCATCGAGAGCGCTTGGGGCGGTGGTTCTATGTACGGGTTCTGGATGTTGGTGATTGCTGCGGCGATGACATCGTTCTACTCGTGGCGCCTGATGTTCCTCACCTTCTATGGCGAGGCGCGTGGCGACAAGCACACACATGAGCACGCGCATGAGTCCCCGATGGTTATGCTGATCCCGCTAGGGGTTCTGGCAATTGGCGCAATCTTCTCTGGTATGGTGTTCTACAAGAGCTTCTTTGGCTCGGCTGAATATGTGGGCAAGTTCTATGGCATCCCGACTGCTGAAATGGCAGCTGAAGGTGCGGCCCATGTGGACGGTGCGGAAACCAACCACGGCGATGCAGCCGAGGGCGAGCATGAGGGCGGCCACCACGGTCCTGTCTTTGTGGGCAAGCCGGGTGAGGGGGCGCTGCACTTTGCGCCGGGCAACACTGTTCTGGAAGATGCCCATGGCGCGCCCAAGTGGGTGAAGGTCAGTCCCTTTATTGCGATGCTGGGGGGCTTCCTGATGGCGATGTGGTTCTATATCTGGAACCCGACACTGCCTGCGCGTTTGGCGGCCAACCAGCGGCACTTGTACCAGTTCCTGCTGAACAAATGGTACTTTGACGAAATCTATAAGTTCGTCTTTGTACAACCTGCCAAAGCCATTGGCCGTTTCCTGTGGAAGCAGGGCGATGGCCGTGTGATTGATGGCGGTCTGAACGGGCTGGCCATGGGGATCATCCCCTTCTTTACGCGCCTCGCGGGTAAAGCGCAGTCTGGCTATATCTTTACTTATGCCTTCGCCATGGTGATCGGAATTGCGGTTCTGGTGACATGGATGACGATGACCGGAGGGGCGAAATAATGGAAAATAACCTGTTGTCCATTGTGACGTTTATGCCTGCGTTTGCGGCATTGATCCTTGCTGTGTTCCTGCGTGGCGAAGACGAAGCCGCACAGCGCAATGCCAAATGGCTGGCGATGATCACGACCTCAGCAACCTTCTTTATCTCGATCTTTGTGTATCTTGAGTTTGATCCGTCAAACACCGGGTTCCAGATGATTGATGAGGCAGAGTGGTTGCTGGGTCTGAACTACCGTCTTGGTGTCGACGGCATCTCGATCCTGTTTGTGATGCTGACCACGTTTATGATGCCGCTGGTGATTGCCGCGTCATGGGATGTGAAGACCCGTGTCAAAGAATACATGATCGCCTTTCTGATCCTCGAGACGCTGATGATCGGTGTGTTTGTCTCGCTTGATCTGATCCTGTTCTATCTGTTCTTTGAGGCAAGCCTGATCCCGATGTTCCTGATCATTGGTATCTGGGGCGGGGCAAACCGGATTTACGCCAGCTTCAAGTTCTTCCTTTATACCTTCTTCGGCTCGGTGCTGATGCTGGTGGCGATGGTGGCCATGTTTGCGGATGCGGGCACCACCTGTATTGGCGGCTGTGATGTCAGCCTGCTGACGCATACTTTCGGCTCCGAGACATTCAGCCTGATGGGTGTCCAGATTGTTGGTGGCATGCAGACGCTGATGTTCCTTGCGTTCTTTGCCAGCTTTGCGGTGAAAATGCCGATGTGGCCTGTGCACACATGGTTGCCTGACGCGCACGTTCAGGCGCCAACAGCCGGTTCTGTGGTTCTGGCGGCGATCCTGCTCAAGATGGGCGGCTACGGCTTCTTGCGCTTCTCGCTGCCGATGTTCCCGGTGGGCGCAGAAGTGATCGGCCCGATGATTCTGTGGATGTCTGCGATTGCGATTGTCTACACCTCGCTGGTGGCGTTGGTGCAGGACGATATGAAAAAGCTGATCGCCTACTCCTCGGTGGCCCACATGGGTTTTGTGACGATGGGTATTTTCTCGGCCAACCAGCAGGGGCTGGACGGTGCGATCTTCCAGATGATCAGCCACGGCTTTATCTCTGGGGCGCTCTTCCTTACTGTTGGCGTGATCTATGACCGCATGCACACGCGCGAGATTGATGCCTACGGTGGCCTTGTGAACCGTATGCCGATCTATGCGCTGCTGTTTATGCTGTTCACCATGGCGAACGTGGGCCTGCCGGGCACATCGGGTTTTGTGGGCGAATTTCTGACGCTGATGGCGGTGTTCCAGGTCAACACCTGGGTGGCTGCGGTTGCGACCACCGGTGTGATCTTCTCGGCGGCCTATGCGCTGTGGCTATACCGCCGCGTGGTGATGGGGGACCTGATCAAGGAAAGCCTGAAAGCGATTACCGATATGAACGCCCGCGAGAAATGGATTTTCGCGCCATTGGTGGTGATGACACTGCTGCTGGGCGTTTATCCGGCATTGATACTTGATGTCATCGGGCCTTCGGTCTCGGCATTGGTTGAGCATTATGACACGGCTGTAGCTGCGGGGATGACCGCAGCTGACACAGCCCAAGCCCACAATTGAGGCGTTAGACATGACGAACGATATCCTACTGATCCTGCCTGAAATCATTCTGGCGCTTTGCGCCATTGCTGGCCTCATGGCGGGGGCATATGGCGGTCAGGACGCGCTGGCGCGGCCGATCTTGTGGTTTATCTCTGCCGCACTGGTGGCGATGGCGCTGATCGTTGCGGGAAGCTCCTCCACAACGCTGTCGGGCTTTAACGGCACGTTCGTCAACGACGGTTTTGCGCGCTTTGCAAAGGTTGTGATCCTGATCTCGGCGGCTTGTGTGCTGGTGATGTCGGAAGGCTATATGAAAACACGCGGGCTGTTGCGGTTTGAATATCCCATCCTTGTGGCGCTGAGTGTTGTTGGCATGATGGTTATGGTCTCTGCCGGTGATCTGATGGTTCTGTATATGGGCCTCGAGCTGCAATCGCTGGCTCTGTATGTTGTGGCCTCCTTGCGCCGCGACAGCGCCAAATCGACCGAAGCGGGGCTGAAGTATTTTGTACTGGGCGCGCTCAGCTCAGGTTTGCTGCTGTATGGTGCGTCGCTGATCTATGGTTATGCGGGCACCACACTGTTCTCGGGCATCATCACAACGGCGCAAGCGGGGCAGATATCTGTCGGTATGTTGTTCGGGATTGTTTTCCTGATCTCTGGCATGGCGTTCAAAGTATCCGCAGTGCCGTTCCATATGTGGACACCTGACGTTTATGAGGGCTCGCCCACGCCGGTCACGGCGTTCTTTGCGACAGCACCCAAGGTTGCGGCAATGGCGCTGTTTGCGCGTGTGCTTTATGATGCCTTCGGCAATGCGGTAGGGGACTGGCAGCAGGTGGTGGCGATGCTGTCCGTGCTTTCGATGTTCCTTGGGGCGGTAGCCGCGATTGGCCAGACCAACATCAAACGCCTGATGGCTTACTCTTCCATCGCACATATGGGCTATGCCCTGATGGGACTGGCAGCAGGGTCGGCCTTTGGTGTGCAGGCGATGCTGGTTTATATGGCGATTTATGTGACCATGAACGTAGGCGTTTTTGCTTTCATCCTGCTGATGGAAAAAGATGGCGCGCCGGTTACGGATATTTCGGCGTTGAACATGTATTCCAAGAACCATCCCGGCCGTGCGTTTGCCTTGCTGGTGTTGTTGTTCAGCCTTGCAGGTGTGCCGCCGTTCCTGGGTTTCTTCGGCAAGTTATATGTTTTGCGCGCTGCCTATGATGGCGGTCTGGCGTGGCTTGCAATTGCTGGTGTGATCGCCTCGGTGGTTGGTGCCTATTACTATCTCCGGATTGTCTTTTTCATGTACTTTGGTGACGATAAAGTCGATGCGCTGGATGCGAACCGGGGCGGCATTCTGGGCGGCTTCCTGATTGCGTCCGCGGTGATCATGGTTGTCGGGATCATCAATATGTTCGGGGTCGAAGGTGCTGCAGCATTGGCGGCGGCGACGCTTGTTAACTAAGCCGCGGTTTACGCGGCGCGGTTGCGCAGGGGGATATGGAAAAGGGTGCAAGCCGTGACCGTTTGGCCTTCAGGGTATGGGCGGCACGTTTTCGATACGCTTGATTCGACACTATCCGAAGCGGCCCGTATGGCTCCGACCTTGTCGGGGCCTGCGTGGATTCTAGCGGTAGAGCAGACAGCAGCACGGGGCAGGCGCGGGCGGGCGTGGTCCACGCCGCGCGGGAATTTTGCCGGAACTCTGATTATGCGGCGCACAGGCAGCCCGGCGGATGCGGCCCTGCGCAGTTTTGTCGCGAGTTTGGCTTTGCGCGAGGCATTTGTTGCCGTGACGGGGCAGGATGATGCCTTTGGGCTAAAGTGGCCGAATGACGTGTTGCTGAAAGGCGGTAAGGTCGCGGGGATATTGCTGGAGTCTCTGGGCGAGCATCTGGTGATCGGTATTGGTGTGAACCTTGTACATGCGCCAAGGCCCGAGCAGGTAGAGCAGGGGGCAGTCACACCCGTGAGCCTTCTGGGAGCGACGGGTGTGTCGGTTGCGCCAGAGAGCTTTCTGGACGCATTGGCGGTGGCATTTGCGCGGCTGGAAAATCAATATGTTACTTACGGTTTTGCCCCTATACGCGCGGCGTGGCTGTCCCATGCCGCCCGCATCGGTGAAGTGGTGACCGCACGGACGATGCGGGATGAAACTGTTGGTGTCTTTGAAGACGTAGACGCGGCGGGCAACCTTATTCTAGTCACAGCAAAAGGCCGTGTGGCGATCACAGCGGCAGACGTATATTTCTAACTCATCGGAGGCATCCCATGCTTTTGGCAATTGATTGCGGCAATACCAATACTGTCTTTTCCATCTGGAACGGGTCCGAGTTTATCGCCACATGGCGCACGGCAACCGACTGGAAGCGGACTGCGGACCAGTATTACGTCTGGCTCAGCACGTTGATGAAGCTGCGGGGGATCGAAGCGGACATCACGGATGTGATTGTTTCCTCTACGGTCCCGCGTGTTGTGTGGAACCTGCGGGTTTTGGCGGATCGCTATTTCAACACACGACCCATTGTGGTGGGTAAGCCCGAGTGCGAATTGCCTGTAGATGTTCGGGTAGATGCGGGCACGGCTGTGGGACCGGACCGGTTGGTGAATACGGTTGCGGGGTATGATCTGTTCGGCGGTGATCTGATCATTGTTGATTTTGGCACGGCGACGACATTTGATGTCTCTGACAGTGATGGCGCCTATATCGGCGGGGTGATCGCCCCTGGTGTGAACCTGAGCCTTGAGGCATTGCACAACGCAGCCGCGGCGTTGCCGCATATCGACATCAGCCAACCAAGCCATGTTGTGGGCACCAATACTGTGGCCTGTATGCAATCTGGCGTATTCTGGGGTTACATTGGCCTCGTCCGTGAGATATGTGCGCGGATAAAGGCGGAGCGCGGGCGCGATATGCGTGTCATCTCCACCGGCGGGCTCGCGCCGCTGTTCCAGCAGGCCGATGCCCTCTTTGACGAATATCAAGATGATCTGACAATGCACGGCCTGACCGTGATTTATAAATATAACAAGGAATTAACGAAGTAATGAGCAGTGAAAGACTGATCTACCTGCCCCTCGGCGGGGCGGGCGAAATTGGCATGAATGCCTATGTATACGGCTACGGTAAGCCGGGCAAAGAGAAGCTGATCGTCGTGGATATCGGCGTGGCTTTTCCCGATATGGACACATCTCCGGGTGTGGATTTGATCATTGCCGATATTGACTGGCTGGTGAAGCGCAAGAAAGACATCCAGGCGGTGTTTGTGACCCATGCGCATGAAGACCACGTGGGCGGTATCGCGCATACCTATGACCGTTTGCAGGCGCCGATCTATGCGCGCAAGTTCACGGCCAATATCACCAAGCGCAAGATGTCCGAATACAACCACCCCGATGATGCTGTACGCATCGTAGGGATTTTCCCGCAGCAGGTTGAGGCGGGCCCGTTCAAGGTGGGCTTCCAGCCGATTTCCCACTCGATCCCTGAAAGCTCGGCGCTGGTGATTGATACGCCTGTTGGGCGCATTGTGCATTCGGGTGACTTCAAGGTTGACCTGACACCGGGTGTGGGAGAGCCGTTTGATCCGGCAGCCTTTGAGGGGATTGCCAAAGACGGTATCAAGGCGCTGGTTTGTGACAGTACAAACGTGTTCAGCCAGCACCCTGGCCGGTCGGAAGCAAGCCTGCCCGAAGCGATCACCGAATTGGTGAAAAGCGCTGAAGGCATGGTTGTGGCGACCACATTCGCCTCCAACGTGGCCCGCGTGAAAACGCTGGCGGTTGCGGGTGCTGCGGCGGGCCGCTCTATCGTCCTGCTGGGCCGCGCGATGAAGCGTATGGTTGAGGCATCTGTTGAAACCGGCGTGTTGAAAGACTTCCCTGCGACGATCAGCCCTGAGCAGGCGCGTGATGTACCGCGTGAAAACCTGTTGCTGCTGGTTACAGGATCGCAGGGTGAACGCCGTGCGGCGAGCGCGCAATTGGCGCGTGGTAAGTACATGGGGCTGCAAATGCAGGAAGGGGATATGTTCCTCTTCTCGTCCAAGACCATTCCGGGCAATGAGCGCGGCGTGATCCGCATCATCAACCAGTTCTCTGAAATGGGTGTGGATGTGGTGGATGACAGCACGGGCAAGTACCATGTGTCCGGCCACGCCAACCGTCCCGACATCGAGACGCTGCATGATGTGCTCAAGCCACAGGTTGTTATTCCGATGCACGGAGAGCACCGCCACCTGCGCGAGCACGTCAAAATTGCCAACGGCAAAGGCTATATGGGCGTTCTGGCCGTTAATGGCATGATGATTGACCTGTCGGGCAACAAACCCAAAGTCGCGGAATATGTCGAGACTGGCCGCACTTATCTGGATGGTTCCGTTCAGGTTGGCGCGCTGGATGGCGTGGTGCGGAATCGTATCCGTATGGCGTTGAATGGTCACATGACCATCACCGTGCTGATGGACGAGCAGGACGAGCCGCTGGGTGATCCGTGGGTTGATACAATGGGCCTGCCGGATATGGGCATCAGCAAGGCTGCTTTGGTAGACGTGGTCGAGCAGGATCTGAGCCAGTGGCTGGGTCGGGCAGGGGCGAAAACCCTCCGCGACGACAAAGCGCTGGATGAAGGTCTGCGCAAAATGGCGCGTCAGTCTGCGCATAACGAGATCGGCAAAAAGCCGGAAGTGACAGTGGTGGTTAGCCGCCTGAGCTGACCCTGCAATCACCGAGTTGTAGCCAATAAAAAAGCCCCGCAGGATATGCGGGGCTTTTTTGTTTTGGGTTACAGCAGGCAGCTTAGTCTTTGGGGCGGTCCGCAAAGCTCAGCTCGATGAACTGGGGGGTGTGATCGCCAAGGCCAACAACGCGGTTGTTGTTGCTACCACCACGGTTGTCATCGCGGCGCTCGTTGTTGTTGCGGCTGCTGCCGCCACGCGAACGGCTGGAGGATTGGCGGTCATCCTTTGGGGCAACATTTTTTGATGTGTCGGGTCTTTGGGATTCTGCCTTGGGCTCTGGTGGCTTAGGCGTATCAGCTTTCTCCGCTTCAGCATCTGGTGCCGACATTGCGCGGGAGTTCGCCTTTGGCGGCTCGGTGGTGCGGGCCTTGGCCGTTGGCAAAGCGTCGATCGGTGTCGCTTCTTCCGCAGGTGCTGATTCTGCTACCGGTGCATCGCTCTTTTTGCGGCTGCGCGAACGCGAGCGTTTGGGCTTATCCGAGGTATCGTCGCTAGTTTGCTCGTCACGGGGTTGCTGTGGCGCGCGCGGTTTCTTGGTCTCGGCTGCTTTCGGTGTTTCCTCGGCAGGGGCCGCATTGCCCAGCGGATTTTCCATGCGCGGAATTTCTTTCTGGACCAGACGTTCGACGTCTTCAAAGTTCTTCTCGTCGCGTGTTGTGCAAATCATGATGGCCTTGCCGTCACGTCCTGCGCGGCCTGTACGGCCAATGCGGTGCACATAGTCCTCGGCATGGCTGGGCACGTCAAAGTTGAAGACGTGGCTTACCGAGGGCACATCAAGGCCGCGTGCGGCCACATCAGAGGCCACAAGAAAACGCAGATCGCCGGCGCGGAAACCATCGAGTGTCTTGGTGCGCTGGCTTTGGTCCAGATCGCCGTGAATAGGCGCCGCGTCATAACCGTTCTTTTTCAGAGACTTGGCGACGGCATCCACATCCATCTTGCGGTTGCAGAAGATGATTGCGTTGGTGCATTTGTCGCCCTCGGCGTCAATCAGCATACGCAGCAGGTTCTGCTTTTCACTGGCTTCGCGGTCTTTGCGCGTCGCTTTGAACATAACCACTCCTTGGGTGATGTTCTCGGAGGTGGTCGCCTGACGGGCCACTTCGATGCGGGCAGGGTTGCTGAGGAAGGTGTTGGTGATCCGCTCGATCTCGGGCGCCATAGTGGCAGAGAAGAACAGCGTCTGGCGGGTAAAGGGCGTGAGGCCAAAGATCCGCTCGATATCGGGGATGAAACCCATGTCCAGCATGCGGTCTGCTTCGTCGACAACCATAACCTTGACGTCTGTCAGGATCAGTTTGCCCCGCTCGTGGTGGTCCAGCAGGCGGCCGGGTGTCGCGATCAGGACGTCGACGCCCTTGTCGATCAACTTGTCCTGTTCTTTGAACGACACGCCACCGATCAGCAGCGCTTTGGTCAGCTTGAGGTGTTTGGTGTAGGTGTCGAAGTTTTCGGCAACCTGAGCGGCCAATTCGCGTGTGGGGCACAGCACAAGGCTACGCGGCATGCGCGCACGGGCACGGCCACGGGCTAGCATCGTGATCATTGGAAGAACAAAGCTGGCTGTTTTGCCGGTGCCTGTCTGGGCGATGCCCAGAACGTCACGTCCTTCAAGAGCCGCAGGAATGGCACCCGCCTGAATCGGTGTGGGAGTGTCGTACCCTGCCTCTTCAATGGCTTTAAGTACCTTGGTGTTCAGGTTTAAATCGCTAAATTTTGTCATGTGTATCCGTTAGTTGCGGACACATCTTGGCCCGCGGCAGCGTGTATACCGGCCGGCATGGCCCAAGGGGCGGATAAAACCGCGATATATCAAGACAGCACATAGCAAGTTGCGAGGGTAGCGTCAAATATTTGCGAAGTCCGGGAAATGTTTAGCCAAAGCTGTGTCAAATGGGAATGCCGCCAAACGCAGGTGACCCTGCTGTTCCAGCCGTGCGCGCAGGGCGGGGGTATCGGCGCAGACCTCCTCAAAAAACGCACGCAGGCCCGTTTCCCCTTCTTCTTCAAGGATCAGGGCGAATAGCTCATGCGTTGTGATGCCGCCGCGCTCGCGTGACCGTGCTGGGCCCAAGTCAGCACGGTACGAGCCGCTGCTGTGCCGGTAAGTGAAATGGCTGAACCAAATGTCCCAGTCGCTGGCGTGAAAATGCGCCAGATGAAGAGCCGGCAGCTCGGTATCATCAGGGTTGGTGACACCTTCCAGAAACGCGTTGTGGATGCGGAACTTGATGCCCCTGATTCCGGTGCGGACAAAGATCTTGCCCGCGATATGGCTGAGGAAACCGCCTTTCAGGTGTTGCCCGAAGGTGGGGTACAGCGCAGACACGGTTTCTTCGCGGCGGCGGCATGCCGGGATAAAGGTCTTGAACGCCGCTTCGGTCTGTGGATCGCCGCCCGCCAACAGCTCCATCGGCCGCGCGCGGGCGCATTTGATCTGGTCCGGCAGGGTGGCAAGCTGTTCCGAGACAGGGCTGTCAGCGACCAGAAATTCGTCCACGTCCATATGCATCAGCCAGTCGACCTCGTGGGCGCGGGCATAGGCACGGGTGGCGTTAAAGGTTTGGCGCGGCTGGTGCATTTCGGGGCGGGTGCCGCTGCGGCGTTGCCAATAGTCGTCATCGCAGAGCATGACGCGGCACTTGGGGTGGTTGCGCAGGGCCTCTTGCGCCTCAGGGTTGGGCGCGTCGAGGTAGATGTAGATACGGTGCGCACCCAGATCCAGATGGTAGGCAGCAAAGCGCAGGATCGCGGGCGTCTCCGCCTTGATCGTGGCGATGACACCCCACGTGGCCATCAGACCATCATTTCCTTGGTCGCAGTCAGCTTTACGTCCGGATAATCGCGATCCACGCGGTCGATGTCCCACTGAAGGCGGGTGAGGTAGACGATATCGCCGTCATGGTCATGGGCGATGTGTTGTTTGTTGGTTTCGGTAAATTTGTCGACCGCGGCTTTAGGCCCTGCGACCCAACGCGCCGATGTGAACTGTGACGGCTCGAACCGGACGGGCAGGCCGTATTCCAGCTCGATCCGGCTGGCCAGTACTTCGAATTGCAACTGCCCCACAACACCCACCACAAAGCCGGAGCCGATAGAGGGTTTGAAGACCTTGGCCGCGCCTTCTTCGGCGAATTGCATCAACGCCTTTTCTAGGTGTTTCGACTTCAACGGGTCGCCCGCGCGCACACCTTGCAACAATTCCGGCGCAAATGACGGGATACCCGTCACGCGGATCGCCTCGCCCTCGGTCAGCGTGTCGCCGATGCGCAGCTGGCCATGGTTCGGGATGCCGATGATGTCGCCGGCCCATGCTTCTTCCGCCAACTCGCGGTCAGCGGCCAGAAACATCACGGGGCTGGCAATTGTCATTACCTTTTTGGAGCGCACATGCGTCAGCTTCATGCCGCGCTCAAAATGGCCAGAGGCCAAACGCACAAAGGCGACACGGTCGCGGTGCTTGGGGTCCATATTGGCCTGAACTTTGAACACAAAGCCGGTCACATTCTTTTCTTCGGGCAGAATTTCACGCGGCTCGGCGCGCTGGATTTGCGGCTCGGGCCCGAACATGGCGATACCGTCCATCAGTTCCTTAACGCCGAAACTGTTGATGGCAGAGCCAAACCAGATCGGGGTGAGCGAGCCTTCGGCCATCAGCGCGTGATCCAGCGGCGGCATGAGTTCGCGCACCATCTCAAGGTCTTCCTTGAGTTTCTCCAGCAGATTGGCCGGAACATGCTCGGCCAGTTTCGGGTCGTCCAGACCTTCAATCTTGATGCTCTCGGCGACCTTGTTGCGGTCTGCACGGTCCATCAGTTCCAAACGGTCACGCAGAATGTCATAGCAGCCGACAAAGTCACGGCCCACACCGATGGGCCAACTGGCGGGGGTTACGTCAATTGCGAGGTTTTGTTGGATTTCGTCAATAATTTCGAACACATCTCGACTTTCCCGGTCCATCTTGTTGCAAAATGTCAAGATAGGTAGATCGCGCATGCGGCAGACTTCGAACAGTTTCTGGGTCTGGCTCTCCACACCTTTGGCGCCGTCGATCACCATTACGGCCGCATCTACTGCTGTCAGTGTGCGGTAGGTATCCTCCGAGAAATCCGAGTGGCCGGGGGTATCGACCAGATTGAAGCGGTAGTTCTTGTCGCGACCATGATAATCAAACGACATGGCAGATGCGGAGACGGAAATGCCGCGGTCTTTCTCCATCGCCATAAAATCGGAGCGGGTCCGGCGGGCTTCGCCTTTGGCGCGGACCTGTCCGGCCATTTGGATCGCCCCGCCGAACAACAGGAATTTTTCTGTCAGGGTTGTCTTGCCGGCGTCAGGGTGGCTGATGATCGCAAAGGTACGACGGCGCGCGATTTCCGGTGGAAGATCGGGGCGATTTGTATTTGTATCCAGCATGTTGTAACGCGTTCCTGATGTATTTCTTGGCACGGATCACGGAGAAGCTGCGCGTGCCGTATTTGGACGGTACACATACCCTACATGCGCGCCATGGCAAGTCTCAGCGGCCAGATGCCTTTTTGAGCAGGGTCGTAGCGTCGGGCCGTCTGAGCAGGCCTTCATTCACATCCAGTCCGGCGTGAGGCAGATCGGAATGGCCGGGCACATGCTGGCCGAGGCTCTGTGACAGGTCATATGGCAGGACGGGACGGGTGCGGCTGTCGATCAGCATCGACTCGGCGGCGATGCCTTCGGCATAGATAATCTGGTGGCTGTCAAACAGCAGCTGGAAGTAATCGACAAACCCGCCTTCTGCGACGGTAACCGTTGTTCCGTTCAGCAAGTGGCGCGCTTTGACCAATAGCTCTGCGCGGCCTGCGCCCAACTCGTCTGTCCGCTGATAGATAAACAGGCGGTGATCAGGGCTGACCAGCAGGTCCGATGTGTTGTTCAACGTGCCGGCGGCAATGCGGATCGGGGCGAATTCGCCGACCGCCCGGGTGGTGGATGTGCCGATCCAGCGTAGGGTTTGCACACCATCGTCGCGGGTCAGGAGGCGGTCGCCGACCACCAGATCCTCCACAGCGCGTTGCGCGCCGGAGGCGGTGGTGATTTGGGTGCCACGGGTAAAGCTGACACAGGCGACCTGCGCGAATTTATGCAATGCGTTGTCGCGGTCAATACCGACTAGGCGATATTCTACATGCGATCCAAGCGCGCTGAAGGGCAGGAGATAAATCTGGTCAACATCGCCTTGCGCGTCCACTTCGACCAACAGCAAGGCATCCGACGTGCTGCCGTTTGGGGACATAAATGTCAGGGAGGAATCCAGATGGATCACGGCGCCCGGTGTTCCGATTTTGGTATCCAACCCGATACTAAAGCTTGCATCGTCGCGGCCAATCAATGACAGGCGCGCAGGCGCCGCACCAAAGTCCAGCTCGTACACGTCATCCAGAATCAGTTCGCTGGAAAATGACAGCAAATCACCCATGTTTGCACCATCCGTCGCTCTGATCTGATCAGCGACATAGACAGGGACGCTTTGCGAGGAGAGGGAGCCTATTGACATAAAGATGGCCTTTTGGGGAACTCGTTAGAACGTGTTACTTTAGAATTGTGGCAGCTTACGGTCAATCGGGTGGTGTTTTGCTGGCGTCACTCCATATGCTGGGGTAGAAAAATATGCTGGGGTAGAAAAGTTAAAACCATTCAGGGAGAGATATGATGGATCTAGGGATCAAAGGGAAAAGAGCACTGGTCTGTGCGTCGTCCAAGGGGTTGGGGCTGGGCTGCGCCGAGGCATTGGCAGCGGCGGGTGTCGATCTGGTGATGAACGCGCGCGGTGCCGATGCGCTCGAAGCCTCGGCGGAGCGGTTGCGTAGCGCTTACGGCGTGAACGTGGTGACGGTGGCGGCTGATGTCGCAACCGAAGAAGGTCAGGCAGCTGTGATCAAAGCTGCGCAAGGCGTTGATATTCTGGTGAATAACGCCGGCGGACCCCCTCCGGGTATGTGGACGGATTGGGACCGTGAGGATTTTATCAAAGCACTTGATGCTAACATGCTCGCCCCCATCGCGCTGATCAAAGCGCTGGTGCCTGCGATGATGGACCGCGGCTGGGGTCGTGTTGTGAATATCACGTCGCAGTCTGTGCGGGCACCTATTGGGGTGCTGGGGCTTAGCAACTCTGCGCGGACGGGTCTGACCGGCTATGTGGCGGGTACCAGCCGTCAGGTTGCAGGCAAAGGCGTGAACATTAACAACCTGTTGCCGGGCATTCACGCCACCGACCGTGCGGATGCGCTGGATGGCGGTGTTGTGGCGGCCAAGGGTATTACGCTGGACGAGGCCCGCAAAGAACGCGCGTCGGGCATTCCCGCAGGGCGTTACGGCACACGCGACGAATTCGGTGCGGCCTGTGCCTTCCTGTGCTCGCAGCACGCGGGTTTCATTGTGGGGCAGTCCATTCTACTCGACGGTGGTGCCACGAATATCACCATGTAATGGCAGGGGCTGGAAGCACTAAATTCTCGCTCAAGGACCATCTGTTTAACACGCAGACGGTGGCGCAGCTGGCGGCAGAATTTGCCGCAGGCGTGCCCGGTTTCGACGCGCAGCGCTTCACCGATGAGGCGCTGTCCGGTTTCCCCGAGCGGGAACTTTTGGGTCGTATGGAGTGGATGGCCGACTGTCTGGAGGGGCAGTTGGCCGCCGAGTTTCCGGCCATGGCGGGTCAGCTGCTGGCGGCTTTGCCAGACCGGCTGGACCCAGAGCAATCGGACGATGATTTCGGGCATTTCATCCACGGTGTGCACGGCATTCTTGTGGCCCGTCACGGGTTGGAGCATCACCGTGCCCGCGCGATGGAGGTTTTTCACGCCGCAACCCAACGCTTCTCGATGGAGTTCTAGATTCGCGCCTTCCTGAACCGGTGGCCGGACGAGACATTGGCAGAGCTGGCGCCGTGGGCCCGCGACGGTAACTATCATGTGCGCAGGCTGGTCAGCGAGGGCACACGCCCGCGTTTGCCATGTGCGCAGAACGTCGGGCTCTCGCCTGAGCAGACCTTGCCGCTGTTGGGTTTTTTGCATGCAGATACCGCACGGTTTGTGACGCGGTCCGTCGCCAATCACCTGAATGACCTGAGTAAAATTGTACCCGATCAAGTGCTTGCACGATTGGCGCGCTGGCAGGCAGAAGGGCGCCAAACCCCGAAAGAGCTGGATTGGATGTCCCGCCATGCGTTGCGCACACTGGTCAAACAGGGTCATGCGGGCGCAATGGCTGCTTTGGGCTATTGTGCTGATGCAGAGGTCACTGCGCGGATCGCTTTGAAGGAAAGACAGGTGCCGATTGGTGCTGCGCTACTGTTCGATGTGATCCTCGAAGCCGAACAGGATACGCCCGTTCTGGTGGACTACCGTATCGGATTTGCGAGGCCCTTGGGCAAGACGGCGGAAAAAGTGTTCAAGCTGAAGATCGCAGAGGTGTGTGGGGGCAAGTCGCTCAAGCTGTCGAAGTCGCATAAGCTTAAAGGGGGCGCCTCTACGTTTACGCTGCATTCAGGGGCGCATAGCGTAACCGTGCAGGTGAATGGCCGCGATGTGGCGCATGCGGCGTTTGATCTGACCGACTGACGGATCATCACATTTCTGACAGCGCAGCGCTTTTGGGATGGCCGGGCAGTGGCGCTTGCCTTAGCTCTGGCGCGATATCCCCTGAAGTGAGTTTTTGCATGCAACCCGTTGTCCTGATTGCCGTCTTCGGCCTGATCATTTTGGCCTCCGTTCTGGCTGCACCGCGCCGCGCCAGCATAGAGGGATTCTTTGGCGGGCAGAGTGCCACAGGTGCTGCGCCGCATCTTTGGGTTCTGGTGCTCAGTCAGGTGACGACGTGGATATTCGCGCGCAGCCTGATGAATGCTGCGATTCTGGGCTATTATTACGGGATCATGGGCACGCTGGCTTATGCGGCCTATTACGGGTCTTTCCTGACGGGAGGGTTCATCGTTTCGCGGTTGCGCGACAACGGGGCCACGTCGGTGCAGGGCTGGCTGGGCGGGCGTTTTGGTACGGTGGGCAACGGCTGCTACAATAGCGTTATCGCGCTGCGCCTGCTGTCGGAGGTGTTTGCCAATCTTGTTGTGGTCGGCCTGATTTTCAACGCGGTTCTGGAGGGCGGCGGCACAGCGGCCATCTGGGCGGTGGCGGTGCTGGGGCTTGCCTATTCCGCGTGGGGCGGGCTGAGTGCGGCCTTGCGCACGGATGTTGTACAGATGGTTGTGTTTTTGGTGGTCTTTGGCATCGCCTTCGTGGCGCTGGTGTTCAGCGCGGGCTTTGAACTGGGCGCTGTCCTGACGGCCCAAGGCACTGCGGGCAGTTATAATGGCTGGATATTGCTGGCCGTAGCCGCCTTGCAGGTGTTCAGCTATCCCGCCCATGATCCGGTGATGATGGACCGGGGCTTTATCGCCGATCCAGCTACCACACGCGCCTCGTTTTTACATGCTTTCTGGATCAGTACCCTGTGCATCATCGGCTTTGGTTTCTTCGGAATTCAGGCCGGGCTGACCGGCGCCGAGTATGAGGGCGAGCTGATTGGCACCTGGGCCAAGATGTTTCCGGCTTGGGTTTTCGGTCTGCTTATGATCTCGTTGTTGGTCTCCGCGCTCAGCACGCTGGATTCTGCACTGTCCTCGGCGGCGCGGCTGGTGGTGGAGGAGGGTGGTCTGCCCCGTACCCTGATGGCGGGGCGGCTGGTAATGGTGGTGTTTATGGGGGCAGGCACGCTGCTGACGCTATGGGGTAATGCGACGCTGTTTGATGCGGTGGCGGTCAGTGGCACGGCGTCGATGTTCCTGACGCCCGTGCTGTTGGTCGGTTTGGTGATGGGGCGGCAGATAGCACTCTGGGCCTATTTGGCAGCCTTTGGCGCTGCTGTTGCGGGTGCGTTCGTCTATTTTGCGCGCGGCTGGGATGTGGTCACGCCTTGGCTGATGGAGGGCCACAAATACGAGCAGCTTTTGATGATTTGTGTTTGCGTTCTTGTCGCAGGGTTTGCCGCGGTGCTTGCAGGGACGCGGCCGCGCTGATAGCTGCTATCCGACAGAAATGATCGGATAAGCCCAGTCATGCAAATCGCGACCCCACGTTTGGAAATCCGCAACCTGCGCCGCAGCTTTGATGGCCGCGCGGTGGTGGATGATGTCAGCCTGCAAATCATGCCGGGGCAGGTGACCTGCCTGCTGGGGCCGTCGGGCTGCGGCAAGTCCACAACCTTGCGGATGATCGCAGGTGTGGAAATGCAAGACAGCGGCACCATCCATGTCGATGGCAAGCTGATCTGCGACACCGTGTTTCGCATCCCCCCTGAGCGGCGCGAGATTGGCCTGATGTTTCAGGACTTTGCCCTGTTTCCGCATCTAAGCGTGGCCGACAATGTTGGTTACGGTTTGCGCGGGAACAAGGCCGCTAAACGCGCACGGGTTGAGGAGTTGCTGGAGCGGGTCGATCTCAAACGCTTTATCGATGGCTATCCGCATCAGTTATCAGGTGGCGAGCAGCAGCGTGTCGCACTGGCCCGCGCGCTGGCGCCGCGTCCTCGCATTATGCTGATGGACGAGCCGTTCAGCGGTCTTGATAACCGCCTGCGCGATGGCATCCGCGACGAGACACTGAGCATCCTCAAAGAAGAAGATACCGCCGTGCTGCTGGTCACCCATGAGCCGGACGAGGCGATGCGGATGGCTGACGAGATTGCGCTGATGCGGGATGGCAGGATTGTCCAGCAGGGCGCGCCCTATAACGTCTACACGCGGCCCGTTGACCGCGCGGCTGTGTCGTTCTTCTCGGATGCGAATGTGGTGCGGGCTAAGGTGTCGGGCGCGCTGGCGCATACTGCCTTTGGCCGTTTCCTTGCACCCGGTTTCCCCGATGGCACAGAGGTGGACATTGTTTTCCGTCCTCAACATGTGCGTATTGATTTTGACCGCGCCGGCAAAGGCCCGCTGCCTACTGCCGCCGATGGCACACCTGCGCGTGCAGTGGTGGAGCGCGCACGTTTCATGGGTAACGAAAGCCTTGTGGAGTTCCGCATGGATCACGACGGCACGATGATCAAAGCAACCGTGCCGAATGTGTTTATGCCTACGGCGGGCACCGTGATGTGGCTTACAATCCGGCGGGACAAGTGCTTTGTCTTTAGTGCAGAGAAATAGGGGGCGGACATGCAAAAACTGTTAGTCGAATTCGGGATGGGAACCTCGTTGCGGCGGGGCGATTATACGCAAGCGGCAGAGCGGGCGGTGCGCGACGCGTTGTGGCATAACTCGATCAATCTGGCCGAGCTGTTTGGTTTTGACAAAGCCGATATGCGGATCACGCTGGATGTGGGTGTGCAGCAGCCGGATCAAGTAGATGCAGATGTGTTGCGCGCAGTGTTTCCCTACGGCGATGTAACGGTGAGCGTCGTCCGTGGCGGGCTGGACGTGCCGCGCCCCGAAGGGACAGGGAACCCCACAATTATGGCGAATGTTGCCTTGTCCGTAGGCTTTGACATGGAGAAACGCACATGAGCGAGCAGCGCGTGATCATCGAGATGGGCATGGGCAACGACCTGCACGGAATGGACTATACCAAGGCCGCCAAACGCGCGATTGAGGATGCATTCCGCCATTCGTCCTTGCCGCTGTTCGGCGTGCTGGAGCTACCGCATGATGCGATGCGGGTGCAGGTGACGGTTGCTGTGCAAGAGCCGGACGCGCTGGATATAGAAGCGCTGCGCGCAACCCTGCCACGGGGCCGCGCCGAGGTGCGTGCGGTGCATGGCGGGCTGAATGTGGCCAGCAACGGCGAGACAATTGTGATTGCAACGGCCAGCGTCGAGGCGTTCTTGCCGCCGCAAACGGGATGGCAGCTGAAATCTCAGGGCGTGTAATCTGCCAGCGCTTTGCCGGGCTCGTCGTTAAAGAGCTCGGGGAGTGCTTCGGCCGTGTTGATCAGATCCAGCCGGAAGACCCGGTGTGCGCTGCGCCATTCGCACCATGCGGTAAGAGTCCAGATCCGGCTCCAGTATTCCAGATGCAGCGGGCGGATGGTGCGTGAGGTTACTGTGCCCTCGCGGGATGTATAGGTGATCCGCAGTTTCTGCCGCGCCTTTATGGCGGCGCGCAGGGTCGGGATATGCGACAGGCCACGCGCGGAATCGGCAAAGGCCGAAGCCGCGAATTTCCATGCATCCGCCTGTGCAACAGCGGTTTGTGGCAGTACCGCGTCCAGCTTGTCGGCCAGCGTGTTGGCGGCGGCGCGCATTTGCGGATCGGCAACCTCGGCAGCAATGGCTAGGCCCAGCTCCAGCGCCTCCAGCTCGGCTGTGGTCAGGGACAGAGGCGGCAGGGTGATGAGGGCAGCCAGTTGGTAGCCGGTGCCGCGTGTCCCCGTTACAGGCACGCCAGATGCGGCAAGGCTGTCCATATCGCGGTAGAGCGTTCGGGGAGAAACGCCCGTTTTCTGCGCCAGCGATTGTGCGGTATGGACAGTCCCGTCTCGCAACAGGGTCAAAATATCAAAGAGACGATCGGATCGGGCCATGCAACTGACATAAACCTGTCAGTTGTGTACGGCAAGGCAGAAACAGGCCTGTTTTGCGCGGAAGAATTGGCCTGTTTTTGCGCGTTTTCCATTTTTGGCCCGCGGTAACTTTGATAGTGAAACCGGTGAAACGGCCCCTTTCGAGGTGGCTCATGTATTCTGATAGGAGAAACGACATGCTTAACAATATTGGTTTGCCAGGCCTGCTGCTGATTGCAGTGGTTGTATTGGTTCTTTTTGGTCGCGGTAAAATCTCGTCCTTGATGGGTGAAGTCGGCAAAGGCATCACCAGCTTCAAAAAAGGTATCAACGAAGGCGAGAAGCAGCTGAAAGACGAGACAGCGGACGAGATTGCCGACGTCAAAGAAGACACCAAGGACAAGGTGTAATCCATGTTCGATATTGGCATGTCCGAAATGCTGGTGGTGGGGATTATGGCGTTGATCGTCGTGGGCCCCAAAGACCTTCCGGTGATGTTTCGCCGCGTGGGCCAGTTTGTGGGCAAGGCCAAAGGCATGGCGCGGGAGTTTTCCAGCGCCATGAATGACGCGGCTGATCAATCCGGCATGCGGGATGTGTCCAGCGGCCTCAGCAAATCCCTGAAAGCTGCGACCAATCCGATCGGCACTGCCATGGACGGGGTCAAGGATGCGGCCAAAGGGCTGACAGGCGTCGACCCGAACAGCGAAACGGGCAAGATGTCGGCAGAGCGTGCCGAGAATGTCGCCCGTATTCAGGCCGGCACCGCCCGCGCCGCCGCCGAGCGCAAAGCACGCGAAGCGTCCGAGGCGATGGCGAAGGCGGAAGAGCTGGAAGTCTCGCTGCAACAGACGCTTGCCAAAAAGGCGCCGGCGCCAGAGGCTGTTAAACCGGCTGCGAAACCGGCTCCAGCTAAAAAGACCCCAGCGAAAAAGTCGGCTGCCAAGAAAGCAGCCGCGAAGAAAGCAGACACATGAGCGCGAGCGATAATGACATTGACGACAGCGCGGCCCCGCTGATCGAGCATCTGGCGGAACTGCGCACGCGGATTATCCGCTCGGTGCTGGCGTTTGTGGTAGGGATGATCATCTGCTTCTCTTTCGGCAGTCTGATCCTCGACTTCCTGCTGGTGCCGATTGAAAACACAATGCGTGATCTGGGCAACCCAAACCCTGTGATGCAGTACACGGCACCGCAGGAATATTTCTTTACCTTGATCCGCATCTCTATGGTGGGCGGTCTGGCGATCAGCTTTCCGGTGATTGCAACGCAGCTGTGGCGCTTTGTGGCGCCGGGCCTTTACAAGAACGAAAAGAATGCGTTTTTGCCGTTCCTGATTGCGTCTCCTGTGTTGTTCCTGATGGGCGCTGCATTCGCGCATTATGTGGTTGTTCCACTGGCGATGCAGTTCTTCCTCGGCTTCTCGGATGCGGCATCCTATCTGTCGGCAATGATTGCCACGGGCGAGGCCAAGACCTCAGGCATTGATATCGTTTTTAACGGTAAGGTGAATGAAAGCCTTGATATCACACTGAAAATGATCGTGGCTTTTGGTCTGTGTTTCCAGTTGCCTGTGTTGCTGACTTTGATGGGCAAAGCGGGTTTGGTCACTGCCGAAGGTCTGCGTAACGTGCGCAAATATGCGGTTGTGGGGATTTTGCTGCTTGCCGCTCTGGTGACGCCGCCGGATGTTGTGACGCAATTGATCCTTTTTGTGGTGGTTTACGGCCTCTACGAGGTTTCGATCTTCCTTGTGGCCCGTGTGGATGACAAGCGTGAAAAGCAGCTGCGCGCAGATGGTTTTTACGATGAAGACGAAGATGATTTCGAGGCGATGGCCGACGAAATGGAGCGGGAAGACCCTATTGTTGAAGAGCGCAAGGACAGCGATCAGTGATTGACGACCCGATGGACCGTATTGCACAGGCGCTGGAGCGGATGTCTCCGGCGCCACTTGCTGCTCCTGATTTTGCTGCAGCTTCGGCTTTTGTCTGGCACACAGGACCGGACCGGCTGGAGCCGGTGGCACGGGTGAGCCGCGTGGATATCTCGCTGCTGGTGGGGGTCGAGCGGACGCGGGACACTTTGTTGAAGAATACGGCCCAGTTTGCCGCCGGACTTCCTGCAAATAACGCCCTTCTTTGGGGCGCGCGGGGGATGGGAAAATCCAGCCTTGTGAAGGCCGTGCACGGTGCCTTGCAGGCGGAGTACCCCGAACTGAAGGTGGTTGAGCTACAGCGTGAAGACCTGCCCTCGGTGGGGCGGTTGCTGAACCTGCTGCGCGGCGCGCCCGAGCGGTTTATCCTGTTCTGCGATGACCTGAGCTTTGGTCATGATGATGCCCACTACAAGTCACTGAAGGCGGTACTGGATGGCGGGATCGAGGGGCGGCCGGAGAATGTTGTGCTTTATGCCACGTCGAATCGGCGCCATTTGATGCCCCGCGACATGATCGAGAACGAGCGCGGATCGGCGATCAACCCTGCGGAAGCCGTGGAGGAGAAAGTGTCCTTGTCGGACCGGTTTGGGCTGTGGCTGGGCTTTCATGCCTGTGATCAGGACCAGTATCTGGCGATGATCCGCGGCTATTGTGATGCGCATGGGGTCGAGATCGGCGATGCGGAATTGCGCGCGGAAGCCATCGAATGGCAGGCTACACGCGGAAGCCGTTCTGGCCGTGTAGCGTGGCAGTACTTCACGGATCTGGCCGGACGACGTGGCGTAGCTCTGCGCGGGTAGGGGCTCTGCCCCATCCTTGCCCCCGAGGGGGGAAGGATTCCCTGGAGGATATACGGCCAAGAAAGATAGGCTTAGTTAAGGAACGGATTGGGATCGACGCTGTCGAAGCCTTTGCGGACTTCGAAGTGGAGGAACGCGTTATCGCCATCGCGCAGTTTTGCGATGTTTTGGCCGCGCGAGATGGTATCGCCCTGTTTCACAGCCAGATCGGTGACGTTGGCGTAGACTGTGATCAGGTTATCGGCGTGGCGGATCAGGACAAACGGAACACCATCCGGGCTTTTTGAAATGCCTGCGACTGTACCTGCGTCAGCTGCTTTTACCGCGGTTCCGGGGGCTGCTTTGATGTTGATGCCCTCGTTTTTACCTTTTGCGTATTCGCGAATGATTGTGCCGTTCACGGGGCGGACCAATTTGCCTGTGGGGGCGGGCTGGGTCACTTTACCGACATCTGCCACCGGTTTTACGGGTTTAGGGGCGACCGCTGCGGTTGTTGCTGCTGCCGGTGCTGCCGGAGCAGTCGGTGCGACGGCGGGCGCTACTTTTTCAGCGGGTAGTGGCTTGGTTGCCGAAGGAGGCGTGGGTGTCGCGGAGCCAGCACCGGGCATGGTTGTCGCAGTAGCATTAGCAGTAGCAGTGGCGGTTTGCGCCGGAGCCGCCTTGGGCGGGTTCTGAGACGGGACAGGGATCAGCAGGAACTGGCCTGCGCGAATTGCAAAATCTGCGCCAAGACCGTTCCACTCGGCCAGATCTTTGGCGGGTACGTTATAGAGACGGGCGACGGTAAAGGCGGTCTCGCCGCGCTCGACCTTATGGCGGATCGGTTCTTTGCCGGTCTGTGCCTGAGGGGCGGTTGCAGCGGGTGCCAAAGCAGTTGTCTGAACGCCGGGCGTAGCGGGGGCACGGTTGATGGCGCCACCTGCAACGGTGGAAATATCGACCGGTTTGATAGGCCCAGTGGTGAGCGAGCCGGTTGCGGGGGACGGCTCGGCCACACGGCTGGGCAGGGCGATGATCTCGTCCTTGCGCAGGGACACTTTGGGATCAATGCCGTTGTATTTGGCGAGTGTCGCGGTATCGAGGCCCACGCGCGCGGCCACATCGGCGAGTGTATCACCACGGCGGGCGACAGCGACCTGATAGTTGGGATATGAAATCACGCCGAAATCGTCAGGGATGGGGCGTGTGGCAAGCGGGGCTTGTGCCGCATTGGCTGTGGTGAACCCGCCCCCAAGCCCGCGCAGATCGAAATCCAGCGGCTGTTGGCATCCTGCAAGTGTCATACAAGCGGCGCCTGCAAGAAGCGAAAGGCGCATGGAGGCGCGCGTGGTTTGAACTGTCATCAATGGGGTCCTTGTCACTGCCTATCCCGTGTGCCCGAGATTTGGTATGCTCTTACCACATTATGTGTCTTTGCCCAACCCTTCGAGTAGCGGAACGAAGCGAACTGCGCGCATTTCGTCATATTCGAGCCCGTCGGCGGTTTTTCGCACACGAATAAGGTGCTGAACGGCGTCTGACTGGCCCACAGGCAGCACCATAATGCCTCCGACCTTGAGTTGGGCCAGCAGCGGGCCGGGTGGGTCTTCGGCAGCGGCAGTGACGATGATGCGGTCAAACGGCGCCTGTTCGGGAAGACCATAGCTGCCATCGGCGGTGATGGCGGTGATGTTGTTCAGCTCAAGCGCGTCGAATACAGCGCGGGCTTCGTGCACAAGGCGGCGGTGGCGGTCGATTGTGTAGACCCGGCGCGCAAGTTTGCTGAGGATCGCTGCTTGATATCCGGAGCCTGTGCCGATCTCCAGAACCTTGTCGCGCGGCGTGATTTCCAGCGCTTGGGTCATCAGGCCCACAACGGAAGGTTGGCTGATGGTCTGGCCGCAGGCAATGGGCAGGGGCATGTCTTCGTAGGCGCGCTCGGCAAACAGGCCGCGAATGAAAGGGCCACGGTCAATCGCTTCCATAGCACCCAGCACCAGTTTAGCCGTCACGCCTTTGGAGCGCAGCGCATAGAGAAACTGCATCTTGCGTTCGGCGTCCGAGGGGGTGTCATCTGGGAGGTCGTTCATGTGGCGAGGTCCGAAATTCCTGCAAATGCGTCATGGGCCGTCAGGTCTGCCCGCATAGGGGTGACCGAGATATAGCCCTCGAGGTTCACAGCGGCGTCCGTGCCTACGGCGGGGGGAACCTGCTGGTCACCGCCCGCGATCCACAAGAAGCGCCGCCCGTTGGGGGCGTCATGCGGGATGGTAGAGAAGTTCACGCCGGGCCTGCGGCCTTGCGGGGCCAGACGGATACCCTGCACATCGGCGGCGGCCACTGGGGGGAAGTTTACATTCCAGAACAGACTGTAGCCGTTTGCATCGGCAGGCTGCTGGGCAAGGATGCGGCGGCAGACTTGGGCGCCGTGCTGCACAGCGGCCTCGAACGGGTCCTCCAGATCGCGGTTCGCGGGGCCATAGAACTGCGATAGGGCGATGGAGGGAACACCCTGCAACGCGCCCTCGATCGCGGCGCCAATGGTGCCGGAGTAGAGCGTGTTTTCGGCAGCGTTGTTGCCACGGTTCACCCCTGACAGGATCAGATCGGGGCGCGCGTCTTTCATCGGGTCATATAGCGCGCAGAGCACGCAATCTGCCGGGCTGCCCTCAATCATATAGCGACGGGGGGCCAGCTCGGTAATCAGGGTGGGTTTGGTATAGTTGATGCAATGGCCGACGCCTGACTGCTCGAACGCTGGTGCCACGGTCCAGACTTCACCTGCCGGTCCCGCCAGTGTTTTGGCGATGCCTTCCAGCACAATCAGGCCGGGTGCATTGATGCCGTCGTCATTGGTGATCAGAATACGCATTATATTGCCCCTTTACGCCTTGATAGGCGAGGCATGGCAGACGGGCAAGCGAGGGGATGCTTATTTATCGAGTAATCCCAGCAGGCGTGCTGCCTCGGCGTGAATATCGTTAAGGGGGGCACGGTCTTCGCCCGGGAAAAAGCGGGCGCGTGTGGCAGTTGCCATAGGCTTTGGCGTGACGATGTCGACGCGCGGCCCGATGCGGACGGTCTCGGCCTGCCAGCTGCGGGCGATAGCGATTTGCGCGGCTTTGGTCGAGCCATAGCTGCCGTAAAATTTCTGACCTGCAGTCGGATCGTCAAAGAACACAGCACGGCCTGTTTCGCCCAGCAGGGGCGCTACATAGTTGATCAAAGTCGCAGTGGCAGTGATGTTGCCCGCGATGGATTTCTCAAGGTCTTTTGCATCGATGTGGTGGCTGGGGGTCAGCGGGGCTGCGTGCACGGCAGTGTGCAGCCAGATGTCCAGATGCCCCCACCGGTCATGAATGCCACGGCACAGGGTTTGCATCGCACCTGTATCGGTGATGTCCATGGGCGCAAGCGTAGCACTGCCGCCTTTGGCTTTGATACGGTCGTCGAGTTCCTCCAGTGCGCCGACGGTGCGGCCCACTGCAACGATGTGATAGTCTTGCGCCAGCGCTTCTGCCAGTGCGGTTCCAAGGCCGCGTGAGGCCCCTGTGATCAATGCGATTTTCTGTGTCATAAAGGGGATATGCGCGGGCGATGGCACGGCGTCAAGGGGCCTAACCACGTGGCATTTGCAAGATTTGCTCGGTCCCCATGCGCAGAAGAACCAGCTTGTCTTCGCCAATGGCGCGTACGGTCCCACCTGCAACGGTATCCCCGACTTTGACTGTTTGCGTTTGCCCTTGGGGCAGGCGGACCAGTGCGCGCTGCGCTGCGGGTGTGCCAAACACGCCGATCAGGGCTGTGCGCGCGAGCCTGACTTCCTGAGTGGCGAGTTGTCCTACTATTTGTGGAGTTGCTGTTTGTGTTTCTTGCGTGGCCATGGTGGCTCCTTGTGATGCTGTGTTTCACAAGGGGCTTATGCAAAGCGCTTTGAGGGGAGAAGGCCAGTGCACTGCCATCGGCTGCTGACCGCCATAGCGTCGGCGAAAGGCAGCTGCCTAGGCTTTGCGGTGGTAGGTAAAGGTGAGCCGGGCAAGGTGGTCGATGGCCTGTTCGGGCAGGGGACTGGTCAGATCCATCCGCAAGCCACGGTTCTTTTCGTACTGAAAGTCAGAGGGATAGATGTCCCGCATTGTTTCGCTGAGGGTGGTTTTACAATCGACGAAGAGCGCAATGGTCTGCGGCATTGTGTCCTGCCACATCAGCCGAAGTGTGCTGCCCTGCCGCGCGCGGGTGGGACGCCATGCGGGTTGCCCCCATTTCAGGCTCTCGGCCAGGGGGCCAGCGTCAGCATTTTGGGCGGCAGACAGAATGAGTGTACGGATTTCGGCAAAGCGGCTGCGCGCGGCAGGCGGCCACTGGGCAACTACGGGGGCAAATGGGTCACTCATGGTCCCAGTACACCACAGACCTGCTGGCACAAACTGTCAGCAGGTCAGGAATGGCCCGAATTATTCCGCTGCGGACTGCATGACAAAGCCTTCGTCGACTTTGTCTGAGGGGACCACAGGGTATTCCCCCGAGAAACAGGCGTCGCAATATTGCGGGCAGGATTTATTGCGGCCTTTGGCCTCGCCCACAGCGCGATAAAGCCCGTCAAGCGAGATAAACTTGAGGCTGTCGACACCCAAATGCTCGCGCATTTCATCCTCGGACATGGTGGCGGCCAGCAGCTTGTCGCGGTCGGGTGTGTCCACACCATAGAAACATGGCCATGCCGTCGGCGGGGAGGCGATGCGGAAGTGGACTTCGGCCGCACCCGCATCCAGGATCATCTCCTTGATCTTGCGGCTGGTGGTGCCGCGCACCACGGAATCGTCGACCAGAATGATGCGTTTGCCTTTAACAAGCGCGCGGTTCACGTTGAGCTTGAGGCGCACACCCATGTTGCGGATGCTCTCTGTCGGCTCGATGAACGTGCGGCCCATGTATTGGTTGCGGATAATACCCATGGCGTAGGGAATGCCGGATTGCAGGCTGTATCCGATGGCCGCAGGTGTACCGGAATCAGGTACAGGGCAGACCAGATCGGCATCAACCGGGGCTTCTTTTGACAGTTCGCGGCCAATCGCTTCGCGGGTTTCATAGACGGAGCGGCCACCGAGGATGCTGTCGGGGCGGGAGAAATACACATGCTCGAAAATGCAGAACTTGGAGGGCTGGCGGCGGAACGGGAAGTGGCTTTGAACGCCGTCATGGTTGATCACAACCATCTCGCCCGGCTCGATCTCGCGAATGAAATCGGCACCGACGATGTCCAGCGCACATGTCTCGGAGGACAGGGCATAGCCATCGCCCAGTTTGCCCAGCACCAGCGGGCGCACGCCCAGCGGGTCACGCACACCTATCAGTTTGGTGCGGGTCATGGCCACAACCGAGAACGCACCCTCGACGCGGCGCAGGGCATCTTCCATCCGTTCGGGGATGTTGCGCTGGAGCGAGCGGGCCATCAGGTGGATGATGCATTCGGAATCACTGGACGACTGGAAGATCGAGCCGCGCTCGATCAACTCGCGGCGCAGGGCGTTGGCGTTGGTGATGTTCCCGTTGTGCGCAATCGCGGCGCCGCCCATGGCGAATTCGCCAAAGAAGGGTTGCACATCGCGGATCGCAGTCTGGCCTTTGGAGCCCGCCGTGGAATAGCGCACATGCCCGATGCCGATAGGGCCGGGCAGGGTTTCCATGACTTTCTGGCTGGTAAAGTTGTCGCGGACATAGCCAAAGCGGCGGGCAGATTGAAATCCGGCTTCGGCATCATGGGTTACGATTCCGCCTGCTTCCTGACCACGGTGCTGCAAGGCATGCAGGCCGAGTGCTACGAAGTTGGCAGCATCTGCGACACCAACAACGCCAAAAATTCCGCATTCTTCCTTTAGTTTATCATCATTTCCTGCGTCATGCAGGTAGGACGTATCAAAGGGATGGGCGGGGGGCATTGTCTTGGGCGGGGTATGGGACAAGGGAGCGCTCCTGAGGCCTACAAAGGATAGGGGGGTCTTAGTGGACTACGTCTGTAGAGTCACGCAGCGAATGGCGGTTTTTGTCACAAGGGTGAATGAGGGCAAGAAGCGCCTGTTAAAAGGCCTGTAACAGAAGGCCAAAGGGGCACGCGCGCGGCATCCCCCTTTGGTATTGTCCGGTCGTTCAAAAATTACTGAGCCGTGCAGCTTGAGACCAGTTGTTCGTATTTGCCCGTGATCCAGCCCAGCGCCTGATCTGGGTCGGAGTTCTGGATGTCGTCGGTGAAGCGCCCGAAGACCAGTGACGAGCGGCTGTCGTCTACCATGGTGAATTGCTGGCCGGTGATGATGGTCGAATAGACGAAAAAGCCGATTGCAACCAGCAAAACGCCGCGCGCCACACCAAAGATAAAGCCGAGCGCCTGATCAAACCCGCCAAGGATGGAGCGTTGTACCAGCGATGAAAACAGCGGTGTGATCAGCGAAACGATGACCAGTGTGACGGCCAGTACCAGCGTAAACGCACCGATGATCGACAATTCGCAGCTGTCCGCCAGAACGTCACCGACCAGCGGGATTTCGCGAACCAGTGGTTCGACCTGAGGTGCAAAGAGGTAGGCGAATACCGCGGCTGCAATCCAGCCCACAATTGCCATCAACTCGCGGACAAACCCGCGGCCATAGGCAAGCAGTGCCGACATCACAATGACCAGCGCCACCACGCCGTCAATGATGGTAAAACCTTCCATGCTCGTTTCGCCTTTTATCTAGGGGGCGGGTTAGCCCGCGCCGAATATTTCGCCCACAAATGCGGTCAGATCGGTCATTGGACGCAGGGTGATCCCGTCTACCTCTACTGGTTTGCCGCCTTTGGGTGCAATGGCGGAGGTAAAACCAAGTTTTTGCGCTTCTTTCAACCTGTTTTCCGTCTGTGTTGCAGGGCGCAACGCCCCTGACAGGCTAAGTTCCCCGAATACCACGGTTTCCGCCGGCAAGGCGGTGTCCTCGCGTGCGCTTAAAAGCGCACAAGCCACAGCCAGATCGGCGGCGGGTTCGGATATTTTCATCCCGCCCGCCACGTTGAGGTAGACATCCAGACCCGCAAAAGGAATCCCGCAGCGTGCCTCCAGCACCGCCAAGATCATCGCCAGACGCCCGCCATCCCAACCGACAACGGTACGCCGTGCTTGGGAATGGGGGGATGGCGCGACCAATGCCTGTATCTCGACCAGCACGGGGCGGGTGCCCTCGATGCCTGCAAATACAACCGATCCGGCGGAAGGCTGCCCGCGTTCGGACAAAAACAGCGCAGAGGGGTTGGTGACTTCGGCCAAGCCGCGGCCTGTCATCTCGAATACGCCAATCTCGTCCGCGGGGCCAAAGCGGTTTTTGACCGAGCGCAGGATGCGGAAGGGGTGACCGCGCTCGCCCTCGAAATAGAGGACCGTATCCACCATATGTTCGACCACACGCGGGCCAGCGATCTGGCCCTCTTTGGTGACGTGGCCCACCAGTACCACCGAGGTGCCGGTGCGTTTGGCAAAGCTCGTCAGCTCGTGGCTGGCCGCGCGCACCTGAGACACCGATCCCGGCGCGCTTTCTACGTTGTCGGCCCACATGGTCTGGATCGAATCGATAATCGCCAGTTGCGGGCGTTCCTTGTCCAGCGTGGTGAGGATGTCGCGCAGGTTCGTCTCGGCACCCAGTTTTACCGATGCGTCCGAGAGGCCAAGCCGTTGGGCGCGCATCCGCACCTGTGCCGATGCTTCCTCGCCCGAGATATAAACGACCTTGAGGCCCTGATTGGCAAAGGCAGCAGCGGCTTGCAGGAGCAGCGTCGATTTACCGATGCCCGGATCACCGCCCACCAGAATGGCAGAGGCTTCAACCAACCCGCCGCCCAAAACGCGATCCAGCTCTCCCAGCCCCGACAGGGTGCGCGGGGGCGGGGCTTCTTCGGTCGCCAGATCCATCAGTTGCATTGACGACCCACGGCGCGCGCCCAGTGATTTGGACGGCGGACCCGCGCTGATGCCCTTATCTTCCTGAATAGAGTTCCATTCGCCGCAATTGTCACAGCGACCCGACCACTTGGGGAAGGTTGCCGCACATTTGGTGCATGAGAAGTTTTTTACCGGTTTTGCCATGGCACGTTGATGCAGCCTGCGCGGGGCGGGATCAATGGGAAATAGAACAAAAAGGGGACATAAGTTGAAAAAGCCGGCGCCGCTTTGGCGTTAAGCGGTGGGGCAGTGGCCGAGACATGGATCATCAATCCGACGTCGGACAGTTTTCTGAATTTGCGGGAGGGGCCGGCTTCGGACCACGCGATTAAGCGACGCATCTATCCGGGGGATTTTGCTGTGGTGCTGGAGTGGTCGGGGAATTGGACCAGAATACTTACGCGCGACGGCACATTCGACTATGCGCACAGCCGCTGGCTGCGCTAGCGGTCGCTACTCTGCCGCTTTGGGCAGTTCGTACACGCTGTTGTCCAGGGTGGTGCTGTCCAGTTGCAGGTCTTCGCTTGGCACAGCCGGTTCAAATTGCAGAACGGTTTCGCGGCCAAGCTGTGGCAGGATTTCGTTCATTTCCTTGGAAAGACGCGCCAGCTGTGCGGCTGCTACGCTTTCTTCCAGCTCGACCTCGTGCAGCCAGTGCTTCATCTCGGTCGAGATGGCCTTGGCCTGATCAAGGCGGCTATTGAACAGGTTCACCTCTTCTTGACGCTGTTTCAGGAAGTCACGGGCGCGGGCGATTTTATCGTCAGCATAGACTTCGGCCAGCTCGCGGCTGATGTGGCTCATCTGTGCTGCGGCTTCCAGCAGGGCGGGCTCCAGCGTGCTGAGATCAGGGTGGTCGCGCAGATAGGCCAGACGTTCGCGCACGGCGTCAAACTCCGAGCTCAGCTTGAACGTGCGGCCCCGATCAGCGGCATGCACAGCCCCGTATGCGCGCGCAACATCGTCCATAGAGACGGTAAAACGCCGGTGCGAATTCTCAAGCTGCATGATGCGGGCATTCGCGGGCAGGAAAAAGCAGATGCCGGCGGCCAGAACGGTGGCTGCTATCTGGAGGTACATGCCAGCATTCTCGACGG